>CALOEN010000013.1:0-55125 GCA_942492335.1 uncultured beta proteobacterium | reverse complement strand
TCAGCGGTATCCGCGGCGCGTGGCGAGCGGGTATAATTTGCGTCTTCCAGGTTGTAGCAACGGCCCGCGATCGGTGCATCGCCGGCCCGGTTCTGTCCGATGCCGCAGCGACTCGTCATTCCGCCCGCGCTCTGACCGACAGCTGCAAGACTGTTGCCTGTCAGCGGAGCCCAATGGCCCTTTATTTCGTCTTTGCCATTACGTTTCTCGGCTTTATCTATCTGAGCGCGGCCCGCGTCATGCTGACGCTGTTCGCGCTGCAGCTCGGCGCCGAGCCGTTCGCGGTCGGCATGCTCGCCGCGACCATTTTCATTTTTCCGCTGATGCTGTCATGGGTGGTGGGCACGCTGTCCGACCGCTGGGGCTCGCGCTGGCTGCTGCTGGCCGCCATGGTCTGCGGCACGGCCGGCACGCTACTGCCATTTTTCTTTCGCAGCCTGCCGGGGTTGTTCGCCGCGGCGGCGCTGACGGGCATGTTCCTCGCGCTCTACAACGTTATCGTGCAGAACCTGGTCGGGGTCCTGAGCACGCCGGACAAGCGCACGCAGAATTTCAGCAACTTCAGCATGGTCGGCGCGGTCGGTCATTTCGCCGGCCCCTTGCTCGCGGGACTCTCCATCGATCATGCGGGGTATGCGACCGCCTGTCTTTACATCATGGCACTGCCCCTGGTGGCGACTGTGCTAATGCTGAAATGGGGCGGGCTGTTGCCGCCGGGCAGCGGCCGCGCGCCGGAGGCGTCAGCGGGCGTTCTCAAGACGCTGGCCGACCGCAGCATGTGGGTGATGCTGGGCATCAGCAGCCTGATGCAGGCCGGCTACGATTTCTACCAGTTCTACCTGCCGATTTACGGACACGGCATCGCGCTGTCGGCGACGGAGATCGGCATGGTCCTCGCCACGTTCTCCGCGGCGTCCTTCGTCGTGCGGCTGATCATGCCGCGCCTGATCCGATGGAAATCCGAGGAGCGGCTGCTCGTCTACTGCTTTTGCGTCGGCGCGGCTGCGTTCGCGCTGATGCCGTTCTTCAAGAGCGTCATCGTGCTCGCGGCGATCTCGTTTTTATTCGGCCTCGGCATGGGCTGCGGGCAGCCGCTGACGCTGATGCTGATGTTCAGCCGCTCGCCCAAAGGCCGCTCGGGCGAGACGCTCGGCCTGCGCCTGACCGCGAACAACCTGATGCGTACGAGCGGACCGAGTGTGTTCGGCATGGTCGGCTCGGTCTTCGGCCTGTTTCCGGTGTTCTGGCTCAACGCGGTTTTGATGGGCTGCGGCGCGTGGATGATCCACCGGGTGGCGGGAAGAAGGGCGGTGATTAAGTGATTCAGTGATTGGGTGATTGAGTGATTGGGTGAATGGGTGATGGGCTTAGAGCGCCCCGTGTTGAGTGACCCGTCAAGCGGGTATTAAAAGGAAGGCATTACAAAGAAGGTGATTGGAAAAGAAGGGGGAGATGGATGAGGGATGAAAGATCACAGACGTAAGAGGTAAGCAGGGATGCTTCCGAGTTCAAAGTTCCGGGTTCAACGTTCAAGGCGAAGAGCGGTGATTGGACGCGAATGGCCCCTCGTATCTCATCTATTTTTTCCCAACACCAGTCTCGTAGGTAGCAGTCTCCTCGCGGATTACACGCCGCAACGTGTCTTCCAGGCTCTCGCGCTCAATCGCCTGTTTCAGTGCCTCATTGATTAATGTCTGGTAGCCACGCGCCCCCGCTCGCGACTTGAAGAACTCCACTATGGCCGCGTCAAGATACATTGTGAGCCGTGTTTTGCCGGGCGGCACGATCTTGCCGCCGACTCGCACCACGCCATGCGCCGCTGCATTTGCATCGATTTCAGGAATATCGGACAAGTCGATGTCCGCGTCGCGCATCGCGCCTTGACGCGCGGCCAATCGGTTTTCGAGGCTGTTTGTCGCTTAGATGCTTTGGAAGTAGAGGATTTGCTCATTTCTATTCGCTTTTCGGATGGGGATTATTCGAATTTCGGTCGGAGATTTGGTATGAGCGATTACGACCACCGTGTCGCGCAATAAGCCTAGCGTAACGAAACGCTGTTCGCCGTAGTCAAAACACCTATCTTCGATCGTGCAGGTAATGCCCGTGAACACCTCTTCAGCTTCGGCGAAATCGAGCCCGTGCTTGCGCAGGTTAGTACGGCGCTTGGCTTCGTTCCACACGATCTTCATTGTCATTATTATGCAAATATATATGCATATATGCAAACCGCTGAGTGTCCGGGACCTGTGGTTAAAGCCACGCAACGAAAACGGGCGGGATCCGTTGGGATCCTGCCCGTTTAGTTAGTGCTTACTGCGGTTGCTGGCTGCTTATCCTGCCACGAGGGCTTTGCCTCCTGCCCAGGCAAGCGCGCCTAATCCGACGATCGGGCCGGCGGTGATGAACACCAGCGCGATGACCGGGGCGGCGACCGTGAGCGCGACGGTCCGCGCTTTTTTGTTTGCCATCACGGCTTTGCCCGCATACCAGACCAGGAGCGCTACGCCGATGACCGGGAAGGCCATCAGGTAGACCAGGCCGATGAAAGGTGCCGCTAAGAAGAGCGCGACGTTTTTCGCGCGTTTGGCCAAAGTGGTTTTGCCTTTGGCGGCGTTGTCGGTTTACGAGTCAGGAAACCGAGTCCAGCCAAGGTTCCGTTTACGGTGTTCAGATTGTGTGTGTAGGTTCTCATGATGCTCTCCGTCAGTTGATTTGTTGTTGCCTGACTTTATATAAGCATCGGTCGTGCCAGTTGGGACGGGTAAATTTAATTCACACTATTATTCATAGAGTTACACGCGAAATTCGGGGGTAAAAGACGCATACCGCTGCCGGGCAAAAAATGGCCTTCGAAGTATATAGTTTGCGCATAGACAGGGTGCGCGAGGGTAGTTTATATAACTGTTACATATTCAAGTACTTATTTAAGTGAAGGCGGTGGTGCATGTTTTTTTTGCACTACAAGAACGGAGATTAAGTGTTCAGCGAGTTTCTGAGTTTCAAGCTGTATTGTGAGCGCAAAATCCGGACTTGGAACCAGGCGCAATGCGCGGTTAGAGGTAACTTCGCCTCGCGTTGATGGCGGAGGGTCAGGACAAGCCCAGGTCGTCTCGATGTCGACCATTTAGGTATGGGGCATCTTGCCGGTGGACTTCACCAGCGGTGCGATACGCCGTTTCAGGTCATCGGTCAGTTTCGAGCGGTCGGCGGATGAGGGGATGACTATGCTCCCAAAAAGTAACACCAGCAGGTAACACCCGATGACAGCGGCCCGTCAACTACTGGGACTGGGCTTAAGGACAGGATTCGAGCAGGAAATCTGATGAGTCGTGACGATATCCTGTGAAGGCTGCGGGCGACAGATTAGACGGGTCAAGCCTCCGCCTTACCGGTTTCGGGCGTGGTTGCCGGCAGCTTTGCTCGGTCGCATGTAGGCACGAATACTTCATCGGCGTTCATACACCAGCCCGTGATTGAGTGATTACTGTTCGGCCGGATTGGGGAAGTGGGGAATCGAACGCAGTGAGCGACAAGCCTGAAACCTGAAACTTGAAACATTAAACAGCAGGTAATATGCGTTCAGGCAATCGCTTCGCCGCGCCGCAGGCGCACCATGCGCTCGCGCGTCTCGGACGTTTGCGCGGCAAGCGTGAAGCGGCGCGCGTCATCGACCCACTTCAAGCGCTCGATGAGCGGCATCGCCAGGTAGGCGCGCAACTGTTCGTCGCTTACCCAATAACTGAATCCGCCCTGCGGTTTGGCGTCCATATCAGCCATTGCCCCCGATCTGACGAATACGGCGCAAGTGTTCAATGTCAGCTACCGCCGTTAAACTTGGAACTTGAAACCTGAAACTTGAAACAGCGTGCGACAAGCGCCCGCGCTATTCGACGATTTTGTTGATCGGCAGTTCGATAATGCCGCGCGCACCCGCATCGTAGAGCCGCGGAATCAGTTCGCGCACGGCCTTTTCCTCGACGACGGTGCTCAGGTCCACCCACGCCGGATCGGCCAGTGTGTAGATGGTCGGGGTGGCCGGCGCCGGCAGGATCTTGATCACGGTATCGACTTTGTCGCGCGGCACGTTCATCGACAGCAGGATGCGCGTGGCGGCGGCGATCGCGCCTTTGAGCATCATCAGCAGGCGGTCGATCTTGGCGCGCTTCCACGGATCTTCCAGAGATTGATGATGGGCGATGAAGCGCGGCGTGCTCTCCAGCACCACGTCCATGACTCTCAGATCGTTGGCGCGCAGCGACGAGCCGGTCTCGGACACGTCGACGATCGCATCGGCCAGGATCGGCGGCTTGACCTCGGTCGCACCCCAGGAAAATTCAACGCTCGCGTTCACGCCATGCTGCGCGAGGAAACGCTTGGTCATGCCCACCGCTTCGGTGGCAATGCGGCGACCCTCGAGGTGTTTCACTGAATGGAACGGCGAGTCTTCCTTCGAGGCCAGCACCCAGCGCACGACGCCATAGTTCGGCCACGGCGCGCGCAGGTCGGCCAGTTCCGCCACGTCGAAGTCATTTTCCTGAATCCAGTCGAGGCCGGTGATCGCACAGTCGAGTATGCCCTGCCCGACGTAGCGCGACATCTCCTGCGGCCGGATCAGGATGCACTCGATCTCGGGATCGTCGATGCCGGGGTAGTAGGAGCGGCCGGAGATGCGCAGGTCGTAGCCGGCGCGAACGAACAGCTTCTGCGTCGTCTCCTGCAGACTGCCCTTGGGAATGCCGATGCGTAATTGTTTGGTTTTTTTAGTCATGGGGTTTTTGGGTAGTGGGTGTGGGTGATGAGTGATTGGTAGGACGTGAGCAGTTAGCGGTGAAAGTCCGTTCTGAATTTCAAATTTGCACTGATAAATTATATCAACGGCTTAGTGCGCCAACGACTTCCGGATCGCGCGCGACGATGCGCAGCAGCGCCGCTGCCGGGCCGGAAGGACGCTTGCGCCCTTGTTCCCATTCCTGAAGCGTTCGCAGCGAGACGCCTATCAATTTTGCGAACTGCGCCTGCGAAAGCCCGGTACCCGCCCGCGCGGCAAGCGCCCAATCGGTAGCAGGAATGATCTCCTCTTTTTCCACCGTACCGTCGGATAGCACGATACGGCGGCGCCAGCTGCCGTCGGCACGCCGCGTGAACTCGGTTTTGCGCGCCCACCGGCCGGCCTTCACGTCTGCGATCGACGCGAGAAGCTCTGCATTGAGATCACGTTTGGTTGCGCGCTTAGCTACGCGCTTACTTGCCGCTACGGTTTTTTTCATAGATACGCCTCAGTTCTCGTAAAAGTTTCGGTTCGATGTTATCGCGCACGTTTTTCGCATACATCGTCACCAGCACAATCTCGTCCGCCCGCAGCCGCAAGAAGTAGACGACACGCGCCCCGCCGCGTTTACCGCGGCCGGCCAGCGCCCACCGCAATGTTCTGCAGCCGTCCGAGCCTGGAATCACGTCGCCCGCCCCGGGTTGCGCGATCAGATGCAATTGCAACCGGGAAAACTCATCGTCGTCGAGCAATTGTATCCGGGCCCGCGCGAAGGGTTCCAGTTCGACAAAGGTAAACACACGTTTAATATACGCCAGGAGCGTATATTAGGCAAGGCAGCAGGTATGAGGGGGGGAAACGGAGAATGGGAAGTAGGTAGTGGGGAGAGCGGAGCGAGGGGCCGGGGAACCCCCCTGGTGCTTGAGTGATTAAGTGATTGGTCAATCGTGAACCGTGACCAGTGACCAGTGACCAGTGATTGGTAACTTCGGTGAGAAACATTTACCGCGACCACCCTCACCTGGCTGCTACGCCGATTACCTGGACCTATGTGCGCCGCCGGGCTGCCCCGGCCACAATCAGCGAACGGAACGAAAAAGAACGACGAGCAAAATCTTTATTCATCCATGTATTCTCTCAGGCTGATGATACGCACGCCACGGAATTCGTGCAGCGCCAGCAACGCTTTGTCTCCCGTGACAATCGCGTCCGCATGTCCGGCGATGGCGCATTCGAGAATGCGATTGTCAGGTTCGTCTTTCACAGCACGCAGTTTTTGCCGCGGCTTGACCAGCACCCCGAGCTCCGACAGATAGACGGCGGCATGGGCCAGCTCTTCCGCATCGCGCGCGAACTTGCGCCCGAGAACGCCGAGAAGCTGGTCGAGAACAGGCTTGGAAATAACGAGCTGATCCTGCTCTTCGACGATGCGCCGCAATGCCGCCTCGCCTTGTCCGCCGGGAAACACCAGGGCCGATACCAGAATGTTGGTATCAAAAACGACCTTCACCGCTGCAAGTAACGCTCGAGATCCTGCTCGGTCAGTATGCCTTTATCGCGCGCCTTGCGGCTCCAGTAGCCTTGCATGCCGCGCAATTCCTGAAAGCGCCTCTCAACGCGGGCCTGACGCAGCGCATCCTGGACCACCGCGCTCAGCGTTTTGCCCTCCGCGCGCGCCAGCGCCTCGGCATCCCGCGCGAGGTCGGCGGGAAGGGAAATGGTTTTCTTGACAGCGGTGCCCATGGCGGTGAATGGCGTGATGGTATGAATAAATCATACCCTGATCGACCGCCTTGTCAAGCGACGGCAGGGTTCAAAGGCCAAGGTGTAAGAACAGTTCGCAGCCTGTCGGCTGCTCACAAATGCGCTCTTAACCCCGGAACTTGGAACTCGGAACTCGGAACATTGAACGCGCGGGGTCACCGTCCTCCCGCTTTTTCCAGTATCTGCACCATCTCGCGGTAGCCGCGCGCGCGGGCGAGTTGCAGCGGCGTGGCGCAGCTGCGATCGGCGCGGTTGAAGTTTGCGCCGGCCGGCACCAGCGCGCGCAAAGTTTCAGTGTGGCGTGGGCCGCCGTTGCCGAGCACGATGGATTCGATGAGCGCGGTCCAGCCCAAGTTGTTGACGTGATCGAGCGGCGCGCCGGCCGCGATCAGCGCTTTCACCACGTCGTCGTGGCCCAGATGCGCCGCGGCAATGAGCGCCGTGCCGTCGTAGCGGCTGGTGACGGCTTTGGCGCTCGCGCCGAGTTTGAGCAGCAGCCTCAGCGTTTCCACATCGTCCGCGACAGAAGCAATGGTGACCGCGTCGTAGCGGTCGGACTCCTGGGCGCCCAGGTCCGCGCCCGCTTTCGCGAGCATGACGATGATGTCGCGCTGTTTCGCGAAAGTCGCGACATGAAGCGGCGTGCGCCGGTAGCCGTCACGCTCGTTCACGTTTGCGCCGCCGGCTATGAGTTTTGCCGCCAGCGCCGCATCCCCCTTCGCTGCTGCAGCCAGCAGGCCCCGGTAGCCCGCGATCTGGCCTGCATCCGGCGCGACCTGGGCGGTGGCCGGCGCCATCAACACGCTGAGCGCGATCAAAATATATAGTTTTATAATCAGTAACATACGAATACTTTCCTGTGTGTAAAACCGGCCGCTACTTGTTTCGGCTTTCCACTTTGATCGCCTCTTTCACCTTCGGGCGGTCAATGATGCGCCCTATATAAGCATTGAGCTTGGGCCATTTCGCCATGTCGATCTTGTGGATCTTGGTCCAGTTGAGCACGGTGAACAGGTGCGCGTCGGCGATGGAGAACCGTTCGCCCATCAGATAGTCACGGGGGCCAAGCATGGTTTCCAGCGCGTTCAGGCGCCGCTCGATCACGCCGAGCTGCACCTTTTTCATGTCCGGCGTCATTTTCGGGTTGAACAGCGCGCCGATCTGCTTGTGGACTTCGGTGGCAACGAAATTGAGCCACTCCATCAGGTGGTAGCGCGGCATGGTGCCCGGCTGAGGTGCGAGGCTGTATCCGGGAATCTGGTCGGCCAAATAGAGGCAGATAACGGGCACTTCGGTCAGGATTTCCCGGTTGTCGAGCACCAGCGCCGGCACGTAGCCCTTGGGATTGATTTTCCAGTAGTCTTCGCCGTGCTCGGTTTTCTTGGTGGGAATGTCGACCCTGACCAGCTCGAAAGCGATGCCCAATTCGCGCATCACGATGTGCGGCGCCAGAGAGCACGCGCCGGGAGAATAGTAGAGTTTCATTTGAGACTCCTTTATAAAGCGTGATTCAGTAATTCAGTGATTGAGTGATTAAGTGATTCGGTGATTCGGTGATTCGGTGATTCGGTGATTCGGTGACGCAGTGATTTAGTGATTAAGTTATTAAGTTATTAAGTTATTAAGTGATTGGGAGGCAAGGGGCCTTGCCCTTCCTTTCTACAGCCGCTCGATAAATACGAGCCCCCAGCCACTGAATCATTCTTCACAATACCTTCTTTGTAATACCTTCCTTTTAATACCCGCTTGACGGGTACGCCTGACGGGTGCGCTTGACGGGTACTAAATCACATAATCACTAAATCACTAAATCACATAATCACTCAATCACTAAATTACTGCCCTTCATCCGGCCGGTAACTCGTCTCCGGTTTGAGGCCGGCGCGCTGCTGCCCGGCGCTGGCGATGCCATTTTCGAGATAGCGCCCTTCGGCCGCGCGCTTCGCGGCCGCTTCCCACTGCGGCAGCCAGTCCCCGAGCTCGGTGCCGAACCACGGCGACTGCGGCCGCAGCTTGGGCAAGCCGAGTTCGTCCCAGATCTGCTGCGCGCGTGCCATGTATTCCTGCCTGGGCAGAGCGAGCGGCGGCAGATCTTCCTTCATGGTGGCGTCCATCAGCAGTGTGGCGTCTTCCTGCTGATTCTCGTGCTCGCGCTCCGGGCCGTGGCCCTGGCTGCGGTGCTGCAGCACCTGCAGGTCGGTCGCCGGGTTCATGCGAAACGCGAGCGCCCAGAAAATGGCATCTGAATTTTCCGGATCGATGTCTTCACTCACCGCGATGCAGATCTTGCCGCAGTCGGCCTTGAACGCGGTCGTGCCGTAAAGCGCGCGCCACACTTCGGTGGCCGGCGTGCCTTTTTCCACCGTGACGATGGCAATGCGCCGCAGCGCCGTCATGCGTTCGTGCAGCGTCACGCGTTTGACGCCACGAATGCCCAGGGTGTTGCGCAGATGGTTCAGGAACATCGGCTCGTACGAGACGCGTTTGATGGTGCTCGATTCGCTGGGCGTGACCTGGCTGATGTAGGACGCGACGATCGCGTTCTTGCGGTGGGTGATCGCGGTGACCCGCATCGGCATGTTGTATTGCTCGAGCGCGACGTGGCCGTGCGACTCCCCGAACGGGCCTTCCGGTTCGAGCATCTCGGTGTCGATCAGACCCTCGATCACGATTTCGGCTTCGGCCGGCACCAGCAGGTCGACGGTTTTCGCGCGCACCATGTTGATCGGGCCGCCCGCGACTCCGCCCGCCACGCCGACTTCATCGAGATCGATCGGCAGTTTCATCGGCGCCACGAACGCAACACACGGCGGAGCGCCGAGGACAATGGCGCACGGCATCAGCTTGTCGCCGCGCTGCTGGTGCTTCAGGTAATGGCGGTAACCGCCCGCGCCGCCCACGCGGGTCGCCATGCGCACGACCAACCGGTCCGTCGCCTTGAGCGCGGCGCGGTAGGTGCCCTGATTCTGGATGCCGGTCTCGGGGTCCTTGGTGATGACGTTGGTCGCGGTGAGCGTGGGCGCGCTGTCGAAACCCGGCGTCGACACCGGAATCGGCAGGCTGTCCAGCCCGTTGCCATCGCCTTGCAGCCCCGCGCCTTCGATCACGACTTCCTGGCACGGTGCGTTTTCGACGATGCGCGGCGCAACCGGATGGGCGATTGCATGGTCCCAGCGCGCCTGGATCTCCTCGATCGGTGCGCGCATGCCGACGCCGTAAATCGCGCGGTTGCCGGCAAAGGCGCCGACCACCACCGGAAATTTGTATTTGCGGCCGAGCCCGTCGACGACGTTGGTGAACAGGA
Source organism: uncultured beta proteobacterium (assembly GCA_942492335.1). GTDB lineage: Bacteria > Pseudomonadota > Gammaproteobacteria > Burkholderiales > SG8-41 > CAKKQX01. The sequence continues at coordinate 45,289 of CALOEN010000013.1, read as the reverse complement.
AGGCCTTGCGTTCATGCTCGGCGATGCCGCCCACATACTGCCAGCGCACCAGCGGATGCATCTCGGCATCCTTGTCGATCGGCCGGTCTATGGTGAGCAACAACCCCTGCCGGTCGAGCTCTTGCAGATGCTCGTGCAGATCGGGGTAATCGCGTTCGGACTTCGGCATGAAAATGTATCCGTTACCGAGTGTGTAAGCACGCCGCACGCAGGCTGCGTGCGAGGCATTCTACCCCGATTCTGCGGATATCGTCAGGCGCACTGGGCGAGATTGCGCAGTTCGCGCAACGCGACCGCAAGCATGGCCTGGTCCGGCGCGGGCACCGCATGCAATTCGCCGAGCAGCCGCGTCGCGCGCTCGAGCGGTGCCGCGTTCGCCGACTGCCATGCCGCAATCAACGCGGCAGGCGCATCGTCCGCGCCGCCGCTGGCCAGCACCTGCCCCGTGAGCGAGCGCTGCAGCGCTGTCAGATCGTCGCGCATCGCTTGTTTCGACAGCGTCTGCCAATGCCCGTCGGCTGCAAGCAATCCGATCCGCTCGCGCATCCACGGCAGATCGAGCACCGCGGCAAGTCCGAAGTAAATACCCGCCACTGTGCCCACTGCCCGCTCGCTTGCAGTCGAAATATCCACGATGTCCAGCGTCGAAAACAGCGGCTCGCAGGCAACGACGCGGTTCGCCAGCGCTTCGGGCGCGCCTCCGGACACATAACCCGCGGCGCGTTCCTTGAGCACAGCCTCCGCCTTGCTGTCGAGCAGTTGCGGCAGGTCCCGGCGCAGTTGCTCGACACAGGGCGCGAAGTGCGCGATGGTCGCCGCCAAGTCGCCCGCGTTGTGCTGAGAGCGCAAAAACCACGTCGTGGCACGGACGGACAGCCGCCCCGACTCGATCAGCATGTCGGCCTGCAGCTTATCGGCAATACGGTTGTCCAGCGCCTCGATCTCCTGCCACATCGGCACAAAATCAAATATCTCGCGCTGCAGAAGATAGGCGCGCACCACCTCGTGCGCCTGGGCGCCGGTCGCCTCCATCAGGCTGTGCACGAAGGTGGCGCCGACACGGTTGACCATGCTGTTCACGACGTGGGTGGAAACGATCTCCCGCCGCAGCGGGTGATTCGGCATGTAGGCGGCGTAGCGGCTGCGCAGCGCGGCGGGGAAATAACGTTCGAGCGCGGCCCCCACCCACGCCAGATCGGGCAGGCCGGATGCGAGCAATTCCTCGTGGAGCCAGATTTTGGAGTAAGCGAGCAGCACCGCGAGCTCGGGCACGGCAAGCCCGGTCTTCTGCGCCTTGCGCTCGTCGATTTCCTCGTCGGTGGGCAGGAATTCGATGGCGCGGTTCAGCCGCCCGGCGCGCTCGAGGAAGCGGATGAAGCGCGCCTGCGCGTCGAGCAGCCGCACGCCCATGCGCCCGGCGATGGAAAGTGATTGGGTCTGGAAGTAGTTGTCGCGCAATACGTGGGCCGCAACATCATCGGTCATTTCAGTGAGCAGCTAGGTGCGCTGTTTTTCGGTCAACTCGCCTTCGGCAACCACCAGACCGAGCAGGACCTTGATGTTCACTTCCTGGTCCGAGGTGCCGACGCCCGCCGAGTTGTCGATCGCGTCGGTATTGATGCGACCACCCTTGCCGTCGCAGCCCGATTGCGCGTATTCGATGCGGCCGCGCTGGGTAAAACCCAGATTGCCGCCTTCGGCCACCACCTTGCAGCGCAACTCCGCGCCGTTCACCCGCACGCCGTCGCTGGCACGATCGCCCGCATCGGCGTGCGATTCCCCGGCCGCCTTGACATAGGTGCCGATGCCGCCGTTGTAGAGCAGATCGACAGGCGCGCGCAGAATCGCGGAAATGAGCTCGTTCGGCGGCAGCGCCTTGGCCTGGATGCCGAGCACCTGTCTGACTTCGGGAGAAATCGCGATCGACTTGACCGAGCGCGGAAACAGGCCACCGCCTTTCGAAATCAGTTTCGCGTCGTAATCGGCCCACGAGGAACGCGGCAGCGCAAAAATCCGCTCGCGCTCCTTGAACGACGCCTCCGGGTCGGGAGCGGGATCGAGAAACACATGCCGGTGGTCGAATGCGGCAACCAGCTTGATATGGCGCGACAGCAGCATGCCGTTGCCGAAGACATCGCCCGACATGTCGCCGACGCCGACGACGCTGAAGTCCTGGATCTGGATGTCGATGCCCATTTCGCGGAAGTGGCGCTTCACCGATTCCCATGCGCCGCGGGCGGTGATGCCCATCTTCTTGTGGTCGTAACCGGCCGAGCCGCCCGATGCGAACGCGTCGGCCAGCCAGTAGCCATATTCCTTAGCAATGCCGTTGGCGTAATCCGAGAAGGTCGCGGTGCCCTTGTCCGCGGCCACCACCAGGTACGGGTCGTCCGGATCGAGACGGCGCACGTCCGGCGGCGGCACCACGGTGGTGCCGGCCAGGTTGTCGGTCAGATCGAGCATGCCCCGCAAAAAATCCTGGTAACACGCCACGCCTTCCTTGAGATAGGCGTCGCGATCGGAGGCGCGGGCGCGCGCTTGAGCACGAAACCGCCCTTGGAGCCCACCGGGACGATCACCGTGTTTTTTACCATCTGCGCCTTGACCAGTCCCAGGATCTCGGTGCGGAAGTCCTCCAGCCGGTCCGACCAGCGGATGCCGCCCCGGGCCACTTTGCCGCCGCGCAGGTGCACGCCCTCGAAGCGCGGCGAGTACACGAAGATCTCGTACATCGGCTTCGGCTCGGGCAAGCCCGGGACTTTGGCCGGATCGAACTTGAAAGACAGGAAACTGCGCGGCTGTCCCGCAGCGTCTTTGCGCCAGCGGTTGGTGCGCAGCGTCGCCAGTATCAGCGCGAGAAACTGGCGCAATACGCGGTCTTCGTTGAGATTCTCGACCTGGTCCAGCGCCTGCTCGATCGCGCCCGCCTGGCGCGCCGCGCCCTCGTCGTCATGCTTCTCGGGATGCAGGCGCAGGTCGAACAACTGCACCAGCATCGCCGCCAGCGGCGCGTGCTTGGCGAGCGTCGCCTCGACAAAGCGCTGCGGCAGCGCGAATCCGCTCTGCCGCAGATACTTGGTGTAGGCGCGCAGCACCACGACTTCGCCCGCATCGATCCGCGCGGCGAGCACCAGCCGGTTCAGGTCATCGTTTTCGATATCGCCGCGGAACAGGCGCCCGAAGGCCTCTTCGAATATGTCCTGCACCGCGTCGATGTCGACTTCAACGCCACCGACCGGCTGCAAACCGAAATCGTGAAGCCAGACGGGTTCGCCGCCCACAAGCTCGATCTGGTGCGGCCGCTCGTCGAGCACGCGCAGCCCCATGTGCTCGATCATCGGCAGCGCATCGGACAGCGGCACGGCGCGCCCGACGTGAAACAGTCTGAAGCGCACGATGCCGGGCGCGGCCTCGAGCGGCTGATAGAGCGACATGCCGATCGGCTGCGCCGGGCTCAACCGGGTCATCATTTCAATATCGGGCACCGCGCTGCGCGCCGCATGATCTTCACGATAGCCTGCCGGAAACGCGGCCCCGTAGATCCGGTAGAACTGGTTCCCACGTGACTCACCGGCGGCATCGATCAACGCCGCTTTCAGATCGTCCTCCCAGCGGCGCGCGGCGGCGGCCAGCCGCGCCTCGAGCGCATCCTCGTCGAATTCCGGGGTGCCGCCGGGCTGGGTGCGCACCGTGATCAGGACCCGCGTCAGCAACGACTCGGACACATACACGCGGTAGTCAGTGGACAGGCCCGCGAACGCTTCCGTCAGAATCTGCTGCCAGCGCAGGCGCACTTCGGTGCCGTAATTTTCGCGCGGCACATAGATCAGGCAGGAGACGAACCGCTGGTAGCGGTCGCGCCGCACGAACAGGCGAAAGCGCTGGCGCTCGCCCAGTTGCAGGATCCGTGTCGCCGTTTGCAGCAGCTCGTCGGTGGAGATCTGGAAAAGTTCGTCCCGCGGATAAGTGGCAAGGACGTTATGCAGCGCCTTGCCCGCATGGCCCGTCGGCGCGAGACCGGCGCGCGCAATGACTTCGGCGACCTTGCGCCGCAATAGCGGAATCTCGCCTGGCGCAGCCATGTACGCAGTCGAGGTAAACAGCCCGAGGAAGCGGTGCTCGCCGCACACGGCGCCGGACGCATCGAAACGCTGGACGCCGACGTAATCGAGATAACCCGGACGGTGCACGCTCGAGCGCGAATTCGATTTGGTGATGATGGGCAGTACCGGTTCGTGCGCCAGCACGCGGACCGCGGGCGGCAGCGCGGCAAAACTGGCGGATTGCTCCGTGTCGCGCGCGGCGCGCAGCACGCCAAGGCCCGAATCCGGCACCGGGCGCAGCGCCTCGCCGTCTGCCACCGTCACCAGGTCATGGCAGCGATAGCCTATGAATGTGAAATGATTGTCGCACCAGCCATTTGAGGAACGCCACGGCCTCCGCGATATCCTCGGCCGCGATGGGCGGCGGGCGCCGCCCGATGTCCGCGATGGCCTCATCGAGTTTCGCATGCATCTTGCGCCAGTCTTCGAACGCGACCTGAACGTCGGCCAGCGTAACGGCCAGTTCCGCGCACAGCGCGTCGAGGTCGGCGTCGCCTGCGATGCGGTCGACTTCGACGTGCATGAACGACTCCGGCGTGCCTTCGCTCGCGCCGGGCTCGAGCAGCTCGATCAGTTCGCCGCCCGGTTTTCGCGTCACCCGCAGAACCGGATGGATGAGAAGGTGCAGCGTCAGGCCGCGCCGGTTGACCGCCATGGTGACGGAATCGACGAGGAACGGCATGTCGTCGGTGATGATCTCGACCACCGTATGCGGCGACTGCCAGCCGTGCTCGTCGATCGCCGGGTTGATGGCGCGGATCCGCAGCTTGCCCGGCTCGCGCTTGCGTGCAAACGCCAGGTGCGACAGCGCCGCGCCGTAGAGGTCCTCCGATGACCGCTCGGCAAGGTCTTCGGGATCGACTTGCGCGTAATACTGCCTGGCGAGGCGCTCGGCTTCCGCGCGGCGCTCGCGCGGCAGCCGGGCCCGGATAAGATCAATCACTCCCTTAAGCGCGCCAGCAGAGTCCGGCTGTGCATCCTTGCTCAAAATATTCTCCGTGTGCAAAGCTATTAGCTTGGGCCTGTTAACAATTACCGCGTGAGATGCGTTGTGGCCAAAATTGTCGATAACAAGGCGCTTGTCGCAGCTAATATCGCGAATATTAGCAAGACGAGCAACGATGGTAGCGGCGATTTTGGCCGTTGCGCGTCCCATAATGGGCCAGAAAAAGGATCGCGAGCGCGTAGCGCCCGCTCGGGCTCTGAATTTGCCCGACGCCGGCGACGGGACCGGTCGCTCGTTTGCGATGCGGTTCTCCGTCTATGCCGCTTTTACCGAAGGCAGGCCGGCGAGCGCCATCGCGAGTTCGGATTCGTCATAGGTCTGATCGGTCAGCTTGCCCCCGAAGTAATCGATGTAGGCCTGCATGTCGAAATGGCCGTGGCCGCACAGGTTGAACAGGATCGAGCGGGAGACGCCCTCCTTCTTGCATTTCAGGGCTTCGTCGATCGCGCCGCGAACCGCATGGTTGGCTTCCGGCGCGGGCAATATGCCTTCGGCGCGCGCGAACTGCACGCCGGCTTCGAAACACTGGATCTGATCGTAGGCAACCGCGTCGATCAGCCCCAGTTCCTTGATGTGGCTGACCAGCGGCGCCATGCCGTGATAGCGCAGCCCGCCGGCGTGGAACCCGGGCGGGGTGAAGGTCGACCCCAGAGTGTGCATCTTGGTCAGCGGCGTCAGGTGCGCGGTATCGCCGAAGTCATAGGCATACTTGCCGCGCGTCAGGCTCGGGCACGCCGCGGGCTCGACCGCGACAAAGCGAACTTTCTTGCCGCCACGCAGCTGCGCGCCGAGGAACGGGAAGGCGATGCCGGCGAAATTGGAGCCGCCGCCGGTGCAGCCGACGATGACGTCCGGGTAATCGTCGGCCAGATCGAACTGCGCGATGGCCTCCTGCCCGATCACCGTCTGATGCAGCAGCACGTGGTTGAGCACCGAGCCCAGCGCGTACTTGGTGTCGTCGCGGCTGGCGGCGATTTCGACCGCCTCCGAAATCGCGATGCCCAGGCTGCCCGGATGCCCGGGATTCTTCTCCAGTATCGCGCGGCCGGCCTGGGTTTCCGTGGAGGGCGAGGCCACGCAGCGCGCGCCGTAGGTTTCCATCAGCGCGCGGCGGTACGGTTTCTGATCGTAGGACACGCGCACCATGTAGACGTCGACCTTGATGCCGAACAGCGCGCCCGCAAACGCCAGCGAGGAACCCCACTGGCCGGCGCCGGTCTCGGTGGCGATGCGTTTGATCCCGGCCTCCATATTGTAGAACGCCTGCGCCACCGCGGTATTCGGCTTGTGCGAACCTGCCGGACTCACGCCTTCGTACTTGTAGTAAATGCGCGCCGGGGTGTCGAGCGCTTTTTCGAGACGCCGCGCACGGTAAAGCGGTGACGGCCGCCACTGGCGATAGATATCGCGCACCGGGCCGGGAATCGCAATTTCGCGCTCGGCGCTCACTTCCTGCTCGATCAGGGCCATCGGGAACAGCGGCGCCAGGTCCGCCGGCCCCACCGGCTGCATCGTCCCCGGATGCAATACCGGCGGCGGTGGCGACGGCAGGTCGGCCACGATGTTGTACCAGAATTTCGGGATGCGGGTCTCGTCGAGAAGGTATTTCACGGTATCGGTCATCGGGTTCTCCAGAGATGCTGAAAAAATCATCGCACATCGGCGGACGTGCATGGTGTTGCCGATTCTCTTGTGCCCGGAAAACTCTATCACGCCCGATCAAGACCAAACAGGGGCTGGATCAAAATTCCATGTATTTACTGTATTTTTATAAAAAAAACATGCCTCAAAATATGCGCTATACCGGCGGGGGGCAAGACGGCTGGAGATGCGTTTATAAGCAGCCGGTGGAGGGTATGTTGCGCCCTGCTGAGGCGGGCACAAGCCGGCAGGAATCTATTGCGCGCGCTGGTGCAGTGCTTCGCGATGGGGCCGCCATTGTTCGCGGCCCTCTTGCCCCACCCCCCTCAGGCGGGACACTGAAGAGGGGGAGCTACATCAGAGTGATGACACGGAACTACTTAGCCGTCATCTTGCCGTCGCGGGTCGCGCTCCATTTGGCCGTTTTCGAGCCGGTCCTGACGCTGCCTTCCATGATGCTGCCGCTGATGCGTCCGGTGTAGTGGGCGCCGCCGGCGGTGAAGGTGATCTGGTTGCCATCGAGTTTCGCATTACTGAGCAAGGTTCTGCTGGCTCCGGATTTGATCGCGCCATAGACCTTCTGGAATTCCTGCGTGAGTGTGAGTTCGCCCTGCGCCATCCGCCAGGTGCCTTCCACTTTTGCCGGCACGATCCACAGGAAAGCCGTGCAATACTCCTCGCAGTCAGTGCCCGCCGAGATTGTCTGGTCGGCTTTCCATTGCCCCATGTCGAAGGTGTTCGACACGATGCGGGTGCCGGGCTTGAGATCGAGAATTTTCGGACGCAGCTTCTCATTGATCTCGGGCAGCAGGAACAACGTGATCACCGTGGCCTTGGAGAAATCAGTCTCGAAGAGGTCGGCCTTGATGAAGGTGGCCTTGTCGCTGACGCCTTCACGGGCGGCATTGCGTTTGGACAATTCGACCATATCCGGATCGTACTCGATGCCGAGCGCTCGTATGCCGCGCCTGGCGGCGGTGATCACGGTACGGCCATCGCCCGAGCCCAGATCGATCACATAGTCCCGGGGCGTGGCTTTCGCCATGTCGAGCATCCTGTCGACCAGGGCTTGCGGCGACGGCACCCAGATCACGTCCTTGCCATCCTGACCGACCTCCGGCTCGAATCCGCTTTGCGCCGGCTGCGCCTGCGCAAAAACGCCGGCGGCAATCAGGGACAGGCCCAGCGTCAGCAACGACCGATGCGCTATTCTCAATGCTTTCATATTGGTTCTCCGATGTTTGAAGCCGGTCAGAACGCAACCTGGACTTCCGGCGCTGCGGCGCGATTGTAATACACCCGAGCGCAGACATGCACCCGTATTTTGCCTTACGCTACCTTACGCCAGGCTTTCGGCCATGAACTGCAGGCGCGCGAGATGGGCATAAAGGCCGTTTTCGCGCAGCAGGTCCGCATGCGTGCCCACGGCGTGGATGCGGCCACGGTCGAGCACGATGATGCGGTCGGCGTTGCGCACCGTTGCCAGCCGGTGCGCGATGACCAGCGTGGTACGCCCGCTTTCCAGCCGCTCCAGCGCCGCCGCGACCTGACGCTCGCTTTCCGCGTCAAGCGAACTGGTGGCCTCGTCCAGCAGCAGGATGGGCCGGTCGGCCAGCAGTGCGCGCGCAATCGAGATGCGCTGGCGCTGGCCGCCGGAGAGTTTGATGCCGCGCTCGCCAAGGTCGGTGGCGTAGCCCTGCGGCAGGCGCTCGATGAATTCGAGCGCGTGGGCCGCAGCGCACGCCTCGCGCACGGCCTCGTCCGACGCATCGGGCCGCCCGAAGCGCACGTTCTCGGTGACGTCCGCGGCGAAAATCACCGGGTCCTGCGACACCAGTGCCATGGCGCGGCGCAACTCCAGCGCATCGCAATGGCGAATGTCGGCGCCATCTACCAGGATACGGCCCGACAGCGGATCGTAAAACCGCAGCAGCAGCGCGAACAGCGTGGATTTCCCCGCTCCCGATGGCCCGACCAGCGCCACCCGCTCGCCGGCGCCGACCGCAAACGACAACGCATCCAGTGCCAGGGTTTCAGGACGGCTCGGGTAGGAAAACGCGACTTCGTCGAAGCGGATCGCGCCCGAGACGCGCTGTGGCAGCCGTATCACCGGCGTTTGCGCAGCGAGCACAGGGCGGGTATCGAGCAGTTCCATCAGCCGCTCGGTGGCGCCGGCGGCGCGCTGGATTTCCCCCCATACTTCCGACACCATGCCGGCGCCGCTCGCCACGATGACGGCATAGAACACGAAGGCTGAAAGCTGGCCTGCGGTGAGGCGCCCCGCAAGCACATCGTGTCCACCGATCCACAGAATCACGCCGATGGCGCAGAATCCGATCAGCATGACCAGGGAAATCAGCCACGCCTTGACGCGGATGCGCAGCGCGCCCGCCGAATATGCGGCCTCGGTCGCGGCATCGAACTGGCGGCGCGTGCGTGCCTCGTGGCCATACGCCTGCACCGTGCGGATTTCATGCAGCGCCTCGTCGATGTGCGAAGACACATCTGCAACCCGGTCCTGGTTGGCGCGCGACAAGCGCCGCACGTGCCGCCCCATCAGCAGTATCGGCACCACGGTGGCTGGCACGCCGAGCACGATCAGCGCCGCGAGCTTGACGCTGGTGGCAAACAACATCGCGAGCGCGCCCAGCATCATCAGACCGTTGCGCAGGAACATCGAGAAGCCGAAACCGATCACCTGCCGCAACTGTTCACTGTCGTTGGTCAGCCGCGAGGCGATTTCCCCGGTGCGTGAGGAATCGAAAAACGCCGGCGACAGGGTCAGCACATGGCCGAACACCGCCTGGCGCAGATCGGCGATTACGCGTTCGCCCACACTCATCATCAGATAAAAGCGCACCCAGGTCGCGCACGACAGCACCACCGCCACCGCGACCACGGCCGCCAGCGCGACATTCAGCAGGTGCGGATCGCCGCTGCCGAAACCGGCGTCGATGACATAGCGCAGGCCCTGACCCAGGGCCAGCACGCAACTCGCGGCGATGACCAGCGCAGCAAGCGCAATGGCGATGCGCCAGCGGTAAGGGAAAAGAAACCGCCCGAGACGCGCCAGTTGGGCGATGTCCCCTTTGGGCGCAATGGCGGCGGATGCGGAAGACGACATGCGGTAATCCTAACACTAAGGCCGCTATAATCAGCGCGAACATCATGCCTATTACTCTCGTTCTAATTTTATCGTCTGCGACCTTCGTCAGCATGAAGGGCAGCCGCGTGCTGATGACGCTGTTCGCGGTCGAGCTCGGCGCAGGCCCCCTGGGCACCGGCCTGCTGTTCGCGCTCTACGGCCTGGTGCCGTTCCTGCTGGTGATTTCAGCTGGGCGCATCGCCGATCGGTTCGACAACCGCGTGCTGATGTACTGGGGGCTGGGCGGGTTCACCGCGAGCCTCATCCTGCCGTTCGCCTTTCCCGGGCTGACCATGCTCTATATCGCGGCGCCGCTGACCGGCTTTACCACCATGCTGTTCGTGGTCGCCACACAGAACCTGGTCGGGGTGCTCTCGACGCGCGAGAACCGCACCCGGCATTTCAGCTATTACAGCCTCGGCGAGTCTACGGCCAGCATCATCGGCCCGATATGCGTCGGACTCGCGATCGACGGTTTCAACCACCCGGTCACCTTCCTGTTCCTCGCGCTGTTTACCGCCGGCTGCGGCGCGCTGCTCGCAGCCAAACGCAACGCTCTGCCCGACAGCGAGCGCGGCGGCGTGCAGACGCAAAGCCAGCGCTCGATGCAGGACCTGCTACGGCTGCCGGAAATGCGCAACGCCCTGCTCACCAACGGCGTGGTCATGTCCGGGCTCGACCTGTTCAATCTGTACATGCCGGTTTACGGCCACGGCATCGGGCTCTCGGCGACGAGCATAGGTTTGATTCTGGGCTCGTTCGGCGCCGCCGCATTCCTCATCCGGCTGGCGATACCGCCCGTGACCGCGCGCTGGGGCGAGCGCGCGATGCTGTCTGCGGCACTCGCCTTATCGGTCATCGCCTTCGTGTCGTTCCCGCTGACAAGCAGTCCGCTGCTGCTCGGTGTGGCCGCGTTCGTTCTTGGCCTGGGTCTGGGCTGCGGCCAGCCGCTGTCGATGGTGCTGGCCTTCAACGCCGCGCCGCCGGGCCGCTCAGCCGAGGCCATCGCCATGCGGCTCGCGGTCAGTTACGGCGCGCACGTGGTGATTCCGCCGCTGTTCGGTGCCATCGGCGCCAGTCTCGGGATGGCGCCCATTTTCTGGACCTGCGCGATGCTGATGGGCGGCGGGTCGTTGCTCAACCGCCGCAAGAAGGCCTGACCGGGCCGGTTACGCCACCCGCACCGCGATCTTGCCGATCTGCGTGTTCGACTCGATACAGTCTTTTGCGGCGGGCAGATCGTCGAAAGAAAATATTTTATGAATCAGGGGTTTGATCCGGCCATCCGCCACCGCGGGGAACACGTCGCGCATGAAACCGCGCACCGTTTCCGCGCGCTGCGCGGGGCTCAGCTTCGCATTCGAGACGCCGAACAGCACATAGCGGTTGGCGTGCAGCGCTCCGAGATCGATCTCGCTTTTGAGCACGCCGTCAACGTAGCCCACTGTCGCCAGCCTCCCCTCATAGGCGAGAGCGCGCACGCACTCCTGGAATACCGAACCACCGACGCAGTTGACGATGAGATCGGCGCCCCTGCCGCCTGTTGCCGCTTTGACCTTGCCGGCGAAATCCGGCGCGCGCGTTTGTATGCCGAGGTCGAGGCCAGCCGCCTTGAGCTTCTCCAGTTTTTGCGCCGAGCCCGAAGTACCGATGACGGATGCGCCGATGACTTTTGCAGTCTGGATGCTCGCCACGCCCACGCCCGACGACACCCCGGTGATCAGCAGCCACTCGCCCTGCCTGAGCCGGCCGCATTGAAACAGCATTTCATAGGCGGTGAGGAAAGCGACCGGGATCGCGGCGGCCTGCTCCCAGTTCAGGCACGGCGGCACCGGCATGGCCTGCCGCGCATCCATCACGGTGTACTCGGCAAATCCGCCGCGGGCGCGGCCCATCACGCGTTCACCGGTTTTGAACGAGGTCACGCTTTCGCCTATCGCGTGCACGATGCCCGCTGCCTCGGTGCCGCCGATTTTTTCAGCGCCGCCATGCACCACGCCGCCCACGATCAACTCGCCACGGTTCATCGATGTCGCATGCACTTGCACGACGATCTCGCCCGCCTTCGGTTGTGGCAACGGCACATCGCGAAACTCGAGGACCGCTTTACCGTCTTCGGTCTTGATCCAGCATGATTTCATCGGGCTGCCGCGATGCGGATGTTATTTTTTCTTGGATGACTTGCCGCCAGCAGGTTGTTTCTGCCAGTCGGCGCGGCGGAACGTCTTGCGGCGCGTGGGAATGGCCGCCTGTTTTTTGGCGTACTCGAGCACATGCGCGTATACCGTCCCCCTGATGTCATCGGGGATCGAACGTATTGCGGTGTCAAGCCGCGAAATGACGGGATCGTCTTCAGGTTTTTTACCCTTGGCCAGCGTTGCGGCTATGATCTCGCCGCCGGTTTGGTTGCCGTCGTGGAAATAGCCTTTGTCCTTGTCCCACACCAGCGCCCGTTCGCTCGAGTCTATGCCATAGCACAACTGGAACAAGGTGATCTCGCCGCTTTCAGTCTGCCACACGAAAAGGTCGAAGTAGTCGTCGTGGAACCAGCGCCGCCGCGCCTCCACCAAGTGTGCCACGCCCAGGATTTCACGCATCATGGTGCTCCTCTTTAACGAACCGGTAACAGACAAATTATAGACCCGCAAACCGGCAGCGGGTTCAGAACATACCGAATGAATCCAGCCCCGCCCTGATCAGGGGTATTGCCCGAACGGGCAGCTTCGCCCGGAAATCACGCGATTGCGCTTTTAATGCTACGATTCTTTCAGTTGGATTTCCGCCGGACCCGGCGTTCCAGCGCTTAAAACCACGGCCCGGTCAGACCACGCTGCGTAACTGGAGAAAACAGCGCAATGCCCCTGGTACAGATACGTGGCGTTCATCTCAACTACGAAGTGCTCGGTGATCACGGCCCGTGGGTGGCGCTGTCCCCCGGCGGTCGGCGCGGCCTTGATGCGGTGATATCCCTCGCCGAAAAAGTGGCCGCCGGCGGCTACCGTGTGCTGATTCACGACCGGCGCAATTGCGGCGCGTCCGACGTCGTCATCGACGGTGATGAGTCGGAATATCAGATCTGGGCTGATGACCTGCATGCGCTGCTCTCAGGGCTCGACGCCCTGCCGGCTTTCGTCGGCGGCAGTTCTTCCGGCTGCCGGCTGGCCCTCCTGTTTGCACTACGCTATCCCGGCGCGGTGCGCGGCCTGCTGCTGTGGCGCATCACAGGCGGACGCTTCGCTGCGCAGCGCCTTGCGCACAATTACTATGGCCAGTTCATCGCCGCCGCGCAGCAAGGCGGCATGGCGGCGGTATGCGGGATGGAGCATTTCCGGGAGTGCATCGCGGCGCGGCCCGCCAACCGCGAGCAGCTGATGGGCATGGGTCCGCAGCGCTTCATCGGCGTCATGTCGCACTGGAGCGAGTATTTTATGCGCGGCGCGGAACAGCCGGTGATCGGCGCCAGCCGGGCTGATCTGGAATCCATCTCCATGCCTGCCTGTATCATCCCCGGCAACGATAAGACTCACTTGCGCGAAGTCGGCGAAAATCTTCACCACATCATGACAGCAAGCGAACTGCACCTCCTGTTTCCCACGCACAGGGACGTGGATATGGTCCCACCCGAGGAATGGAAAACGAAAGAAACCGAACAGGCCGCGATATTCCTGGATTTTTTGCAGCGCCGGGCCGCGAACGTAAACGGCGGCCAGATGATGTTCTGACCGCCGTAATGTGTTGCTGCCGGAACGCACCCCGCCAGTCCGGGGTATATTAGACCCACCCTGCCAACAACCACCCTCCGCTTTCCATGACAGACCGCAACCCCGGTGCGGGCGACAACGCCGCGTCTGAACCATACGGCGACCAACACGGCATCTCATCCGCGTTTCTGGTATTTGCGCTGATCGCCGGCCACGCCATATCAACCATGGCGGTGCTGGTGTTGCCCGCCGTTGCGCCTGCGGTAGCGCAAGATTACGGTTTTGATGCTTCGCTGATCGGCTATCAGATCAGCCTGGTCAGCATCGGCATGCTGGCGTCACTTACCCTGACCGGCAACTTGAGCCGCAAGCTTGGCGCGTGCCGCACCAACCAGACCGGCCATGCCCTGGTCGCCGGCGGCATGCTGATCATACTACTGCCGTGGGTGCCATTCCTCATGCTCGGATCGATCGTCATGGGCCTGGGTTACGGTGTGCTGACGCCTTCGGCATCGTATCTGCTGGTACGATTCACGCCGGTTGAACGGCGCAGCTTCGTGTTCTCGCTGCACCAGGTCGGCATTCCGCTGGGCGGTATTTTAGTGGCGCTGCTCGCTCCCGCGGTGGCGGTGCTCGCCGGGTGGCGCTGGTCAGTAATCTTGAGCGTCGCGCTGTTATGCGCCGTTATCGTGCTGATGCAGCGCGGCCGGGGCCCGTGGGACGATGACCGCGATCCGGCCAGTTCTGCCTTTACGGCCAATCCGCTGACCGGGGTCGCCGCGATCTGGGGACATCCTATACTGCGCCGGTTGGCGATTGCCGGCGGCTGTTTCTCCTGGGCACAGATCTGCGCCGCGGCGTTTGCAGTGGTGGCATGCGTGGAAGCGCTGGGCATGAGTCTCATCGTCGCCGGCACCGTGCTGACCGTGGTGCAGGTGAGTAGCGCGATCGGCCGCGTGTTCATAGGCTGGCTGGTCGACCGCGTGCACGACACCGCACGCGTTCTGGCGTGGACGGCGGGGGTGCTGATGCTCTCCTGTCTGGCGGCGCTGGCGATGTCACCATCGCTGCCGTTGCCCGCGGTTTATCTGCTGTTTGCCGTCTTGGGCGGCGCTTCCGGCTGCTGGCCTGGCGCCATCCTGGCCGCAGTCGGCCGCCACGCGCCCCAAAGCCAGATCAGCCTCGCCATCAGCGGCTCGATGGTGATCTTCAATGTCGGCAAATTCATTGGTCCTATCCTGTTTGTCTACGTCTACGCCCTGACACTAAGCTACGGCGCGGCCTTCGCATCGGTAGCCCTTCCCGCCACCATTGCACTCTTTTGCCTGTTTACGGCGCAGCGTCGCGCATTCTAGGGCCTGTTAACCGGCCCTGGTCCGGCGCTTTCCCGCGGCGTTACAAAATGTTACCGCGCACACACCTTGTTTCACTTCTTAACAGACGTTTTCCCGGCTTCAGCGTTTAATACTCGTGCAAGTTCAAAAAAGGAGATTGCCATGAACGCGAAGAAAACCCTGATTATGTTGTCGGCCGGTACTATGCTTGCGGCTGCGGTTCCGGTGTTTGCGAGTCCGCCTGATTGGGCACGAGCCCACGGTTACCGCGACCGTGGTCATGACAACCATGTCGTCGTGGTCAAACGTCATCACCGGCGGCCGGTCGTGCGCGAGCATGTGGTCGAGCGGGCGGTGTATGTCGACAGGCCGGTCTACGTCAATCGCACCGTGAATGTACAACTTCCGGAGTACTACCCCGCGCCGTCTGCTTACAATCAGCAGCCTGCCTACAACCCACCCGACGACAACAACTACCCGCAGAGCGCGTCGGCACCGTATCCCATTTCAGTGCTGGGCACGATCGCGGGCGCCAGCATCGGCGCCGTCGCCGGACACCAGATCGGCGGCGGCAACGGCAAGACCTACGCGACCGTAGTGGGCGGCGTGCTGGGCGGCATCCTCGGCAGCCGCGGCTGGTAAACGCTGCACGGCCGGGCACCAAAAGCAAAGGGCGGCCACGGCCGCCCTTTGTGCTTCGTGCTCTAAGAGTCCCTAACTTACGGGATGACCGGCAACAGCACCGATGCCTTGCGCGAGGGGCCGAAGTGCAGCGTGACCTTGCCGCCGAAAACTTCCGGCGGCCGGTCGACCAGATCGTCGTGCGTGAAAGGACCGCAGCCGCGCATCGGGTTTTTCATGTTCGAGAGCGTCGCCGCTTCGCCCTCAAATTCATAATCCTTGCCGCGCACGGTGAGCGCAATGCGATGGCCCTTGGGCACGACGATGCAGGTCGGCCAGATCTCGACATCGAGTTCATAGACCTGGCCCGGCACGAGCGGCTGCTTCTCATCATGCGTGTGAAACGGCCGGTACGGCAGCGTGAGCTTGGCATCGAGTTTGCGGTGCGAGGCGCGCAGCCAGCCCTGGGCGATCGGCGTGTGCGGATCGAGCGCGCCCTGGAACACGACTTCCTTGCCTGTCGGATCGAACACGCGCAGCACCGCGAAAATATCGGCGTCGGCGGTCGACGAGGACACGAAGAGCTTGAGCGCCGACGGCCCGGTGATCTCGGTTGCCTGTTCGAGCGGCGGCGTGGAGAAGGTCAAGCCATCACCCATCGCGTCGTAGGAGAGCGACTGTTCCGCCGCGACAGGTGTGGTCGAGAGGCGCATATCCTTCGGGTCGAGATGGAAGTGCGTCCACTTCGTGCGCGCGAGCGGCCATTCGTTTTCGCGACGCTCGACGAACTTCTCGCCGGGATGGCGCACCTGCAGCTGCACGCGCGGCTGCTTGTCCCAGCCATTATCCATGCCTTTGAGGAAGTGATCGAAGAAACGCTTCTGCAATTTGACGCCGTAATCGGTGTAGAACGGCGCCCAGTGCGAGCCGCCGTGCGCCTCCAGCCATTTTTGCTTCGACCCCGCGCGCATGAACCCCTCGAAGTTGCCGCGGGTATGCAGGCCCTGCCCGCCCCAGTTGGCCGCCGACAGCAGCGGCACCATGACTTTGGGCAGATCCGCGGAACGCTCACGGTAATACGGCTGATCCAGCTCACGGGCCAGCAGTTCCGCGCCCATGTCCTCGCGATTTTTTGCAAGCTCGTCGACGCTCAGTGTTTCCGGGCCGCACACCAGTTCGCCGGTAATGCGACTTTTTGCGCCGCGCTCACCGACGCCATGCTGCACGGTTTTGACCTGCATGTCCTGCCAGTTCTTGCGGAAAACGCAGATGATGCCGCCATGGCGGTTGCCATCGCGGTAATTGTCGTTCCAGCCCTCCCATACGCAGATCGCCGCGAGATGCGGCGGTTGCGTGGTCGCCGCCCGCCACTGGTTGCTCGCGTAATAGGAAATGCCGTTCAGGCCAACTTTGCCGCTGCACCAGGGCTGCACCGCTGCCCACTCTATGCTCAGATGCAAATCCCGGGTCTCGCGCGCGTTGTTGTGACACAGATATCCGGGAGAGCGGCCAGCGCCGCGCGAATCGATGCGCACGCAGACATAACCGTCAGGCACCCACTTCTCGGGATCGACGACTTCCCAGTTCTGATACTTGTTGGTGGAACCTGCGACCGCATCGGGGTTCTGCTTCGCCATGATCTCCCACGGGGTCTTGTATCCTTCCTGAAACGCGAGCCCCTTGCCGTACGGGCCATAGCTCAGCAGCGCCGGGTAGCGCCCCTCGGCCGCCGGCCGGAATACGTCCGCGCGCAACACCAGGCCGTCGTCCATCGTGATCGGCACATCCCAGTCAATCTTCATGCCGTCACGGATTTCACTGTTTACTGCGGTCATTTCAACCTCACTTTTTTAGGTGTCCGTTGATCATTGCCTGCAAATGGAGGGAAATTATCGGGTCCGGATTTGATGACGCGGCCATCGCAAAGCGGTGAAACAGGGTGCTGCGTACAACGACACGGACCGAACCGCGACCCGATTCTGCGCGCGATGCCGGTGCCGGCTATCCTCCGCGCCTAACTGGCCCTGACGCTTTGCTTCATATCCGCAAAGCGGCTCGGAATGCCGAGCATGAATTTTCCGAACTCCTCCATGGTCTCGTCGTCGAGTTCGTCAAAACCGATACGGTAAGTCGCCAGGCCGATCTGGCCGATGTTGAAGCATTCGAACTGCACCGTCAGCGTACCGAAGTCGGCCCGCAGCACGGCGTTCGCCGGAATGGTGCACTCTATCGTCATGACGCTGCGCGGCACCTTGCCGTAAACATCCCCTTCCTCGCGCTCGTGGTACTTGATACGGGAGCGCTCCAGCAGCACTTTTAACGCGCGCGCTTCCCCCAGGTTCAGGGTAAAGCGCGCCTTTTGCGGCGAATTCACGCGGTAGTTGAGCGTGATGTAATCGATCACCTCGGCGTCCTCGACTTTTTTGCTGCGGTAATTGACCAGGCCATTGCCGAGCGTGCCTGCCGGCAGTTCGCCGGCGTAGATCAGCTTGAGTTTGCCATTGAACTCCGGAGCAGCGTCATTGAGCAGGTTTATGAATTCCACAAGATAGCTAAAGGCCTTGCGCAGCTTGGAATCGAACAGACGCACCGATTCGGGCGTCGGCGCCCCGGAACGCTGCTGAACTTTGGCTTGCGCCTGCTGGTGCAGAATGCCTATGAGCTGGCTCTTCGCCTTGGTCTCCGCCGCACCGTCCCTCTGCCGCCTGGCAGCTTCCTCCTGGGCTTTTGCTGCGGCACCGACTTCTGCCTCAGCCTGAGCCTTGGCCGCCGTTTCGGCGCGCTGGCGCTCCGCCTCCTTCTCGTAATTGCGGGAAAAAACATCGAGATCCTCGAGCAGTTTCGCCATTTTCTCCCGCTCGTCCGGTTCGGGCGGCAGTGTGTCCGCCAGACTGTCGAACACGGCGCGGCGGGCATCGTTTGCGTTCGGCGCGATCATCGTCACGGCCGGCCCAGCGGACCGGTTGTACTTGCGCAACTCGTTGGCGAATTCGATGGCGCGCTGAAAGCGGTCTTCAGGGCGCTTGGCCAGCGCCCGCACCAGAATATCGTCGAACACGGCGGGAATATCCATGCCTAATTCCGAAACACGCGGCGCCGTCGCATTGACGATGCGCTGCATCAGCGTAAACGTGGTGATATCCGGCAACTCGAACGGCGTCCTGCGCGCGAGCATCTCGTAGAGCACCACCCCCAACGAGAAGATGTCGGCGCGCCCGTCCACGGGCTGCCCCAGCACCTGCTCGGGAGACATGTATTTGGGAGAGCTGAGCATCGTCCCGGTCTGCGTTATCGACGAGGAGGCCATGAAGGCGATGCCAAAATCGGTCAGTTTCGCCAGGCCTGCCGTCGAAAGCATGATGTTGGCGGGCTTGATGTCGCGATGAACAATACCTGAGCGCTGGGCGTAATCCAGGGCGTCGGCAATCTGGGCGGTAATATCGCTGATGACCTGGAGCGAAAGCGGCCCACCGGCGTCGAGCACCTGACGCAACGAGTGGCCTTCCAGATATTCCATCGAGATATAGGCAACGCCATCGGTCTCGCCGACGTCGTAGATGGTGACCACGTTGGGGTGATTGAGCCGCCCCGCCGATTTCGCTTCACGCAGAAACCGCTCCTTGACCTGGCCCATGTCTTCATCAGCGATGTGCGGATTGAGGGTCTTGATCGCGACGGTGCGCTCGATCGCCGGGTCCAGAGCCTCGTAAACAGTGCCCATGGCGCCGCGACCGAGTTGAGACACGATTTTATAGCGCCCGAGGATGCTGATGGTCATAGCGTTTCAGGAAACGGGGAACGCCGCCACGACGCGGCTGAAACGGGTATCTTAGCGATAGCGTCAAAAAATGTCATGGGGCACGGAATTTGGCGCCGGGAAGGCAGGGAAACCCGCGTGCATTCGCATCCGTGCGACACCGGCATTGCGCGCCCACCCCCGGGCACGCTATTCGCAACGGAACTCGACGACATCGTCATCGGTGTCCCGGGCACTGTGGCCGAAAGCGATGATGCCACTGCCGTGCAGTATCATCTCCTCGCGGCGCAGCCCGATTTCGCTGGCACCGCTGATGGTGACGAAGGTGCCATAGCTGCTCTGGTCGATCAGGAAGAATTTTCTGCCGCGCAACTCGACTCGCGCATGGATCCGCGAAGCCGTCGGGTCCACCACCGCCACGGTATTGCCCGTGTCGCGACCGAACGTGGCATCGCCCTCGAGCGTAAGGGTCGCTCCGCGATAGGCGATGTACATGCTGGGCTTGCTGAGGGTGCCGGGCTTGGGCGCGGAGCGTGTGGGCATGATGGTATGGTCGGAACCGATATCCCACAACAGTTCGTGGACATCCACTTCTTCCGACTTTCCCTTCACCGGCAGCGCATCGAGGCGCCGCGTGAAACTGCGCAAATGCGGCGACAACATGGCAACCGTCGTGCCCGAGGTGATCACCTGCCCAGACAGCGCCAGGCCCGCCATGCGTGCGGCAACATTGACCGAATCGCCGAAAACGTCATCTTTGTCCTCGATGACCTGCCCGCAGTGAAAGCCGGCGCGGATCATGAGCTTGGTTGTGCCTTCACTCCTTTGCCGTGAGATCCGCATCTGCATTTCGCTCGCCGCCATCGCCGCAGCATCCGTAGTGGGAAAAACGCACATCACACCGTCGCCTATCGTCTTCACGACGCGGCCGTCGAACGCTTTGGTAACTTCCTGCAGCAAGTCTATGCATCCGCGCACCGTGACGAACGCCGCGGTGTCGCCGAGCGCTTCATAGATCTTGGTGCTGTCGCTGACGTCGACGAACAGCACGGTCACGCTGGCTTTTGTTGAACTCACAGGCTACGCACCTCTCCTTACCGTAAGTTTAGCAGAGTGCCTACCGCAACACCGGGAAAACAGGGGAAATAACCCATCCATTTCCGAGGCAGGCGGATTTCAGGCCGCCTTGCCCAGGAAGCCGAGCATCGTCTGGTTGAATACCGCGGTCTGCTCGATGTTGGAGATATGCGCGGCCGACGGGATGATGAGCAGCTCCGATCCGGACAGGTTGGCGTGGATCTGGCGCGCCATTTCCGGCGGCGTGCCGTGGTCCTGGTCCCCGACCATGATCAGCGCCGGGCATTTTATTTCTTTCAGCCGGTCGAGCAGATCGACTTTGGCTATCGCCTGACAGCAGCCCACGAAACCGGCCACGGGTGTATTGCAAATGTCGTTGGCTATTCGTGCCATCACGTCCTTGTGCGTATTGCGGTAGGGCTCGGTGAACCAGCGCGCGAGTGTGCTCTCGACCAGGGCCGCCATGCCCTGCTGCTGCGCCACGCTGATGCGTTCGCCCCACATCTGGTCCGCATTGGGCGGGCGACGGCTGGTGGTATCGGCAAGCACCATGCTCTGGAACACGCCCGGATATTTGAGCGCGAAGGTTTCACCGATCATGCCGCCCATTGACAGTCCGACCCAGTGCGCCTGTTTGATGCCGAGCGCATCGAGCAACCCTTTGACATCGTCCGCCATCTGCTCGAGCGTATAGGGCCCCGGCGGCGCGCTCGACAAACCATGGCCGCGCGTATCAAAGCGCAGTACCTTGTATTTTTTTGTGAGCCCGGCCATCTGCTCGTCCCACATGTGCAGATTGCACGCCAGTGAATGCGACAGGACCACCCACGGACCTTCGCCCGCGATCTCATAATTGATTTCAATCCCGTTGGTTTTGGTTTTCATAGCTTCATTCCCTGTTCACAGTTCAAAGCCCCTGGTCCCTAGTCCCTAGTCCCTAGTCCCTAGTCCCTGTTTTAATTCGCCTTGATATTGGATGCGCGCGAGTTTGATGAACGTGCAATTTCCGCGGTGACCGGCGCTTTCGCCCTCATCGACTCCCTCGCTACTTTTTTTTCTCGGGCGGAGGAGCCGTAGTGCCTCCGCAGATTTCATTGCAGCGTTCCAGCGCGTACTGCAAATGGTTGAAGCCGTGAACATTAAAGGTTTTGTCGTCGTCGCGGAAAATAAACGGGACTTCGCCAAGGTTCTGATACACGGCAAACAGCACATTGGCCTGGGTGCCGGGCACAAATTCGCGCTTCAGGAACTGGTCGACGATGCGCTTGGAAGCGGCAATAGCAATGGGCAGCGTTTTGAAGTTGCCGATGTGCCGGACTTCCGCCCCGGGCTGGTTGTTCTTGCCCAGAACTTCAACTATATATGTCATGGACTTGCCAGGGTGACTTTAGAGCCGGCTCAAAACAAAGCACGTCAAAAAAGCGCGTGTTTGCCGGCAATATAAACGTAAATATCAACGCCGTCATTTAACAGGACCTCATTTCCCCGCTGCTTCCCGCAGGAACACCGGCAGATCGGTGGTCGGCGCGCGCGCAGGCACCTGGAAGAACATGTCGCCGACAAAACCACGATGATAACTCGTGTGGTTGAAGACATGCAGCAAAATCTCGCCGCGCGTCATTACGCCCGGAGTGCCGCCGATCAGCGTAAAACTGACTTCCTCTTTCAGCGCGTCATCCGTCTGCGCGTCGCTCCAGTTTATGTACCAGCCATCGACCGCCTGCTGGTCGCGCCACAAATCGGCGAGCGGCGGATGCTCTTTTGTATTACGCGCCTCGAAGCCATGCTCGCGGCCCTCGAGGTGCGCCTGCCAGATGAGGTCGATGACGTAATTGTGATTCAGCGTGTGCACCATGTTCCGGAACAAACTCTTGCGTTCCTTGACCGCCTCGCCCTCGGGCAGCGCGGCGACGGCTGCGAACATCACTTTGTTGGCCCAGGCGTTGTAGCGCGTGAGCATGCATGCGGTTTGCGTCGTGATCATGCGATATCTCCTGAGCAGGGATTATGCAGCATGATAGCGGGGATGGCACTGCTGGCCGGGATGGCTGCCTGCTCCAGAGAACTATAATAACATCAATATAATCAGCGGGTTATTATTTACTTGCCACTGCCGCAGATGGCCGGCAAAACGTCACCGATAGTGTCGGAAAGTACGGCATCGGCGATATCGTCAAACTGCGTGGGCTGGGCGTTGAGGATGACCACGCGCGCGCCGGCCCGTCTTGCGAGCGGTACCGCTCCCGCCACCGGATAGACCTGCAGGCGTGTGCCCACCGTCAGCAGCAGATCGGCCTCCTGCGCGCTGCTCATGGCGCGTTCGATCACTTCGGGCACCAGCGGCTGCCCGAAGGAGATGGTGTCGCTTTAAGAGCGCCCAACATAATGAAACGCGTGTGCGTTGCGAGTCAAAATTGGGGATGAGGCGAAGGACGGCGCAGTCAGTGAGCGGCACTTCGTTGACGATCACCCACACCGGCTGTTGGGTCTGCCCCAGGGTTTCTTCCATCGCCTGGGTGACTTTTTCGATCAGCGCCTTTTTCTGCGCAGCGCTGCGGCCGGGGCCGATATAGAGTTGGGCAAGCGGCATAATCATCTCCATCAACGGTTCGTTTCCGCGGCAGTATTGAAATACAATTGCTTTCCAGCCGGATCACGCCACACGATAATTTTATTAATCATTATGTTACAGGTTCCCGGCCCGGACTGAATTGACGCCGGCACCAGTTTTTTGCGATAAGAAGAGCTTCACATGCCACTCACCGTCCACACCACACCATGAAAATCACCAAACTCGATGTCTACATCCTGCGCGCGCCCGACACCGGCCGTCCGCACTGGGTCAGCCACTTCATCGTGCCCAAGGCCAATGAAATCCTGGTGCGCATGCACACCGATGAAGGCATCGAGGGCATAGGCATCGCCACCAGTTACACGCCGATCGAAGCGGCGATCAAGACGTTCAAAAGCGGCATCGCCGATCTGATCATCGGCGCCGACCCGCTGGCGCCGGAACAACTCTATCAAAAACTGTTCGCTCTGACCTGGCAGCGGCTGGCGCACGAGAAAGGCTGGTCGCGCGAGGCGCTGGTGCGGATTTCCGCCGCCGTCGACATCGCCTGCTGGGACATCATGGGCAAAGTCGCGGGACTGCCGCTCTACCGCCTGTTCGGCGGCCATCGCAGCGAGATCCCGTGTTACGTGACCTGCGCCTATTACCGCGACGGCAAGGATCTGCATGAACTGCGCGACGAAATGGAAATGCTCAAGGCGCAGGGCCACACCGGCTTCAAGGCCAAAGCCGGCGGCGTCGGGCTCAAGGAAGACATCGAGCGGCTGGCCCTGGTGCGCGAAGTCATCGGCGACGACAAGGACATGATGGTCGACGTCAACCGCGGCTGGGACCTGGCCACCGCCATCGAAGGCGCGCGCCTCATGGCGCCGCTGCGTCCGCGCTGGCTGGAGGAACCCGTGCGCTGGGCCGACGACCACCGCGAACTGAAGCTGCTGGCGCAGCAGACCCAGATTCCGCTCTCCGCCGGGGAAAGCGAACTCACCAGTTACGGCTGCCGCACACTGCTCGAAGGCCAGGCGATCCAGATCCTGCAGTTCGACTGCACCATGATGGGCGGCTTCACCGAAGGCCGCAAACTCGCCGCGCTGTGCGAACTCAACCATGTGCAGGTCGCGCCCCACCACGACTGCTTCATCCATGCGCACATCGTCGCCGCCAGCCCCGCCGGCTGCATCGTCGAATCGTTCACCGACCCGGAGCGCGACCCGCTGCAGGCCGAATTGTTCGAAGACCCGCCGCGCATCGCCAACGGCCGTCTGACGCTGAAGGAACAACCGGGACTGGGACTCACCCTGTCGGAAGCCGCGCTCAAGAAATTCGGCGAACGCATACTCTGATCCAGCGCTCTACACCGATAAACGGCCAGGCCCTAGTACATCATCTGGCCGCCGTTGACGTGCAGGGTCTGCCCGCTGATAAAACTACTGCCGGGCCCGCACAAAAAACGCACGGTGGCGGCAATTTCCTCGGGCTCGCCCTTGCGTCCCAGCGGTACCTGGGCACTGGGCGCAGGGCTCGGTAAAATCTCCGGCCCGGCCGAGGTATTCATCTGGCCCGGCGACACGCAGTTCGCGCGTATGCCGTACTGTGCCAGATCGAGCGCCAGCGCCCGCGTCATGCCGACCAGGCCGTGTTTCACTACTGAACCGTGAACCCGGTTTTTCGCGCCCGAGAGCGCCATCATGCCGCCGAGCGTGACGATGGCCCCGCCTCCCGCCTTGATCATTTCGGGCACGCATGCCTTGGCGCAATGAAATGAGCCGTCGAGCGATATCGCCATGATACGCCGCCACTCCTCGAAGCTCATTTCGGTAAACGGCGTTTGCTTGCGCACAGAAGCATTGAGCACCAGGATGTCTATGCGCCCATAGCGTTTGACCACGCCCGCTACCATGACATTGACTGCCGCGGCATCGGAAATATCGGCGACGAAAGCGGCGGCCTGCCCGCCATTGGCGGCGATCTCGCCCGCCACTTTTTCGCCGTCTGCAAGCGAGGCGCGCGAATTGACGGCGATCGTGGCGCCCGCCGCGGCGAGCGAAAGCGCAATCGAGCGCCCGATGTTGCGGGTGGCACCTGTGACCAGCGCCACCTTGCCTTTGAGTTCGTTGCCGGGTTGCATTGCCGCTGCCTGTATGGTCATGGGGTCCTCCTTTTTGAATTTGATATAAAGGTATAGTCTTGCCTGATGATAACGTTTCACGGGATACACGCGTAACCGATGTCACATCATGGACGGGCACTCTGCCTTTATAATACGGGCAGCCGGACGTATGTTCCGACTTCCCGGCGATTTTCCGGCGTGATCGAGGATGAGAAGGACATGATCCACGGTGCATGTCGTGAGCAGACAACAGGCGCTCGCATTCAGACGCAGACAGGAGCTTTCGCATGAAATCAGTACCCAAGAAACCAGGCGTCAGACAACTGCGCTCCGTGCCCAAGCCCCGCGGCAAGCGCGTGATGAATTCGGACGAATGGGCCGCCCGCGTCGAGCTTGCCGCCGCTTACCGGCTCACCGCGATGATGGGCTGGGACGACATGCTCGGCACCCATATCTCCTGCCGCGTGCCCGGCACTACGGATGAATTTCTGATCAATCCCTACGGCATGTTGTTCGAAGAGATCACGGCATCGTCCCTGATCAAATGCGACATCGATGGCAGCAAACTTTCGGACTCGCCGTACGAAATCAACGAAGCCGGCTTCACCATCCACAGCGCCATCCACATGGGACGCGCCGATGCGCATGCCGTCATGCACCTGCACTCGCAATACGGAGTGGCGGTGGCCACCCAGAAAAACGGGCTGCTGCCGGTGACCCAGCAGGCGCTGACCGCGCTGGCGCTGGTGCGCTATCATGACTTCGAGGGCGTCGCTCAGGACCTCGACGAACGCGAGCGGCTGGTGAAGGATCTGGGCGATGGCGACATGCTGATCCTGCGCAATCACGGCACACTGACGGTAGGCTCATCGGTCGGAGAAATGTTCGCGCGCATGTACCGCCTGGAACGCGCGTGCAAATTCCAGATCACGGCGATGACCGGCGGCGCGCAACTCAACCCCCTGCCCCGTGCGATCGTCGATCACACGCTGCAGCAGGGCGAGAACATTTATTCCGGAGACGGGCGCGGCGCAGGTGGTACTCTGATGTGGGCAGCGCTGCTGCGCAGGCTCGAACGCGCGGGCGCGCGCTACGACTGCTAAAAGCCGTCTTAGGTTTTCTTCTTCACCAGCAGGTCCTTGAGACCGGCAAACGGCTGATGCGTGCCGGGCTGGTCGCCGGTCAGCTCAGGCGCCCCCGCTGCCAGCCACGCCGCATGATCCAGATCCCGGGAATGCTCGTTGTCGTGGCAGTAAATGCACAGCAATTCCCAGTTGCTGCCGTCGGGCGGATTATTGTCGTGATTGTGGTCCTTGTGGTGGACCGTGAGCTGGTTGAGCGTCTTGTGCGTGAACTCGCGCGCGCACCGGCCGCAGATCCATGGATGGATCTTGAGCGCGCGATCGCGATAGCCGAGCTCGCGCTGCGCTGCGGCGCGCCTTGCCTCCGCGATCAGCTGGTCTACTTTTCCGGGGCTGCGCCCGGAGTTATCGGACGGCACGGAACCTCCTTCAGGGCCGGTTAACCATTACCGCGTTCAAGTATTGCAAAAGCGCGCACCGCCGGCAAGCCGCCGCGCATAGCGTTTATGGTGATTTCTCCCGCCCCCGGCGCAGAAGCGGGCGCCTGGGAAATGAATGCAGCCCGGAGCCCGTTAACGAGCAGCGGATTTGATCTGAAACAAGTTTTCCCCCGCCCAGCCGCATTACAGTAACCGAGGGTCTGTTAACAGGCCCTAAGGACTTATCGTCAGGAGGACTTACGATGAAGTACGAAGACCCTGCTTGCGCTTATTGCCCGCCCACGGTCAGGGCTTGCCGCGCGGGAGAATCAGAAGAGCGCGGCCCCGGTTTCTGCCCCACTAAACTCGATCCTGAAATCCAGGCGCATGCGCGCGCACTGTACGACGACGACGCCGAGACGCGCAAAATCTCGCTGGAGGCGGCGCGGGTCGAAGCCGAGGGCTATTGCAAATGGACGCGGGTTGAAGAGATCGTGCAATTCGCCAAACGCATGGGCTATCGCAAGATCGGCATCGCGAACTGCATCAGCTTCGTCGATCACGCCTACGTGTTGAGCGGCATCCTCGAGAGCCACGGCTTCGAAGTCGTGTCAGCCGCTTGCAAGACCGGGAGCATTCCCAAGGAAGATGTGGGCCTCGCCGATCATGAAAAAATCCGCCCCGGACAATTCGAGGCGCTGTGCAATCCGGCGTGCCAGGCCGAGCTGCTCAATGCGCACGGCTGTGAACTCAACGTCGTGATGGGATTGTGCATAGGCCACGACAGCCTGTTCTTCAAGTATGCCAAGGGGCTGACGACCGTGCTGGTGGCCAAGGATCGCGTGCTCGGCCACAACCCGATAGCGGCGTTGCAACTGGCCGACTCCTATTACAGCCGCGTGTGGGGCCCCAACAAGCCGGCAAAACCGCCAAAACTTCCGGTGGCCGGGAGACGTGGCGTAAAAGAATAAGGTTCAAGGTTCAAGGTTTTGAAAGGCGGTGGAACACTGCCTTATTTCTTGACCTTACAGATCTCACCGGCGCAAATCATGGCATAGAGGGTGTGGTTGTAGCCGGACACGTTGAAAGTATTTTCGTCGTCCCGGAAGATAAACGGGTGCTCGCCCCGTTCCTGGTACAGCAATAAAAGCGCCTGGCTGTTCATGCCCGGCTTGAATTCTCGAAGCAGGAATTCTTTAATCAGCCCATGCGCTACAGTGATGGCTTCCTCCTTCGTCCTGTACTCGCCGATACTCCGTACCTGCGGTTCAAGATGTTCGCTCAGGACTTCAACAAAGAAAGTCACCCGGCATGCTCCCGATTATCCAGCGTAAGCGAAATATAGTCCGTAAACTTTGCATGGGTAACGCCCCGCCGTCAACCATTAACAAGACAGGAGGAACAACACACTATAGGGCAACCGACTATTGAAGAAATCATGCGCGGGGCGTATCGTCCGCCTTGGGTCGTCAAACGACCGGCGGCGGTAGATCGCTGGCGTGCCGGCTTTCCTGTAGCTTGATGCCGGGCGAAGAGGGGAATTGCGCATGACTATCCTGTTGATAGGCATTGGCATCTTCGGGGCCGTGCTTGGCCTGTTCTATCTGAAGGACTGGCTCAAAAAACCGACACTTTCCCGTCTCGCCCACAGCGGATTGATCATGCGGTTTGCCGTGATTGGGGCCGTGATGATCGTCATCGGCATTCTGC
Organism: uncultured beta proteobacterium; assembly: GCA_942492335.1. Lineage (GTDB taxonomy): Bacteria > Pseudomonadota > Gammaproteobacteria > Burkholderiales > SG8-41 > CAKKQX01. Next base: position 17,014 of record CALOEN010000013.1, on the reverse strand, counting down.
TCGTGCTGAAAAAACTGCTCTCCTGATGACCCATTAACACGCCTGGCGCGTCATCCCGCCACATGCGCACTGCCTGTAGATGCAACCGTGTTCAGCGCTGCGGGCATGGTTCGCCGTTACACTATCTCATTATATATAATTAATATAATCAGATATTTAACCCCGGTCTGCGCGCAGGATCGTACTGGCCCGCTCCGCGATCATTACCGTCGGCGTGTTGGTGTTGCCGGACGTGATTGTAGGCATGATGGACGCATCGATCACGCGCAAATGCCCGATACCGCGCACGCGGAATTTCGTATCCACGACCGCCGTCGCGTCATGCTCGCGTCCCATCTTGCAGGTGCCGACGGGATGGAAAATCGTGGTGCCGATATTGCCCGCGGCCGTGACCAGCTCCTCTTCGCTCTGGAACGCCGGGCCTGGCGTGAATTCTTCGGGTTGGAATTTTTTCATCGCCCGGGTGCCGGTGACGATGCGCCGCGTCAGCCTGAGCGCGTCGGCGGCGACCTTGCGATCCTCGGCCGTGGACAGGTAATTGCACTGTATAGCCGGATAGGCGCGCGGATCGGGCGAGGTAATGCGCACATGGCCACGCGATGTCGGCCGCAGGTTGCAGGCACTGGCGGTGAACGCGGGAAACGTGTGCGGCGGATCGCCGAACTTGTCGAGCGAAATCGGCTGCACGTGGTATTCGAGATTGGCGGTGGCCTGCGCCGGGTCCGATTTCACGAACGCGCCCATCTGCGACGGCGCCATGGTCATGGGCCCGCTGCGGAACAGCGCGTATTCGAGGCCCATCCTGATCTTGGCCGGCCACGATCTGAGCATCGTATTGAGCGTCAGCGCATGCCGCACCTTGAACATCATTCGCAGCTGCAGGTGATCCTGCAGATTTTCGCCGACCGGCAGCTCGTGTGCTACGGGAATGCCGTGCTGTTGCAGCAGCGCGCCCGGGCCGATGCCGGAGAGTTGCAGAATCTGCGGACTGCCGATCGCGCCCGCTGACAGCACGGTCTCGCGCCGTGCCGCCGCAAACATGGGCTCGTTGTTCTGCTCGAACTCGACACCGAGCACACGCTTGCCTTCCATGCGCAGTTTTTTTACCAGTGCGCCGGTGATCACGGTGAGATTGGGCCGCTTCATCGCCGGCCGCAGGAAGGCTTTGGCCGCGCTCCAGCGCACGCCGCGCTGCTGATTTACTTCGAAGCGCGACACGCCCTCGTTGTCGCCGCGGTTGAAATCCTCGATCTGGGGAATGCCGATCTCGGCCGCGGCATCGCGAAACGCTTCGAGGATTTCCCAACGCAGCCGCGCCGGCTCGACGTGCCATTCGCCGCCGGTGCCGTGCTTTTCGCCCGCGCCGCGCCAGTGGTCCTCGGTTCGCATGAAGATCGGCAGCACGTTCTGCCACGACCAGCCCGAATCACCGGTGACCTGCGCCCACTCGTCGTAGTCGCGCGCCTGGCCGCGCAGGCACAGCATGGCGTTGATCGAAGAGGAGCCGCCCAGCACGCGCCCGCGCGGATAGTTGATGACGCGGCCGTTGAGTCCCGGGTCGGGCTCGGTCTTGTAGCACCAGTCGGTGCGCGGATTGCCTATGCAGTAAAGATAGCCGACGGGAATGTGGATCCAGATCCAGTCGTCCCTGCCCCCGGCTTCCAGCAGCAGCACCGTGGCCCCCGGATCCGCGGAAAGCCGGTTGGCGAGCACGCATCCGGCGGTGCCGGCGCCGATGATCACGTAATCGTATGGCCCGATGTTTCGCACTGCCCCCTCCTGCCGCACCCTTACCCCGCAAATAAGTTTTGCCATGATCCCGGTGGTGCAGGGAACAGGCCCCAGTCTAGCCTGAGCACGGGTTTTTGTTTATAACTATCTCATTATCAGGGCTGGCGGAGATTTCCATTTTTCCGCCGGCCCTACCCCGGAATAAATGGAGCGCACCGCCAAACCCTAATGGAACCCAACACGAATAATCTTTTTATTCCAGAGCATGCGCGACTGCTGCTCGAAAACTACCAGCGCCTGACTGGCAGGGAATTGGTGCCCGCTGGTGAACCTATGCAGCGCGCGCAGAATCTGTATGAAGCCGGTTTCGTGATCGTCTCGCACAATGCCGCGCCCGATCCGGTTTTTAATTATGCCAATCGTGCAGCGCAACGTTTGTTCGAGATGGACTGGGACACTTTCGTCACCGTGCCGTCGCGGCTTTCCGCAGGGCCCATGCATCGTGACGAACGCCAGCGCCTGCTGGACGCGGTGACGCGCGACGGCTACATCGACAACTACGCCGGTATTCGGGTCACAAAAAGCGGCAGGCAGTTCAGGGTCGAGGCGGCGACCGTGTGGAACCTTGGCGACGACAACGGGCATTACGCCGGTCAGGCCGCAATGTTTTCCGAGTGGCACTTTCTCTGAGCGTGGCGCAGGCAGCCGTTGCCGCACGCATGTGGCTCTGGTCAACAGGCCCTAGCGCGGCGCCCAGCCGGGTAGCGCTTTGCAGCGTGCGATCCACGACACAATACCGGGGTACTGCTCCAGCGGCAGATTCGCATCCGGCGCAGTATCCACATACGCAAAACACGCGGGTTCGGCAATGGTGGGGTGCTTGCCTGCCAGCCAGTCGTGATCCTTGAGGCGATTTTCCAGTGCGGTCAGCGCCACGCGGCCTATCGCCTGGCCCTGTTCCAGGTCGCCCGCGACCCAGCGGCCTTGCTTGACGCCGCGGCGCGTGTACTGGAGCCCGATCTGGACTTCAGTCGCGGCCAGCGCCAGCCACTGCTGCACTTCCGCCATGCCAGCGGGGTCGCCTGGCAGCCATTGCTCGCCGCCGTATTTGCGCGCCAGATAAACCAGACACGCCGCAGAATCCCAGATCACCGTGCCATTGTCCTCGATGACCGGCACCTCGCCACGCGGATTAAGCTTGAGAAATTCCGGTTTCTTCTGTTCCTTGTTGGCGAGATCGACAATGACCTGCTCGCACTGCAGTTTCAGCAGCGATATCAGCACCCGGACTTTGTAGGCATTGCCCGAGGCTGCGCTCATATACAGTTTCATTTTAGTCTCCCTGTCATCAGTTTTTCGTCATCCGTGGGCCATTCTACTTTATTCGATAACGCGAATGAGTATGTCGGCTGCGACGCGGGTGGCGAACCGCCCCGGGACCAGATACCGGGAGAGTTATGACTTAAATGCAGTTCAGTGTTAAATTAACCGAAATCTTGCGATGTCACGGTTGATAAAAAAGGAGGAGGCCATGAGAACAATGCGATCCCAATCGTGGTGGGTTGTGCCGATGTTTTGCACCGCAGCATGGATAGGCGCGGCATCGCACGCCGCAGCGCAGGCGTATCCGACCAAGAACGTCCAGATTATCGTTCCGTACAGTGCAGGTGGCTCGACTGATGTCATTGCGCGCGGAGTGGCGATGCGCCTTGGCGACATGTGGGGCAAGAACGTGATCGTTGACAACCGCCCCGGCGCCAGCGGCATGATCGGAGCCGAAATCGCCAGCAAATCCGCTCCCGACGGTTACACGCTGCTGTCCACCACCTCGTCGTATCCGGCCACCGCCGCGGTACGCAAGAAACTGCCGTTTAACCCGGCAAAAGCCATCATCCCGGTCGCGACGTTCGCCCGCGCGCCGATGCTGCTCGCGGTGCACCCGTCGGTGCCGGCCAAAAACGTGAAGGAACTCATCGCGCTCGCGAAAAAGAACCCCGGCAAGCTCAACTACGCATCCTCCGGCACGGGCGGCAACAATCATTTCTCGGGCGCGCTGTTCGCCGCCGCAGCCGGCATCAAGCTCGTGCACATCCCGTACAAGGGCATAGCACCGGCGGTTACGGCACTCGCTTCGGGCGAGGTGGAGATGGTGATCTCGAGTCAATCGGCATTGCTGCCGATGATCAATGCGAAGCGGGTGCGCATCCTGGGCGTGAGCAGCCTCAAACCTTCGCCGCTGTTCCCGGGTGTGCCGGCAATCGCGCAATCCGGTGCGCCGGGCTATGAATATCACCTGTGGTGGGGGCTGTTCGCCCCGGCGGGCACGCCGGCCGCGACAATCGGCCTCATCAACGCCGCGGTCAACAAGGTGCTGGCGACCGCCGACGCGAAGAAATTTCTCGACACCCAGGGTGTGGAGCAGTGGCCGCAAACCCCGGCACAGATTGCCGATCTGCTGACCAAGGAAATCGCGCGCTACAAGGAAGCGATGAAAGTCGCAGGGATATCGCCGCAGTAACAGAAGTAAATCCTCTGCCAGAAAAATCCGGGACGAAGTTTTCCAGCAACTGAAGTCCCGGATGGCTGCTTCCAGCTCCAGGGCCTGTCATTTATTTGGTTTTGCCGGACCGCAACAATCACACGAGCCCCCGCATGTCTACCACAATGCCAGAATCTCCCGACGCGCTTTCCTCGCCGGCTCCAGTCACAGCACGCCAGCCGGAAAAGGCGCCGCCGCGCATCCTGCGCCGGATGCTCGCGCTGGACGATTTCGAAGAGGCGGCGCGGCGCTATATTCCGCGCCCGATCTTCGGCTACGTCTCGGGCGGAGCTGAAACCAACGCTTCGATGCGCGCAAACCGCGCCGTGTGGGATGACCTCGCTTTCGTACCCAAGGCGCTGGTGGACTCTTCCAGGCGCATGCAGAAAACCACGCTGTTCGGCCAGACCTACGACGCGCCGTTCGGCATCGCGCCCATGGGCGGGACGGCGATGGCCGCGTACCAGGGCGATATCGTGCTCGCCCGCGCCGCGGCGCAGGCCAACGTGCCGATGATCCTGAGCGGCGCTTCACTGACCCCGCTCGAACAAGTCAGGCAGCACGGGCCCACTGCCTGGTTCCAGGCCTATCTGCCCGGCGAGATCGACACCATCACGGCGCTCGTCGATCGAGTCGCGCGCGCCGGCTACGATACACTGGTGCTCACTGTTGACGTGCAGGTAGCGGCCAACCGCGAAAACAATGTGCGCAGCGGTTTCAATACACCGCTGCGGCCTTCCCTGCGGCTGGCCTGGGACGGCCTTATCCGTCCGCGCTGGTTGCTGGGCATGTTTGCGCGCACGCTGTTGCTGCACGGCATGCCGCACTTCGAGAACATGGGTCCCAGGGTGCCGCTGCTGTCCCGCACCGGGGAGCGCGGCAGGGGAAATCGCGATGAGCTTTCTTGGGCCCATGTCGAACTGATGCGGCGATTGTGGAAAGGACGTCTGGTGCTCAAAGGCGTGCTGGATAAAAAGGATGCGCGCATCGCCCGCGACCACGGTGTCGATGGCATCATCGTGTCGAATCATGGCGGACGCCAGCTCGACGGCGCAATCGCGCCGCTGCGCGTGCTGCCCGGGATCGTGGCCGAAGCGGGCGATATGACGGTCATGCTGGATAGCGGCATACGTCGCGGCACAGACGTGTTGAAAGCGCTGGCCCTGGGTGCGCACTTCGTGTTTGTCGGCCGGCCCTTCCTGTACGCGGCCGCCATCGGCGGCGTGCCCGGCGTGCGCCACGCCATCAATCTGCTCAGAGAAGAAATCCACCGCGACATGGCGCTGGTCGGCATATCAAGGCTGGCCGACATGCGGCCGGATCTGCTCATGGACGCACATAGCTTCGATGGCCCGGGAGACCTGGCGCCGTAGTCTTATCCACACGGACCGGGAACGGCCCATCGGGCTGCAGCCGCTTGCGGCTGGAAAAATCGAGCGTGAACTTTTTGGAATATAATTCGTCGTACTGCTGTTTATAATCACGTTGCCCGGATTATGGCATCCCGCCAGTCCACGGCACGGACTTTTCTCTGGAGAGGGGTAATGAATAAAACAAGTTTGGGAATGATCGCATCGGCAGGTCTGCTGGCGCTGGGCTTAAGCTGGGGTGCGCAGGCAGCGCAGTCCGACATGACGTTCTTCATCACCAGCGCCGGATCCGGAGACGGCGCGAATCTGGGCGGCCTCGCGGGTGCAGACAAGCTCTGCCAGTCGCTCGCCAAAGGGGCGGGCGCGGGCATGCACACCTGGCGCGCCTATCTGAGCACCACGGCCGCTGACGGCAAACCTGCTGTCAATGCGCGCGACCGCATCGGCAAAGGACCGTGGTACAGCGCCGATGGAAGACTCATCGCGCGCAATGTCGAAGAACTGCACCGCCACAACAATATCAACCGGATGACTGCGCTGACCGAAAAGGGAAAACCCGTCAACGGTCGCGCCGATACCCCAAATATGCACGATATCCTCACCGGCTCGCAGCCGGATGGCACGGCATTTGCCAACGGCAAAGATACGACCTGCGGCAACTGGACGAAGAACGGCAAAGGCTCGGCGTTCGTCGGCCACCACGACCGGTGGGGCCTGAAGGATGATGATGCCTCCGTATCATGGAACTCCTCGCATCCTTCGCGCGGTTGCAGCCAGGACAACTTGCGCAGCTCGGGTGGCGCCGGATTCCTGTACTGCTTTGCTGCCAAATAACGCGAAAGCCGGCCGCGGATATCGAGATTGATCAACCCGCGGCCTTCCTTCACCCTTCACTTTCAGGAGAACATCATGGCCAAGGCCTACTGGATTGCATTCTATCGCTCAGTCAAAAACCCCGACGCCCTCGCCGCATACGCGAAACTTGCCGGCCCGGCGGTCCAGGACGGCGGCGGGCGGTTTTTGGTCCGCGGCGCGCCCGCGAAGACCTACGAGGCGGGACTCGGCCAGCGCGTGGTCGTGATCGAGTTCGACAGCGTGGCACAGGCGACCGCCACGCATGACAGCCCCGCTTATCAGGAAGCGCTCAAGGTGCTGGGCAAAGACTCGGTGGAGCGGGACATGAGGATAATCGAAGGTGTGGCCTGAGGCGTGCATGCGCGTCAAGCTGTAAGCTGTAAGCTGTAAGCTGTAAGCCGAGATTTGAATTAAATCCCGCGCAGCTATCCAACTGAATAATTGATGTAAAGCAATTACCGGCGCGGCAGCGGATGGTACAGTTGCGCCGTGATTTCTTCCGTCCACCCACTCGCATGACTCCGCTCCCGCGCAGGGTCATCGTCAATTCCCCATGAGCACCGGCACCCCGGCCGCCGCCATGTCCCGCGACGGCGTCAACACGGTCTCGCTGGTCGTCATCTGCCAGATCGTCCACGGCATCACGTTCAGCGCCATCCCCCTGTTTCTGCCGCTGATCCGCGAGGACCTGCAGATCAGCTTCACGCAAGCCGGCATGCTGTCGGCCGCGGTAACGCTGAGTTACGCGCTCGGGCAGATCCCGGCGGGTTTTCTCAGTGACCGCTTCGGCCCCGGCCGCCTGTTTTTCATCGGACTGCTCGGCTGGTCGGCACTGTCGTTGTGTTTCGGGCTGATCCACACATTCTGGCTGGCGATGATCACGCAGTTCATGGCCGGCGCCTTCCGCGCGCTGATGTTTGCGCCGGGCCTCGCGTTGCTGGCCTCGTGGTTCCCGCCGCAGCGCCGCGCCACTGCCATGAGTCTCTACATGGTGGGCGGCTTCGCCGGCACCATCCTGCTGTCGCTTGGCGGCCCGCTGCTCACTGCGCTTTACGGCTGGCGCGCCGCGTTCATATTGTTTGCCGCGCTGGGCATAGGCGCGGCCTTCGTCTACAAGGCCTACGCCAGGGAAAAGCCGCGCGCACAAACGCAGCAGCTTATCGCGCTGTCCGACATCTTCCAGCTTGCCCGCTTCCCCATCATGTGGGTCTGCAGCGGCCTGCAGTTCGTGCGCTTCTCGGTGGTCACGGCCTTCAATTTCTGGCTGCCGTCGCTGCTCGTGGCCGACCGCGGGCTGTCGGTGCAGACCGCGGGCCTGGTGATCGCGATGAGCGCCGCATTCACATCACCGTCCAACACGGTAGGCGGCTACGTCTCGGATCGTTTGAAAAATCCACCGCTCGTGATCGGAGGCGCTCTGGCCATCCTCGCCTGCACTTCTACGCTGCTGGTGGTGGTCGAATCGATCCCGCTGCTGCTGCTCGTAATCGCGGTCAACTCGATCTTTCTTCAGTTCTATTTCGGGCCGCTTTTTCTGGTGCCCGTGGAAGTGCTGGGGGCGCGCATCGCCGGCACAGTGACCGGTTTCAGCAATCTGTTCGCCAATATTGGCGGCTTCCTCACTGCCTACGTGCTGGGAGTGGTCAAGGACCATACCGGCAGCTTTACCTGGGGTTTCGTCGGGATCAGCGGCATCTGCCTCGTTGGCGTTGCGCTGGCATTCATACTCGCGCGCATGCGGGCGCGCGCGCTTGACGCGCAACTGGAAACACATCCGCCGAATTCGGCACGCCCATGAAGACTAACCATGAGTGCCGGGCACGCGTGAACAAGGGCAGGGGCGTGACGGCGCAACGCATCATCGCAACACCGGCAAAGCTAATTATTATTACAATAAACAACGGGTTATAATATACTCCCGCCTTGCTTCACGAAACCTGCAGGTTCAGTTTGGGCTTAAGCGGCCAGGCATTTCGATAGTGATTTTGCGCCGCATCCCGGCAACGCAATCCGGTTTTCCGTTATTCATTTCCCGGCACCTATGACACCACTGAAAATATTTTCCACCAATGCCATGCGCTCGGTGATATCCGAACTCATCGCAGCGCTCGAGCACACGAGCGGACACACGGTTTCTATCGACTGGTCCACTACCAACCAGACACTAGACCGCATTCGGAACGGTGAAACGGCCGACGTAGTGATCGCAACCGGGCCCGGCATCGACGAACTGTCGCAGTTAGGCAAGATCGTCAAGGGCAGCCGCGCTGAACTCGGCAGTGCTTTGATCGGCATAGGCGTGCGCGCAGGCGCGCCCAGACCAGACATCGATTCGGTGCAAGCATTCAAGCGCGCGCTGCTGGCTGCGAAATCGATCACCCATACCACACTCGGCCTGAGCGGCGTGCATTTCATGCAGGTGATCGAACGTCTCGGCATCGCCGATCAATTGCAGCCAAAACTCAGAGCGATCCCGGGTGGCCTGGTCGGCGAACTCGTGGTGCGCGGCGAGGCCGAACTCGGCGTGCAGATGGTGAGTGAAATCCTCGCGGTCAAAGGCTTCGATCTGGTCGGCCTGTTCCCGCCCGAGTTGCAGCAGGTCACCCGCTTTGCAGCAGCCATGCTCACCGGCACGCAGCGCGCCGATGCGGCAAAGGCATTCATTCAGTTTCTGACCACGCCTGCCGCTGTGAACGCAATGAAAACGAAGGGCTTCACTACGCCGTGAGCCGCAGGACGCCGTGCACCCGCGACCGCTGACAGCGGTTACGGTTTACGAACCCGACTCCTCACGAATCCGCCCATGGAAAAAATAAAATCAATGGCCGCCAATCGCCCCCTGCGCGGCATCGCAATCATGATCGTCGCCATGATCTTCCTCCCGACCAAGGACGGTATGGCAAAAGTGCTGGGGGCCACCTATTCGCCGCTTGAAATCATCTGGGCGCAATTCTGCCTGGTGTACCTGTTGCTGGCGCCGGCCATCATCGTGCGTTACGGCCCGCGGATGTTATGGCCCCGTCCGCTGGGCATGCAGACCCTGCGCGGAATATTCGCAGTAACCGGCATCGGGTTTTTTTACTGGGCCGTGCTCTACATTCCGCTGGCGAGCACGACCGCCCTGTTTTTTCTGGCGCCGCTGGTCGTGTCCGCGCTTTCCCCCGTAATGCTGAACGAGGCCGTGGGCTGGCGCCGGCGGGTGGCCATCATCACCGGTTTTCTGGGCGTATTTCTCATACTGCGGCCCGACCTGGATACGTTCAACAAGGGGTATTTGATCGCGATCGCCGGCGCCTTCAGCATCGGCCTTTTTTACATCTACAACCGGAAGCTGGCCTCCGGTACGCCGGCCATCATCTCGCTCGCGCATTCGGTCATCATCGGCGCCGTCCTGCTGTCTTTCGTCGTCCCTGTCGTGTGGGTCGCGCCAAAGGCGGCGGACATCCCCTTGATCACGGTATTCGTCTTGTGTGCCCTGGTGGGCCAGGGCCTGCTGTTGGCGGCGTTTGAACATGCGCCGGCATCGGTCGTCGCCCCGTTCCAGTACAGCTCTATCATCACCGCCACCCTGTTCGGGTTGTTCATGCTCGACGAGTTCCCTGATTTCTGGACGTTCGTGGGCATCGCCATCGTGATCGGCAGCGGGGTGTATATCGCCGTTCGCGAAGGACGGGTCAAGCGCATGCAACACATCCAGAAAGCGTGATGCCACTGCAAATCATATCGACCAACGCCGTGAATGCGGCGCTGGTGCGGCACGCAACACGCTGACGCCGCGAAGGCTTTTTTTCGTTCCTGACCTCTTCTGCCGCACAGCGCGTGTTGCAGGAAAGCGGCTTTAGAATCACTTAGATCCCGTCCTATCGCCCAAGTTGTTCAGCCTGGTAACGCAACTGGGCCAACTCTTCGATGATCTGCTCGCTCGGCACATAATTGGCGGTCGAGTCCGCCGATGGGTGCATGTTGCGCGTGGCGTCGGCTATGACCGCAAGCATTTGTTGTGCGATAGCGAACGCCGCATCGTCGCGGCTGATCGACCTGGCGAATTTTTCGTATTCTTCGAGCAATGGTTTCAGTTTGCTGGCATCCGGATCGGACATAGTGGGCCTCTGGTCATGTCTGAAAGATAGCGCTGTTTCCAGTACTTATTCTACCTCTGCCCGGTAACAAATGATTTCCGGGTTCCCGGTTTATTTTTTTCGCCGGACGCCACCACGCGTTTACGGCCTGACCGGCGCGGCGACGAGCAGGCGCAACAAGTTCACGAGCAACATCCGGCCTCCGGAACAATCTCAAAACGGACTAAATGCATAATAGCGGAATCAAGCCCCGCCCTATTTAGAACCGTGCGGCATTTGCGCGTGCAGGCGGGTGAGCTGCGCTTCGAGATCGTGGATGCGTTCCAGAAGCGAAACCACCAGGGCCACCCCGTGCGGCTCGAGGTCAAAGTTGACGCGCAGCCGGCAAGCCGCGCGGACAGTGACCAGACATTCGCCCTTGAATGCCCACTGCGGAGAATCCGGATTCATGGGTGTGATGGCGCCGTAGTCGACGAGTTCATGCAGGTCGGATTCGGACAGTCCCGAGAGTTCCGCGAGTTCGGCGAGCGAGAACTCGTGGTCTTCAGTAAGCCATATGGCTTCAACTCGTTTAGCTTCCACTTCTCGCCTCCTGTTGAAAGTGACCGCGCGGATTGAACGTAGAGCCGTCCGCGAGCTGTTTGAACAAAGCGCGTTCATGCTCGCTTGCCGCGGTGGGAACGACGATCTGCGCAATTGCGATGAGATGCCCCTCGCCGCCGTGCGGTTTGGGCAACCCGCGCTTGGTCAACCGCAACTGCTGTCCCGCGCGGGTGTTCGGCGGGACTTTCAGCCGGACCGGACCGTTCAACGTCGGCACTTCCACGGTCGCACCCAGCACCGCCTCCCACGGCGTTAGCGGCAGATCGAGATACAGGTCATGCCCGCTCACGCGAAACAACGGATGGGGATGCAGCGCAATATTCAGGTACAGATCGCCGTCCCGGCCACCATTGATCCCTTTCCCGCCCCTGCCGGCCAGGCGCAATCTCTGTCCATCGGCCGCACCCTTGGGAATGCGCACCTTGAAAGTGCGAGGCACACGATGCAGGAAACCTTTTCCGTCATATTCGGGCACGGTCAGATTCAGTTCGACTTCGGTGCCGCGAAACGCTTCCTCCAGAGAGATGTGGGCCGTGACTTCGTAGTCCTGCCCGGGCATCCGGATCGGCCTGGCCCCGGATCCCGCGCGATGCCGGCCCGCTGCCAATCCCGCCAGCAGATCTTCCAGATCGATGTCCTCGAATGAGAACTGTTCATCGCCGAACTGCTTTGCCCAGTCTGGCGGCGGCTGGAAGTCCTGCCCCGGCTGGTAACGGCCGAGTTGGTCGTAAGCCGCGCGCTTCTCGGGATCTTTGAGCGTTTCGTACGCTCCCGCGACCTCCTTGAATTTTTCCTCGCCCTGGGGATCCTTGGAAACGTCCGGATGATACTTGTGCGCAAGCTTGCGATAAGCCTTCTTGATCTCTTCGGCACCCGCGTCACGCTTGACGCCGAGGATGTCGTAATAGTCTTTATATTTCATTTTTTACTCGCAGCGTCTTTACCCGTCGAGTTCGGGATAGTGGCGAAAGATACCTTCGGTGCTGAACGGGAGGCGGCGCTCCGACGCCAGATACGCGGCGATGCGCGGACGCGCCATGACGCGCTGATGCAACGCCTGCAATCGCGGCCAGCCGGGCTGCAGGCGCGCCATCGCCTTGGGAAAGGCGTAGTTGAGCCCGGCTATCACCTGGAACACCGACAGATCGACATAGGACCAGGTCTTGCCGACCATGTGGTTGCCGCCGTTGCGGTTCAGCACGTCCTCGAAGTACCCGAGAAACTTCGGCAGGCGCTCCGCCCTGAAATCCGCGGCACACCGCTGCGCTTCCGGTTTCTGTTCGCGGTAATACAATCCGCCGGCAATCGGATGATGGGTGTCGTGTATCTCGGACACCAGGTCGGTTATCGTCAATTGCAACTGGTGTGCCCAGACGCGCGTTGCTTCAGCCTGCGGCACCAGGCCCAGGCGCGGGCCCAGGAACTGCAGGATACTGGCGGTCTGCGCAATCACCTGCTTGCCAATTTTGAGTATTGGCGGCGCAAACGGCGGGCGCCCCGTTGCGCTATCTTCCAGAAGCCGCATTAACGCCGGTATACCCATTCCATCTTGCTCCGGCATGCGCGCGACGTCGACGTAATCGGCCGCGGCATCCTCCAGTGCAAGACGCACGAATTCGCCGCGTCCCTGTATGCCCGGCCAGTAATAAAGCTCATAACGCATTGCGAACGCTCCTTTAGAACCCAACCCGATGCGCAAAGATTAGCGCCAATCGGCGTGAAATGGAAACATGCCAACAATCCACAGCTTCCGCCCGATCACGCGGTCGCAGCACAACGGAAGCGTAACGGGTAAAATCAGATCCGTCTTACGTAAATATAAAAAAGGAGCAATGCAATGGCTGACATCCCCCGCCTCAACGGCGCAATCCGGGCGCTTGAACAAGGCAAGGCCGCGATCACCACCTTCTCGCCGCCCGAAATCAGCATGGCGCAAGCGATCAATGCCGCGCCGTACGATGCAGTGGTGTTCGAGATGGAACACAACCCGTACGACATCCAGCTGCTGCGCAACTGCATGCAGTACATGCTCGACCGCAAGCAGATACTGAAGTCCGGCAGCATCGCGCCGGCGGTGACGCCGATGGTGCGCATTCCCCCGAACGGCGGCGAAATGAACCAGTTCATCGCGAAGCAGGTGCTCGATATCGGCGTCTACGGCATCGTCTGGCCGCACGTCAGCACGGTGGAAGAGGCCCGCAACGCCGTCGCCGCCTGCCGCTATCCGCGTCCGCCTTCGGCCAAGTATTTCGAACCGGCGGGGCAGCGCGGCGACGCACCGAAGAACGCAGCGCCGTACTGGGGGCTGACCGCGCAGGAATATTACGAGCGCGCCGATGTCTGGCCGCTCAATCCCAAAGGCGAAATCCTGGTCGGCATCCAGTGCGAGGAAGCGCGTGCGATCAAGAACCTGCCGAAAATACTCGAACAGGTGCCGGGGATAGGCTACGTCCTGATCGGCGAAGGCGATCTGTCACAGGATCTCGGTTTCCCTCGGCAGTACGAGCATCCGACCGTTGCGGGGGCTATCGACGAGATCCTCGCCATCTGCAAGGAACACAACGTAGTCTGTGGCCACCCTCACGCCAACGCCAAGAACATCGAAGAGCTCGTGGGCAAGGGTTACCGCTGGCTGATGACGCTGCCGACGGTCTCGTTCGGCGGACTCGAGAAAGGCCTCAAGGCGGCTGGCAGAACGCCCTGAGTATTCGTTCAGCGACCGAGACAGCGACGCTGCGCAAGCGGGTGAACGCTGTCTCCACCTTCCTTCGCATTTTGCCAGGCGCATCCCGGCAGCGCACATGGGTCCGGAAACTGACGATTCGCCCAATCACTCTCACTTAATCACTTAATCACTTAATTACCAAGGTGGTGTTCCCCACTTCCCACTCCCTACTCACCATTCACGAATCACGAATCACGGCTTTCAGCCGCTGCGCGGCAGCGCCAACTCCGCCTCCAGCCCGCCTTGATGCAGATTGCGCAGCACGATATCGCCGCCGTGTGCGCGCGCGATGTTGCGCGCGATGCTGAGGCCGAGGCCCGTGCCGCCGGTGTCGCGGCTGCGCGAGGCCTCGAGCCGGTGAAACGGTTCGAACACGCGCTCGAGTTCATTTTCCGGTATCCCCGGTCCCTGGTCCCGGATAAAAATCTGCAGACGGTCGGCTGAATCGACCACCTGTATCGTTGCCGCCTTGCCGTACTGGACGGCATTGCCGATGAGGTTGCTCAAACAGCGTTTGAGCGCCTGTGGATGGCCGTGATACGGCTTCAGCGTTTTGCCTTCGATCTCGACCTTGCCGTTCACTTCCTGCGCATCTTCCTGCAGGCTCTCGAGCAGCGCCATGACGTCTAGCGGCTTGGCCGGCTCGCGACTTTCCAGGCCGCGCATGAAATCCAGCGTGGCGCTCACCATGGCCTCCATTTCCTCGAGGTCCCGGACGAACTTCGCGCGCAGCTGTTCTCATCGTCGAGCAGTAGCCAGGAATAGGCGATTGGCCATGCCCTGGCGGCGAGCGCCGACCAGACCGTGCTTCCAGAGCGGATCATCCTTCCGGATCGTCGGTCCGCAAGTCGCAAGGGGAATACCGGCCACCGCGTTCGTCACGGCAAAGGCCAACCCCGTCAGGAATCCCATCGCCGTATCCGAGGCCTGAAACTCTGCCTTGATGTCGACTAGAAGGATCGAGAGGATGTTGCGATCGACCAGGCTGAACGCGAGGACGACGAAGAGCCCAAAGAGCATGTAATAGGCATGACTATCCGCCGCGCGCCCGGAGTTCGTCCGTGCACTCGCAGAGGCCGCGGGGTCAGACGATGCCAGCTTAGGCCTCCAGCTGTCCGGACCCCCGGCCGTCGCGCATGGACTTGCATCAGCCGCAAATGAGGGTGCGGAGCGACGGGAATCGAACCACCAATGGCTCGCCGACCAACCCCGCAACGACTCCATCAGTCCGATTCCACGGCAACCGCGGATGAACGAGGCGGTGCGCCGGACATTCCCGCTACCACAGGCACCAGATCCGATGCAACTTGTCCGCCGCGCCGCATCCTTGACTTCCCGAAACGTTGCACGTTGCCGGCGTCGATGACCAGCAGAATCGACGTAGGTGGCCGGCGCACCCGGTCGCGCGCTCGAATCGATCGAGCATGCGACGAGGCGCCGCCGCTGCCCGCCGATGCCGCGCTGGCCGATTCGGGCGCTTCAGGAGGAGTAGCCGGTGACCGCAACATGAAGGACGGCTTTTCTCGATCGATTCGGCCCATGGGCCGCTATCGCGGGGCTCAGATGGGATCGGCTCGGCATTCGCCGACGAGCTCGCCAGTCGCGGCCTGAACGGAAAACAGCAACGATCGCGCGAGACGGTAGCCGTTGTCGGCGCAGGGCAGCACAGGTTCGAGAGCGATTCGCGGTGGAAGTCCGGCATGCGAGCATCGATCTGACAAGCGCAGACGTCGCAACGCAGGCGGGCGAGTTCACTGCCGATCTCGATGTCGGCATATTCATCTACAACGCGGGTCTACGTGCGCCGATGGGCCCCTTCCTCGAATCCGGTGTCGAGAATTGGATGCACCAGGTCCACCCCCAGCGCGGCCCCGTCCTGCTGGCCCATCATTTCGGCGGGCGTCTCTGCGAGCCATGGCCGAGGGCCATGCCGATGTCGCTCGGTTCTCTCCTCGGGAGGCCATGTCACCACCTACGCCGCGGGAGCAAAATCCTTCGATACGATTTTGCTGAAGGCTTGTGGTGCGGGAATTCGCGCCGAAAGGAGTGGATGTCGTCGGTTGCCTGGCAGGGGCCACGGATACGGAGACGTTTCGAGAAGATACGGGCGGAATGCCAGAAGCAATGGACCCGCTCGACGTGGCGAAGGAAACGCTCGATTTTCTCGGGCGTGGGCCGACCTTCGTTCCGGGCGCGACGAATCGGAAGCGAGTGCGGGCCATGTGGCCGACCCCGCGGATTCCGTCATCCAGGCGTTGAGCAAGGCAAATGCCATCTCTTGAATTGCCGTTTCACGTCCTCGAGGTAGAGGAGTTCGGAGATGTCTGGACTCGGGTTCCCACACCTGTCGATGAACCAGAAAGTTGGCTCCGCAAGGCGGACGGCGCGGCAGGTTCGCCGAAATGAGCGGTCATCCAGGCTTGGTCTGGGGACGGAATCGAATCGGCAGCGACTCGGGTCCGCGAATCTGTGAGCCCACCCGCCACCCGCCTTCGCCGTTGCGCGAGTTCCGGAGTCGCTTCGATGGACCGCGATCGCCTCCGATTTCGATTCGGCAAGGGAAGCGGCCAAGGTAACAGTGCACTCGCCCTCGAACGTGAGCATCGGCTCGGCATGTTCCCGCGTCATATCGAAGGTGGTCGGGGTCTGGATAGATCTTCGGGTCTCGATTCGCCGCGGGACTGCAGGGAACCACCACTGTGCCGCTGACCGGAGATAACTTCGTATTCGATGTCTTCCGTTGCAACACGGGTGAACTCGAGCCCGCAGGCTCGAAACGAAGGATCTCTTCCGCTGCAGCAATGGCTGCCTCGGGTTCTCGAGCAAGACGGTCCCATTGATCGGGGTGGTCGATGAATGTGGCTATCGCGCAAGCCAGCTGGCTTTGAGTGGTGTCCTGAGCACCGAAGATCAACACCGTCACGAGACCACGAAGCTCCGCATGGCTGAGGCGATCGCCCTGCTCTTCGACCGCGACCAGGGCCGAAATCAGGTCGTCCTCGGGCCGACTCGATCGGGCGGCGAGCAAGCCGTCCACGTACTCGTTCAGGCTGACTAATGCGCGTTCGATACGAGGTCGTTCGCTCACAATCCGCGAGCCGACAATGAAATG
>CALOEN010000012.1:0-60752 GCA_942492335.1 uncultured beta proteobacterium | reverse complement strand
GTCTGGATGACGTGGAAGACAACCACGAAGTCTACGTCAAGGAACACCGGGTGGTTGCATCGACCAAACTGAGAAAACTGGCGCGCGAATGTCCGTTGGCGTCGTCCGACAAGCGATAAACGTATCTATCCCCGCGGAGAACATAAATGGAAATGACCGGAGAACAACTGATCCCCCTGAATCAGGCAGAGACCTGGCGTGCATTGAATGACACGGCCGTTCTCAAGGACTGCATCCCCGGTTGCGAGACGATCGAGAAGATATCCGACACCGAATACCAACTCACCATGACCGCCAAGGTCGGCCCGGTCAGCGCCAAGTTCAAGGGCCTGATGACCCTGTCCGACATGGCGCCCCCCCACTCGTACACCTTGTTGTTCGAAGGCCAGGGCGGTGTTGCCGGTTTTGCCAAGGGACAGGCCATCGTTCAACTGTCGCCCGAAGCTGAAGGCACCCGCCTCGGTTATGAGGTCAAGGCGATGATAGGCGGCAAGCTGGCGCAGGTCGGTGCGCGACTGATCGACGGCGTGGCAAAAAAAATCGCCGGACAGTTTTTTACCGCGTTCAATGACCATGCGAGCGGTAAAGTGGAGCCACCGATAAATGTTGATGAGCGCCGCTAACTTCAAAAACAGATGGCCAGTTGATGCGCCATAATAACTCATTGTTTTTATTATATTATTTAAGATCGGCCAGGAATGCCGCTGCGCAAACCGCCACTGCTGTCAACTCATCTTTTATCAGCCAATTGTAGTCAGGCCCATCGTGGGTTTGCTGCGCGTGCCCTTTAGAGTGCGACGTTACTGCATCGATTGGCCGCAATTTCATTGTTTTTGCTCTTCACCCCTTAAAGTGTTATAGGCTTTTAAAAGAATTGTTTTTCTCTGTAGTATATGCCCTCTCAAGAAGGTATTAATAGAATCCTCTGCGCCCTGTGGCTGATCGCTTCCAAGTCAATTGCCGGGAGATTCGAAGCGGCGTAAGCTTTGCGCGAACCGCTGGTGCCACGCTACTTACAATAATCTAAAGGCATCCGGCCTTCCTGCATAACCGATCCGAACAGAAAACGTGGAGGCAACAATGAAAACGCGCGCAGTCGTAGGCATCCTGTTCCTTATGAACATAATGGCCGGCCCGCTCTGGGCCCAGAGCTATCCAAACAAGCCGCTGCATTTCATTCTGCCGTTTCCCCCCGGGGGGCCCACGGACATGCTGGGCCGGGTTATTGCCCAGAAGCTTTCGGAGCAGATGGGACAACTGGTGCTTCCTGAAAACCGACCAGGCGCCGGCGGCAATATTGGCCTTGATCTGGCCTCGAAAGCGCCGCCGGACGGCTACACGATCACGCTCAGCTCATCGATCATATCGATTGCCCCGTCCCTGTACCGCAAGCTGAACTACAAGCAATCGGATCTCGCGCCGCTGTCGCTGGTGGCCGACGTTACCAATATCATCCTGGTCCACCCTTCGGTGCCCGCGAAATCGGTGAAGGAACTTATCGCCCTCGCACGCAAGTATCCCGGCAAGCTTAATTTCGGCTCCGGCGGGGTCGGCACCACGACACACCTCGCGCCCGAGCGCTTCATGAGCCTCACCAAGACGAAAATGGTACACGTCCCGTTCAAAGGCTCGGGGCTCGCGCTCGTGGGAATGGTGAGCGGTGAAATCGACGTGCTGTTCATGGCCGTGCCAGCTGCAAAGGCCCAGGTTCTGGCCGGAAAAGCACGCGGGCTCGCGGTGCTCGCAACCCAGCGCTCGTCCGCGCTGCCCAACGTGCCATCCGCAAAGGAGCTGGGCATCGAAGACTATATCGTCCCCTTATGGTACGGGATGCTCGCACCTGCCGGCACGCCCGCGAACATGATCACCCGGCTCAATGCCGAGATCATCAAGGTGATGAATTCTGCCGATGTCAGAAAACGGCTGGAATCCGTCAACATCGAGCCCCGGACCAGCACGCCGGAAGAATTCGGAAAATTCATTCGCGAGCAAACCCCGTTTTACGCGAATATCATCAAGGCCGCCGGCATCAAGCCCAATTAACAAACGCCGGCACGCCTGCATAATTCATCGCTCATCACCGGTCACGATCAAATCATGGCATCACCGACGATACGCCAGCTCGCGCAAACCGAAAAACCACTTGTCCTTCCCGGCGCGCACGATGCGCTGTCGGCGCTGCTCATCAAGCAGGCGGGCTTCAAGGGTTTCTTCATCGGCGGCTTCCAGACCGCGGGCGCGCGCTACGGCCTGCCCGACATCGGCCTGTGCCAGCTCGGCGAGTTCTCCGCGGCATTTCGCGACATGATCGTCGGCATCGAACGCTGGCGGGAAATCGAGAACCAGTTCGGGCAGAAGAAGTAGCGTGCTCAGGGCAGCCATCGTCGGCCTTGGCCGCTGGGGCCAGAACCATGTCAATTCGGTGCAGGGCACGAGCGAACGCCTGCGGTTCGTGCGCGGCGTGGTGCGGCATCCCGACAACGTGCGCGATTTCGCGGCACGCCACGCCATCGAGCTTTCGAGCGATTACGCCGGGGTGCTGGCAGACCCGCAGATCCAGGCCGTTGTGCTGGCAACACCCAACTCGCTGCACGCGGACCAGATCGTCGCAGCCGCACGCGCAGGCAAGCCGGTGTTCTGCGAAAAACCACTGTCACTCACCCGCGCCGATGCCGAATGCGCGGCACGGGCCTGCCAGCAGGCAGGCGTGGTGCTGGCGGTCGGGCAGGACAAGCGCTTCTGGCCATCGATGCTTGAGCTCAAACGCGTCGTGGAAAGCGGCGAGCTGGGCCAGGTGCTGCATGTCGAAGGCCACTTCAGCAACGAGCATGCGCGCAGCATGCACCGCGGCTGGCGCGAATCACCGGATGAAGTCCCGGGTGCGAGCCTCACCGGCACCGGCATCCATGTGCTCGACGCTTTCATTAACCTGATGGGCCCGGTCCGGCGCGTCGAGGCCCAGCTTCTCGCGCACCGGCCGCCGCCCGAGACCATCGATACCCTGTCCGTGCTCTTCGAATTCGCCAGTGGCACCAGCGGCGTGATGTGCGGGGTGCGCGCAACACCACTTTTCTGGCGCGTACACGTATTCGGCACCGAGGGCTCGGTCGAGTCGGTTGGCGCTACCGAACTGGTGCTGCGCAGGAGCGGCGACCAACCGCAGCGGCTCGGCTTCGAGCCGGCCAACGCGCTGCGCTACGAGCTCGAGGCATTCGCCGACGCGGTCGAGGGCCGCACCCCCTACCCCATCCCGGTGTCGCAGATGCTGGATGCAGTCGGCGCCCTCGAGGCCATTGTCACTTCCATGCATACGCGCGCGCCTGTCACCTTGAACGCGCCCTGACCCGTAATTACGGACTCCCGCAGCAGCGTCACATGAACAAATGCATTGATTTGCACAGCCATGGGTTGCAGCAAGACATGGACCTGAAGCAGGTATGCTCGCGCGTTGCTGTTGCAGGCGACCGCGGCTAAACTGTTTGTTTAAAGATCAATACTGAACTGGAGAAAGCGTCATGCTCAAGATCTGGGGCCGCAAGAATTCGATCAATGTGCAGAAAGTACTGTGGTGCTGCACCGAGCTTAACCTCGCTCATGAACGCATCGACGCCGGAATGGAGTTCGGCGTCAACGATACGCCGGTATATCGCACGATGAATCCCAACGGGCTGGTGCCCACCATCAATGACGACGGCTTCGTGCTATGGGAATCGCATGCCATCGTGCGTTATCTGTCACGCAAGCACGGACAGGGCACGCTGTGGCCGGAGCATACGCACCACTGCGCCGATGCCGACCGCTGGATGGAATGGTACAGCACGACATTGTGGCCGCTGATGCGCCCGGTGTTCTGGAATCTGGTTCGCGTCGCGCCGGAAAAACGCAACATGGTCGAGGTCGAGGAAAACCGCAAGAAGCTGGCGGCGCATTTTTCCGCGGCCGATGCCCATCTCGCACTCAATGCCTACATGGCGGGAAAAGCCTTCAGCATGGGCGATATACCCATGGGCGTGACGGCCTTCCGCTGGTTCAATCTGCCCATAGAGCGGCCCGCTCTCGGCAATCTCGATGCCTGGTACAAGAGAATTTGTGAACGGCCGGCGTTCAGGCAGCATTGCATGGCGGCACTGACCTGAAATCCCCGGCAGCGCCCTCATGAACCGTACCCACTGGCGCACCCCGGCCATCATCCTCCTGTGCAGCGGCCTCGCGCTCACGCTGTCGCTGGGCGTGCGCCACAACTTTGGCCTGTATCTGCAACCCATGACCCTCGATCTGGGATGGAGCCGGCAGACGTTTGCACTCGCCATTGCCATCCAGAATCTGGTCTACGGCCTGGCGCAACCGTTCACCGGGATGATCGCGGACAAGTACGGCGCGGCACGCGTGCTGATCGGCGGCACGATACTGTATGCCATCGGGCTGGTGCTGATGTCGCTTTCCACCACCGGCTGGGAATTCAGCCTGAGCGCCGGCCTGATAGTCGGCGTCGGCCTGAGCTGCAGCGGATTTTCCATCGTCTATGGCGTGGTCGGCCGGGCATTTCCACCCGAAAAACGCACGGTTGCGCTGGGTATGGTGGGTGCGGCAGGTTCGTTCGGCCAGTGCGTGATGCTGCCTTTCGGCCAGACCCTGATCAATCACCTGGGCTGGCAGCACGCCTTGGTGATCCTCGCCGTCACCGTGCTGCTGATCCTGCCGTTATCGGCGGCGCTGGTCGAAGACAAGAAAGCCCAGTTGAGGGAATTCCACAAGCAGTCGATACCGGAAGCGCTGCGCGAGGCCCTGAGCCACAAAAGCTTTCTGCTGCTGTGCTCGGGCTACCTGGTGTGCGGTTTCCAGGTGATGTTCATCTCGGTGCACTTCCCGGCCTACCTGGTTGATCAGCGCATGACACCCGAGACGGGCATGACGGCGCTGGCACTGATCGGGTTGTTCAATATTTTCGGCAGTTACCTGTGGGGATGGCTGGGCAACCGCTATATCAAAAAAAACGTGCTTTCCACGCTGTACATGACCCGCGCGGTCGTGATCGCCCTCTTCATCTCAGCGCCGATCTCGCCGCTGACGGTTTACCTGTTCGCTGCCACCATAGGATTCCTGTGGCTGGGCACGGTGCCGGTAACCAACGGTCTGATCGCGGCCATCTTCGGCGTCAGGTATCTCTCGACGCTCGGCGGCATCGCCTTCCTGTTTCACCAGGTCGGCAGTTTCCTCGGGGTTTTTATCGGCGGCTATCTGTTCGATGCCACCGGTTCCTACAATCTGATGTGGATCCTCACCATCGGCATGGGCGTGGCTGCAGCGCTGATCCACTGGCCGATAGAAGAACGCGAGATCGTGCGTGCCGTGCCCAAACCTGCCTGATCATGCGCTGCATGTTCACAGGCCGGAACGTCAAATCTCCTTCAGACGCGCAGCCTCCTCAATCAGCCAGCTGTTGAACGCCGCAACCGCCGGACGGGTGGCCGCGCTTTCCTGACAGACCAGGTAATAGGCCGATGAGATCGGCGCGCGCAGACCGAGCGGTGTGACCAGACGGCCCGCTGCAATATCTTCAGCAGCGAGCGCAGGCAGCGAGGCCAGCACACCCACGCCGTCTATCGCAGCTTCGAATGCCAGCACTGCGTGGCTGAAATGCGGACCGCGCGCGGTCTCTATGTCTTTGACCCCGGCTGCCCTGAGCCATACATTCCAGAACGACTCGCTGTCGTACAGATCACCGGTTTCATCGTGCAACAGTATGTGGTGTTTCAGATCGGCAGGCGTGCGCAGCGGGTGCTCGCCTTCCAGCAGCTTCGGGCTGCAGATCGGCGTGACCACCAGATCAAACAGTTTTGTAGCCTGCAGCTCCGGATAGTGGCCATGGCCGTACAGTATCGCCACGTCGGAATCGTCCAGCCAGGTCTCCAGCGTTGCACGCTCGGCCACATCGGTCTTGCCGTCTATGCTCACGCGCCGCATGCGGGCCGTCACACGCACGTCGATCTCGGGATGCGCGACCAGAAAACGGTGCAATCGCGGCATCAGCCAGCGCGCCGCAAAAGAAGGCGCCGCGCTTACAGTCAGCATGCTCGGGCTGTGATGCGTGCGCAGACGTTCGACCGCCTGTGCCAGGCAATCGAAACCTTCACGCATCTTGGGCAGCGAGGCGCGCGCTGCTTCGGTCAATTCCAGCGCGCGGTTGTAGCGGTGAAACAACTGTATTCCGAGGTTCTCCTCCAGCGCCCTGATTTGATGGCTGACGGCGGCCGGCGTCACGTTCAGTTCGACCGCGGCTTTCTTGACGCTCAGGTGGCGCGCCGCTGCTTCAAAGGCCTTGAGCGCATTCAATGGGGGCAGGCGTTGGGACATAATTTGGGCTCAACTTAGTATTTCTATATCGAGAAATCATTATATATCAGCTGTTGCAATGCAACAATACTACTGCAAACAAGTCTATACTCTTAACCGACGCTGTGGAACTGCTACACACCGGATTTAGCCTTTTTAGCAGGCAGCAACGGATTTTAACGGAGATTTAAATGAGCAACATGATGGATATCAAACTGGATTCAACTATTTTCGAACGCATCGACACCGTCAGGATGTCGGATGCCGAACGCCTGGTTGCGATCAACGCGATGCGCGATGCCGATCTGGTGGTTGATGCCTTTGTCTGGGTCAGCAAGAAAATCGAGCAGATTGCGGAACGATTGTTCCGTCTGGTCCTTAAACCCAGCCTCAAGCACTAAGGCACTAAGCGGATCTTCTCCTCCCGCCGGGGACACCCCGGCACCGGCAGCCCACAAGGCGGCCGGCTTGGACGCGGCGGCAAACCCGCCGCGTTTTTTTACCGCCTCGGCATAGACGCCAGATGGCCCGGAATTTCTGCAGGGTCAAGACATCGATCTGCGCGCGGAAGTTCGGGGGCGTCTTGCCCTTCTGGCAAGACCGGCATCAACAGCGATGAGAGTAGCGTTGCTACAGCACCTGGTCTTACGAATTTAAATGCTTAATGAGTGCTCGTCGCAGCCGGGAACTTGACGAAACTCCGCCAGTATCATGTCGTTCAGATCGCGCGGTATCGGCGCCATCCCGGACTGCAGCACCCGTATCATCTGCCGGCGCTCCTCCGCTGACATATTCGCATACTCAGCGCGCGCCTGATCGGCGATGGTCTGTTTTTGCCCGTAAGACAGATTGTTGAGTTGTTCGTGCGCCTGCCGCATGGCAGAAGCCTTCAGCGCGAGTTCCTGGAGAATCAGGGGCTGCAAATGTGCATTCTTGGGGTCGGCCAATCCTCGGCGCACCCCGGCATACACCTCTTCACGCTGCGCCGCAGTCAGATACACGAACCCCTCGTCGATCAACGCCCTGAGCTTCTGGTCTTCCATCACATACGGGGGGGGCGGCATAACAGCCATCTTGGGTTTGGCGTCCTCGCTCTGAGCGCCTTCATACGCAGCCTCCGCCGACGAAGTGATGACCTGGTCACGCAACACGCGCAGCAGCATGAGCGTCAGCGGATCGAGGGCAAAACTGGCCGAACACCAGATGAGAAGCAAACTACCGAACAGGATGCGACGTAACATAAGCCCCGTCCTCCCAAAGTGTTAAGTGATGGACGCCTGGAAGGGATGCGGCGCCTTCCAGCTGCCGGGGTTGGCCCGGCTAATACTCCATCAGGGCTAAAATGATTTTAGCATCAGGAATTGGCCGGCCGATATGACTTCTGGACGCGTTTTGCAGCAATCCGGCACCAGGAAACTGATAAATCTATCTCAACTATATGATTTTATTTCTTATTATTGTAATTTAATGCGATTGTCGCCTTACATTTTCCCGGGGCCACCTCAGCCGCTGTTTCTCAGGCCGGCCGCAATGCCGTTTATCGTGAGCATGATCGCGCGCCGGATCACATCATCGTCCTCGCCCGCGCGCAGCCGGCGCAACAGCGTCACCGGAAGATGGTTGAGCGGATCGATGTAAGGCGAGCGGTTGCGAAAACCGCGCGCCAGCGCCGGATTGGATTCCAGCAATTCCCGCTTCCCGGTAATGGCCAGCAGATGTGTCACCGTGAGTTGCCATTCGGCCTGTATCCTGCCGAAAATATCCGCGCGCTGTCGTTCGTCGCTGACCAGCTCGGCATAACGCGAAGCGATCCCGAGATCGCACTTGGAAAGCACCATGTCCATATTGGACAGCAGGGTCTGCACAAACGGCCAATCGCGGTGCATCTGCTGGAGCCGTTCCAGCGCCTTGTCGCCGTCGCGATCGATCAGCGCCTGCACTGCCGTGCCA
The DNA here is from genome assembly GCA_942492335.1 of uncultured beta proteobacterium. Classification (GTDB taxonomy): domain Bacteria; phylum Pseudomonadota; class Gammaproteobacteria; order Burkholderiales; family SG8-41; genus CAKKQX01. The sequence goes on along the minus strand of CALOEN010000012.1, from coordinate 52,469 downwards.
AAGCCGTACCAGCCGGGCAGCATGATGCGCGACAACGCCCAGCTGAACACCCACGGTATGGCGCGCAGGTCCTCGATTTCCCACGATGTTTTGCGCGAGGCCGGACGACTGCCGATGCGCAATTGCGCGATCTCGGCAATCGGCGTGACCTGCCGGAAAAACGTCACGAATCCCGGCGTCTCGTACACCAGATCGCGATAGGCGCGGAAGGCATCCCGGCTCAACTGCTCCATGATGCCGTGATCGGCTGCAGCGTTGCGCCCGGCGTTGCCGTGTTTCAGCAGCGTGGCCTCCAGCGTGGCGGCGATCATCGTCTCCAGGTTGCGCCGCCCGATATCCGGGTCGGCATACTTGCTGGCAATGACTTCACCCTGCTCCGTGATGCGTATCTGTCCATTAACGCTGCCCGGGGGCTGCGCCAGGATGGCCTCGTAGCTCGGACCGCCGCCGCGCCCGACGGTGCCGCCGCGACCGTGGAACAAGCGCAACTCGATGCCATGTCGCGCGAAAACCTTGACCAGTTCGACCTCGGCCTTGTGCAGTTCCCAGTTGGCAGTGAGAAAACCGCCGTCCTTGTTGCTGTCGGAATAGCCGAGCATCACTTCCTGCACGTTACCGCGGGCGGCCAGAAGCTGGCGGTAACCGGGCAACTGAAACAGCCCGTCCATGATTGCGCTGCAGCCGCGCAAATCGTCTATGGTTTCGAACAGCGGAATGATATTGAGCGCCAGCAACGGCTCCGGCCCGGGGATGAGCAACCCCGCCTCCTTGAGCAGCAGCGCGACTTCCAGCAGGTCGCTGACGCCGTCGGTTTTAGAAATAATGTAGTTCGGCAGCGCCTGCGCGCCGTAGCGCTGGTGCAAAGCGGCGGCGGTCTTGAATATCCCCAATTCCTTGGCCGTTTCTTCGCTGTAAACCAGATAGGGCGAGGCCAGCGGCCGTGGCGTGGCGATTTCGCGCAACAGCAGTTCAATTTTCCCGGCTTCAGGCAGCCCCGCATAATCGATGCCGCCATCGCTGCGCGCGAAAAGTTCCGTGATGACCCGCTCGTGCACTCCGCTGTGCTGCCGCATGTCCAGAGAACAGAGGTGAAAACCGAATATCTCCACAGCGCGCCGCAACTGGCGCAGACGTCCGCGGGCGATACGCGCGCCACCATTGACCGTAAGCGAGCCGGCAATGATATCGAGGTCGGCGATAAATTCGGCGCTATTGGCATAAGGTTGTGCAGCACCCGCCGGCGGGTGCTCCGCGGCATGCTGATCGAGTTTCTCGGAAGTGGCGGCAAGCCGGCTGTAGACGCCGATCAGCGCGCGCCGGTACGGTTCGTCCTGGCGATGATCGGAGCGGTCGGGAGAAGCCGCGGCCAGTTCATCGAGCGCGCCGCTGGTAGTGACCAGCCGTCGCGCCATGCTGAGTTCGGCGCCCAGCCGGTGCACTTCGTCGAGATAAAATCTCAGGGCCAGCGTCGACTGTCTGCGCACGGCATGTCGCATCACCTCCTGCGTGACAAACGGATTGCCGTCACGGTCGCCGCCGATCCAGTTGCCGATGCGCAACAGTGCCGGCAGTTTGAACCCGGCTTCGCCCAGGTGCTGCGCGATCCGGTCTTCGAGGTCGGCGTAGAGGCGCGGCAATTCACGCAGAAAAGTGTAGCGATAAAAAGACAATCCATTTTCTATTTCATCGTTTACGCTGAGGCGGCTGGTGCGCAGGATGCGCGTCTGCCAGAGCGTAAGCACGGCACGACGCAGCGCTTCCTCGTTGGCGCACTGCTCGTCCGGGGTAAACGTTGGACTCGAACGGTCGTGCTCCGCCAGCAGACGCGCCACCTCCATCTGGCTGTCGAGTATGCTTTTGCGCTGCACCTCGGTGGGATGCGCGGTCAGCACCGGCACGATCAGCGCGCGATTTAAAAAATCGCTCAGCCGGAAGTTCGAAACACCGGCCTGCTCCACGCGTTCCAGCGCCAGCGCAACGCTGCCGTTGCGAGGCGGAGAACCGGCAGTTTCATGCGCGCGGCGGCGGCGGTTGTGATGCAGATCCTCGGCGATATTGGCGAGCTGGGAAAAGAAACTGAACGCCCGCACCACGGATATCGCCGTGTCATGATCAAGCCCGTCGAGGATCGCCTCGAGTTCCTGTTTGGCGACCGGGTCGCGGTCGCGATGAAAACGGACAGCGATCTGGCGGATGTTCTCGATCAGGTCAAAGCGCTCGCTTCCCGCCTGTTCCTTCAGCGTGTCGCCAAGCAGACGCCCGAGCAGGCGAATGTCCTCGCGCAGCGGGAGGTCTTTATCCGGGTCTGTTTCAGGCACGAAATTCGAAATCAATTTCCGTTTCCTTAAGGGTGAAGCAGGCTGCCGCGTTGAAGACAGCTGCTACGTGAGTGTCACTTCCAGCGCGCCAAGCTTCTCGACTTCGGTCACCACCTTGTCGCCCGGCTTCAACCACACGCGCTTCTCCGGCGGATAACCCAGCACCACGCCGCCCGGGGTCCCGCTGTAGATGATATCTCCCGGCTTGAGCGTAAAGTGCCGCGAGCAGTAACTGATGATCTGCGCGCAGGTGAAAATCATGTCGGAAGTACTGGAGTTCTGCTTGCGCTCGCCGTTGACGTGCGTGGTGACCTTGAGATTTTGCGGGTCGGGGATCTGATCGGCGCTCACGACATACGGCCCGAGCGGCGCAAAGCCGTCGATGATCTTGCCGAGCATGATCTGGCTCGAGACGCGCTGCAGCCCGCGCGCGGACAGATCGTTGCCCGTGGCATAGCCGAACACGTAGGACAGCGCTTTGGCTTCCGGCACATCGACAGCCTTGCGGCCCATCACGATGACCAGTTCCACCTCGTAGTCAAACTTGTCGTCGACCTTGACCGGCAGCCTGACCTTGCTGCGATGCCCGGTCAGCGTGTTTTCGAATTTGTTGAACAGCATCGGCACCAGCGGAATCGGATTGCCGGTCTCTGCCGCGTGCTGGCGATAATTGAGACCCACGCAAATAATCTTGGGCGGATGGGGAATCGCCGGCCCGAACTTCGCACGTGACTCCGGCACCAGCACCTTTCTGCCGCGTTTGTCGGCGAGCGCCTTTGCCACGAGCTTGCGCAGCGGCGCGCAATCCGCACCCGCCAGCACCTCGTCTATGGTCAGCGGCGCTTTCATCCTGAACAGCTTTGCCGCCGCCGCGACATCGAGCACCCCGGCATCGGTTTTAACACCCAGCGTAGGGCCGTTCTTGCCCGCGAGACTGGCGAACGTCATGCCGGTGGGTTTGGAGGAAAATGTTTTTTTCTTTGCCGTAGTCGTCATGAAAATATTATCCGGAAAAATAGAAGCGCCTTCGTCACGGGCGCAGATACAGACTCATTCGCGTCTGATCCCTTGGATTCATTGGGTTTAATAACAGGTCGGAAGCGGACGTTGGCGGATGTCCGCATTTAAGAAAAAGACAATCGCCTGAATGATAAATCGTACAAACTTGACATTTAACGTAAAAATAAACGAGACTCCCCGAGTAGCCGGTATATCGAATAATTCTGGCTAATTATGATAATAACATGCTGAACCCACAGGGTTCCTTTCAGGAGAAGAACATTATGAACACCTATAAATCCCATCTTACCGTCCTGAGCTTCATTTTGGGACTGTTTGCGGTGAGCATATCCGCAAATGCCGAAGAACTGCGCATCGGCACCGCCAGCCAAGGTGGCGCTTTCTATCCCGTTGGCCAGGCCATTTCCAATCTGGTCAACAAATACTCCGGCGACCTGACCATGGTCCCGGTCGTGACCCAGGGTTCCGTACAAAATCCGCGCCTGGTCCAAAAGGGCGAGGTCGATGTTGGTATTACCAACAACAACCTGGCGGTGTTGGCCAACAAGGGCGCGGCCATGTACAAAAAAGGCGGCAAGATGGACTTGCGCGCCATCGGCTCGCTGCATTTCAGCATTTTGCACATGATGACTCTGAAAAGTTCGTCGATAAACTCCATTGCCGACCTCAAGGGCAAGCGCGTGGCGGTTGGTCCGGCGGGCGGCGGCACCATCCCCTTTCTGAACCAGGTTCTCGGCCTCTATGGCCTGACCATGAAAGACATCACGCCGAGCTTCCTGTCGTATGCCGATGGATTCAGCCAGTTGGCCGATGGCAACGTTGACGCCACTTTCGCGCTCAGCGGTTATCCGGCCGGCGCCGTCATGCAGGCCCGCGCTACCAAGGAACTGAAATTCATCAAGCTGCCGGAAGACAAAATCACTCAGGCCCTGGAAAAATACAAAAACTACAACCGGGTCGTGGTGCCGAAGGATGTCTATAACACCGCTGATGACGGCATCGTTCTCGGCGTCAGTAACGTGCTGGTCGTCAAGACCTCCATGGACGCCGACAAAGTGTACAAGATCACCAAGGCAATCTATGACCATATGGACGAGTTCCGGGCCAACAACGCCCACGCCAAGCAGATCGTTCCTGCAAATTCCCTGAAACTCAGAATCCCGTTGCATCCGGGCGCCGCGCGTTACTTCAATAAATAGCGTTTCATTCACACCTCGGATTTTGAAATCAGGCAAGGCCTCTTTTTAAGAGGCCTTGCTTTGTTTTTTAAATCGAAGTCAGATGTTCATCATGCAGCATAAAATCGACAAGGCATTGGACAAGGCGGTCGCCGTTATCGCTTTTTCCATTGGTGCATTCCATTTATTCATTGTGTCCGGGCTGGTTGTGCTGTCCACGCAGGATATCCGCATCTTTCACCTGCTGATGATGCTGACGATTCTGTTTTTGACCAAGCCCACCTTGAAGCGGCTCAAAGGAAATCTGATCGATCGGCTGGCCAGCCTTGTCCTGGTCGGTGCATCCATCGCCAGTGGCGTTTACATGCTGAATCGCTGGCAGGATATTGCCATGAGCGGCGGGGCGACAGAACCAATGGACGCCTTTGTCGGCATCGTCGTCCTGGCACTGGTTCTGGAAGGCGCCCGGCGCGGCGTCGGACTGGTTCTGGCCCTCATCTGCCTCGTTTTTTTCACCTATCCTTTTTACAGCGCCTACCTGCCCGGTGTTCTCGAGAGCCGGGGCTACAGCCTGATCCGGATATCCGAATTCCTGACCACGACGTCTCAGGGCGTGTACGGCATTCCCATCGGGGTGTCGGCGACCTACATCATTCTCTTCGTTATGTATGGCGCCTTCCTGAGCGAATTCGGCGCCGGAGAATTTTTCTTCAAGGTCGCGCGCCGCATCACCAAGAACACGACTGCCGCCGGCGCCAAGACTGCGGTGATCTTCAGTACGCTACTGGGCATGATTTCCGGTTCCGCCGCCGGCAACGTCGCCGTGACCGGAACCCTGACCATTCCGATGATGAAACGGGAAGGGTACAAAAGCCATCAGGCCGGTGCGATCGAGGCGGTGGTGTCCACCGGTGGACAGATCATGCCTCCGGTGATGGGCGCTGCAGCGTTCATCATGGCGGAAATCGTCGGCACGCCCTATACCAATGTGATGCGCGTCGCCCTGGTTCCGGCGCTGCTGTTCTTTGCCTCCATTTTCTTTGTCGTGCACATACAGGCGCGGAAGAACAATCTGAAACCGCTGCCGCTACCGGATGACGACGGCGAACCGCTCTGGCTGACCCTGCTCAAAGGCGGGCAATACATCATTCCATTTGTGACGCTTGTGGCCATGATGGTGAACGGCTATTCCCCCTTCAAAGCGTCTTTTTATTCGATCCTGCTGTTGCTGGGCGCGCACATTATCTGGACGCGCCGCATCGGCCTTGATTTTCTGGTTAAATCCGCCCGCGCCATCACCAATGGCGCCATGGGCGTCGTTCCCATTGCCGCCGCCTGCGCCGCAGCCGGCATCATCGCCGGCACCCTGGGCATTACCGGTCTTGGATCGAAATTTTCAGGATTGATCATCACAGCATCCGGCGGAATCCCTTTCATCGCCCTGCTTCTGACCATGGTGACAGCGATTGTTTTGGGCATGGGATTGCCCACCACGGCGGCCTATCTCATCCTGGCGACGGTGGTCGCGCCGGCGCTGTCCGAAATCGGCATTCCCCTGTTGACGGCCCACATGTTCGTTTTCTTCTTTGGCTGCGTGTCGACCATTACGCCGCCGGTGGCGTTGGCGTCCTATGTCGCCGCCGGGATCGCCAAGGCGGACATCAACCAGGTCGGCTGGACCGCTTTTTTCTACGGGTTCACCAGCTACATCCTGCCGTTCATGTTCGTCTACGGGCCGGGACTAATGCTGAACGGGGAATGGGCTGAAATCATTCTCGCCGTTGTCAGTGCCTTTATTGGCGTTTATTGTATTGCCGTCTTTGTCGTCGGGTATCTGTACCAAACCCTGCTTCTCTGGCAAAGGGCAATCATGGCCGGGGCCGGCATCCTGCTGCTCTATCAAGGTTTATTGTCGGACGTAGCCGGTCTGATCATCCTCGGCACGATGGTGACAATCCAAAGGCTCAAAGCGTCCCATCCCTCCCCGGTTTCCACATCCGGCAAATAATTTCCGGCTGAACAATCGTGGGCGGATCACAGCTTCCCCTAGCCTTCGGGCTGAGGTGGTCGGGAACCCTCTTAACGCCGGCCACGGTCTTGACATCGCCATGACCCGTGATAGCGGGACGGTGCAATCAATAAGAGGTAATTCTGTTTCTTACTCTGGACACAACAGGTTATTGCCGATGCATTCCGTCAATAACCTGTTGTTTTATTTGGCGTCCCCTACGAGATTCGAACTCGTGTTACCGCCGTGAAAGGGCGATGTCCTAGGCCTCTAGACGAAGGGGACTAAAACCGATTTTGTACTGCTGTTCGGTGGTGGAGGTAAGCGGGATCGAACCGCTGACCTCTTGCATGCCATGCAAGCGCTCTCCCAGCTGAGCTATACCCCCACAAAAGAGGGCGAATTATAACGGCACAGCCAGAGTGTGTAAACCTATCACGGAAAGGCCTGCAGTTGCCGGGCGAGCCGCGCCAGCACCTGCTCCCGGCCGATCAGCTCGAGCGTGGCATCGATAGAGGGCGATTGCGCCTCTCCGGTCACCATCACCCGTAGCGGCATCGCGAGTTTGGGCAACTTCAATCCGTGATCGGCCACCACCGCCTTGAGCACCTCGTTGATTTTGCCGCGTTGCCAGTCGATGGCCGCCAGGCGCTCGCCCAAGTCGGCAAGGGCCGGCTTGATCGCGGCGGTGTAGTGTTTCTGCTTCAGATCCTCTGACGGTTCGAGCGCGCGATAGAAATAGACCGCGGCATCGGCCAGTTCTTTCACGGTGTTGACGCGTTCCTTGAGCAGCGCCGCCACTGCAGCGAGCGGCGGGCCGATTTTTACGTCGCAGCCATCGGCTTCGAGGAACGGCATCATGAGTTGTGCCACCCGCGCATCGTCCGCTTCCTTCAGGTACTGCTGGTTGAGCCACGCCAGCTTTTCGGGATCGAAACGCGCCGGCGATTTGCTGATATGTTCGAGGTCGAACCATTCGACCAGTTGTCCGGACGAAAATTTTTCCTCGTCGCCGTGTGACCAGCCGAGCCGCGCCAGGTAATTGAGCAGCGCTTCCGGCAGATAGCCTTCATCACGGTATTGCATCACGCTGACTGCGCCGTGGCGCTTGGACAGGCGCTCGCCGTCATGGCCGAGGATCATCGGCAGGTGCGCGTATTTCGGCAGCGGGACGCCAAGCGCGCGATACACATTGATCTGACGCGGCGTGTTGTTGACGTGGTCATCACCGCGGATGACGTAGGTGATTTCCATGTCGATGTCGTCGACCACCACGCCGAAGTTGTAAGTCGGGATGCCGTCGGAGCGCATGATGACCAGATCGTCGAGTTCGCTGTTGGCAATCGTGATCGGCCCCTTCACCAGGTCGTTGAACGTCACCTCCCCGGTATCCGGATTGCGGAAGCGGATCACCGGCTCCACGCCCACAGGCGGTTTGAGTCCGGCCTTCGCGGCATTCTCGGGACGCCAGCGGCCATCGTAGCGCGGCTTCTCGCCTTTTGCGCGCTGGCTTTCGCGCAACGAATCGATCTCTTCACGGCTGGCATAACAATGATAAGCCTTGCCATCTCTGACCAGCTGCTCGGCCACTTCAGCGTAGCGTTTGAGTCGCTGCATCTGATAAAACGGGCCCTGATAGTCCAGACCCAGCCAGTCCATGCTGTCGAGTATGGCCTGCTCTGACTCCTGGGTGGAACGTTCGCGGTCGGTATCCTCGATGCGCAGGATGAAGGTGCCGCCGTGTTTCTTGGCGAACGCCCAACAAAACAACGCGGTGCGCGCGCCGCCGATGTGAAGATAGCCGGTGGGGCTGGGAGCGAAGCGGGTGCGTATCATTATGGGTAATGGGTAATGGGTAATGGGTAATGGGTAATGGGTAATGGGTTAAACCCGGCGACCGGATCAGACCTCAGTCGAGTTGCGACGATTCTCTGGTCACCCGCCACGCTTTTCCATTAAGATTCCATAGATTATATCTTCATCGCCGCGTTTCCCCACTATGCTGGAACATCTTGTCCAGAACTGGACCGTCCGCAAGCCTGTGGCGCGCTCGTGCGGCGGCATCGTCGCCACCCAGAACCGCATTGCCGGCGAGGCCGGCGCGCGCATACTCGCCGCCGGCGGCAATGCCGTGGATGCGGCAGTGGCTACCGGTTTTGCGCTCGCCGCTGTCGAGCCGTGGAACAGCGGACTGGGCGGCGTCGGCTACATGCTGGTTTATCTTGCGCAGGAAAACCGCATCGAAGTGGTCGACTTCAGCCCGGTTTCGCCGCGTGCGCTCGATCCCGCCGATTATCCGCTGACCGGCGGCGTCACCCGCGACCTGTTTGCCTGGCCTACGGTCAAGGACGATCGCAACGTGCATGGGCCGCTGTCGTTTGCGGTGCCGGGGCACGTCGACGGTCTCGGTCTCGCACTGGAAAAATTCGGCAGCATGAAATGGGCCGAAGTCATGCAACCGGCCATCGAATTCGCCGAACAGGGCATCGCGGTGGATTGGTTCCTGACGCTCAAAGTTGCAACCATGGCGAAAGAACTCGGGCGCTATCCGACGACGCGCGATATCTGGTTGCCTCGCGGCCTGCCGCCGGTGACCGCGGCCGATACACCGCTGGAACGATTGCAGCTGACCGGACTCGCCGATACGCTGCGCCGGCTCGCACGCGCCGGTCGGCGTGATTTTTACGAAGGCGAAGTCTCAAATAGCATTATCAGCGATGTCACTAAAATGGGCGGCCGCCTCTCCGCCGAGGACCTGAAAAACTACCGCGCCCGCATCGTCGCGCCGCTCGAAACCGAGTACCGTGGCGCTCAAATCGCGCTGCCCCCCGGACTCACCGCCGGGCCTTCCATGGTGCGTGCACTGTCCGCGCTGGGTGAAACGCGCCTGCGCTCGGGCGGCCCGCATGCCGACGCGTTTATCGCCTATGCCAGAGTATTGCGCGATGCCTATGCCGAACGCCTGCAGACCATGGGCGAGACCAGCGACCGCAGCGCTCCGTCGACCACCACCCATCTCAATGTCATCGACCGCCACGGCAACATGGTGGCGCTGACGCAGACGCTGCTGTCGGTGTTCGGCTCCAAGGTCGTGTTGCCGTCGACCGGCATACTCATGAACAACGGCATCATGTGGTTCGATCCGCAGCCGGGACGGCCCAACTCGCTTGCGCCCAATACACGTCCGCTTACCAATATGTGCCCGCTGATCGCGCGCCGCTTCGACGGCAAGCCATGGTTCGCAATCGGCGCCTCCGGCGGCCGGCGCATCTTCCCGGCGGTCTTCCAGATCGCGTCCTTCCTGATCGACCACGGCATGACGCTGGAGGACGCCTTTCACCAGCCGCGTATCGATGCCAGCGGCAGTGACACCGTCGGTATCGACCCACGCCTGCCGGATGCGATTCAAAAAGCACTATCTGAAAAATTCCCGGTCGCTCCAACCGAACTCGTGGTCTACCCGACCAACTTCGCCTGCCCCAGCGCCGTGCTTAGCGATCACACCGACGGCATGCACTACGGCATTGCCGACGTCATGTCACCGTGGTCGGGCGCGGTGGCGGAAGATTCGTGATTCGTGGTTCGTGGTTCCTGGTTCCTGGTTCCTGGTTCCTGGTTCCTGGTTCCTGGTTCCTGGTTCGCCATGCCATGATCAACAAACACGTACAACGAGTCACGTACCACGATTTTTAGAGAAAAATTATGATTAATGCTGCAATAGTAGGACTGGGCCGCTGGGGACAGAACCTCGTTAACAGCGTGCAGGGCAAGAGCAAGATAATCCGTTTCACTGCCGGCGTGCTGCGCCATCCTGAGAAAGCGCAGGACTTTGCCACACAACACGGTTTCTCACTGCACAGCGATTACAACAAAGTGCTGGCCGACCCGAACATCGACGCCATCGTGCTCGCCACCCCCCACTCCGCGCATGCCGCGCAAATCATCGCAGCAGCAAAAGCCGGCAAGCATGTCTTCACCGAAAAACCGTTCACACTGACCGCCAGCAGCGCGCAGTCAGCGATACGCGCCTGCGTCGACAACAAGGTCACACTTGCAGTCGGCTACAACTGGCGCTTTCAGCCGGCGCTGCAGGAAATCAGGAACATGCTGACCGACGGGCGCCTCGGTAAACTCTTGCATATCGAAGGCAATTTCTGCGGTCCCAGCGCCTACCGTTTCGGGCGTGAGCACTGGCGCCAGAGCCGCGATGAAGGCCCTGCGGGCGGCATGACCGGGCGCGGTGTGCACGTGGTCGACGCCATGCTCTATCTGTCGGGGCAGATCGACTCGGTGCACGCGCAAAGTTTCCGCCTCGCGCAGGATTTCGGCGTCGACGACACCACTTCGATGCTGTTCAAATTCAGGAACGGCGCCACCGCTTATCTCAGCACCCTCATTGCCACTGCCGAGACGTGGCGCATGCAAGTGTTCGGCTCGAAAGGCTGGGTCGAGGTGGGCGACGTCGAGCATTTGACCACGTGGCAGATGAAAGTGTGTTACGTCGATCCGAAGAATCTGCTCACCCATCACAAGCCGCAGATCGTGACCTTCGCCGAAACCAGCACCGAGCGCGCCGAGCTTGAACATTTCGCCAGGGCCGCGGCGGCAGGCCAGCCGCTGGCGGTCGCCGGCGGCGATGAAGTGCACGGCGTGGCCGTGCTCGAAGCCATACTCAAATCGGTGAAATCGCAGAAAACCGTGAAAGTCGCGCTTGCTAAAAAAACCACCGCTAAAAAACCAAAAACATTAACCGCCGATGAACGCAGATGAACGCCGATCAACTCCCAGAACAGATCAAAGCGTAGGGATACATAAATAAACGTTGAAACAGATGGTTACGTAGATATCGCTGGTTTGATTGGTTGGCATATTTTCATAATATCGGCGTTTATCGGCGGTTTCATTATTTTTTTTATATTTTAACCGCGCCTTAATAAAAACGCCCCACGCTGTACGGCGCAACGTCGATAACAGGCTCCCGACCGGCGATAAGGTCGGCAATGATGCGCCCGGTGGGCGCGCCGCCGCACAGGCCGACGTGGCCGTGGCCGAAAGCGTAGTAGACGTTCCTGTGCCGGCGTGACGGCCCGATCACAGGCAGCGAATCCGGCATCGACGGCCTGCGCCCCATCCACTGCGTGCTCTTCTCAATACTGATATCGGGCAGGATACGCCGCAGATGTCGCGCCAGGATATCGGCACGCGCATAATCAGGCTCGGCAGCGATACCGGCGAATTCGGCCTGCCCCGCGATGCGCAACCCCATTTCCATCGGCGTCACGAAAAACTTTCCCTCCGGCGCAAACACCGGCAGCGGCAACTCTATGCCCGAATCGGAAACCGTGACGTGGTACCCGCGCTCGGCTTCGATGGGCACCGGATCGCCCAGCCCGGCGCTGAATTCGTTGGAATGCACCCCGGCGCAGATCACCAGCGTCCCGACTGGAAGACGCCCGGCATCGGTAGCGAGTGCATGCGGACCATCGTTCCCGACTTCGATCGCCAGCACTTTGCGCTGCAGGATCGTCCCGCCGTCGCGCTCGAATTGCGCGGCGAGCGCCTGGGTGAGGCGCCCGGGATTGGCGACATAGCCTTGCTCCGGCAAATACAGGCCGCGAGGATAGATTTTTGCCAGCGCCGGCGCAAAACGCTGGATCGCCTGCGCATCGAGTTCTTCCATCGCCACGCCGCGATCGCGCCGCAGCTTCCATGCCAGCGCATCGCCGCGATAAGCGTTTTCGCTTTCGTAGACCACGATGTAGCCGGTCTGGCGTATGAGATCGGAGACGCCGGCGTGTTCCACCAGCGGCCGATAGGCATCGAACGTCTGCTTCAGCAACGGCCGCAAAGCGTCGGCGATTTTCTCGACACGCGCAAGCCGCGAGTTCGCGACGAATCTGAGCAGCCACGGCGCCGCCTTCGGCAGATAAGACCAGCGCACGGCGAGCGGCCCCATCGGATCGGCAAGATAACCCGGTACTTTCCACAGGATGCCCGGCAGCGCCTGCGGCGCGCACGATCCGGGGCTCAGGATGCCGGCGTTGCCGAACGAGCAGTACTCGCCCGGCGGATTCATGTCGACCACGGTCACTTCGTGCCCGTCGCGCCGCAGATAGCATGCGGTGGCGATGCCGACTATGCCTGCGCCGATGATCGTGATTTGTTTGGGCATGCGCTCCTGCTTCCCATGAACTGTTTAGATATAGTGCCCGAAAATTGAAGAGGACGGGCGAACAATGCTAGAATTGGCGCCGTTCGCTGAACCGGATGGGCGGTTAACTCAGCGGTAGAGTGCCACCTTCACACGGTGGAAGCCACTGGTTCGATCCCAGTACCGCCCACCACATACGACAAGCCCCGCAGACCGCGGGGCTTTTTTTCATGCCTGCAATGATCGACCATCCAGTCAGCCTCTCTGCGCCACAATGGTCGAGAACGCCTTCACGGTGTTCTGCGGCGCATCGAAGTTGTCGTGGTTGTCTAGCAGCAGCGTCCATCCCTTGAAAAGTTCCCGCAGTTCGTCGTGCCCGAACAGGCAGTAATGGCCGGGCTCGAACATGCCCATGAAGGTCGTGCCCTCGATCAGCGTATTGACGATAGCCCGCCCGCCTGGGGTGACATGCGCCTGAATATCGAGAAGTAATTCCAGCGCTTTTTCATGCGGCAAAAACATCAGCATGCCGATCGCAATCACGGTGTCGAACTGTCCGGAGATCGCGTAATTTCCTGCATCCGCCAGCACCGGCGTGATGTTCAGCTTTTCTTCTGCGGCAACTTTCCGGATGCGTTCGATCGCCGTAGTACTCGCATCGACAGCCACGACCTCTGCCCCGCGCCGGGCTGTATCTATGCTCAGATTGCCCAGACCGCATCCCAGATCGAGCACGCGCCCGCGCAAGAATGGCAGCGCGGCTTTCTCGAATGGGTTGAGCGCGAAGTCGTTTCCCGCCACCTGCTTCCGGAACTGGGTGTCGAAGAAGGTGATACTGCGATTGGCATTCATACAGAGTGTTGTCGCCCGTACTGTTTATAGTCGGAAAAAAGCTTCATGCCCATGTCACTGAAAAGTGTGGGTCCAGTGCCGGCGTGTCCGACGGCACGAACACCCTGGAGCCCGACCGCGGCGGCACGGTCTGCACATGTACCCAGTGCCCGCCGTTTTCATCGTAGGTCCAGCGCGGGTCTTCCAGCCACAAGCCGATCTCGCCGAGCACGGCAAGGTTGTTCACGCACCACTTCGCCAGCGCGCGGTCGGGGTCGGGCAGATCGACAGCGCGGCCGGTCAGATGATGACTGGTCGCTGAAGCGTGCGGCGTTGCGGCGTTGATCTGCCGCGGCCGCCAGCCGCTGTTGACCGAACACACGTGCGCGAAGCCGGCGCGTTCGAGCAGCGCGTTGGCCCTGGCCACGGTCTCCTCGGCATTACGCTGGATCTCTTCGGTGAGTTCGCGCCCACAGCTTACATCGCGCCCGCAATAGTACGCCTTGAGGTCGATCATCGTTTGCTCAGAGCTGCGAGATGTATCGTAAGTATTTTATAAAATTTATTATTTACTAATAAACCATGGTCTGCCCGCGCAAAATTGCACGCCAACCCTAACGACATGCCTGCGGATCCGCTACGGGCTTACGCGGCTTCTGGCTATCGCTGTCGGTCAAACTTTCGAGAAATGCGACGACATCGGCAATTTCCTGCCCGGTCAGACGCAGCGGCCTGAGGATAGTCGCGATTGGAATGGCTATGGCGACTCCGTCGCTGTCGAGCATATCCGGCCCCAGATGCATACGACTCGGGTCGATCTCGGAATAATGCTTGACGACGTCGGTGAGCGTCGCGATATCGCCGTTGTGCATGTACGGCGCACTCAGGGCGACATTACGCAGACTCGGCACCCGGAACTGCCCGTAGTTGCGCAGGTCGAGCGCGACGTGCTGGGAAAATGTCGCCGTCGCGCGGGTGGGATCGTCGTTGTAGATTCCGAGCAGATTGAAGCGGCTCGCCTCCATCACCTTGATGCCGTTGTAGCGGCCCCAGTCTATGCCGCGCATTTTGGTGTAATGCTGAATGCCAATTTCGTCGAACTCGCCGTTTGTGAAATTGGGCCCGAAATGACACATATTGCACAGGCCCTTGCCGACGAAAATTTTCAGCCCGCGCTGCGCATTCTCCGGATAGCGCGCTGCGGCCTTGCGGTCACCACGCGCCAGCGCATCGCGGAATTCATCGAAAGGCGTGCGCCCGGTGTTGAGCGTTTCCTGGAAGGCGGCGAGCGCCTTGGCGGCCCCCACCATCACTGCGTCATCATCTACGGGCGGCGCGGCGCCGAAGGTCTGCTGATAATGGCAGGACAACGCGCTGTCGCCGCGGATCACATCCGCAATGCGCTTCTCGGTCATGCCCATTTCCAGGCCATCCAGCATCGGCCGCATGCTCTGCGCCCACAGACTGTCGCCCGAGCCGCCCCAACCGAACCAGCGGTTGATGCGCACGTTGAGCACGGTCGGCGTGTTGCGGTCTGTTTCTTCAAGACCGAACGCAAGCTTGCGACCGTCGGTCCAATTTCGTTCCGGTATGTGGCAGGTGCCGCACGCAGCCCCGCCATTGACCGACAACCGCGGATCGAAAAACAGCTTTTCGCCGAATGCGATGGCCGCCGGCTTGCGCGAAACGCGGTTGCTGGGATCACCCGGCCACGACATCGGCCATGGCCCGTGCTGCAGGATGCGTTTGACCTCGCTTTCGCTGAACGGCAGCAGCGTTCCACCATCGGCCGCCGCGACCAACCCCGGCAGACCAGCGGCGCATGCCGCCAGTCCGACGATCAGAAACCATCCTACAAGGGGAAAAGCATGACTGATGGCCAGTGGCCGGCTACTTTTAATCACTTAATCACTCAATCGCTGGATCACTCAAGATCGAGGATGTGCGTGAGCTTATCCGTCTTGCCGCCACCGTTCACACTGAACGTGAATTCCCAGCGACCGGGCATGTGCAGCATCATGCCGTCAGCACGGAAGCGTCCATTTCCTGCCGGTTTGATCGTCGGCTTGTAATTCATGCCGTGACCGTGCGCCGGCATTTGAGCGTCCAGATTCACACCGTCCGCGACAGAATTAGTGTCCTTGGGGCAGATCGCGAGGTCCATCGTAAATTTCTTGCCGATGACGATTTTCCCGGGTTGGGTGCGATAGACCAGAATGTAGTTCGCGGATTCGACTTTTTGCGCGCCCTTGAGATCGGCGCCGCAATCCGCCGCCAGGACTGCAAACGGCAAGGCAAGGAAACCAAGAGCCAACAGGACTTTACGCATGATCATCTCCGGGTAGGTGGAAGAACTGTATTTCGGTTATGTTATCAAAAGCATGGCTGTTCGGGTGAGTCCGCTTTCCCTGCGACATAATTAATTAAACCAGACGAGGCATCATGCCCATTGAATACATCCCACTGCTAACTCCGCCTGAACGGCAGACCGAACCCGCGCTGTGGTTTGTTTTCCAGCGCCGGGAAATGCTGGTGCGCACCGTGGCGGACAAGCCTGAACTGCCGTGCTGTGGCGATCTCGCCGAGCACGGGCTGAAACCGCTGCGCCGTCAGTATCTCGGCACCTATGGCGACAGGCACTGCTACAGCGCGGAACTCGACGAAGCCGATCCGGTGCCCGCGGGTTGGACGGCGCTGGGCCTGCGCGAACTGTTCGGGCACTTCGAGGAAACGCTCGCCGCACTCTCCGGCCGCGCCTACCAGATCATGGATTGGGACCGCAACCATCAGTACTGCAGCCGCTGCGGCACGTCCACCGAACAGCGCCGCAACGAGCGGGCGCGCGTCTGCCCGAATTGTACCCGTGTCGCCTATCCGCCGATCTCGCCGGCGATCATGGTGCTGGTGACGCGCGGCCGCGAGCTGCTGCTCGCGCGCAAGGCGGAGTGGGCAGCGGGCCGTTATTCCGCGCTGGCCGGATTCGTCGAACCTGGCGAGATGCTGGAACAGACCGTGGCGCGGGAAACCCGCGAAGAAGTCGGCGTTGAAATCACGAATATCCGCTACTTCGGCAGCCAGCCGTGGCCTTTTCCTCACTCGCTTATGATCGCATTCACTGCAGAGTACGCCGGCGGTGACGTCAGACCCGATGGCGTTGAAATTCATGAAGCACGCTGGTTCGATGTCGATGAACTGCCAAAGCTGCCGCCGGGTATCAGTATTTCGCGGCGGTTGATCGACACCATAGCCGCGCAGCTGGTCCGGGGCGAACCGCTATAAGGGCAGCGCGGGATCAGTTCTTGATCTCGCACCTTCACGCTACAATCACGCATGCGCCCTTTCCAGCACCGGAATGCGCGCTCAACGCCCTTCCTGAGTTAGGCAACGCTATTCTTCAAACCGCAGCTCGCTCTGCCCCATTTCCTGTATTCAATCGAAGTCATGCGTTTTCATTCGTCTGTAGACCTTAGCGGGTAAGGAAATCCGCATAGGCCTTTGCAAGCCCCTCGCGCAGCGGAGTTTTGGCCTGCCAACCCAGTTCTTTCATGCGCGACACGTCGAGCAGCTTTCTTGGGGTGCCGTCCGGCTTAGTGCTGTCGAAGACGATCCTGCCTTTGAATCCGACCACGTCCATCACGGTCTCAGCCAATTCGCGGATGGTGGCATCAATACCGGTGCCGACATTATAAAAGCCCTCGCCGACCCCCCTCTCCATAAGGAAGACACAGGCATCGGCCATGTCATCGACGTAGAGAAATTCTCGCATCGGTTTTCCACTGCCCCAGACGACGTATTCGGTGTCGCCGCGTAGCTTAGCCTCATGCGCCTTTCGGATCAGCGCTGGCAGGACGTGACAGTTGGCGAGGTCGTAGTTGTCGTTGGGGCCGTAGAGGTTGGTGGGCATGACGCTGACAAAACGCGTACCGTACTGCCGGTTGTAACTCTCACAGAACTTGATGCCGGCGATTTTGGCGATCGCGTACGGCAGGTTTGACTGCTCGAGGGGGCCGGTGAGCAAGTATTCCTCTTTGATCGGTTGAGGACAGTCGCGTGGGTAAATGCATGAAGAGCCCAGAAACATGAGGCTTTTCACGCCGTTTTTCCAGGCGGAATGCATCACGTTGTTCTGGATGGTCAGGTTCGAATATATGAATTCCGCAGGATAGGTGTTGTTAGCAACTATTCCGCCTACCCTTGCCGCAGCGAGAAAAACATATTCCGGCTTTTCTTTCTCGAAAAAGGCGACTACTGCAGCCTGGTCGGTCAAGTCCAGTTCGGCATGAGTTCTTGTCACGAAATTCTGGTAGCCACCAGCCTGTAGCCGCCGCACCAGTGCGGAACCCGCCAGGCCGCGATGGCCGGCGATGTAGATTTTGCTTTGTTTGTTCATGAAGACACCTCTGCATGTTGAACGTAGTTCGTGATTCGTGATTCGTGATTCGTGATTCGTGATTCGTGATTCGTGATTCGTGATTCGTGATTCGTGATTCGTGATTTAGATTAGGTGTTAGGCGCGCCGGTTTGTTTCCAGAGGCATTTTCCGCCGCTGGCTTTTTCGATGTCTTCGATCTGCTGGGCGTGGTTGGCGAGTTCTTCGTCGCTGGCGCTGATCACCACGAGTTCAAGACCGGCGCGGGTCTGTGCTTCGGCTGCAGTTGCCACCGGAGCATGCTCCTCTTCCATGATCAGGCTTTCCTGTCCGCGTGTCATCGACAGGTACACTTCCGCCAGAAGTTGCGCGTCGAGCAGGGCACCGTGCAAGGTGCGCGCCGCATTGTTGACCTGGTAGCGCTCGCACAGCGCATCGAGATTGTTACGCTTGCCCGGATGCAGGTCCTTGGCCATGCGCAGCGTGTCGATTACGGACGGGCAAACCTCACCGACAGGCTTGAGATCGAGCAGGTTGAGTTCGTGGTTGAGAAAAGAAATATCGAAGGGCGCATTGTGAATGATGAGTTCCGCGCCCTGCACGTAGTCGAGAAACTCGGCGACGATCTCCCGGAACTTCGGCTTGTCGCTCAGAAATTCCCTGGTCAGCCCGTGCACCTGCAGCGCGCCATCCTCGCTGTCGCGCTCCGGATTGACGTAGCGGTGAAAGTGATTGCCGGTCAGCCTGCGGTTAACAAGCTCCACGCCGGCAATCTCAAGAATGCGGTTGCCCAGCGCCGGATCAAGGCCGGTGGTTTCAGTGTCAAGGATGATTTGTCGCATTTAAAATCTATTATAGCCGCCAAGCACGCCAAGAAAAGCAAGACTATCAACGAAATATAAACTGCGATCCAGAATTCAATTTTACGTAACCGTGCATAGCGTTTTGTTTCTGATTAAATTTTCATTTGTTTTTGTTCTTCTTGGCGTGCTTGGCGGCCTTGGCGGCTAATATCGCTCTGGCAGTTCAAGATTTAACCGATTCAACGCCACGGTTCGCCAGCTCATCCGCGCGCTCGTTGCCATCGTGGCCGGAATGGCCGCGCACCCACAGCCACTCGATATCGTGCTGTTGCGCCAGTTCGTCGAGTTGTTGCCACAAGTCCACGTTCTTCACGGGCTTCTTGTCCGCCGTTCGCCAGCCGCGTTTTTTCCAGCTGTGGATCCACAGGCTGATGCCCTGCTGCACATATGTCGAGTCGGTGTGCACACGCACCTGGCAATGTCGTTTGAGGGCCTCGAGCGCGCGGATCACCGCCGTCAGCTCCATGCGGTTGTTGGTGGTGAGCGCCTCGCCGCCGAATAATTCCTTCGCTTTGCCGTCGAATTCAAGCAGTGCGCCCCAGCCGCCTATGCCGGGATTACCCTTGCAAGCGCCGTCGGTGAAAATGTCGATGGTTTCTTTCATCAATTCGTGGTTCGTGGTTCGTGGCTCGTGGCTCGTGGCTCGTGGTGTTCACGTACCACGTACAACGAATCACGGTATTCAGTGCGCGCTGCCATCGAGTCATCATTATTGCCGAGTTTTTGCGACACCGCGGCCAGGTTTTTCTTGGATGCCAGTTTGTCACTCCACTTCGGCATGATCAGACGCACGCCGCGAACGCGCTTCACGGCCTGCAGATAATAGACGCCACCCGCCATCGGCCACCAGCGGTCGCCGGCGGACTCCATGCAATCAAAGCGCGTCAGCCATTTCTGCTGCGAGCACGGCGGCGC
The DNA here is from genome assembly GCA_942492335.1 of uncultured beta proteobacterium. GTDB lineage: Bacteria > Pseudomonadota > Gammaproteobacteria > Burkholderiales > SG8-41 > CAKKQX01. Next base: position 32,816 of record CALOEN010000012.1, on the reverse strand, counting down.
GTAGCAGGACATCTGCCCTGCCGTGATCTCGAAGCCCAGCAGCGCCAGCCAGTCCTTGAGCCGCGGCAGATTGATGAAACGGCCACGCCACGGATACGGGTTTCCCGAGTGGAACATGCGCTTTACTCCCCACATGCTCCGCGGGTTGAAACAGGAAATCACCACATGGGCCTCGGGCAGGAGCACGCGCGCAACCTCGCGCAGGATCTGGTGCGGGTGCTCGCTGAATTCGAGCACGTGCGGCAACACCACGAGATCGGTGCTGTTGCTCGCGATCGGTAAATCATGGAAATCCGCACGCAGTTCCGCGGCGCCACCGGCATCGACATGGCAGCGCATCGGAATCCGGCTTGCGCGCAGCAGATCGTGTTCCATCATTCCCAACTGGAACGCGTTATAACCGAAAATATCACTCACCGCCCGGTCGAAATAGGCAAGCTCCCGGGCAAGCAGATATTCACCCAACGGCGTTGTGAACCATTCTCCGGCAGTCTGGGACGCCATCTGCATTGACATGTCCGGAGTTTAAATCAAATACCTGCCAGCGGAAACCACCAAGGACATGATCTATAAGAATAATCAAGTGACGCAGCTTCTGAAATTCCCGGGAACCAGCGCCACATAACGCACTGCTTCCAACCTGGCCAGGTTCTTGACATTGTTATGCATAGCATTACAATGCATGTAATGTCAGACATGACACGCAACAAGTGATCCGCGGCTTTCGGCACAGAGGGCTGGAGCGTTACTTTTCAAAGAGCGACCGCAGCGGAATCAACAACAAGCAGGCGGCACGAATCCTGAGGCTTCTTGATCGCCTGGACGCGTCGGCAAAGCCCGAGGACATGAACTTGCCGGGCTACCGCTTTCACGGGCTCAAAGGCGACCGTAAAGGCACCTACGCTGTGTCGGTGTCTGGTAACCGGCGAATCACGTTCAGATTCGAGGATGGCGACGCATTTGATGTGAATTTAGAGGACTATCACTGATGAAAAGCATGCGGGACTCCAGGAGAAAACCCACGCACCCGGGCGCAATATTGCGCGAGGATGTGCTGCCGGCGCTCGGCATGACGCAGACAAATATCGCGGAGCGACTGGGGGTAAGCAGATTGAGCGTGTCCGAACTGCTGCACGGCAAGCGCGCGCTTTCGGCCGATATGGCCATACGGATCGCACGCCTGACCAGCACAACGCCCGAGAGTTGGCTGCGCATGCAGGAAGCGCTTGATCTATGGGAACTTGAGAAAGATACGAAGCGGTATCAGCATATCGCGCCTGTAACTGCGCTCGGAGTTCAGTAACGCTTTGCCGGAAAAGGGTTCCCCCTCTCCCCCGCCCGCGGGGGATCTCGGTGCCGCTTGACGATAAAGGGTAGGGTGAGGAGGTGTTTGAATGCCTCATTTTGCCAGGCGCTCTAAGAGCCCGTAACATAATGAAACACGTGTGCGTTGCAGCCAAAATTGGTGCTGACGCGAAGGGTGGCGCAGAGCATATCGCGCATATGGTCAAACCGACCGACAAAGTCAGCGCCGGTTTTGGCTACAACCCTTTGGGCTGACACGAGTTTTGGCCCATGGCATTGTCGCCCCCCCCTTGCCAATATTCGCGATATTGGCTGCGGTGAGCTTCGCGCCCCGAGCCAAAATCGTGCCAGCGCATCGCGTGTTTCATTATGTTACGGGCTCTAAATCAAATATCGGACCGTAATACACGTTTCCACAGGAAAGGCACTGACATGAACACATACGATATTGCAGCGTTGCGCGCTTTCAACGACAACTACATCTGGACTATCCGCGATTCCGGATACGCGGCCGTGGTCGATCCCGGAGATGCGCGCCCGGTGCTGGATTACCTCAAGCGCGAGAAGCTCGAACTGGTTGCCATCCTCAACACCCACCACCATGCCGACCATGTGGGCGGCAACGCCGAACTGCTCGGGCATTTCAAGGTGCCCGTGTTCGGCCCGCATGATCCGCGCATTGCCGAAGTCACGCAGCGCATGGCAGATGGCGGGCGCTTCATCCTGCCGCATTTCGGCATCGAGTTCGAGGTGCTGGAAATTCCGGGCCATACCCGCTCGCACATTGCGTTTTACGGCGCCGGCATGCTGTTCTGCGGCGACACCCTGTTTGCCGCAGGCTGCGGCCGGCTGTTCGAGGGCACGCCGCAGCAAATGCACGAATCGCTGACGCGGCTGGCGCAACTACCCGACGCCACCCGCGTTTATTGCGGCCACGAATACACGCTGTCCAATATCCGCTTCGCCAAGGCGGCCGATCCCGACAACCCGGCGCTGCTCGAACTCGAAGCGCGGGCGCAACAACTGCGCGACCGGGATCTGCCCACCCTGCCTTCCGATATCGGCCAGGAAAAAGCGACGAATCCTTTCCTGCGCTGCGACGCGCCCGGCGTGATAGCCGCGGCCAGCAGTCATGCCGGCAAGCGGCTGACCGAACCCGTCAGTGTGTTGGCTGCGATCAGGGAATGGAAAAACAAGTTCTGATCGTGCGCAGCGCATCACGTTTTCATTCAACAGCGCCGGTCGGTACGTAGCGCCTGGGGCAGGCTATCCGGAGCGTAGCGGCAGATTCAAGAATTTCGGTGATATGTCACACGCTGCACATTGATTTTTAAGCAATTTTTCTCTTGACCTGCGATGCCGGGCGTGGTTACCATGCTCGCGTTGACCTCTCTTTGAATTCTAAGGCTCTACCTATGACGCTTCGACGCATACTGCTGCTGGTTCTGGTTGCACTGGTCTCGGCATGCGCGCAGCTGCCTTCTGAACAAGACCCGGTGGTGTCGGGCGCTGAAATACCCAAGGCCGAGCCCGTCGCCGAGGCTGAGCCGCCCCCCGCACCGCCAGCAGTCGCCGTCAAGGCCGCGGAAGCACCACCCCAGCCCGCCCCGCCTGTCGATCTGTGGCAGCGCGTGCGCAACGGCTACGGAATGCCTGACATCGACAGTCCGCTGGTGCGTGACTGGGAACAATGGTACTCGAGCCGCCCGGACTACATGGCACGCATGGTCGAGAACAGCAGCCGCTACCTGTTTTACATCGTCGAAGAAGTCGAGCGGCGGAATATGCCGACCGAAATCGCGCTGCTGCCGATGATCGAGTCCGCCTACAATCCGCAGGCCTATTCGCGTTCCCACGCCTCGGGCATCTGGCAGTTCATTCCCTCCACCGGCAGGCTCTACGGCCTGCGCCAGAACTGGTGGTACGACGGGCGCCGCGACATTATCGCCGCCACCAACGCCGCACTCGATTACCTGGAAAAACTGCATGCCCAGTTCGGCAGTTGGGATCTGGCGCTGGCGTCCTACAACTGGGGCGAAGGCGCGGTCGCCCGGGCGATCGCCAAGAATCAGGCCCGGGGCCGGCCGGGCAATTATGAAAGCCTGAAAATGCCGGCCGAGACGCGCGGCTACGTGCCTAAGCTGCAGGCGGTCAAGAACATCATTGCCGATCCGGCGCGTTTCGGCCTGCAGCTGGCTGCGATTCCCAACGAGTCGTATTTTGTTGCCGTTGCCACCACACGCCACATCGATCTCAAGCTTGCCGCCCAGTTTGCCGAAATGCCGCTCGATGAATTCAAACTGCTCAACCCGGCCCACAACAAACCCGTGATCAGGGCAGGTGGCGCGGCAGGCATCGTGCTGCCCAAGGACAAGGTGGAGACCTTCCTCAGCAACCTGGAAGATAATGAGCAGCCGCTGGTATCCTGGCAGGCGCATAGGTTAAAGGCGGGGGAAAAACCGTCGAAAATCGCGGCCAAGCACGGCATTTCTCTGGCTGAACTGAAAAAGATCAATGGCATCAGCGGGCGCAAGCGGTTCAGAACCGGACAGCCGCTGCTGGTGCCCGTCATGGGCAATGCCGAACCGTACCTGCCCGACCTGCCGGCACAGCGGGTCACCCTGCGCAAGGCGGTCAAGTCGGCGCGGAAGCGCAGCAAAAAAACGGGCAAAGTCGCGACGAAGCAGGTGTCACGTAAAAAAACCGCATCAAATGGCACGCGCGTAAAAGCCACAGTGAAGCCTACCGCCCCGATGGCGACCAAGAAAGTGGTCGTGGCGCAGCAAGATCCGTGAATCGTGATTAGAGCGAGTAGAGGTAGCAGCGCGCAGCATGCGTGGCGCTGAAGGTCGTTTCTCCGGGGTAAGTCTGACGGCATTGCGGCATGGCCTCAGCGCAGCGCGGATGGAAATGGCAGCCCTGCGGCGGATTCACGGGTGACGGCAAATCACCCTGCAGCTTGATCACCTCCCGCTTACTTTTGCCGTCAATCACCGGCACCGCGGACAACAGCGCCCGCGTATAGGGATGTCTGGGGCTTTCCAGCACTTCTTCCACGCTGCCGTGTTCGACGATGCGTCCCAGATACATCACGGCGACCTCGTCTGCGAGAAATTCGATCACCGAGATGTTGTGGGTGATAAAGAGATAAGCCAGTCCCTTCTTTGCCTGCAGTTGCTTGAGCAGGTTGAGAATCTGCGCCTGCACCGAAACATCGAGCGCGCTGGTCGGCTCGTCACAGACGATAAGCCGCGGCTCGACGGCCAGCGCGCGTGCGATCGCGATGCGCTGGCGCTGACCGCCTGAGAATTCGTGCGGGTAGCGGTATTTGGCTTCCGGCAACAAACCCACTTCAACCAACAGCGCATCGATACGCGCCTGACGCTCGCCCGCATCGCGCCCTATGCCCAGCGCGGCCATGCCCTCCTCTATGGTCTCAGAGACGCGCATGCGCGGATTGAGAGAAGCATAGGGATCCTGGAATATGATCTGGGCATGCCGGCGGCTGGCGCGCAACTGTGCCCGGTTCAGCAGTGCATAATCCGCGCCGTCGAACATGACTTCGCCCGCGGTGGGCTCGATCAACCGCAACAGGCTTTTCCCGACCGTCGTCTTGCCGCAGCCGGATTCGCCGACCAGCCCCAGGGTCCGCCCGGGTTGGATCGCAAGCGACACCCCGTCCACGGCCTTGACGTGGGCCACAACCCGCTTCAACAAGCCGCGATGCACAGGAAAATGAACTTTCAGATCTTGCACACGAAGTAGAGCGCCCACGTCAGATGGATGAAGGATGAGGGATGAAGGATGAGGTGAAATTCCAGACCCGCCTGCTTGCTGGGCTTTGTCCCTCATCCCTCCGCCCTCCGCCCTCATCCCTTTCTTTTCGCGCTGCTGTTCAGGTGCGAAAAGATGACACCTCACCCCGCAGCCCCCGCCCAGCTCATGCCATGCCGGCACCGTGCTGCGGCACAGTTCCCACGCCTGATCGCAGCGCTCGGCAAAGCGGCAACCGCTGAATTGACGCGTGAGCTGCGGCACGGTGCCGCGAATCACCTCCAGCCCGTCGCCGCGTTTGTGCTTGGCCGGCATCGAATCGAAAAGCTTTCTCGAATACGGATGCGCAGGCCGCGCGAAAAACGACTCGCGATCCGCGGTCTCTATGATCTCGCCCGCGTACATCACCGCCACGCGCTGCGCCATTTCCGAAACCACAGCCAGATCATGCGTAATGAGCAACACCGACATGCGGCGGCGCACCTGCAGTTCACGCAGCAGGTCGAGTATCTGCGCCTGTATCGTCACATCGAGCGCGGTGGTCGGCTCATCCGCAACCAGCAAGTCCGGGTCACAGGCCAGCGCCATTGCGATCATCACGCGCTGCTTCATGCCGCCTGACAGCTGAAATGGATATTCGGTTCTGCGCCGTGCGGCATCAGGAATCTGCACCGCATCCAGCAATTCGATTACACGCGCTTCCAGGGCCTGCCCTGAAAGCACGGTGTGAGTGCGCAGTGTCTCGGCGATCTGCGACCCGACGGTCATCACCGGGTTGAGCGACAGCATGGGCTCCTGGAAAATCATGGCGATACGCCGCCCGCGCACCGCGCGCATTTCGGCCTCGGACAATGCGAGCAGGTCGGTGCCATCGAACTCGACCGCACCGTTCACGATCTGGCCGGCATCCGGCAACAGCCGCATCACCGACAACGCAGTTATCGACTTGCCGCAACCTGACTCTCCGAGCAGCGCAAAGGTCTCCCCACGCTCTATCGTGAGCGACAACCCTTCGACCGCGCGCACGATCCCGCTGTCGGCGTCGATCCAGGTGTGCAGGCCCTCTATTTTAAGAAGCGGGCGCGTCATGCCCTGGATCCGGGACGCACGCCTGCGGCAAGATGCCGCGCCAGTTGCGCCGGACTCCGCATCCGGCTGCGGATACGCGGATCGAAGGCATCGCGTACCGCATCGGCAAACAGGTTGGCGGACAGCACCAGCAGCAGCATGAAGAAAAAAGCCGCAGCCAGCGACCACCATACTATGGGCTCGCGCGCCATCTCCAGCCGCGCGCCATTGATCATGTTGCCGAAGCTGATCATCGACGGATCGACGCCGACCCCGATATAGGACAGCACCGCTTCAGCCAGCACCAACCCGCTGAAGTCCATCACCATGGCGATCATCACGATGTGCATCACGTTGGGCAGAATATGGCGCGACATGATGCGCCAGTGCGAGACCCCGAAAGCATGCGCGGCCTGTATGTATTCCATTTCGCGCAGTTTCAGCGCTTCACCGCGCAGCAGACGGCACAGCCCGGTCCAGCTGGTTATCCCCAAAATAATGCATAAAAACAATAGCTTGAGATCTGCCCGTTCTATGGTCGTCTCAAACAAATCAGGATGATTGCCAATGTAGACCTGCATCATCAATACGGCTGCGGCAATCAGCAACACATCGGGGATGGAGCTGAGCGTCGTGTAAATATACTGGATCACGTCGTCTATCCATTTGCGGAAATAGCCCGCCATGATCCCGAGCAACAGCGCAAACGGCATCGTGACCAGCGTCGTCAGCGTGCCGATCACGAGACCGGTGCGTATGCTCTTCAACACCTGGTAGAGCACGTCTTGTCCCACCTTGTCGGTGCCAAAGACATGATACTTGGCAGCGAGGGCGATGATCGAGCCCATGCCCATCAATATGAGACCAAATGTGATCAGCACCAGGCGCCACGGCACTGCCGTCTCTCCGCGCCAGACCGCACGCCATGCTGCTGCCAGACTGCCTCTGCCACGACTGGCAAGAATTGCGCACAGCAGAGTTGATGCGAGCAACCACAGGATGACGCCACCGCCTGCACCGTATAGCACGCGTCTGGTCACGTCCGCCGCCCAATCGGCCTGCGGGTCCTTGAGATGCGCACCGCCGTACTTGAGTCTTGGGTAGTCGCGTATCTGCGTGCCGTCCGGCAGTTCTATCAGTTCCTTGGTATAGCGGTGGGTCGCGAGCGGGGCCGAATAAGTCGTTGCTTTTTCAGTGCGCAGATGGCCCGCCAGCTTGTCGAGCACGCTCAGGATTTCCACGGCATAAATCTGCCGTCCTTCCCTGTCGGGCAGCGCCGGCCGGTAATGCAGACAATCGAGCAGGCCGACTGCAATAAAAAACACCAGCACTGTCAACGCCGCCATACCGCTTGCACTGCCCGCCACCCGCCGCCACGGCGCCAGCAGGTGCTCATGCCGTCGTATGTACCAGACAAATCCGGTCACTATGACAACCAGCAGCCAGACCAACTGGTCCGTCCATAGCAATTCGAGTTTAAATGGCATTACTCAAACCTCACTCGCGGATCCGCCAGCGTGTAGGAAATATCGGTCATGATGAGGCCGAGGATGTACAGCACCGAACCCAGAAACACCATCGCCCGCACGACGGAAAAATCCTGGGACCGTATGGCGTCTATCGTGTAGCTGCCCAGTCCCGGGATGCCGAAGAACGCTTCCATGATCAGCGCACCCATGAATAACGTCGGGATCACCACGACCAGTCCCGTGAGTATGGGGATCAGCGCATTCTGCAGCACATGCCGGAACAACACGCGCATTTCCGACAGGCCCTTGGCTCGCGCGGTGCGCACATAATCCTTTCCGATTTCCTCGAGGAATATCGTGCGATACCAGCGCGCCTTGGAACCCACGCCGCCGATGATGCCTATCACGACCGGCAACAGTAGAAATCTGATGGCGTTGACCCCGCTGTCATAACCGGAGATCGGCACCAGGTTCCACAGCTTGCCGACAAGATACTGGCCGCCGATGATGTAAAAAAGACCCGAGATCGACATCATCGCCACGCACAGCACGACGCCCCAGAAATCGATGTACGTGGCGCGGAAAAATGCCATTAACAAGGCAAGCGTGATATAGACCAGCACTCCCGCCAGAAAAACCGGAAGCTGTATCGCAAGACTGGGCCACATCCGGGTCTTGATATCGAGGCCGATGTCGCGACCGTCATCCGCATAACCGAAATCGAAGGCGAATAATCTGACTGATTTTTCGTAAAAAATGGTGTCAGTCAACTTGCCAGCGCCTGACGAATTATCATTAAATAACAATGGCTTATTGTATCCCCTCTGCACTTTCCATTTTTGGATGGCATCCGGCGTGACGCGTTTTACGCCGAGGTGGGCCCGCGCCATGTCGTCCGGCGTGTTGACCACGAAAAACAAGGCGAACGTAATAATGTTGACGCCGATCAGGATAGGAACCGCATAAGCCAGACGCCGGATAATATAAGCAATCATGCAGCGTCTTTCTCCACTGTCTGCAGGTTCAGTGTCCCGGTCTGACGTTCGCGACGCCGGAACACAAGGATTGCCGGCACCATGCTCGCCACCAGCAGCGCAACGATCAGGAGCAACGGCCACACGACCGGTTGATTCCATAGCCCGCGCATTTTCTCTCGCAGCACCGGATCGATGCGCTGGTATTTGAGACCATTGTTGGCCATCTGATTGGGCTTGAGGTTATGCACCCAGGCATGATGCAGGCTGTAATCCTTGGGAAAGTAACTCCAGACCCAGGGCGCGTCATGGCGCGCAATCTCGACCATGCGGTCTATGATGGCCTGTCGCTCGGGGCTGTTGTCGACGTTCTTCATGCGCTCGAACAGCCGGTCAAATTTGGGGTTGGCGTAGTTCGACGCATTCTCTCCCGCAGTCCTGGCCTTGCTTTGCGCGCCGTGCAGCAGAAACAGAAAATTCTCCGGGTCGGGATAGTCGGCATTCCAGCCCAGAATATAGAGCTGCACGCTGCCCCTGCGCAATTTGTCCTGGAAGCGGTTCCAGTCGGTTGCGCGCACCACTAGTTGCACGCCGATTTTTTCGAGTTGTTTCACATACCAGTCCAGCCTCGATTTGCTGTCGGCCCCCGATGTCGTGGTATCGAGATTGACGAGCAGAGGCTGGCCGGTCTTGGCGTCGCGGCCGTCAGGATATCCGGCCTCGGCCAGAAGCTTTTTCGCGTATTCGATCGATTTTCTGCGCGGCTTGCCGTTGACCCAGTCATAGACATAGGGATTAACGCCTTTCTGACCCTCGTGGTAACCGAAGATGCCGGGAGCGATCGGACCCTGCGCGGGAATACCGCGGCCGTTCTGGAAAATCGAGATGAATTCCTCCTGGTCGACGGCAATGGAAATTGCCAGGCGCAATTTTCGCGCCCGTTCCCGCAACCCGCCCACCACCGGGTCTATCATATTAAAGCCGAGATAGAACACGCTGGTCGCGACCGAGGTCTGCAGCACGATGCCACGCGCCTTCATCTCGTCCGTCAAGGCCGCATCGCCCTGCCCTGAAGATTGTATGGCCTGATCGAAAGTGTCCGATGCAATGCCGGAAGCATCATAGTAACCCTCGAGGAATTTGTTCCAATACGGGATCTGCTCCTTTTCCAGACTGAATATGACTTTGTCGATGAACGGCAGCGGTTTGCCCGCGTCAGCCAGCAGCCCGGCCTCGGCATCGCCCGGCGCGCCCTCTTTAGGATAGGTCTCGCCGTGGTAATTCGGATTGCGCTCGAGCACCATTTTCCGGTTGGGGTCGTTGATCGTCAGCATGTACGGTCCGGTGCCGACCGGGTACCAGTCGAGCGTGATGTTTTTCTGCGCCATGCCGGGCTGTGCATAAAAGCGTTCGGCTTCGGGCGGCACCGGGGCAAAAAACGGCATCGCAAGCCAATAGGCAAATTGCGGGTACTTGCCGCGCACCCTGACGCGATAGGTATATCGGTCCATCACCTGCACGCCATCGAGTTCGTAGCGCGTGAGATCGAGAAAGCCGTCCCGGGGCAGGGCTTTTTCGGCCGCAGCCAGTTTCTCGGCCAGTTCCTTGAGACCGACGATGTAATCGCTCATCAGACCGAATATCGGCGAATGCAGTCGCGGATGCGCAAGCCGCTTGATCTGGTGCACGTAATCGGCAGCCACCAGTTCGCGCGTGCCGCGCTGCTTGAAGTCACTCAGCGCGAAGACATGATCCAGATCTCCGGGCTTTAGATTGTGGTACAGCAGCCTGCCTTTATCGTCCACCGCAAACGCGGGATGCGGTTGATAGCGGATGCCGGGCCGGATATGAATCACGTACTCGCTGTAGGCGACGTTTTGGGCTCCGGTATTGTCTGGCAGCCGGCGTGCTTTGCCGTCAAACAGGGTTGCGCGCGGCACTTCGGCCGCACCAAACGGAATCAGCTGGTAGGGCCGTTTCAAATAATGGTATTGCAGGGGTGGCTGGTAAATCTGCGCCAGAAACACATACTCGTTCTCGCTGTAGGACTGCACCGGGTCTAGGTGCTTGGGACGCTCGGAAAACGACGAGTAGAGTATATTGGCGCCCGCTTCGGAAGCAGGATAGGGATTATTCCACGGCGAGCCGCCGCACCCGGCCAGAAGCGCAACCACCGATAGCAGCGCGCGAAGCAGAAATGAACGCATTAACGGCAAAGTGTAGCCCAGAACTTATCCCAATAGTAGATGAAGAGGCGACCCCACAATGACAGCCGCCGGCAGCATGTGCGGGCGCAGGAATTACGGCATGCGCCGTTCCGGAATTACTCGGGCTTTCGTGCACATACGCTATAATTTAGCCTAAGCGCGGCGCCCGCACTGCCGCCATATATATCAAGGAATACAGCATGGGCTTTTTACAAGACAAGAAAATCCTCGTGACCGGACTGCTGTCCAACCGCTCGATCGCTTATGGCATCGCCAAAGCGCTCAAACGCGAGGGCGCAACACTCGCCTTCACCTATCAGAACGAAGAACTGGGCCAGCGCGTCACCCAGCTTTCCCAGGAATTCGGCAAGTGCCCGATACTGCGCTGCGATGTGTCGAGTGACGATGAAATCAACAGCCTGTTCGAGCAGCTTGCAAAGGAATGGGACGGGCTCGATGGGCTCGTACACTCTGTCGCATACTCGCCGCGCGAGGCGCTGAAAGGAGAATTCCTCGATGGCCTGACGCGCGAAGCATTCCGCATCGCGCACGATGTCAGCTCGTACAGCTTCGCCGCGCTGGCCAAGGGCGGGCTGAAAATGATGGAAGGCCGGCATGCGGCATTGCTCACGCTCACCTATCTGGGCGCGGCTCGTTCGGTGCCGAATTACAACGTGATGGGACTCGCCAAAGCCAGTCTTGAAGCCGGGGTGCGCTATCTGGCCAAGAACCTCGGGCCTCAGGGTATACGCGTCAACGCCATATCGGCGGGACCGATCAGGACGCTGGCCTCCGCCGGCATCAGCGACTTCAGCCAAAAACTGAAAATTGCCGAGGCCTATGCGCCACTGCAGCGCAATGTAACGATAGACGAAGTCGGCAATGCTGCGGCATTCATGCTGAGTGATCTGGCCAGTGGCATCACTGGAGAGATCACTTACGTCGACTGCGGTTTCAATACCACGGTGGGGGGCAGCAGCGCAGGACAGGGGGACTAAGGTTTCAGGTTTCAGGTTTCAGGTTTCAGGTTTCAGGTTTCAGGTTCAACCCGTCGGTTTTTTTCCGCAGACTGGCGATATAGGCCGATACCTCTTCCTGGCCGATCAACTGCTGCAGCGCATCCGCAAGCTTCTTCTGTTTTTCAGGCGTCATTTTTTCCAGTTCTACAAACCGCGCGACTTTAAGTAAAGTGAATCCGCCGGCGGGATTCTCGACGCCGCCGTAGGCCGGAAGCTTGCCGGTGTCGACCCTGAACACTTGCCTCATCACCGGCTCGCTCAGGCCTTTGGCATCGTTGCGGCTCACCAGTTGCGGCGCGCTCCACGTCACCTGCACATCCTTGCCCTGCTTGAGTTTTTCCAGCGTGTCCCGGCCGTCCTGAATCGCGAGTTGGGCCGCCTGCCTCAGTGTCAGTCTCTTGGTGATCTCGGCGCTTATATCGGCAAAGGGCTGCACGCTCGAAGGCTTGTACTCCATGAGCCGCGCGGCCACCAGCACGCCGGGTGCGGTTTCAACCACCTCGGTATTGCGTTTGTTCTTGAGCACGTCCGCTGAAAAAATAGATTGCAACAGTTTTGGATTGTTCAGAAGCGTGTCAGCGGCATGTTGGCGCGTGATCCATCCGCTCTGCTTCACCGTGGACTTGGCCAGCTTGGCCGCGGGTTCCAGGCTCTCCGACTGCTCGAACACGGTGTTGCTGAAGTTCTCGGCAAGCTCCGCGAATTTCCTGCCCGCCTGTTCTTTTTTTAGCTCCGCCTCGATCTGGCCGCGCACCTCGTCAAGGCTCTTGGCCTGTCCGGCCCTGATCGCTGTCAGCCGGATAATGTGGAATCCATACTGGGACTCGACCGGTGCCGAGATTTCGCCCGTTTTCATTTGAAACACGGCGGCGTCGAAAGGCTTGACCATGGCGCCGCGACCGAAAAAACCGAGATCACCGCCGTTCGCGGCCGAACCCGGATCCTGCGAATACGCTTTGGCAAGCTCGGCAAACTTGCCGGGACTCTGTTTCAGCTGCCCATATATCTCATCGGCTTTGGCACGGGCTTTCTGCTTGGCCTCGGCAGTAGCGCCCGCATCGACGCTGATCAGGATGTGGCTCGCCTGGCGCGTTTCCTTGACCTCATACTGCGCCATGCGCGCTTCATAGGCTTTTTTGATTGCGGCCGGATCGACCTGAACCTGCGATGCCAGCGTGTCCGCAGACAAGGTCACGTACTCAACACGCGCCTGCTCCGGAATCCGGTATTCATCCTGATGATCATCGTAGTATTTTTTTGCAGCGTCGGCTTCCAGCTTCACGTACGGGAGAAACCGATCGGGTGCAATCGCCGACTGGCTGACTTCGCGTTGCTGCTCGCCGATACGCAGCAGTCGCTCGGCAACGGTGCGCGGGACAAATACGCTGTCCCTATAGGCATCATCCGCTTGCTGCAGCAGCATGTCGTAACGCAGCCGCGTCTCAAATATGGCCGGCGTCATGCCCTGGCTCTTGAGATACTGATTATAAAGATCTAGCGAGAATTTCCCGGCGTCCTGAAAGGCCTGCTGTTCTGCGATGACGTCGCGCAACTGCTGATCGCTGACAACCATCCCGCTTTTGAGCGCGCTGTTGATCAGGAGTTTTTGCCTGATCAGGTCTTCGATAACCGCCAGACGCAGTTCCGGGTTGTCCAGCAATGCGGGATCGGCCCGGTTGTTGAGCATGCGTTGTATCGTTTCCTGGCGATCGCGCAGTGCCTGGTTGAACTCCAGCTGCGAGATCCGGTTATCGCCGACTGTCGCCAGACCCTGCGTCACATCTCCTGCACGGAAATACGAATCTATGCCGAAGAATGCGAATGGCACCACGATCACCCCCATGACGATCTGGACCAGCAGCTTGTTATTGCCAATTAAGTTATACATAAAGTAATGCCGTGATTAGCAAATCGTAAACCAACGTCAGTTTCTGGCGATGTTACTCGAAAACCGCAAGTTACTAGTTACCTGTTACCCAGAAAAAAGGGCGAACCCTGTTCGCCCTTTTTCCAGATCATGGCGGAGTGGACGGGACTCGAACCCGCGACCCCCGGCGTGACAGGCCGGTATTCTAACCAACTGAACTACCACTCCAAATTCGCAATACCTGGTGGGTGCTGACGGGGTCGAACCGCCGACATTCGCCTTGTAAGGGCGACGCTCTACCAACTGAGCTAAGCACCCGAAACGCATTCAGGCATGCCCCGACTTCAACTGCCGGCGCCCCATCACCTTACTTAAGCATTTTGGGGTAGACGCGCACCGCGCGACTACCCCAAATTATTGAAACCTTGGACTGCCTACCGCGACCGCGATTTTAACGCATCTTTCAGCGCTTTGCCAGCGGTGAATGAGTCCGCCCCAGGCTCTAGTGCTTGACCGCCGGTGCCGGCGCCTCGCTCACGGGCGCGAGCGGCGCCGCATCCGCCTGTTCCTTCAGGGGTTCGGGTTTGCGCTCGAGCGCCATTTCCAGCACGTTGTCTATCCATTTCACCGGATGAATGTCGAGATGGTTTTTGACGTTATCCGGAATTTCCGCAAGATCCTTCACATTCTCTTCCGGAATGAGCACGGTTTTGATCCCGCCGCGATGCGCCGCAAGCAGTTTCTCCTTGAGACCACCAATAGGCAGCACTTCGCCGCGCAGCGTGATTTCACCGGTCATCGCAACATCGGCGCGAACCGGGATGCCGGTGAGCGCAGACACCATCGCCGTGCAGATGCCGACACCCGCGCTCGGGCCGTCTTTCGGCGTCGCGCCTTCCGGCAAGTGGATGTGGATGTCGTTTTTCTGGTAGAAGTCGCTGTGGATGCCGAGTCGCCGCGATCTGCTGCGCACCACGGACAATGCCGCCTGCACCGACTCCTGCATCACCTCGCCCAGTTTGCCGGTGGTGGTCATCTTGCCTTTGCCGGGCATGACGACTGCTTCTATCGTCAGCAATTCACCGCCGACCTCGGTCCACGCCAGACCGCAAACCTGGCCGACTTGGTTGTTCTTCTCCGCCATGCCGTAGGTATAGCGCCGCACCCCCAGATACTTGTCCAGGTTGCGCGCGGTAATCGACACCTTGCGGCTGCCTTTTTCGCTCACCAGTGTTTTCACCACCTTGCGGCAGAACTTCGACACCTCGCGCTCGAGGCTGCGCACGCCCGCTTCGCGGGTGTAATAGCGGACGATGTCACGCAAGGCGCTGTCGGAAACGACGATTTCCTCCGGTTTCAGGCCATGATTTTTCATGACCTTCGGCAGCAGGTGCTGCCTCGCGATGTGCACCTTCTCGTCTTCGGTGTAACCGGACAAGCGGATGACTTCCATCCTGTCGAGCAGCGCTGGCGGAATATTCAGCGTGTTTGCCGTCGCCACGAACATGACGTCTGACAGATCGTATTCGACTTCGACGTAGTGGTCGACGAAGGTATGGTTCTGCTCGGGATCCAGCACCTCGAGCAGCGCCGAAGCCGGATCGCCGCGGAAATCCATGCCCATCTTGTCGACTTCGTCGAGCAGGAACAGCGGGTTACGGACACCGACTTTGGTCATGTTCTGGAGGATTTTGCCGGGCATCGAGCCGATGTAAGTACGGCGGTGGCCGCGTATCTCCGCTTCGTCGCGAACGCCGCCCAGCGACATGCGTATGAATTTGCGATTGGTCGCGCGCGCGATCGATTGCCCGAGCGAAGTCTTGCCCACGCCGGGGGCGCCGACCAGACACAGGATGGGGGCCTTGAGTTTATCCACACGCTGCTGCACCGCGAGATACTCGACGATCCGTTCCTTGACCTTTTCCAGGCCGTAGTGGTCTACGTCGAGCACCTTCTCCGCCGCGATCAGATCGGTGCTGATCTTGCTTCTTTTACGCCACGGCAGCGTGGCCACCGCATCGATGTAATTGCGCACCACGGTCGCTTCCGCCGACATCGGCGACATGAGCTTGAGTTTCTTGAGCTCCGCCTCGACTTTCTTGCGCGCCTCTTTGGGCATGCGCGCGGCTTTGATCTTCTTCTCGACTTCGTCTATATCGGCGCCATCCTCGCTTTCTCCAAGCTCTTTCTGGATCGCCTTTACCTGCTCGTTCAGATAGTACTCTCGCTGGCTCTTCTCCATCTGGCGCTTGACGCGGCCGCGGATGCGCTTCTCTACCTGCAGAATATCGAGCTCGCTTTCCACCAGCTTGAGAAGATGCTCGA
The DNA here is from genome assembly GCA_942492335.1 of uncultured beta proteobacterium. Taxonomy (GTDB): domain Bacteria; phylum Pseudomonadota; class Gammaproteobacteria; order Burkholderiales; family SG8-41; genus CAKKQX01. The sequence continues at coordinate 16,808 of CALOEN010000012.1, read as the reverse complement.
GGCGCTGCTTGACGTCGAACATTTCGAGCACTTCCTGCTTTTGCTCGAGCTTCAGCGGCAGATGAGCGGCTATGGTGTCCCCCAACCGGCCGGCCTCGTCGATGCCCGCCAGCGAAGTCAGTATCTCGGGAGGAATCTTCTTGTTAAGTTTCACATACTGATCGAACTGCTGGATCATGGTGCGGCGCATCGCCTCGACTTCGTGATCGCCGCCGGTGTCGGCTGGAATCGGCGTGACTGAGACGGTGTAGTGCGTCTTGCCATCGACAATTTCTGTAATACGCGCGCGCTGACTGCCCTCAACCAGCACCTTGACCGTGCCGTCGGGCAGTTTCAGCATCTGCAGAATATTGGCGATGCTGGCGATCTCATACATGTCCTCGGGGGTAGGCTCATCCTTGGATGCCGACTTCTGGGCGACCAGCACGATACTTTTGCCTGACTCCATCGCGCTTTCCAGCGCCTTGATGGATTTCGGGCGCCCGACGAACAGCGGAATGACCATGTGCGGAAAAACCACCACGTCGCGCAACGGCAGCAACGGCAGCTGTAAGGGGAAATTACTTTGGGTTTCAGTGCTGGACATGGTGAGTTACCTTAAAAAACAATGCGTATTGCCTAGATTGGGGAAACTTCCCGGAATTCAAGCAGGCGCCTCACGGACTTGCAGATAAATCAGTTGCATGGTCCACGAGCGCCTCATCCCGGGCCTACATCGTGGATCCGGCTACCTTGGGTTGGTCGGAATATATCACCAGCGGCGGCGCGTCCCCTGTAATCGTGCCTTCGTCCACCACCACCTTGACCACGTTTTCCATGGACGGCAGGTCGAACATGGTGTTGAGCAGCGTAACCTCGAGGATCGAGCGCAATCCGCGCGCGCCGGTCTTGCGCTCGAGCGCGCGTTTTGCAACCGCGCGCAGCGCAGCTTCGCGCACTTCGAGTTCCACGCCTTCCATGGCGAACATTTTCTGATATTGCTTCAGCAGCGCGTTCTTGGGCTGGGTCAGAATCTCGATCAGCGCCAGCTCATCGAGCTCTTCCAGGGTCGCCACCACCGGCAGCCGGCCGACGAACTCGGGGATCAGCCCATACTTGATCAGGTCTTCCGGCTGCACGTCGCGCAGCGCCTTGCCGAGATCCTTGCGGTTATCCTTGCTGCGCACATCCGCGCCGAAGCCGATGCCGCTTTTCTCCGACCTTGCGCGTATGACTTTGTCCAGACCGTCGAATGCGCCACCGCACACGAACAGGATGTTCGTGGTGTCGACCTGCACGAATTCCTGGTTCGGGTGCTTGCGCCCGCCCTGGGGCGGCACCGAGGCTATGGTGCCCTCGATGAGCTTCAGCAGCGCCTGTTGCACGCCTTCACCCGACACGTCGCGCGTGATCGAGGGATTGTCGGATTTGCGCGAAATCTTGTCGATTTCGTCTATATAAACGATGCCGCGCTGCGCTTTGTCGACATCGTAATCGCATTTCTGCAGCAGCTTCTGGATGATGTTCTCGACGTCTTCGCCGACGTAACCGGCTTCGGTCAGAGTCGTGGCATCGGCCATCACGAACGGCACATTCAACAGCCGCGCCAGCGTTTGTGCCAGCAGCGTCTTGCCCGAGCCGGTCGGCCCGATCAGCAGAATGTTGGATTTGGCGAGTTCGACGTCGTCATTCTTGTTGAGCGTCTTGAGGCGTTTGTAATGATTGTAGACCGCCACCGAGAGTATCTTCTTGGCAACGTCCTGCCCGATCACGTACTGGCCGAGTATGGTGCGGATCTCGTGGGGAATCGGCAGGTCGGATTTGGCGCCTTTGCCGCCCTGCTCGCCCTGAGTCTCCTCGCGAATAATATCGTTGCACAGCTCGATGCACTCGTCGCAGATGAACACCGACGGGCCGGCAATGAGTTTACGGACCTCGTGCTGGCTTTTCCCGCAGAACGAGCAATACAGCAGTTTTTCGCCGCCAACTTTATCTGTCATGTCCGTTTTTCCTCTGACTCAGTGGTTTAAGACATCGAACTGCCACTAATAATTCCCCCGTCCTCAGACTCAGGCTGCAGCGGCCGCGTCAGCACGGCTGACCAGCACTTTGTCGACCAGGCCGTAAGCGACCGACTGCTCACCGCTCAGGAAGTTATCGCGATCGGTATCTTTTACCATCGTTTCGATCTTTTGCCCGGTATGCGCGGCCATGATTTCGTTGAGACGGCCCTTGAGGTACAGGATCTCCTTGGCGTGAATTTCAATATCCGAGGCCTGGCCCTGGAAGCCGCCCATAGGCTGATGGATCATCACCCTGGAATTGGGCAGGCAAAAGCGCTTGCCCTTGGCGCCGGCGGTCAGTAGCAGCGCGCCCATGCTCGCCGCCTGCCCAACGCACAGCGTCGATACATCCGGCTTGATGAACTGCATGGTGTCGTAGATCGCCAGGCCCGCGGAGACCGACCCCCCCGGAGAATTGATGTAAAACGAAATGTCCTTGTCCGGATTGTCGGATTCCAGGAACAGCAACTGGGCAACGATCAGGTTGGCGGTGACCTCGGTCACCGGGCCCACCAGAAAAACCACGCGCTCCTTGAGCAGTCGCGAATAAATATCATAAGCGCGCTCGCCGCGCCCGCTTTGCTCGATGACCATCGGAATCATGCCGAGGCCCTGGGGCTCCATGTAGCGCGTCATTGCTTGTTCTCCATCAATTCATCAAAGGCAATCGCCTTGTCTTCAACCCTGGCCGCGCCAATAGCCCAGGCAACCACATTATCCTCCAGTACCATGGATTCGATCTCGCGCAACCGTTCCGGAGACTGGTAAAACCATTTAACCACTTCTTCGGCATGCTCGTAGCTTTGCGCCTGCTCTTCGACCACCGCCCGCACCTGCTCGGGATTCGCGCGGAGGCTGTGGGTCTTGACCACTTCGGCAAGAATCAGACCGAGATTGACACGGCGCTGACCCTGCTTCTCGAACACTTCGGCCGGGATCGGCATGTCGTCCTTCACCGGGATGCCGCGTGCCGCCAGATCCTGGCGCGCCTGCGTCTGCATGCGCTGGATTTCCATTTCCACCAGAGCCTTCGGCACCTCGATCTGCGTGACATCGAGCAACGTCTGCATGACCCGGTCCTTGAGGCGGCTCTTGAGGCGGGCCTTGACCTCGCGCTCGAGATTGGCCCTGACTTCAGCGCGCATTTTGCTGATATCGCCGTCGTCTACCCCCAGGCTCTTGGCAAAATCCGCATCGATTTCGGGCAGCTTGGGCGCGGCTACTTGTGTCAGCGTGACCTCGAAGCTTGCGGTTTTTCCCGCCACCTCGCGGCCATGGTAATCGTCCGGAAAACGCAGTTCGAAGGTCCGCGATTCGCCGCCTTTCATGCCCCGCAACTGCGTCTCGAAATCGGGAAGCAGCCGGCCTTCACCCAGCACGACCGGGGAATCCTGCGCAGCCGAGCCGTTGAACTCCTTGCCGTCTATCGTTCCGCGATAACTGATGGTAAGCCGGTCGCCGTCCGCGGCAACGCGCTCGACCGGATCATAGCTTGCACGCTGCTTGCGCATGATCTCAAGCGTCTTCTCGACTTCGACGTCGGTTACGTCAAGCACCGGCCGGGTGATGGCCAGCTTCGAGATGTCGCCCACTACGATTTCGGGATAAACCTCGAAAGTGGCGCTGTACTCAAACTGGCCGGCATTTTCTTCAGGCGGCTTGGCGTCGAACTTCGGGTAACCCGCGACTTTCAAATTCTGTTGCGTGACGGCTTCGCCAAAGCTCTTTTCCAAGGTTTCGCCCAGCACTTCCTGGCGCACCTGGCCGCCATATTGCTGCACCACGACCTTGAACGGCACTTTGCCGGGCCGGAAGCCGTGCATTTTTACAGTACGCGAAAGACGTTTAAGGCGGTTTTCCACCTCACTTTCGATTTCTGTCATGGGAACGGCAATGCTGAGACGCCGCTCCAACTGGCCCAATGTTTCCAAGTTCGCTTGCATTTAAATTCACTATCCTTATATCAACGACATCATCTCTGGTGCGAAAGGAGGGACTCGAACCCACACGCCTTTCGGCGCCAGAACCTAAATCTGGTGCGTCTACCAATTTCGCCACTTTCGCGCGCGACTGCTTTTGAACCTGTCGATTGTAATATAATCAGCACTCTACCGTCAGCGGCCAAAGCTTGCAATGTATCTTAACACATCAATGCAAGCTATTGATAATAATATATTTTATACCGAAAAAATGACGGTCCACCATTACGAAAATTTTCCTGTTGCGTCCCTGCTTTTACCGCCCGAATTTCGTCGTCCGGTCGCCCTGATCTATCGTTTTGCCCGCGAAGCCGACGATTTCGCCGATGAGGGCGATGCCCCGGATGCGGTCCGCCTGGCCCAGCTCGATACATTCCGCCAGGAATTGAACAGGATCGAAACCGGCGCCCCGCCCGCAATACCGTGGTTTGAGGCGCTCGGCGAGCTTATCCGTAAACACAGCTTGCCCATAGCCGCATTTCGCGATCTGTTATCCGCATTTTCCCAGGATGTCACCAAAAAGCGCTATGCCGATCACACCGAGGCGCTCGATTATTCCCGGCGTTCGGCCAATCCGGTCGGCCGCCTGTTGCTGACTCTGTATGGCGCGGCCACGCCGCAGAATCTCGCGTACTCCGACGCGATCTGCTCCAGCCTGCAGCTCATTAATTTTCTGCAGGATGTGGCCGTCGATTATCAAAAACAACGGATCTACCTGCCGCAGGAAGACATGGCGCGTTTCGGTATCACCGAACAACAAATCGCCGCCGGCGATACCGGCGGCAACTGGTCGTCGTTCATGGCGTTTCAGGTCGATCGCAACCGCACTTTGCTCCAATCGGGCGCACCGCTGGGACGCAACCTCGGGGGCCGGCTCGGGCTGGAAATGCGCATGATCATTCAGGGCGGCGCCCGCATTTTGGCCAAAATCGACGACGTCGATGGCGACATATTCCGTCAGCGCCCGGTGTTGCGCTGGTTCGACTGGCCGCTGATGCTATGGCGCTCGCTGTGACTTCAATGGATCCCCACGACTATTGCCAGCAGAAAGCCTCGCACAGCGGCTCGAGCTTTTACTACAGTTTTCTGTTTCTGCCAGCAGAGCAGCGCCGTGCGATCACCGTACTCTACGCGTTTTGCCGCGAGGTCGATGACGTCGTCGATGAATGCACCGACACTGGCGTGGCGCGTATGAAACTCGCCTGGTGGCGCAAGGAAGTGGCGAATGCTTATCAAGGCCAGCCGCAGCATCCGGTCACGCGCGCTCTGTCCGAAGTCGCCGGCAAGTTCAACCTTCAGGAACAGCACCTGCAGGAGATCATCGATGGCATGGAGATGGATCTCGAGCATGACCGCTATCCTGATTTCGAAGCGCTGAAACTGTACTGCTACCGGGTCGCGAGCGTCGTCGGCCTGCTGTCAGCCGAGATTTTCGGCTATCAGGACCGGCGCACGCTGATTTATGCCGCCGATCTCGGCATGGCATTTCAACTGACCAACATCATCCGTGATGTCGGCGAGGATGCGCGGCGCGGCCGCATTTATCTGCCGCTCGACGAACTGCAGGAATATGGTGTCAGCATCACCGATATTTCGCAGGCACGCGAAACGGATAATTTCAGGCGCCTGATGGAATTCCAGATCCGCCGGGCGATTAGTTATTACGAGCAGGCGTTTGCGCAATTACCCGCAACCGACCGCAAGCCGCAGCGCGCAGGCATCATTATGTCCGCGATTTATCGTACGCTGCTCGAGGAAATCCGGGCAGATGGCTGCCACGTCCTGACGCGTCGCACTTCGCTGACGCCGCTTCGCAAGCTGTGGATCGCGTGGAAGACTTGGACCAAGGGATGAATCCGTGATTGGTGGTTCGTGATTGGTTGAGAGCCGCTTTCCGAGCCACGAACCATTCTTCAAAATACCCGCTCGACGGGTACGAGTCACGATTCACGAACCACGGGGTATAATCTTTCACGAATTTCGTTGGAGAACGCCCTATATGCAGACCAAGATCCCCTGCGTCATCATGCGCGGCGGAACTTCGCGCGGTCCGTTCTTCAAGCTCTCCGACCTTCCCGGCGACATCCCCACCCGCGACGCGGTGCTGCTCTCGGTGATGGGCTCGCCGCACCAGATCCAGGTGGACGGCATCGGCGGCGCGCACTCGGTAACGAGCAAGGTCGCGATGATCAGCAGTTCGAAACACCCGGACGCCGACGTCGACTACCTGTTCGCACAGGTACAGATCAACGAGAACATCGTCGATACCAGGCCCAACTGCGGCAACATGCTGGTCGCGGTCGGTCCGTTCGCGATCGAGGCTGGCCTGGTGCCTGCGCGATACGGCGAGACGCCGGTGCGCATCTTCAACGTCAACACGCAGTCGCTGGTCGAGGCGATCGTCCAGACCCCCGACGGACAGGTCAGCTATGAAGGCAATGCAGCGATTGATGGCGTGCCGGGCACCGCGGCGCCGATCGGCATCAATTTCAGGAATGCAATCGGATCGGTTACCAAAAAACTGCTGCCCACCGGCAAGCCGTCGGACGTCATCGACGGCGTGGAAGTGAGCTGCGTGGACGTCGCGATGCCCATCGTCCTGATGCGCGCGGAAGCGTTCGGCAAGACCGGCCACGAATCCGCTGTCGAACTCGATACCGACAGGAGGATGCTCGATCGCATGGAGGCCATTCGCATCAAGGCTGGCGTGCTGATGGGCATGGGCGACGTCTCGAAATCGGTGGTACCGAAAATGGCGCTGCTGTCGAAGCCGCGCAACGGCGGCATCATCGCTTCTCGCTACTTCGTGCCCGAGACCTGCCACAAGGCGCACCCTGTGACCGGCACGGTATGCATCGCCGCGGCCTGCGCCATACCCGGAACATTGGCCTCTCAGATCGCCACCCTTCCGCCGCCGCCCCAGGGGTTGATCAGGATCGAGCACCCCCAGGGCATGATCATGATAGATCTGGACGTCGACTTCTCCAGCGGCAAACTGGAGTTGCGCCGCGCCGCGCTGATACGCACCGCACGGCGCATCTTCGAGGGCAGCGTCTTCGTGCCCCGGAAAATCTGGGCGGGCCGGAAGCAGTCGGCCCAAGCTGCGGCCTGACCCCCACCCCGTGAACGTTGCCATCATCGGCGGTGGTTATGCCGGCTTGGCCGCTGCAGTGGCGCTGGCCGAACACAGCGTGCCCGTCACTGTGTTCGAGGCGGCGCCGCAACTCGGCGGCCGGTCACGTGGCGTCGAAATCAACGGCGCCGCGCTCGACAACGGCCAGCATATTCTGATCGGGGCCTATCGCGAAACACTGCGCATGATTGCGCTGGTCAATCGTGATGCCGGGAACGTATTGCTGCATTTGCCGCTCGACTGGCGGATACACAACAGGTTCCACATGCGCGCTGCGGCGCTGCCCGCCCCGCTTCATCTCGCGCTGGGATTGCTGGCCGCGCGCGGCGCCAGCCTGGCAGAACGGTGGGCGGCGGCGGCATTCATGCGCGCGATGCGCAGCATCCGGTTCCATCTGACTAGCGACATCACCGTGAACGAATTGCTGCGCCAGCACCGCCAGGGCCAGGCTATGACGCGTTACCTCTGGCATCCAATGTGCATTGCCGCGCTGAACACACCGCCGGATATCGCATCGGCCCAGGTCTTTCTCAATGTTTTGCGCGACGGCCTGGATGCCAGACGCGCTGACAGCGAAGTCATGCTGGCCAAGGTGGATCTGTCCTCCCTTTTTCCCGACCCCGCCGCGGCTTATATACGATCTCACGACGGACAGGTACTCACCGGCCATGGCGCAGATTCCATTTTTCGAAATGGCGATGGTTATGCGGTTAGATCGCGCGATCAGGTCAGGGAATTCACGCATGTGGTGTGTGCCGTGCCGCCGTATCGTCTGAGCGCGACCATCGCCGGCCTGCCGGAACTCGGCGACAGTGCGGCACTGGTCGAACGCTTTCAATATCAGCCCATCTACACCGTTTATCTGCAATATCCGGAACGCGTGCCACTGCCCTCGACTATGCTGGGCATGGACGGGGGCCTGGCACAATGGATATTCGATCGCGAAGCAACCAGCGGCCAGCAGGGGCTCGTCGCCGCGGTGATCAGCGCGGAAGGACCGCATCAGGACATGGCGCAGGGCGATATTGCGCGGCGCATCCATGCCGAGCTGTGCCAGAATTTCGGTGCTTTGCCGGCTCCGGTCTGGCAGCGCGTGATTGCGGAGAAACGCGCGACTTATGCCTGCACTGTCGGCCTGCAGCGGCCAGCGCAACGCACCCCGTTGAAGAATTTTTTCCTGGCGGGTGATTACACCGAAAGTGAATATCCAGCCACCCTGGAAGCCGCGGTGCGCAGCGGCGTCAAATGCGCACACCTGCTGCTCGAGTCACGCTAGCGCGCTTCTATCACCGCGATCCACAACGCTTTTCTTTGCTCGTTCATAGATGCTAAAGCAAACGGTATAATGTTGGCAGGGCACAGATAATCACAGAGGTGTATCGTGGCTGAACGCGAATCCATGCAATACGATGTCGTCATCGTCGGCGCCGGTCCGGCGGGACTTGCTGCCGCGATACGTCTGAAGCAACTCGCGGTGCAGCAGCAACACGAGGTGAGCGTATGCATCCTGGAAAAGGGCTCGGAAGTCGGCGCCCACATCCTGTCGGGCGCGGTTCTTGATCCACGCGCGCTCGAGGAACTCTTTCCCGACTGGCAGGCGCTCGGCGCGCCGCTCAACACGCCGGTCAGCGAAGACCGTTTCCTGCTGCTCACCGCCACCGCATCCTACAAACTTCCAAATTTTGTTCTCCCGGGGTGCTTTAAAAACCACGGCAATTATGTAATCAGCCTTGGCAGCCTGTGCCGCTGGCTGGGCCAGCAGGCGGAAAGTCTGGGCGTGGAAATATTTCCGGGATTTGCCGCATCCGAGGTGCTGTATAACGACGACGGCAGCGTCAAGGGCGTGGCCACCGGCGACATGGGCGTGGGACGCGACGGCAAGCCGACTGATGCCTACCAACCGGGCATGGAACTGCACGCCCGCTACACGTTTTTTGCCGAAGGCTGCCGCGGCCATCTCGGCAAGCAGTTGCAGGAGCGTTTTCGTCTGCGCGAAGGCTGCGACCCGCAGCTCTATGGCATTGGCCTCAAGGAACTGTGGGAAATCCGGCCCGAGCAGCACCAGCCCGGGCTGGTGATACACACTGCCGGGTGGCCGTTGGCCAACGACACATACGGCGGCTCGTTTTTCTATCACCTCGAAGACAACCTCGCCGCCATAGGCTTCGTCGTCGGACTGGGCTACAGCAATCCCTATCTGAGTCCCTACGAGGAATTTCAGCGTTACAAGACTCATCCCGCGATCCGGCCGTTCCTCGAAGGCGGCAAGCGCGTCGCCTATGGCGCCCGCGCCATCTCGGCCGGCGGATTGCAGTCGCTGCCGGCGCTGACTTTTCCCGGCGGCTGCCTGATCGGTGACGATGCCGGATTTCTCAACGCCTCGCGCATCAAAGGCAGTCATGCCGCAATGAAATCAGGCATGCTGGCCGCGCAGGCCGCCTTCGATGTCTTGAAAACAGGGGGCGGCGGCGAACTGACCCGCTATCCCGAAACTTTCCGTGCCAGCTGGCTGCATGACGAACTGCACCGGGCACGCAACTTCAAGCCATGGATGAGCAAAGGGCTGTTGACCGGCACGCTGATGGTCGGTGTTGACCAGGTCGTATTCGGCGGGCGCGCGCCATGGACGTTGCACCATCATCATGCCGATCACGAAATGCTGGTGGACAAGCAGCAGGCGAGCCCGATCGATTATCCCAAACCCGATGGCGTAATCAGCTTCGACCGGCTGTCTTCGGTGTTCATTTCCAATACCAACCACAACGAAGACCAGCCGTGCCATCTCACCCTCAAGGACGCGACGGTGCCGGTCAGTGTCAATCTCGAACGCTACGACGCGCCCGAGCAACGCTATTGTCCGGCCGGAGTATATGAGATCGTACGCGAGGCCGACGGCACCGATCCCAGATTGCAGATCAATGCCCAGAACTGCGTGCATTGCAAGACCTGCGACATCAAGGACCCGACGCAGAACATCGTGTGGGTGTCGCCCGAAGGCGGCGGTGGACCGAATTACCCCAATATGTGACCCGGTCCACAGCGCAGGCGGCCCGACGCTTGCCCGGCAATGTAAACCATGCGATCCTGAAATCCCTGTTCGTGAACCGAGGCCACCATGAGAAAAATACCCGCCGTAACCCTGATCGCAACCGCTCTGGCGCTTGCGGCCGCGATCTCATCTGCTCCGTCCCTGGCGCTTACCCTGCATACTGAAGAAAATCCGCCGCTCAACTACACCGAGAACGGCAAGGTCACCGGCATGGCCACGGAAGTCGTCGCGGAAATGGGCAAGCGCGCCAAGGTGCCCATGGCCTTCGAGGTGCTGGCATGGAAGGCCGGCTACGAGCGCGCGCAGTCCGATCGCGATACCTGCCTCTATGCCACTGCCCGGCTAGAGAATCGGGAACGGCTTTTCAATTGGGTTGGTCCGATCGCTGTCAGCCGCTGGTCGTTGTTTGCCAAGAATGGTTTCAACCAGAGCATCGGCAACCTCAACGATGCCAAACCGTTTCGCATCGGCGGCGTGACTTACGATGCCAAGACCGAGTACCTGAAGCAAAACGGCGTGACCAATATCGTCGAGGTGGCGGACGACAAGCTCAACCCCGGCAAGCTCACCCTGGATCGCAAGAAAACGGGATATATCGACCTCTGGATTACCACCACCGCCCGGGCCAAAATGGTGGCGGCGCAAGCCGGCGTCAAAGACATCAAGCTGGTGTACACGGTGCGCGAGAGCGAAACCTATCTCGCATGCAGTCCCAGAACGACGGCGGAAACCATCAAGGCGTTGACCGGCGCGCTGGAAAGCATCAAGAAAGACGGCACCTACAAGAAAATTATCGATCGCTACGAAAGCAAGTAAAGCGATGCGGAACGGCTAGCTTCCTAATACTTGCCACGTGAGTGTTAACAGGCCCTAGCCCCCTCCCAGCATCGCTTTTTTCAGATCGGCATCAGCCGGGTTCTCTCCCAGCCAGACGCGCAGCAGCGCGGCATAGAACCCGGCGCCGGGTATGGTGCCCTTGGCTGAGCCGTTGACCGTGATGCGCGTGCCCGCACCCGGAACCAGGTCGATCAGGATCACATCACCTTCTTTCGCCGCCTTGACCGCGCCAAAAATACCTTCGAGTTGTTTGATCTGCGCCGCCATCGCGGCCAGCTGCTCCGGTGTGTGGTTGTTTTTCAGACCATCGTTCAGCGCCGTCAGCAGCTGGTCGGCGGAAAGATCGCGCAGCATATGCATCGCCACCCGCTTGGGCCCGGCATCGTTCAACACTTCGGTCACCGCGGTCATTTTCTGCTTCAGGTACAGCGCACCGACATAGACCCTGAAAACGAATCGGGTGCGCACGCCGGCGCCGTTCAGGGGCAGCTGGGTTTTGCCGTCATCCAGCGTAATCCGGTCTTCGACATGGACCCCCTCGATATCAAGCGCATGCAACGGGCCTGAAAAAAACAGCAGCAGCGCCGCGGTAACCCCGAATACATTTTTTTTCATTTTGTTCCTTGCCGGAATTCGCAATCCGGTTTTATGCCCCCGGCCCGCGCCGCCGTACATTACAAGGCTTCGAACAGACCCGCCGCCCCCATGCCGGTGCCGATGCACATCGTCACCATGCCGTACTTTTTCTTGTGGCGGCGCAAGCCGTGGAGCAGTGTCGCCACGCGAATGGCGCCCGTGGCGCCCAGCGGATGCCCGAGCGCGATGGCGCCGCCCAGCGGATTGACGCGGTCATGGTCCAGCCCAAGTTCCTTCATTACTGCCAGCGACTGCGCCGCAAACGCCTCGTTCAGCTCGATCCAGTCAATATCGTTTTGTTTCAGTCCCACCCGCTGCAAAACTTTGGGGATCGCCTTCACCGGCCCGATGCCCATGATCTCCGGGGGCACGCCGGCCACGGCGTAGCCCATAAAACGGCCCAGAGGAGCCAGTCCATAGCGCTTCATCGCCGTCTCGCTCATCAGCACCACCGCACCCGCCCCATCCGACATCTGCGAACTGTTGCCGGCGGTGACATTGCCCTTCGCCGCAAACGCCGGCTTCAACCGGGCCAGGGCCTCCGGGGTAGTGCTGCGGCGCGGTCCCTCGTCGTTGACCACCTCACGCGATCCGACCTTGATCTCGCGGCTGTCCAGATCGGGAGTCTTCTCGGCGATCACAAACGGCGTGATCTCATCCTTGAACTCGCCGGCATCGGTCGCCGCAAGGGCGCGGCGATGGCTTTCAGCGGCGAACATGTCCTGCTCTTCCCGGCTCACCTGCCACTGGGCCGCGACTTTCTCAGCGGTTATTCCCATGCCGTAGGCGATGGCGATGTTCTCGTCCTTCTCGAAAATTGCCGGACTGAAGGTCGGCTTGTTGCCGCCCATCGGCACCATGCTCATGCTCTCGGTGCCGGCGGCGATCATCACGTCGGCCTCGCCCAGTCGGATGCGGTCGGCCGCCAACGCCACCGCCTGCACGCCCGAGGAACAGAAGCGGTTGATGGTCAGGCCAGGCACGCTGTTGGGAAATCCGGCGAGCAGCAATCCGATGCGCGCAACATTCATGCCCTGCTCGGCCTCCGGCATGGCGCAACCCACGATCACGTCCTCGACTGCAGCAGCGTCGAGTCCCGGGCATTGATTAAGCGCCGCCTTCAGTACGTGCGCCAGCATGTCGTCCGGACGCACGTTTCTGAACATGCCGCGCGGCGCCTTGCCGACCGGCGTGCGCGTTGCCGCAACGATATAAGCGTCCTGGATCTGTTTGCTCATGGCGGTTCTCCTAACCAAGGAATCAGGATTCAGGATTAAGAAAAACCTGAAACACAGTCAGCAATTCAACGCTTTCTCCGAATCCTGAATCCTAAATCCTAGTTTCTAAGCGGTTTGCCCGTCTTGAGCATATGCTCAATCCGTTCCTGCGTCTTTTGCGTGGCCATCAGTTCCATGAAATGCTGGCGCTCGAGATCGAGAAACCACTGCTCGTCCACCAGGCTGCCGCCTTCGATGTCACCGCCGCACATCACAGTCGCGACTTTGCACCCGATCAGGTAATCGTGCTCTGAAATGTAGCCCCCGGCCAGCATGTTTTCCATGAAGGCCCGAATGGTCGAGATGGCGCTGCGTCCCGCCACCGGGATCGCGCGGGGCTTGAGCGGCGGCCGGTAGCCGGCAGCAGCAAGTGCACGCAGTTCAGCCTTGGCGATATTGAGCAGTTCAAAGCGGTTCATCACGACTTTGTCGGCCGGACGCAGATAACCGATCTCGCGTGCATGTTCCGCGCTGCGGCCGATTGCGGCCATCGCCACCGCCTTGAAATACTTCTGCAGGAAAGGCGACATGTCTCCACCCTTGGCGTCTGCCACCGCGCGCAGCGCGAATTCCTTGCAGCCGCCGCCGGCGGGCAGCAGCCCGACACCTACTTCGACCAGCCCGATGTAACTCTCGAGCGTGGCCACCGCGCGGTCGCAGTGCATGATGAACTCGCAGCCTCCGCCCAGCGCCAGACCGTCAACCGCGGCGACTGTCGGCACCATCGAATACTTCAGCAGCTGTGTGGTGATCTGGAACTGTTCGACCAGATGCTCGACCTGTTCAAGTTTGCCTGCCATCAACCGGTCGGCGACACCGATCTGGCGCGCCGCCTTGAGCACCAGGGATTCCGCTTCCCGCCTGATGTTTTTGAAGAATTTCCCGACTGCCGAAGGCGGCGAGGACGTTCCTCCCCCTGCTGGCGTTTTCTTGAGGTTGGCGCCCACAGAAAACGGCGGCTCGGTCTGCCAGACGACCAGCCCGAGGCAGTTACGCTCAGCCTCGTCGATAGCCTGCAACACGCCGTCGAGCACATCGTCGCCTATGGCATGCATGCGGCTCTTGAAGCTGACGATGGCGATATCGTCGCCGGTATGCCAGCAACGCACAGCGTCGGTTTCGAATATCGTTTCGCCGTATATCCGGTCTTCACCGAGCAACCTATCGGGAAAGGCCTGGCGCTGATACACCGGCAAAGCCGAGCGCGGTTGATAGATATTCGCCGCCGGAGAATAAGAACCCCCGGGACCGTGTACCCCGCTGCGCCCTGCTTCCGTGACCCATGCCGGCAACGGTTCGGCGCTCATGGCCTTGCCCGCGACGATGTCTTCCTCGATCCAGCCGGCAAGCTTGAGCCAGCCCGCGGACTGCCAGATTTCGAACGGCCCGCGCTCCCAGCCGAAGCCCCAGCGGATCGCAAAATCGAGATCGCGCGCATTGTCGGCGATTTGTGCCAAATGCACCGCGCAGTAGTGAAAGGAATCGCGGTAAATCGACCACAGGAATTGCGCCTGGGGATGTTTGCTTTCGTGCAATTCTGCGAAACGGTCGGCCGGGACCCTGTTCTTGAGGATCTCCACCATCGCCTCGTCGGCCTTGCTCTCGGATGGACGGTAGTCGCCGCTGATTGGGTCGAGCACGTGGATGTCCTTGCCCTTCTTGTGATAGACGCCGCGCCGGGTTTTCTGGCCCAGCGCACCCTTGTCGATCAGGGCGTCTGAGCCAGGCCGGCGCATGAAATAGGATCGCCACGGGTCTTCGGCAAGGCAGCGTCGCCTTCATGGTGTTGACCACATGCGCAAGCGTATCGAGACCGACCACATCGGCGGTGCGGAAGGTGGCGCTCTTGGGCCGGCCGATCAGCGCGCCGGTCAGCGCATCGACCGTATCGAAACCGATATTGAACTGCCGTGCGTGGTGTATGGTAGCCAGCATCGAGAACACGCCTACCCGGTTGGCGATAAAGTTGGGCGTGTCCTTGGCGCGGATCACGCCCTTGCCCAGGGTGGTGACCAGAAAGTTTTCGAGATCGTCGAGTAATGGCCGGATCGGTGTCGCTGCACGGAATCAGCTCGACCAGGGGCATGTAGCGCGGCGGATTGAAAAAATGCACGCCGCAGAATCGCGGACGCAGCTGCTCCGGAAAGGCTGCAGCCAGCTTGTTGATCGACAGGCCCGAGGTATTGCTGGCGAATATCGTGTGCTCACCCAGATGCGGAGCCACCTTGCGATAGAGGTCGGCCTTCCAGTCCATGCGCTCGGAGATGGCTTCGATCAGGAGGTCGCAATCCTTGCAGCTCGTCCAGATGCTGGTCGTAGTTGGCCGGCTGGATCAGCGCGCCCGCGGCGACGGCCAGCGGACTGGGTTCCAGTTTCCCAGGTTGGCGATGGCCTTGAGCACGATGCCGTTGGGATCGCCGTCCTTGGCGGGCAACTCGAACAGAATGGCCTCGACATTGGCGTTGACGAGATGCGCGGCAATCTGGGCGCCCATGACGCCGGCGCCGAGTACGGCCGCTTTGCGCACGATGAAAGGGGAAGTTGCTGGCATGGCGCCTCCATGGACCCGTCAATGCATTCTAGCATGGGGTGCGGCCGGAAAATAAAAAGCCGGACAGCGTCAAACGCTGCCCGGCTTAAGTCGGACATCTATGCTAGAAGGTATGCGAGTACTGGACGGAGAGTATGTCGGCCTGGTTCGAGAATTTTCCGTTCAGAGTACCCGCCGGCGGCACCGAGACATTCACGGACGCATCGCGTATGAACTCATGCGCATAACCGAAATCAAACACGCCGGATTTCGACACGCGATACTGCACGCCAGCAGCCAGCCAGGTACGATCCTGGTCCGGCAAACGTGGCGTGCGGGTTGCGTTCTGAGAGGGTGTTTTGATGTATGCAATGCCCATGCGCACCTTCGCTTGCTCGTTCCATTTGTAATTGCCGCCGATCGAGAAGCGATACGTATCCTCCCACCGGAAAGGCAAGATAGTCCGAGTGTTGAACCGGCGGGACCGCAGGTGATTGGCCGTGGAACGGGTCACGTTGAGCTGCTGCAGCTGGCTCCAGCGCGTCCACGTAATGTCTCCCATCACGTTACTGGCGTCAGCGCAGAAAAAACGCTGGCCGATGCACTTTCGGGCACAGTCAGATCGGCCCGGAACTTGCTGCCGACCCCGTCGCCGTGCCGCTGAATTTCATCGCCTTTCACCGTGTATTTGATCGAGGAACAGTGCATCGCTGCCGAACCGGGTAGCGGGCGTGGCTTGCACCACCATGCCCACGTTGTATCCATAGGCTGTATCGTTGCCGGTGAGGGTCAGATCTCCGCCGGCAGCAGTCCCGGTAAAAGCCGTCAACTCGGCTCTGATATGCTGCACGCTGACTCCGCCGCCGATGGACACCTGGTCGTTCACTTTGTAGGCCAGCGACGGATTGAAGTTGATGGTCTTTGATTTCAGATTTCGGCGCGGGTCATCTGACCGCGCCATCCCGCACTCATATTGCGTCTTGAGGCCAAAGGGTACGTTCAGGGCCATGCCTAAACGCAGGTTGGGATTGATGGACATGGTATAGAACCCGTTGGGAACCACCGCCCAGTCGCCGCCGTCACCGCCATTGCCCGTGCCGGGATTGGCAAACGCGCCAGTCGAACTGCCGTTCGAAAACTTGAAGGACGGTTTCAGGAAATGGGTGGCGACGGAAACCTGCTTACCCGTAGGCGGCAGGGTCATCACCGGCAGGCGCAGGTCACCTGCATGAAGCTGGGATCGGTCAGGTTGTCGGTGGCGCTGCGCCGTAGAGCCAGTGCGGAAACGCAGGGCACCTGCATGGGGCGGCGTATTGGTGCAGGCC
>CALOEN010000011.1:0-18195 GCA_942492335.1 uncultured beta proteobacterium | reverse complement strand
GACGGTAGGCGTGCTGTGCCTCAAGGATCGCAAGCGAGCGCACGCGCTCGGGCAGCAGGCATTCACCTGGTTCTACCGCGAGCTGTTCAAGACTACACTGCCCGTACTTGAAAAACTTTATCCCAGCTATGAGCAGATACACGAACTCGGCAGGTTCCGCCAAATGATGAAACTCGGCATTGATTTCGGCCTCGCGGATGCCGCCGGGCTGACCGTCATCGGCGATCCTGAGGAATGCATCGCCAAGCTGCGCAAGTATGCCGACGCCGGCGTCACCAACCTGCTGTGCGCATTCGGCGCCGGCGCGGTCGAAAGCAGCGTGGTGCGCGAATCGCTCGCCCTGTTCGCGAGCGAAGTCATGCCGGCATTTGCCGACGGCAAAGCGCCTGTCATCGGGAGCCGGGCATGATTGTGCGGCCACTTCATCCTTCATCCCTCATCCCTCTTCCTTGAGGCACGATGCGCGTCTTCGTCACCGGCTCAAGTTCCTCACTGGCGCAGGCCTTGCTGCCCAGATTGTGCGAGCGTCCCGACGTCGAGCGGGTGACCGGTGTCGATCTCAAGCCGCCCCGGTTTATCCATGCCAAATTCGACGCCCTGGCGCTCGACATCCGCGATCCCCAGCTTGCACAGCGGATGAATGGACATAACTATTTGATTAATATGGCCTTTATAGTGCTGCGCGGACATATGCCCGAAGCCGAGATGTTCGACATTAATGTCAAAGGCAGCCTTGCGGTGTTTCATGCCGCCCGCCGCGCCGGCATGCAGCGGCTGATCCATCTGTCGAGCGCGGCGGTCTATGGCAGCGGCGTGCATTTATCCGAACATGCGGCGCCGGCACCGCTGCCACAGTTCCTCTATGCCCAGCACAAGGCGCATCTTGAAAAACTGATCGCGATCGAATACCCGGAATGCGTTCGTCTGCGCCCGCACATCATCCTGGGCTCCCACGCGCAGCCCCTGTTGAAGCAACTCCTGAATCAACCCTGTTATGTGCGCCTGCCCTTTCCTCATCCACGCCTGCAATGCGTGCACGAGGACGATGTGGTCCAGGCCATCATGTTGTGTATCGAACGCGACGTGCGCGGCCCGTTCAATCTGGCGGTCGAGGACAACTTCAGTTTCCGCGAGGCCATCCAAAGCCGCCGTCGCGTAAGCATCCCGCTGCCTCTATCGGTCGCGCGGTTCGGATTGAACCTGGCGTGGAAATACACCGGCTGGGGCGGCGAGCCGGCGTGGCTGGACGGGCTCACCCAAACGCTGCTCATCAACTGCCGCCGCGCCCATACCGAACTCGGGTGGCGCAGCCGCTACAGTGCGATGGAAGTGCTGGAGAAAACCTGATTAATATTTGCCGCCAAGGCCGCCAAGAAAAAACAAAGTCGAAGTTAAATAATCATAAAAAGGCATGAAGGCAATTGGATTGAGTCATCCGTTTTGCCGTTTGATTAATCTGTCCTGATTTTCTTGGCGTGCTTGGCGGCCTTGGCGGCTAAATTTTAGGTTTTAAGCCGTAGCCTTCGAGCATGCGCAGTGTCGGCGCAAGACACTGCCTGGTGTACTCGCGATGCACCGGGTTGGCGCGCGCGAGTTTGCGCCACCGCTCGCCATGAGTCAGTCCCGCCAGCTCGAAAAATCCCGACGGCGGCACATAGAAAGTATCCACAAGCTGCCTTAGCAGCAGATTCATGAAGGGCTGCAACAGTGACTTGCCCGCAGCCGAAACATCACGCAATGACTGCTCCAGGCGATTGCACGCAAGCGCAATGTGGCGTGCCTCGTCGACGATATGCAGAGTGCAAATCTGCTTCACTACCGGGTTGATCTCGTCGGCATTGTGCCGCACGTGGCGGTTGAACTTGTCAGGCACATCCTCGGCAATCACGGCTGCGAGCCAGAACAGCGCGCCGCCTGCCGGCGCATGGCGCGCCAGCCAGTCGGCCATGCGCGGCGCGCGCCAGGCATCCGCCGGCAGCGGCAGCCCTCCCGTCTCGATCGCCTTGAGAAACATCAGGCTGTGGCCCGCCTCCTCGCGCACTTCATGCAGAAAATACTCGTATTCGGCGCGCGGCAGGCCCGCGACCAGCCGGCTAGAGATGCGGCGCAGGAACATGCTCTCCAGCCACAGGCCGCAGCACATGACATTAATGAATTCATAGTGCGACAGGCGCCGCTTGACGTCGGTGGCGAAGGTGTCGTACTCCGGCAAGCCGTAAAGTGACAAGGCGTGCTCGGGCAGCCAAAAACCGGCTGTATCCAGCCGATCCCAGTCTATGGTCGCGAGCGGATCGCGGTAGCGGGCGCTGTTTTCGGAAAGCTGCTTGAGCAGGGACAGGTCGGTGTTGGACATGGGCAGATTATAAAACTCATTTCAAAAAAACTAACAACAACCATTAGCCCTGTTTACGGTTCGCCGCCTTTAGGATAACTTACGCTGCATGAACGATATCGCATTGCGCTTCAACAACATAGCCAAATCCTTTGGTGGAATTACCGCACTCGGCGATTTCTCTCTTGAGGTGAGGCGCGGTGAATTTTTCGGGCTGGTCGGGGAAAACGGCTCCGGCAAGACCACGCTCATCAAATGCATGCTCGATTTTTGCGATGCCGATTCCGGCAGCATCGAAATCTTCGGCATTCAGCACACCGGGACCGAGGCGCGCGCCCGGGTCGCGTATTTGCCCGAGCGCTTCAATCCGCCGTTTTACCTGACCGGCCGGGATTTCCTGCGCTACATGCTGAAACTGTACCGCGCGCCCTACGATGCATCCCGGGTGGCACACACCTTTGAGGCGCTCGGCCTCGATCTGTCGGCACTGACCCGCCCGGCGCGCACCTACTCCAAGGGCATGACACAGAAACTGGGGCTGGCCGCCTGCCTGCTCTCCGGCAAGGAGCTGTATGTCCTGGATGAACCGACCAGCGGCCTCGATCCCAAGGCTCGCGCGCTGCTGAAGCGCGAACTTCGCGAATTACGTCACGCCCGGCGCACGCTGTTTTTCACCTCACACGCGCTTGCCGACGTCGCCGAAATGTGTGACCGCATGGCCATCGTGCATGCTGGACGGCTGCAGTTTGCCGGCACGCCCGACGAACTGCAGCGCAAATACGGCGGCGGCGACCTCGAACAGGCATTTCTCGCATGCATCGCGGATGCGACGATTTCGGCATGACAGTCAGCGATCTGGCACAATACCTCTGTGACGTGACGGGGAGCATCGGCAATTGACTGAGAAGACAAAGCCTGATCTGCTGATCGTCGACGACGATCCGCTGATCACCGATACCCTCAACTTCGTGTTGAGCCGGGATTTTTCGGTCTGTGTCGCCGATTCCCGCGAGCAAGTCAAAAGCCTGTTGCGGCAACTCGATGATCCGCCGCAACTCGCGCTGATTGACCTGGGGTTGCCCCCGACGCCGCATCGCCCGGATGAAGGCTTTCGCCTGATCACCGAGCTGATCGCCTATTCGCCGGGGATGAAAATCGTCGTGCTCTCGGGCCAAAGCGACGAAACCAATGCGCGCCATGCGCGCACCCTGGGTGCAATCGATTTTGTCGCCAAGCCGTGCGAACCCGAAACGCTCAAGTCGCTTCTGCTCTCGGCATTGCAGATCCGCACCGCCGAACTCGGCGCCGCCGCCGAGGGCGGCCTGCTCGGCAAGAGCCTGCTCATGGAAAAGCTGCGCCAGCAGATTTCGCAATTTGCCAATGCGCCGTTTCCGGTTCTGATCGAGGGCGAATCGGGCAGCGGCAAGGAACTGGTCGCGCAAGTCGTTGCACATGATGAGCAGCCGCGCCGCACGCCCCTTCCTGGCGCTGAACTGCGCCGCGATCTCGCCGAATCTGGTGGAACCCACGCTGTTCGGTTACAGCAAAGGCTCGTTTACCGGCGCCACGACCTCGCGCGCCGGTTATTTCGAAGACGCCAAGGATTCAACCCTGTTTCTGGATGAAATCGGCGAATTGCCGCTGGAATTGCAGGCCAAATTGCTGCGGGTGCTTGAAAACGGTGAATTCCAGCGGGTCGGCGAAACCCAGAGCCGGGTGTCCAATGCCCGGGTCATTACCGCGACCAACCGCGACATGCGCCAGGAGATCCGCAAAGGGCATTTTCGCGCCGACCTCTACCACCGGCTGTCGGTGTTCACCGTCAACGTGCCCGCGTTGCGCGACCTGAACGACGATAAAATCGTTCTGCTCGATCACTTCCGGGAGTTTTATGCCGGCCAGGCCGACGTGAAGCCATTCACGCTCGACAAGCCGGCGATGGCGCTGTGGCTCGAATACAGTTTTCCCGGAAATGTGCGCGAACTGCGCAACATCGTCATCCGCCTGACCACCAAGTATGCCGGCATTGCCGTGAATCCCGACAGGCTGAAAACTGAACTCGATATGGAAAGCATGGATATCGATCTGCCCGGGGTGTCGGCGACACAGGATCTTGCGTCTTTGCAGGAAGCGGCCAGGCACCAGTTGCAGGTGCAGAAAAATTTCAATCTCGACAACACGCTGCAGCAATGGGAGCGCGGCTATGTCGAGGCGGCGCTGGCCATCACCCACGGCAACCTGACCCAGGCCGCAAAGCTGCTCGGCATCCATCGCACCACGCTTTACAGCCGGATGCAGAGCTACGCCAACGGAACCGGGAAAGACGACTCCCAGACTGCTAAAACCAGATAATCGCGCGCCTGCCGCCATCACCTAAAGAACCCATGTATTACAGCCACTTCGGACTGGATCAAGCGCCCTTCAAGATCACGCCCAATACCGAGTTTTTCTTCAGCGGCGGCAATCGCGGGCCGATACTGGAGGCGCTGATCTACGCCGTCAGTCACGGCGAGGGTATCGTCAAGGTGACCGGCGAAGTCGGCAGCGGCAAGACCATGCTGTGCAACATGCTGCAGACCCGCCTGCCGTCGCACATCGACACCGTCTATCTGGCCAATCCGAGCGTGTCGCCAGACGAGATCCTGCATGCCATAGCCTTCGAAATGCAGCTCGGCATAACCCGCGATGCAAGCCGCCTCGAAGTGATGCAGGCACTGCACGATCATCTGCTCAAGCGCCATGCCGACGGCAAGCGTGTCGTGGTGTTCGTCGAGGAATCGCAAAGCATGCCGCTCGCAACGCTGGAGGAGATCCGGCTGCTGTCGAATCTTGAAACGCGCAACGACAAGCTGCTGCAAATCGTGCTGTTCGGCCAGCCCGAACTCGATGACAACCTGCATCAACCTCATATCCGCCAACTGCGCGAGCGCATTACCCACAGTTTCCGCCTCGAGCCGCTTGCCCTGAGCGAGATCCGCGAATACCTGATGTTCCGCATGCGTGCCGCGGGCTATCGCGGCCCGGACCTGTTTTCCCCTGCGGTGGTGAAATTCATAGCCCGGGCCTCGGATGGGCTTACGCGCCGCGTCAACCTGATTGCCGACAAGGCATTGCTCGCAGCGTTCTCTGAAAATACGCACACCCTTCGCATGAAGCACGTAGAAGCAGCGGTACGCGACAGCGAGTTCAGCCAGAACCGTGATCCGAAAATCAAGCCGCGCCTTGCTTGGGGCGTGGCGCTGGTTTTGTCGGGTGCAGTGCTTGGTATCGGGGCTTATGCCCTTTTGGAGCATGGGAGCTTGACCCCTGTCAGAACCCCGGCTGTGGCTGCAAACGCGGCACCCTCCGCAGGCACGCAACTTGCTGCTGATTCAAGGATGGAAACCTCCACCAGCCGCAGCACATTACATGAAAACGACAAATCATCTAACAAAACAACAGGATATGACGAAATTTCTGCTCCGGCTTCCAGTCCATCTTCCGCCAATCATGCGAACTCTGTTAAAAATGATGCCATTCTGACGTTAGGCCGCGCACTGCTCTACGCCCCCGCGCCGCCGGCGGAAAACACCGGCACGCTGATATCGTCCAGCAACGGCTAGCTGCTACCGCGGCATGGCTGGCCAACGCCGCCAGAAACCGATCACCGTTCAGCTGTTCGGCACCCACGACGAGCAACAGCTTAACCAACATCTCAAGATTTCCTCGTCTAAGTCCATTGAAATCAATGGATTTTTTGTGTATCATGCCGTCGCAAAGGGAGAGCCGGCGATAACGGTTACTTAGGGAAGTTTCGATAACAGCCAGGTTGCAGCCCAAGAGGCACTGGCACAATCTACCACCGCGCCTGATGGCATATAAACCTCTGTTGCGGACTGTTCAGGGCATCAAAACAGAAATCGGCGGCACAGAACCCGTCGTGATGTCAAGGCCGCACAGCGCAACTCGTGAAACGCGAATATCAACCGCCCGTGATGCCGGGGAGAAAGAACTACATGTCCGAACGGTCAGCCGCTTCCAGTCAAAGTGCCGCACCGCAAGGCTTGCGAGGGACTGCCAAGTTCCGCGGCCCCTCCGCACCTATCGCCATCAGTTGCGCCGTGGCGTTACTGGCCAGCGGCTGCGCCGGCAGTTCCGCCCCGACATTCCGCCATCCGAAGGCCACATCGGCACGGAGAGGGCAAAACCAAGGACGGCAGCGGACATCCCCCCGCCCGCCCGCATTGCAACATCGTGCCGCCGCCGCAACCCGCGATCAAGCCGCCAGACCTACAGCGTGGTGGTCAACGAAGTACCGGTCAAGGAACTGCTGCTGGCACTGGCGCGCGACACCAAGCAGAACATCGATATCCATGCCGGACTGACCGGGCTGGTCAGCCTTAACGCCATAAACGAGACGCTGCCGGCGATCCTGGAACGCATTTCGAAACAGGTCAATATGCGCTACCGGACCGAAGGCAACACCATACTGGTATCGGCCGATATCCCGTTCCTCAAGACCTACGTGGTGAATTACGTCAACATAGCGCGAAAAACGGCTTCAATTACCGCGGCCTCGGGACAAATCTCCTCACCCACCGGTACCAGCGGGGCGTCGAGCGCGGGCGGCAACTCCTCGTCAACATCGGTCACCACGACCTCGGATTCGGATTTCTGGAAAATCCTCGAGCATTCGGTGCGGTCCATTCTTAATTCATCGCTGCAGCAAAGCTTGTCAGCGGAATCGAAACAAAACCGGCTGGAACTGATCAAGCAGGAGCAGGATCTCCGAACCAAACAGATGGAGGCCGCCAGCAAAGCCGGGCAGTCGGCGCAGGCACTGGCGACTTCGCTGAGCGGGCTTTCCGGGGGCCAACAGGCCAATTCCACACTCCTGCCCGACGATGTCATCGTCAACGCCGTTGCCGGCACCATCACTGTCAACGGGACCGATAAACAGCATCAAATGGTTCAGGACTACCTGACAAAAGTGGAAACCGGCGCCCAGCGGCAGGTGCTGATCGAGGCCACCATCGTCGAAGTGCAATTGTCCGAGGCCTATCAGGGCGGCGTCGACTGGAGCCGCCTTGCGATCTCCGGCGGCCTCACACTGCAGCAGGTATTGACCGGCGGTCTAGCCGGCGCGGCGGCGGCGGCGGGTGCGGCGGCCGGGAATGGTTTACAAGTGGGTTACACGAATACGAACTCGCGAGTCGGCAATATCTCCGGCTCGGTCAAGATGTTGCAGGAGTTTGGCGACACGCGCGTTCTTTCCAGCCCGAAACTCATGGTGCTCAATAATCAGACCGCGCTGCTGAAAGCGGTGGACAACCTCGTTTACTTCGACATCCAGGGGCAGACGTCGACTTCCGCAACAGGCCCCTCTCTCACCACGTTCACCACGACAGCCAAGAGCATCGCCGTCGGTCTCGTGATGAGCGTGACGCCGCAGATCAATGTAGACGGGCGCGTGCTGCTCACGGTGCGGCCCACGGTATCGCGCCAGTTGGATCCGGTGCAGGATCCCAACCCCAGCCTTTGCGACCCCAATCGAACAAATTGCATTGCGAGTCTGGTGCCGCAAATTCAGGTACGGGAAATGGAATCGGTGCTGCAGGTCGGCAACGGCCAGATCGTCGTCCTGGGCGGACTGATGCAGGATGCCGTACAGCGCAATCGCGAGCAGTTACCCGGCGCCGACAAACTCGGCGCCGAAGCCGGCGAAGCTTTCCGTGCCCGCACCGAACGCGCCTCAAAATCCGAGCTGGTGATATTCCTGCGGCCGACAGTGATCAATAATCCGTCACTGGAAAGCGAAGAGTTGAAGTTCTTTCAGCGTTTCCTGCCCCAGCCCGCGAAACCCCCCGCAGAGAAGACCGGCGCCGCGCCATGAGCCTGCTGATGAAGGCCCTGGAAAAGGCCGCCAAAGACCGGGGTACCGCGCAAACCGGATCTGCGGCCAAGCCCGTCTTCACCAAATCCCCGATACCGGTGCAATCGGCATCAGCATCAGCATCGGCGTCAACGTCAACGTCAACGTCAACGTCAGAGCTTACGCTCGAACCGCTGAACACGGAAACGCCCTCGTTCCAGCCCCGGCTCGAGCCGGTGCAAAAATCCGCCGTGCCGCCTTCCCCGCCGCAACCCGGCGTTTCTGCCGCCGCGTCGGACAAAACCCAGGACGGACAAATCAAGGCCGCAACCGTCATTAAGGCTGCCAGCAAGCGCAGCGCGGGCGGCTTGGGCCTCTACATACGCTCGCATCCCCTCGTCGCAATAGGATCGGCAGCAGGACTGTTCCTGGCCGGTTTCGGCGTTTACGTTTATCTGCAGATTTTCAATCCCGGCCTTCTCGTTCGCCAGTCGCCGCCCGCGCCCAGACCGCCGCTGGTCCAGGCCCCCACGCCACCGATAGCCACATCGAGTCTGATTAAGCCCGCTACCGAAGCCGAACCGCCGCAGTCCGTCGTCACGCCAGTCCCTCAGGCCAAGCCCGCCGTGCCTGCTGCCCCGCCTAAGCCCGAAGTCGCGGAAACGCCGCGCAATACCATAACCATCAGCCGCACCAATACGACGGCTACCATTTCGCCACTACTCGCCGAAGCCTATGCTGCACTCGAGAACAATACGCTCGATGCAGCGCAGCGTCTGTATAGTCAGTTGCTGGAAAAGGAACCCAAAAACATCGATGCGCTGCTCGGCCTCGCCGCCATTGCGGCCCAAGAAGGGAAAACAGACGAGGCCACACGGCATTATTTGCAGATACTCGAACTCGACCCGCAGCATGCCCTGGCGCAATCGGGCCTGATTTCCCTCCTCGGCCGCGCCGATCCGCTTGCTGCGGAATCGCGACTGAAGCAGCTGATTTCCCGCGAACCCTCTCCATTTCTTTATTTCACCCTGGGAAATCTTTACGCCGATCAGTCGCTATGGGCGCAAGCGCAGCAGGCCTATTTCCAGGCGCATTACCTCGATCCCGCGAACCCCGATTACGCCTACAATCTTGCAGTCGGGCTCGAACATGTAAGCCAGCCCAAACTCGCGCTCGGTTATTACCGGCGCGCCATTCAACTCGCCTCGTTAAATGGGCACGCGCACTTCAGCCTGCCCCAAGCCCAGGAGCGAATCACCAAACTCGCTTCCCGGGCAGAGTAGCCGGTCGGAAAGGCTGACATGGCTGAACAACGCAAGAAACTCCGGCTCGGCGAATTACTGATACAGCAGAGGCTGATCTCCGCCGATCAGCTCGCGATCGCGCTCGCCGAACAGCGCGACACCCACCTGCCTATCGGGCGGCTGCTGGTGCGGCTCGGGTTCGTCACCGAGAATGCGATCCGCGACATCATGGCGCGCACCATCGGCCAGGAGACCATCGATCTCAACCAGGTGGTGGCCGATTCCGAGGCCCTGAAAATGGTGCCGCAGGATTTTGCCCGCCGCAACCGCGTGCTGCCCATCGCCTACGACCCCGCCGAAGGACAGCTCCTCATCGCCACCACTGAAACCTACAACGTGGTGGCCATGGACCAGTTGCGCGCGGCGCTGGGTTCGAAAATAGAAATCCAGACCCTGCTCGCGGCCGAGGCCCAGCTCGAGGATTTCATCGACCAGTTCTACGGCTACGAACTGTCGGTCGATGGCATCCTCAAGGAAATCGAGACCGGCGAGATCGATTACGACAGTCTGACGGGGGGAGACGAATATACCCAGCCTATGGTGCGCCTGGTCAACGCGCTGCTGGTCGACGCCGTGAAGCGCGGCGCCTCGGACATCCATTTTGAGCCGGAATACGCATTCATGCGCATACGTTACCGTCTCGACGGCGTGCTCGAGTCCGTAAGGAGCCTGCACAAGACCTACATGCCGGGCATTACAGTCAGGCTCAAGGTCATCAGCGATATGAATATCGCCGAAACCCGCGCGCCGCAGGACGGGCGCCTGTCGTTGACGCTGAACGGCCGGCCGGTCGATTTCCGCGTCTCGACCCAACCTACCGTGCACGGCGAGAACATCGTGCTGCGCGTGCTCGACCGGGAAAAATCGATCATCGATCTCGACCGCATGAATCTTTCGAAATCGGCGATGGACAAGCTCAATCTCATGCTCGCGCGGCCCGAAGGCATCCTGATCGTCACCGGGCCTACCGGCAGCGGCAAAACCACGACACTCTATTCGCTGCTGGCGCAGGTCAATGACGAGACCGTCAACATCATGACCCTCGAAGACCCCGTCGAGTACCCGCTCACGCTGATGCGCCAGACCTCGGTTAACGATGTGGCGCGCATGGACTTCGCCAACGGCATCCGGTCTATCATGCGCCAGGACCCGGACATCATCCTGGTGGGCGAGGTGCGCGACAAGGAAACCGCGGAAATGGCGTTCAGGGCGGCGATGACCGGCCACCAGGTATTCACCACGCTGCACACCAACTCGGCGCTGGGCGCCTTTCCGCGGCTGCTCGACATCGGCATACTGCCCGACATCATGGCGGGCAACATCATAGGCATAGTCGCCCAGCGCCTGGTACGCACGCTGTGCGCCCACTGCAAGGAAGCTTACGCGCCCAGCCCGGAGGAACGCGAACTGCTCGGCCAGAATGCGCAGGTGGTGTCTTATCTTCACCGCCCAGTCGGCTGCAAGCAATGCGCCAACAAAGGCTATAAAGGGCGGACCGCGATCATGGAACTGCTGATCATGGACGGCGACCTCGACGAGCTCGTGTCGCGCCGCGCTACCGCCAAGGAACTGCGGGCCGCGGCAATGAGCAAGGGCTACAAGCCGCTGGCCGAAGAAGGCATGCAGCGGGTAATCGACGGCATCACCAGCCTCAGCGAACTCGCGCGCGCCGTCGATCTCACGGGGCGATACAGTTAACCACCTGTTCCGTGTTCAAGGTTCAATGTTCCGGGTTCAAAGTCTAGAGAGTTAATGTGTCGCACGGGACTCTGAACCTTGAACTTTTAACTTTTAACTTTTAACTTTTAGGCTGGAACCTGGAACTTGGAACTTGAAACTTGGAACTTGGAACCTGGAACCGCATAACGCATGCCTTCCTATCAATACAAAGCGGTAGATAAAACCGGCCAGCCCGCGCGGGGCGGCCTCGAAGCAGTCAACGAGGTCGATCTTGAGCTGCGCCTGCGGCGCATGGGGCTGGACCTCATTACCTTCCAGCAAGTCGACCGCCGCGCCTCGATGCTCGCAGCCGGCGGCAAAGTCACGCGCAAGGACCTGATCAATTTCTGTTTCGACATGGAGCAGATGAACCGCTCGGGCATCCCGCTGATCGACGGCTTGCGCGACCTGCGCGACTCCATCGACAGCCCGAGGTTTCGCGAGATCCTGACGTCCATGACCGAAGACATGGATAGCGGCAAGGTCATGTCGCAGTGCATGGCCGCCCACCCCGAAGTCTTCGATGGCGTGTTCGTGAGCCTGATCAAGGCCGCCGAGCAGACCGGCCAGATCGCCGAAGTGTTCCAGAGCCTGGCCGACTCGCTCAAGTGGCAGGACGAACTTGCCGCCCAGACCAAACGTCTGCTGATATATCCATCGATGGTGTTGGTCGTGGTGCTCGGCGTGATGACATTTTTGCTCATTTACCTGGTGCCGCAGGTCGCGGGCCTGCTCAAAACGATGGGCTTGGCGCTGCCGGTCCAGACCCGGGTGCTGATCTTTCTCTCCGGCATCGTGGTTTCCTACTGGTACATCGTGTTCGGCACACCGATCGCCGCCGTAATGGTGCTCGCTATTGCAATCAGGCGCAGTCCCCGACTCCAGTACCTTTGGGACCACGTCAAGCTGCGCGTGCCCCCCTGACCGGTCCCATCCTGCAGAAAATCATCATGGCGCGCTTCGCCAATTTCTTTGCGCTGATGTACCAGTCCGGGATTACCGTGCTGGACGCACTCAAGACCAGCGAGGAGATCGTGGGCAACCGCGTGATCGCCGACGGTCTGATGCGGGCCGGCCAGCAGGTCGGCGCCGGCGAAAGTTTGACGGAGACTTTCCGTAACCTGGGCATGTTCCCGCCGCTGGTGATCCGCATGCTGCGGGTGGGCGAGAGTACCGGCGCCCTCGACGTCTCCCTGCGCAACGTCAATTATTTCTATACCCGGGACGTGCGCGAATCGGTGGACAAGGCCCTGGCGATGCTGGAGCCGACGATGACGATGGGGTTGGGCATCATGCTCGCGCTGGTCATGTGGTCAACGCTGTCGCCGGTATATGATATTTTGGGTAAGATCAAGTTTTAGAAGCGGAAATAGGAAAAAGGGAACAGTAAATGGTAAACGTATTTTCGCCGTGGATGGCTGCCGTTTCCGATTCATTCTTTTCAATACCCGCTTGACGGGTACGATTCACAATTCACGCATCTGAGACATGGCTGACAAACTCCTGATCTGCATATCGGCGGGACAAGCTTCGGCTGCTCACTGGGCCGGCAGCAAGATCGCTGACTGCCGGATATTTACCCACGATGACAGCGGGCTCGAGGCGTTCAAGGAATTCCTTGCGCAGTTTTCGAACGTGCCGGTTTACCTCATGGTCGATGCGGTCGAAGAGGACTACCGCTTCGAAACGCTGCCGCACACCTACGGCGCCGACCGCAGCAGCATGGTCGGGCGCAAACTCAAGCAGCATTACCGGAACTCGCCTTACACCGCCGCCTGGCCGCAGGGGCGCGAGAGCGGCAAACGGCGCGACGACCGTTACCTGTTTTCCGCGCTGACCAATCCCGATCTGGTCACCGACTGGCTCCAGGCCGTGACCGCGCAGGATCTGCCTGTGGCGGGCATCTACCTGCTGCCCATGGTCAGCACGGCGTTGCTCGATAAACTGAAGATCAATGCGCCCAACCTGCTCATCGTGGCACAACACAGCGCGGGCCTGCGTCTTACGTTTTTCCGCAACCGCCAGTTCCGCCTGAGCCGGCTGACCCGCAGCGACACCGACAGATCCGAGGACGCAGACCGGACGCGTTTTATCACCGAAGAGATATCCAATACGCGGCTCTACCTGCACGCGCTGCGCGTCACCACGCTCGATGAACCGCTTACGGTGCTGCTGCTCGACCGCCAGGAGGAATTCGGCGACGCGGCGCAGGTCATAGCCCACGACAACCCCGGCCTCAGCTGCCAGCGCCTGGGGCGCGCGGAGATCGCCTCGCAACTGGGGATCTCGGACGAGCAGCTCGGTCTGTCGCGCGATGTGATCTACCTCTATCTGCTCGGGCACAAGGCGCCGGCGAGCAATCTGGCGCCTGTTGCTATCACTGCCGGTTTCCGTCGCTACAGTATGCGACGCAGCATCTATGCCGCGGCAGCAGCCATCGCGATGGCCGCCGTGGCGTGGGGCGGCACGAACACCTACATGCTCATGGATGCCAATGCGCAGGCGCGGGAGGCGGCGCGTCACACCGTGCAACAGGAGGCGTCATACCGGGAAGCCACGCTAAAATTTCCGGTCGCGCCGGCATCGGCTGACAACCTCAAAAAAGCCGTCGAAGTTGCTCAGAAAATCAGAGAGAGCGCACGCACGCCGGAAATGATGATGGATGTCATCAGCAAGGCGCTTGATGCTAGTCCTGCCATCTACCTCAGGGAATTCGGCTGGAAGTATGCGTCCTCCGAAATAGAGTCCGGCGGAACGGCCGTGCGCAGCGCCAGTGAATCTTCCGCACCGGCGGGACTCAACCTGCAGCGCAAGCAGTCCGGGCTGATCGATGGCGAAGTCCGTCCATTCCGCGGCGACTTCCGCGCCGCCATAAACACCATCAATGAATTCGCCGGCCGGCTGGGCCGCGACCCGGCGGTGCAGGAGGTGCGCGTCGTCAAGCTGCCGCTCAACGTCAATCCGAAGCTGGCGCTGACAGGCAACACGCTGGACAATCGCGATCAGTCTGGCGTGGCGGAATTCAGGCTCCTGATCGTGATGAAACCCAGGCGCCCCTGACATGATGAACGCCGAAGACCTCAAGGCGCTGCAAATTCCGCTGATCGTGCTGGTCTGCGTCGCGCTGCTTGCCGCCGGAGGAGTGTATTACTCTCACGCCCTGCTCGAACAGTCGCAGCAGAAACTGACTCGGGAGCAAAAGCTGCTCAAGGAAGCCCGCACCCGGCTGCAACGCTCGGGCGACGAGAAACAGATCATCGTGCAGTACCTCGGCGGATACCAGCAGCTCGAACGCAGCGGTTTCGCCGGCGAGGAGAAACGCATCAACTGGCTGGACGGCCTGCGGCTGGCCAACCAGCAGGCCGAATTGTTCGGCGCCGATTACCAGATCAGCACGCAACGGCCCTACCCGTACGCCGCCGAGTTCAATCCCGCGCCGCTGACCCTCGCGGAGTCGGTGATGAAGCTGCGGCTCCGGCTGCTGCATGGCGAAGATCTGATGCGGTTTTTCAATGCGCTGGCGCGGCAGAATGCCGGGCTGTTCCTGATCAACGAATGCAAGATCCAACGCATGGACACCGGCGGCGTCATCCGCTTTCAGCCCAACATGGCAGCCGAATGCGAACTGTCCTGGATCACCGCCAAACCGGGGTTGGCCGCGGAGAAAAAACCGTGAAGCAGACGATAACGGTGCTCATGCTCACGGGACTGTCGCTTGCCAGCGGCCTGGCATCCGCCGCGGATCCGCTCGGCCGCCTGTTTTTTACCCCCGACCAGCGCGCGCAACTCGATACCGCCCGCACCCAGAAAAGCCGCGCCACGCTCGCCAGTGAAGTGGAAGTGAACGCCGCACCCGTCGCCGAAATTCTGACGCTGGACGGATCGGTCCGCCGCAGCGACGGCAAATCCACGGTATGGATCAATAACCGCGCAATAAACGACCGTGAGGCGTCTGGTGGCGTCGTCATCCAGCGCCTGCAGCCCGATGGCGCGATCTTGCTTCAGGTGCCGCAATCCGCGCGCAGCATCGATCTCAAGGTCGGGCAAAGCGTGGACATCGTTTCAGGCACGATAGAAGAGCCTTTTGCGCGGCAGATCACTGCGACCAAACCCGCTGCTGCGGAGAGCGCCGCAGGCAAGCCGGCGCCCGGCAAACCACCGGCTCCAGTTGAGAAGACCGGTACAAACTCGATCACGCCTGAACAAACGAAGGCCCTGGAACAGGACCTAAAAACCGCGCTCGAACGCATGCGCAGCACGCCTACGGGGGAAATAGTCAATGCGCCTAGTTCCCGCTAGACAGCCACTTCCGTGTCTGGCTCAGCGCGGGCAGGTGGTACTGGGGATTCTGGCAATTCTCGGCATCGGGTTTGGCGCGGTGTTCTACAGCTTTCTCACGCCGACCAAACCGGCCATAGAAAGCGACCGGATCACTGACGCAGCCCTAGTGCAGGCGAGAGACGTATTAGTTGGCTACGCGGCTGGCCAGAAATCCATCGGAAGTTACAGGTCGCGGTGACCTGGTTCTGTCCCGACCGCGACGATAACGGCCAAGACGATGATGGAAATTGCAACACAGTGGGACAGCGCATTGGCCGTCTGCCGTGGAAAACCCTCGGCCTACCCGACCTGCGCGACGGTGCAGGCGAAAAAGCTATGGGTACGCGGTATCCAACAATTTTCAGGATAACTCGCGCGTTTACCCTCTAAACAGCGACACTTTGGGTGAGTACACAATCACTGACCTGACACCGCGAACCATTGCAACCGGCGTTATCGCTGTCGTGTTCGCGGCCGGAACCGCGCTCGGCTCACAAGATCGCAGCACAACCACTACTGCGCTTTGCCCAACGACCGGCACAACCATTATTCGCAGCCGTTGTGCGGCCAATTATCTTGATAACGTAAATGGTAATGGCACAGCTACATTCACCATAGGGTTCCCTTCCTTTACGTTAAATGACGGTATATTCAATGACAAGCTGCTGCTCATCACACGCGACAATTTCTTCCCATCAGTGGAGCAGCGAGTCGCTCGTGAACTCAGGCAAAATCTCCAGAGCTATTACACGACTAACCGTTATTACCCGCTTGCGGCTACCCTTACCGGTACGACCTGTTCTACTGGAACCTATCGCGGTCGGGTGCCAACCGTGTCATGTTCACCGCTTGCTGGCTTGACGCTCCCGCCCTGGATCACCCCAAACAACTGGAACGAAGTCATGGTCTATGCGGTTGCGCCTCGCTGTACGCCCAAGCTCGATGTGACAGGTGGCTGGAGTTTTGGTCCTTCCACATGTCTTGGAGGTACTCCGTGGCTTTTTGGCCTCACGATATGTCCCAGCTATACCATAGACGCATCCAAGCTGGATTGCACCAACACCGCTGCCGGCTCATACCTGACTGTTGGAACCAACAACTCCATTCAGTCCCTTGTCCTTCCTGCAAGTTACGGGCTTACCGGCCAGACCCGACCGTGCTCCGTGGCCTCCTCGTGCCTGGAAGATCCCGAAAACTATGAAATCGCGGACAATTTCATTTATGTTCAACCGCAGCGCTCGGCGACCAACAATGATCAACTCGTGGTGGTGAGTCCATGATCAATCGGCGCACCCGATCAATTCAAGGCTTCACGCTGATCGAGCTTGCGGTGGCGATCTTTATCATTGCGCTGCTGCTGGGCAGTATCCTGGTTCCATTACAGACCCAGGTCGAGCAAAAGCAGATCAGCGACACGAACAAGACGCTCAACGACGTGCGGGACGCGCTGCTCGGTTATGTCATCGCGTTCGGCAATCTACCCTGCCCTGACACCAATAACGACGGCATTGAAGACTTCAATGTCGGCGATACCGGGTGGTGCAGCACGATCACGGCTAGCATTGCTTATGGCAATTTGCCTTGGCAAACATTGGGTATCGCCAGCACCGATGTGTGGGGCAACCGCTTCCGCTATGTAATCAGGGAAGAATACGCGCGTCGCTCGCCTGTTGCCACGTTTACCCTTGCCACGACCGTTGCAAATGTCAGGGTGTGCCAAGTGTCGACCTGCGGGGTCAACACGCTCACAAGTTCCGCAGTGCTCAGTGTATTGTCTTACGGCAAGAACGGATACGGGGCGACCAGCGCCATCACCGGTGCTGCCAATCCGGCGCCGACCAGCGCCGACGAGATCGTCAACACCACCAATACCCGGGACCTCGTCAGCCGCATCATGACCCCGGTAGGATCGGGGGCGGGTGAATTCGACGACATTGTGATCTGGATGCCGCAGTACTTACTGTTCAATCGCATGGTCACCGCCGGTAAACTGCCCTGACAGGTGCGCGGCGATGATACGGGAGGAAGGAGGAAGTAAAAGAAAAAGGAAGCAAAAAGGAAGAAAGGAAGGGGTCAGAAGGAAGGGAAAGGAAGGTCAGGCCTTTACTTTATAGTTATCTGCGGCAATACTGAGGCATGGCTCGTCCCCTGCGCCTAGAATTCCATGGCGCCCTCTACCACATAACCGCGCGCGGCAACGCGCGACAAAAGATCTTCCTCAATGAGGCGGATCGTCATCTCTTTCTCGATCTCCTTGGCAAGGAAATTACGCAGCAGGGTTGGTTCTGCTACGCCTACTGTCTGATGGATAACCACTATCATCTCTTGATCGAGACGCCCGAGCCCAATCTAGTAACCGGGATGCGGCGGCTCAATGGGGTCTATACCCAGAGGTTCAATCGCCGTCACCGGCGGGTGGGTCATCTGTTACAAGGACGCTACAAGGCAATCCTTGTGGACAAGGATGCCTATTTCTTTGAGCTTTGCCGTTATATCGTATTAAACCCCCTGCGTGCTAAGGCGGTGAAGCGGCAGGAGCAGTGTCCTTTATGGTCGAGTTACGCCGCTACCGCCGGGCGAGTCGACCCGCCGTCATGGCTCACGATTGAGTCCGTGTTGGCGCAATTTGCAAACCACGCCCTATGAGCGCTTTGTAGCCCAGGGGATGG
>CALOEN010000010.1:0-103338 GCA_942492335.1 uncultured beta proteobacterium | reverse complement strand
TTGACCGGCTGAGCAAGGAGCTGGTGTCCATCATGCGCGTGCCGGCGGTTGATAAACGGGTAACCGATCTCGGCTTCTACATCATCGCCAGTTCACCGGCGGAGTTCCGCACCCAGATCAAGTCAGAAATCTCGAAGTGGGGCCGGGTCATCAAGAGCGCTGGCGTCAAGGTTAATTAAGGGGTAAGGGGCGGGGAGTAGGTAGTAGGCAGTAGGTCTTATGCTGCTCACTTCCCGGCCCCTCGCTCCGCTCTCCCCACTCCCCATCCAGCCCCATGCGCATCGTTGACATACGCGAAACCGCGGTCCCGCTGAAATCGAGCCTGCGCAACGCGGTGTTCGATTTCAGCGAGATGACGACCTCGGTGGTCGCGGTGATCACCGATGTCGTGCGCGACGGCAAACCGGTCGTTGGGTTCGCTTTCAATTCCACCGGCCGCTACGCTTGCGGCGCGCAAATGCGCGACCGCTTCATCCCGCGCTTTCTGAAGGCTGATCCTGAAACGTTGCTAAACGAAACGGGTGACAACCTCGATCCGGAAAAAATTCTTGCCTGCATGATGCAGCGCGAAAAGCCGGGCGGGCATACCGAACGCTCGGTGGCCATCGGCACCATCGAAGTCGCGGTGTGGGATGCGGTCGCCAAGATCGCGGGCAAGCCGCTGCACCGCGTGCTTGCTGAGAAATACAACGACGGCAAGTTCATAGATAAAGTGCCGTGTTACGTCGGCGGCGGCTGGTATCAGCCGGGAAAGGGTTTGAAAGAATTGCAGGACGAAATCAAAAGCCGGCTAGCTCAGGGCTACACCACGATGAAAATCAAGGTGGGGGGCGCAACGATACCGGAGGACGTCGAGCGTGTCGAAGCAGCGCTGAACATCGTGGCCTCGAGTGCAAACCTTGCGGTCGATGCCAACGCCGGATTCGACCGCGCTCGCGCACTCGCTTACGCCAAGGCGCTTGCGCCGTACAAACTGCGCTGGTTCGAGGAGCCGACCGATCCCCTCGACTATGCGCTGCTGGCGGAAGTTGCGGCGATTTACGATGCGCCGATCGGCACCGGCGAGAATTTGTTTTCAACCCAGGACGTGCAGAACCTCATTCGCTTCGGCGGGCTTGCGCGCCGACCGCGACATCATTCAGACCGACGTGCCGCAGTCCTACGGCATCGTGCAGTTCTCGCGGACGCTCGAGATGCTGAGGAAAAACGGTTGGGACCGGAAATCCGTTTTTCCGCACGGCGGCAATCAGATGACGCTCGCCATCGTCGGTGGTTTCGGGCTCGGTGGCTGCGAAGCCTATCCCGGCGTGTTTGGTGTGTTCGCGGGCTTTGCCGATGATGCCAAAGTCGAGAACGGTTATCTGAAACTGCCGGAGCGGCCAGGTATTGGGTTCGAAGCACAAAATGCGCTCTATACAGTGATGCGGGAGATGGGTAGTTAGTCAGGCCGGGATAGATTTCAGATCGCGCTATTGCGGCCCAATTCGGCAGTGCCGTTTCGTTCTTACCGGGCAGCAACTCATCGGTGTGCTGCACAGCGGTGGTGGTGTGAGACAGAACATGAGCGGGTTTCGATTGATCCATTCGACTCAGGGCGTTATAGTTACAGGTCCGCTTTACCTGCCGCCCGCCATGCGCGCGGCGTCCCGATCAAACAAAAAAGGAGAAACGCAATGCCACATGCCATTCGTATTCATGAAATAGGCGGTCCCGAGAAAATGCGCTGGGAGGAAGTCCAGGTCGCCAATCCGGGTCCGGGAGAGGTGCGGGTGCGCAATACCGCCGTCGGACTCAATTTCATCGACGTCTATCACCGCAATGGCGGTTATCCGATGCAGATGCCGATCACGCTCGGTATGGAAGGCGCCGGGGTGATCGAGGCGGTGGGCACCAAGGTCAAGGGTTTCGCGGTCGGCGATCGCGTGGCTTATGCGCAGCCGATCGGGTCCTATGCCGAAGTGCTGCTGCGCCCTGCGGCCCGGCTGGTGAAGATTCCCGAGGGCATAGATGACAAGATCGCCGCTTCCATTATGTTGAAGGGAATGACGGCGTGGTATCTGTGCCGGCGCACCTTCAAGGTTAAAAAAGGCCAGACCATCCTGGTTCATGCGGCGGCGGGCGGTGTCGGCCAGATCCTGTGCCAGTGGGCCAATCACCTGGGTGCCACGGTGATCGGCACCGTGGGCAGCGAAGCCAAAGCCGGGCTGGCGAGGAACGCCGGCTGTGAGCATGTCATCGTTACCTCCCAGGATAAGTTTGTCGACCAGGTCAAGTCCATCACCAAAGGCAAGGGTGTGCCGGTGGTGTATGACGGCGTGGGCAATGACACCTTCATGGGTTCGCTCGACTGTCTTTCCCCCATGGGCATGATGGTGAGCTTCGGCAATGCCTCGGGCCCGGTGCCACCGATCAACCTCGGGATACTGGCGCAGAAGGGCTCGTTGTTCATCACGCGCCCGACGCTGGTCACCTATACCGCGAAGCGTTCCGAACTCGAAAAGGCGGCAAAGGAGTTGTTTGAGGTGGTGCAAAGCAATGCGGTGAAGATTTCGGTCAACCAGACCTATGCGCTCAAGGATGCGGCGCAGGCGCACGCCGATCTCGAAGCGCGCAAGACTACAGGTTCGACTGTCCTGATTCCATAAAGCGGTATTACTGACAGCGCAGGATCAACCGCCCGCATCATGCGGGCGGTTGCGTTTCAAGCGCTGGAAATCAGGAATTTTCCTCGAGGAAGCGGTACATCGCCGTGTGATCGGCAGCGGGCCCCAGGGTTTTTGCCGCATCGTTCCAGATCCCTGCGCAGGGCGCGGCGAGCAGTGCCGGCGTTTTCGTCGCCTTCACAATTTCCAGCGCGGTGCGCACGTCCTTTGCCATCAACCCCAAGTTGAAACCGGCGTTGAACGCCCCCGAGAGCATGAACTGCTTCACTTTGACCTTGGTAGTGTTGTTCATGCCGGTGGAGGCGTTGAGGATGTCGACCACGACACCGGGATCGAGGCCGAAGCGCTGGCCCGCGATCACCGCTTCACACGCAGCGACGAGTCCTGCAGCCGACACATAATTGTTGAGCGCCTTGATGGCGTGTCCGGCCCCGAGCGGCCCGGCGTGGAAGATCTGGGTGCCCATTTTTTCCAGCAACGGCCGGCATTGCGCGAACAGCGTCTCATCGCCACCGACCATGATCGCAAGCTCTCCGCTCTCTGCACGTTTAACGCCGCCGGATACCGGGGCATCGATCAGCTTCACGCCGCGCTTGTCCAGCAGCGTCTCCAGTTCCCGCGTGCCTATGGGCGAAGACGAACTCATGTCGATCACGGTCGCGCCAGCTTTCAGGCTCGCCGCAATGCAATCCTGATAATTATCATTCTCGCCGCACAGCACTTTGCGCACGATTTTGCCGTCGGGCAGCATGGTGATCACGATGTCGCTTGCGCGGCCGAGTTCGGCGAGGCTGGCCGCGATCTCGACACCCGGTGTGGCAGCGTAAGCTTTGGTGCGCGCGGGGTCGGCATCGTAAATCACAAGCTTGAGTCCTGCTTGCGCGAGCCTGGCGACCATGGGTGTGCCCATGGCGCCGATGCCGACGAAACCGATTTGTCCGGGTGTGGGTGCCATGTTTTATTCCTGAGCGATGAAGACACGGTCAAAAAGAGCATTAAGGCAAAAGGCGCAGTCTCAAATACAACATCAAAAAAGCATTAACGCAAAGGACGCAAAGGAAAAACGAAATAATGTAAATAAAATTCATATAAATACTTTCCAGAAACATTATTGTGTTGTTTTTTATTTTTTTTACTTGACGTTCCTTCGTGAACCTTTGCGTCCTTTGCGTTAATGCTCTTTGTGAACTTTAAATTGATGTTTGGAGTTCAATCTCCGACAGGCAGATCCACTCCGACACCGCGCTCACGCGCGAGCGCAAGCACCCGCGCGCCGACGTAAATATCCTGTATGCACATGCCGTGAGATTCGTAGAGCGTGATTTGCTCCTGCGAGGTGCGGCCCGGCGCGCGCCCGGTGATGACTTCGCCGATCTCGGCCAGTGTTTCCCAGCGCAGCAATCCTTTTTCAACCGCGGAGAGCAGGTCGCCGCACTCGTTGCGCGCAGTGCCGCGCGCATCGACCGTGATGACGTCGCAGCGCCTGATGGCGGCTTCATCGAGTTCGCGGCGGGAGAGCGCATTGGCGCCTGCGGCATTGATGTGCTGCCCGGGTTCCAGCCATTCGCCTTTCAGCACGGGTTCGGCCGATTTGGTGATGACGTTGACGATATGCGCGCCGCGCACCGCGGCTTCCGCGGAAGCGGCCGCTGCAACCTCAATGCCGAGTTTGTCCGACATGCTTGTGCAGTAGGCGAGCAGCTTGTCGCGGTTGCGCGAAAAGACCCGGGCGCTGCGTATGTTCATTGCCTTGCATACGGCCTCGAGCTGGCCGATCGACTGGATGCCGGATCCGATCTGGCCAAGGATGCTGGCGTCCTTGCGTGCGAGGTGGCGTGACGCTACGCCGCTGGCAGCGCCCGTGCGCATCATACCCATCCACTTGGCTTCGATAATGGCTTCCAGCCTGGCGGTATCGGTGTTGAGCAGGTGCACGTAAAAGCTCTGGCCGGCGGGCCGCGTGTAGTAGTACTTGAGGCCGATCAGGCCCATCTCAGGCGCTGCCGCCTGCAGCACATGCTGGATGCCGGCGGGTATGTGCGTGCGCACGCGCGGAATATCGATGGCGCGGCCCAGCGCGACATCCTTCAATGCCTGCTCGACGAGCTTCAGCGCGAGCGGCATGGTCAGAAGTTGTTTGACGTCGTTTTCTTTGAGATACCGGATCATTTTCTTAAATTCGAAAAATATAAGCCGCCAAGGCCGCCAAGCATTCTTTTTAATACCCGCTTGACGGGTACGCCAAGAAAAGCAAGAACTATATATAAAATCAACCCGGAACTCTGAGACATCGTGTGATAAGCGGTAGACAGTAATCGTTACTGATTTAAGTTCAAGGTTTCAGTGGAATCTCTTGGCGTACCCGTCAAGCGGGTATTAAAAAGAATGCTTGGCGGCTAATCATTTCTTGTTTTTAAGCGCTTCGGCACGAATCGCGCTCAAGGTGGTGCGCGGCGTGATCGATTCCGGGTCTATGCGCAATTCGATCAGAGCCGAGGTCTTCGCATTCCACGCGCGCTCGAACGCAGGTTCGAACTCGGCGGTGGTTGTAACGATCTCGCCGTGCAGGCCATAGGCGCGCGCCAGCGCCGCGAAGTCGGGATTGACGAGCTGGGTGCCGCTGATGCGTCCCGGGAAATCGCGCTCCTGGTGCATGCGTATCGTGCCGTACATGCCGTTGTTGACGACGATGAACACGATTTTCAGGTTGTACTGCATTGCGGTCGCCAGTTCCTGGCCGCACATCAGAAAGCAGCCATCGCCGGAGAACGATACCACCGCGCATTCGGGGTGCACCAGCTTGGCTGCGACCGCCGACGGCACGCCGTAACCCATCGCACCGCTGGTGGGACCGAGCTGCGTGCGAAAGCCCGTGTACTGGTAAAAACGGTGCACCCAGATCGAATAGTTGCCGGCGCCGTTGGTGACGATGGTTTTGGGCGGAAGACGCTGGCGCAGAAAGTGCACGACTTCGCTCATATTGAGCTGTCCGGGCGTGGATACCGGCTGCTGCCACACCTCGAGATCGGCGCGCGCGCCCTCGGTCCATTCGTCCCACACGTGGCGAGCAGGCGCGAGCGCACGCGCCGCGGCGGCAAATTCCGGCATGCCCGAATTGATCAGCAGGTCACCCTGATAGACGCGGCCCAGTTCCTCGGCGCCCGGATAGATATGAATGAACTTTTGTTTCGGCCGCGGCACTTCGAGCAGCGTATAGCCGCCGGTGGTCCACTCGCCGAGCCGGGCGCCGACAGTCAGCAGCAAGTCGCAATTCTTGATGCGCTCTGCCAGTTTGGGGTTGAGCCCCACGGCGACATCGCCGACGTAATGCGGGTCGCGGTTGTCGATCAGGTCCTGCGAGCGGAACGAGCAGCCGACCGGCAGGTTGAATGTGGAAACGAAAGCCAGGAAGTCATCGCACGCCTGCTGGTTCCAGCCGCCGCCGCCGACAATGACGAACGGGCGCTCTGCTTTCTCCAGCATCGCGCGCAGTTTCTGCATGTCGGCCGCACCAGGGTGGGCGGCAACGCGCTGATAGCGCATGGCATTGGAGATCGGCCCCAGATCCTTTTGCATGTCTTCCGGCAGCGCCAGCACCACCGGGCCGGGCCGGCCTGAAGTCGCGATGTGGAACGCGTGGCTCACGTACTCGGCGACGCGGTCGGCGCGGTCGATCTGCGCCACCCACTTCGCCATCTGGCCGTACATGCGGCGATAGTCCACTTCCTGGAAGGCTTCGCGCTCGACGACTTCGCTGTCGATCTGGCCGATGAACAGAATCACCGGCGTCGAATCCTGAAATGCGGTGTGGATGCCCACGGCCGCGTTGGCAGCGCCGGGGCCGCGCGTGACAAAACAGATGCCGGGACGGCCGGTGAGCTTGCCGTAGGCATCAGCCATATTGGCGGCGCCGCCTTCCTGGCGGCAGATCACGAACTTGATCTGCTCGCTCGCATCGTGCAGCGCGTCGAGCACCGCGAGATAGCTTTCGCCGGGCACACCGAACGCCATGTCCACGTCATGGACCTTGAGCGCGTCGACCAGCAGTTGCGCGCCGCTGCGCGAGAATGACGAATCGGTAATTTTCATGATGTTCTCGGGGACTCTTAGCGGATCTTTCCAGGATAACGCAAGCCTATCATGAACCACGTTTGCGCTGTAGGCCGCAGGAAGCCACTATACTTGGCAGTAATCACATAATTATCTACAGCAGGGAGAATATAGCGCCATGCAGGAACTGTACAAGCTGACCGCGACCGAAGCCGTAGCCCTGCTGAAGAAGGGCGAGGTCACACCGCTGGAGATGATAGACGCCGCCGCCGCGCGGATCGAAGCGACCAATCCCAAGATTAATTCCCTGGTTACATTGTGTCTGGACCGCGGGCGCGATCACGCGCGCCGCATCATGAAGCAAAGCAAAAAGGACGCGACGCCGCACTTCCTTCATGGTCTGCCGATTGCGGTCAAGGACAATACCGATGTTGCCGGCGTGCGCTGCACCTCGGGTTCGCGCATTTACGCCGAACGCATCGCGCCGGCGTCCGACCTCGTGGTCGAGCGCCTGGAAGCCAATGGCGCGGTGGTGATCGCCAAATCCAATCTTCCGGAATTCGCAGCCGGGGGCAACACTTTCAACGATGTCTTCGGCGCAACGCTCAACCCGTGGGACATGCGCATGTCGGCCAGCGGCTCCTCTGGGGGTGCCGCAGCTGCGCTCGCTTCGGGCCAGGTATGGCTCGCGACCGGCAGCGATTTCGGCGGCAGCATACGCACGCCGGCGAGCTTTTGTTCGATAACGGGGCTCAGGCCCAGTCCGGGCATGGTGCCGCGCGTGCAGAAGCAGCCGTTTTCACCGCTGGCGGTCGAAGGGCCAATGGCGCGCAATGTCGCAGACGTTGCGCTGATGTTCGATGCCGAGGCGGGCTACCATGCGCTCGATCCGCTGTCGCAAGTAGGCCCGCATGCCAGTTTCGTGCAGGCGGCGTGTCGTCCGCAGCGTCCGCTGCGCGTCGCCTACAGCACTGATCTCGGCATTGCGCCGGTGGTGGACCGCGAAGTCAGCGCCGTGTGCCGCGCCGCCGCCGACCAGCTGGCCAAAGA
The DNA here is from genome assembly GCA_942492335.1 of uncultured beta proteobacterium. GTDB lineage: Bacteria > Pseudomonadota > Gammaproteobacteria > Burkholderiales > SG8-41 > CAKKQX01. Next base: position 95,575 of record CALOEN010000010.1, on the reverse strand, counting down.
TGGCGTGTCGGTCGAGGAGGCGCATCCTGACCTGGGCGAAGCCGGGAAAGATTTTCTGACGCTGCGAGGCGCGGTCTATCTTGCGCGCGTTGCGCCGCTGCTGCAGAAATACCGCGAGTTGATGAAACCGGAAGTCATAGAAAACGCTGAATTCGGCATGCGGCTGAAACTCAGGGACGTCGTCGCCGCGGAAATCGCGCAGGGCGAGATCGTGCGCCGCGTGGCCCGGTTTTTCGAAAACTACGATCTGCTGTTGTGCCCGACGGTGCTGTGCCCGCCGTTCGACGTGAACCAGCGTTATCCCGAGGAACTCGACGGCGTGCGCTTCGACGGTTATATGGGGTGGCTCGTCATGACTTATGCCGTCACTGTGACCACCTGCCCGGTGATGGCGCTGCCCTGCGGGTTTACCAAGAGTGGATTGCCGATTGGATTGCAGGCAATCGGCAAACCGCGCGGGGAGGCGGCGCTGTTTTCGGCTGCGGCCTATCTTGAAGCGCTGTTCGGGATTGCGGGGCGCACGCCTGTCGATCCGCGGTGATAGTTAAAAATCGTAAAGCATAGACACGAAGGACACAAAGGACACAAAGGACACGAAGGAATACGAATACAAATAACTTCAACAAAGAATTTACCCAGGTAGTGAGTGGTTCTATATATACGTATATATAGCCCCCAATGATACCCATCAGGCGAAACTATCAAGCAGGTATTGATAAATCTTCCTTTGGTTTTCCTTCGTGTCCTTTGTGTACCCGTCGAGCGGGTATTGAAAAGAATCCTTCGTGTCTATGCTTTTAAAAATATTTAACAAAAACAATGCGATACGAAGTCATTTGCCCGGAAAGATCTTCCATTTTCGGCGTGGTCTGGCCGCATCCCGCGTCAGTTCCAGAAGCGCCGCGCCCGAGACCAGTTTTATGGGCCGGCCAGTCGCGAACTCCTGTGCATTGGCTGAAAACTCACCGGCGCTGATGCATATGCAGTTGAAGGCTTCATTTTTGTCCATCGCATCGTGCAGGTCGCGCACGGGGCCGATGCCGACCTGATTCACTTTCCAGCGCCGGCATTGCAGCAGTGTGATCTGGCCGTTTTTATACAGCTTGAAGTCGAAGGCGCCACCCTTCGCTTCCTCGACCGTATAGCCTTGCAGGCGATAGGACTCGCGAATGACCGATGCAAATTGTTCCCACGACATCTCGCGCAGCGCGGCAAGGCGTTCTGTGCCATCGAACGGTGATCTGCCGCGAAATTGTTTCCACGCGGTATGGACGGCGACACCAGCGAACGGCAGCGCGACGAAAAGCGCAAAATCCGGGAAAAAATTATAGACGACTGCGAACACCAATGCTGTGACCACGAACGACACCCACCACGGCTGTTCGGACAGGATGGAAAATAAGGATTGTTTGGCCATGGGGTTCCTGATGGAGCGGGTGGTTATAACGTGTCGCGCGCGCAGGGTCAAGGCGGAACTGTCTGAGCAGCGCGAATTTCAATATACTCTTACTCTGACACCGCTATCTCACCGTTTAATAACCCATTCCCGCAATGCCTGCCGATAAACAACTGCCCCTCAAAGGGATCAAGGTCATTGAGCTCGGTACGCTGATTGCCGGGCCGTTCTGCGCGCGCATGCTCGCCGAGTTCGGGGCTGACGTGATCAAGATCGAATCACCCGACGGCGGCGACCCGCTGCGCAAGTGGCGCAAGATGTACGAAGGCACTTCGCTGTGGTGGTACGTGCAGGCGCGAAACAAGAAATCGCTCACCCTCAATCTCAAGTCGCCCGAGGCGCAGGAAGTCGTGCGCAAGCTCGTCAAGGATGCCGATATCGTCGTCGAGAATTTCCGGCCCGGCGCGATGGAAAAATGGGGGCTGGGCTGGGAGGCGCTGTCGCAAATCAATCCCAAACTGATCATGGTGCGCCTGTCGGGTTTCGGCCAGACTGGACCGTACCGCGACCGTCCGGGTTTTGGCGCGATAGGCGAGTCCATGGGCGGGCTGCGGTACATCACCGGTTTTCCGGATAGACCGCCGGCGCGGGTCGGGGTGTCGATTGGCGACTCGATTGCCGCGCTGCATGGCGTAATTGGCGCGATGATGGCGCTGCATCATCGCAATATGAATGGCGGGCGCGGGCAGTACGTCGATGTTGCGCTCTACGAGGCGGTGTTCAATATGATGGAAAGCGTGCTGCCGGAATACGGCATGTTCGGCATGGTGCGCGAACGAAGCGGCGCTTCGCTTCCGGGGATCGTGCCGTCCAATACTTATATTTCGCGCGACAACAAATACGTGGTGATCGGCGCCAACGCCGACTCCATTTTCAAGCGCATGATGCACGCCATCGGCCGTTCCGATCTCGCCAATGATCCGGCGCTCGCGCATAACGACGGGCGTGTCGCTCGCACCGCGGAAATCGAGCAGGTGATCAGCGACTGGGTCGCGGCAAACGATCTCGAGCGCGTGCTCGAAGTGCTGGAGAAGGCGGAAGTGCCGAGCGGCAAGATTTTCGACGTCGCTGATATTGCCAACGACCCGCACTTTGCGGCGCGCGAGATGATCCGCGAATTCAAACTCGGCGACGGCAAGCCGGTCACCTTGCCCGGAATCGTGCCCAGGCTGTCGGAAACGCCGGGCGAGACCAAGTGGGTGGGCCCGGCGCTCGGCGAGCATACGGCGGAAATCCTCGGCGGACTCGGCTACAGCGCGGAGCAGCAGCAGGACCTGAAGCGCCGCGGCGTGATCTAGGGCCTGTTAACCAATTACCATATGAGTGCGACGGAGGCGATTTTGGTCACAACGCATCTCATGCAGTAATGGTTAACAGGCCCCCGGTTGCCAATCGCGGCAATAGGCCTTATCGTGTTGCCCTAGTACAATCATTGATTTTAGGAGAAAGTTTTGGTCACAATCAGAGAAAAAACCGTAGTCAAAATGCGTCTCGATGGCGCCTGCCCGTCGCATTCCCTCACCGAGGTTTCAACGCGGGATGTGAAAGCAATCGTCGACGAGCCCGCCGAGCGCGGCGGCACCAACAAGGGGCCGTCACCCACCGAAACGCTGATGGCTTCGCTCATCGCCTGCACCAACGTCATTACGCACAAGGTCGCGGAAAAAAACGGCGTCGCCATCAAGTCGCTGCACGTGAAACTGGAAGCTGATTTTGACCGGCGTGGCGTGCGTCTGGTCGAGGAAGTCGATGTGCCGTTCCCGGCGATCACGCTGTTCATCGACATGGTCACCGATGCGCCGGCGGACAAGGTCGAGATCGTAAAAAAAGAGCTGCCGATGTTCTGCGCCGTATCCAAGGTGATGCGCGCCAGCGGTTCGCAGATCAAAGAGGTCTGGAACGTGACGCAAGGGTAACGAATCGCATCGGTCTTCGTCTTTTCATTATGTTACGGGCTCTAAATAAACGGTCCGCGAAATAACGGGTGAAGTAGCGCGCAAGCCCGGGAGCGATCATTCAAACGATGCATCCCGAACGCAAAGGCAGCCTTGCCAGCGGCGTGCGTCCGCGCGAGGTGTGGTCGTGGGCGATGTACGATTTCGCCAATTCCGGTTATACCACGGTGGTGATCACCGCCGTCTTCAATGCTTACTTTGTCGCCGAGGTCGCGGGCAACGCGCCGTGGGCGACATTTGCCTGGACCTGCGCGCTGGCTGTGTCCTATGCGCTGATCATGCTCACCGCGCCGCTGCTGGGTGCGTACGCTGATGCGCACGCGGCGAAGAAGCGCCTGTTGATTGCCACTACCCTCGGCTGCATCCTGTTTACTGCGGCGCTTGCATTTGTGGGGCGCGACGATCTGTGGCTCGCGATCGCGCTGATTGTGCTGTCAAACTTCTTTTTTGGCAGCGGCGAGAACCTGATTGCGGCGTTTTTGCCCGAGCTTGCGCAAAGCGAGGCGCTGGGCCGCGTCTCGGGCTGGGGCTGGAGTCTCGGATATCTCGGCGGGCTGGTCAGCCTCGGCGCCTGTCTTGCATACGTGACCCTGGCGCAGGCGCAGGGCATGGCGGCCACCGGATTCGTGCCGGTCACGATGCTGATCACGGCCGCGATTTTCGCTCTGGCGAGCCTGCCCACGTTTTTGTTTCTTCGCGAGCGCGCGACGCCGGTACCGAATTCCCGTGCGGTAGTGCATGAAGCTTTTGCGCGTTTGCGCGACACGCTGCGCCATGCGCATCACTACACCGATCTGCGGCGTTTTCTGATCTGCATCGTGTTTTACCAGGCGGGCATACAGGCTGTGATTGCGCTGGCCGCGGTGTACGCCCATCAGGTGATGGGCTTTACCACGCGCGATACGCTGTTTCTCATCCTGCTCGTCAACATCACAGCCGCGATCGGTGCTTTCCTGTTTGGCCAGGTGCAGGACCGGCTCGGCCATGTCCGCACCATCGTGCTGACCCTCGCCGGCTGGATTGTGGCCGTGCTGCTCGCCTATGCCGCGCAAAGTCCGCCGCTGTTCTGGGTCGCGGCCAATCTGGTCGGCATATGTTTGGGCGCCAGCCAGTCGGCGGGGCGCGCGCTGGTCGGATATCTGAGTCCGCCGGCGCGCACGGCGGAGTTCTTCGGCCTGTGGGGCCTGGCGGTCAAGCTCTCGTCCATCTTTGGCCCGGTCACCTATGGCACGGTCACGTGGATTTCGAACGGCGACCACCGGCTCGCGATCCTGATTACAGGTGCTTATTTCGTGGCGGGAATCGCGATCATCGCCGGTCTCGACGTGCGTCGCGGGCGGGCCGCCGCCCTCGATCCGGGATAACGGTCATTTTCACTGGCCTGCAAGCCGGCTTCATTCTACAATCCCCAGACACAAGAGAAGGACGGGCCGGACCCAACCTGGCCCGACAAGGTAAAACCCCATGCTGAAGTGGATTACAGGCGAAAAAATCGACCATCCGATGGCCGACGTCAAGCAGGCACGCGAGATCATCGCCGATCTGCCATCAATCGATTCTTCGAGGGCGCTTGACGATATTGTCAATTGGCTTGAGTCGCTGAACCATACCGAGGGTTTCAAGCTCGATCGTCGCTTTGAGAACATCGATCTGCTGGACGCGGCCGCCAAAAACCACCAGCGCAAGCTGACCCAGGATTACCTGTCGACGGGGCGCCAACAGAAATTCCGCGAGAACAAGCTGTGGACCGGCGTATACGGTCTGTGGAAACACCTTGGCGACGGGTATCTCAAATGCATCGCGCAGTACGAAAGCGGCACAAGTTCTCAGTCCTTCGCCAGGAAATTGCTGCCTGTCATCGCAGCACGCGGCCTGCGTGCGCTGAGCCTGCAGCTGAAATGGACACTGCTGCGCTACGGGCTGGCGCAACCGCGTATCTGGTCTGAGATGTCGCGCCTTTACCAGTTGGCGGAGGCGGGCGGCTTCGCGGACAATGTAATCGCAGTTTATCCGGGAGCCCACGGCCAAAGCTCGGTCCGGCAGGAGTTCCTGAAAGCGATGATGCTGTCGGCGTCATCGACCGACGGCCTGACTCCGGTGGAACAGGAAATCGCCGAGCGCACAGTCGCGCATTTTACCAGCCTGTTCAAGCTGGAAAAAACCCCGTCGGCGACGTGCAATTATTATTTTGACCTGGCCGCTTCCAAACCGCCCGCCCGCATGATCAAGGGCGCGGCCTCTGGCGGCACGCTGCGTTATTTTGGCGCGGGAGAAGGCTTGCCCCGGCTCAGGCAGCTTGCGGCGGAAATTAGCGAGACCGGGGGCATCCCGCAGGATGTCCATCTGGGCGGCACCTACCAGAACGATGTAATCGTCGGCGTCCTGCAGCATCTCGCGCAGTACTGGTCAGAAAATCCTCCGGAGCGCAGCGCGCAGCGCCACAAGATGTCCACCCGCATTACGATCGTGCCGGGCCTGGTCGAAACCATCAACACGCTCGATCCCAACAGCAGCGACGAGCTTGATTTCATGAAGGATAAAACGGCCGAGAGCTGGATCGTCGAGAATGTGAGTGACGGTGGCTATGGCGCGATCATACCGGCGGCAAAGAGCGACTGGGTCAAGGTCGGCGGGCTGATCGGCGTGCAGAACGAAACGTCGATTTACTGGGGTATCGGCGTGATCCGCCGCGTCGCAAGCGATGAGTTGCAGCAGCGCCGCGTCGGCATCCAGGTGCTGTCGAAAACCGCGATCCTGATCAGGATTTCGCATGCCGCCTCCGGCATAGCGGACAATGGCGACCGCAAGCCTGAACCTGCGATCCTGCTGTCGACCTCACCCGACGGCAATGGTGAGGTCGGTGTTGTCATGCGCGCCGGCCTTTTCAATCCGCGCGACAGCCTGGACATGACGGCAAACGGCAAGCCTTACCTGCTGATGCCTTCAAGCCTGGTCGAGGGCGGCGAAGACTTTGACTGGGCCAAATTCAAGGTGATGCGGCGGGCGGAGTGAGATTTGTTGGTTGTGCCGTGGCTGTTGAAAACAATGAATCGTGACGTGTGAAACAAGTAATGAAGCCCATCGGTTATGCGCTCGTCACAGCACTGTGGATTGCCCTGACACCGTTCGCGTATGCCCTGACGCCGGTTCCGCACGAGACGGGCCGGACGCTTACTATCGATCCGGTGGCGATTCAAAAGCCGTGGAGCGGCGACCTCGACGGGATGATCGAGCGCCGGGTGATCCGCGTGCTGACCGTCAACAGCAAGACCTTCTATTTCCTCGACAAGGGCGTGCAGCGCGGCACCGTCGTCGATATGTTCCAGGTGTTCGAAAAGGAGTTCAACAAGAAGCTTGGCACCGATAAGAAGATCAAGGGCAGGCGCCCGAAGATGCGGATAGTGTTCATACCGTTGCGCCGCGACCAGTTGTTGCCGGCGCTGGCAGCCGGCAAGGGCGATATCGCCGCCGCCAATCTCACGATCACGCCGGAGCGGCGGAAACTGGTCGACTTCACCGCGGCCGGCATGTCCAGCGTGAGCGAGGTCGTGGTGACAGGGCCGGCATCGCCGAAAATCGCCAGCGTGGGTGATCTTTCCGGCCTGGAAGTCTTCGTGCGCAAGTCATCGAGTTACTACGAAAGCCTCGTTGCACTCAACGCGAAGTTTTCGGCGGAGAAGAAACCGCCGGTCACGCTCAAGGATGCCCCAGAGACACTGGAGGACGAGGACCTGCTGGAGATGCTCAACGCCGGCCTCATCCCGATGATCGTCGTCGACAGGCACAAGGCGGATTTCTGGAAACAGATATTTCCAAAGCTCACCGTGCACGATGACGTCGCGGTCAGAACTGGCGGCTAAGTCGCATGGGCGATACGCAAAGACAGTCCACGGCTCAAGGCGGTGCTGGACGATTTCGTGGCGCGCAACAAGGCCGGGACCTCGATCGGCAACCAGCTCCTGAGACGTTACCTGAAGAGCGTCAAATACGTGAAGGATGCAGACTCCGAGGAGGGACGCAGGAAGTTCCTTGCGCTGGTCCATTATTTTCAGAAATACGGCAACGAGTACGATATTAACTGGATGCTGATGATTGCGCAGGGCTACCAGGAGTCGCAGCTCAATCAGAATATAAAAAGCCCGGTGGGCGCGATCGGGGTCATGCAAATCATGCCTGCCACCGGCAGGGAAATGAAGGTCGGAGATATCACGAAGATCGAGGCAAACATACACGCGGGCATCAAGTACATGCGCTGGATCGTCGACCATTACTACGCCGGGGAGCCGATGACGAAGCTCGACAAGGTGTTGTTCGCGTTTGCTTCCTACAATGCCGGCGCGGGCCGGATTTCATCGCTGCGCCGTGAGGCCGCCAGGCGCGGACTCGATCCCAACATCTGGTTTCAGAACGTGGAATATATTGCAGCCGAGAAAATCGGCCAGGAAACGGTGACCTACGTCGGCAATATCTACAAGTACTACATCGCCTATCGCCTGGTTCAGGAGCGTCTGGCGGCCCAGAAAACGGCCGTCGAGAAAATCAGAAGAGGCGCCCAATAGTGGCGTGTCCCCGTCGGCGCCTTGGGCGGAAACACGTAAGGGTTGCGTATGCCGCATGAGATAAATAATATCGGCCAGCCCGTTGGCTTCGGGGTTCCCGATTGGAAGCCCCCGCCAATGCCTTCGGGCGAAAGGATGGAAGGGAGATTCTGTCGTCTTGAGGGGCTCGATCCGGATCTCCATGCTGCGTCGCTGTTCTCAGCCTACGCCCTGGACGCCGAGGGCGGGATGTGGACCTATCTTCCGTACGGACCATTCGCCACATTTGATATTTACCTTGCCTGGATGGCGAACACCTGCCGTGCAAGAGATCCTTTGTTTTATGCCATCATCGATAAAAAAACGAATAAGGCGGTCGGCGTGGCCAGTTATAAAAGAATCGATCCGCGAAACGGCACCATTGAAGTCGGCCACCTTGCCTATTCTCCGATGCTGCAGCGATCGCCAGCTTCCACTGAAGCGATGTATCTCATGATGGAGCAGGCGTTCAGTCTTGGGTATCGGCGCTACGAGTGGAATTGCAATGCGCTCAATGCGCCATCCCGGGCGGCTGCGCAACGGCTCGGATTGTCATTCGAGGGCGTGTTTCGCCAAGCCGCGATTTCCAAGGGCCGCAGTCGCGATACCGCGTGGTACGCGGCGATAGACACGGAGTGGCCTGCGCTCAGGGATGCTTTCCTGCGCTGGCTCAGTCCGGAAAACTTTGACGAACAGGGCAGGCAAAAAATCCGGCTTTCGGCCTTGATGGGCTCAATTCTTCAGCGAGACTGAACCTGCGGCAGGCTTTCGGCACGCGGCCAGGTGGCAGGTAACCAGCCCGTAAAGACCGCGGCTGGAATCCATCGGGCATCGTGAGGAAAACTAAATAATTAATATAATCAAATAGTTATGATGTATAAAATAAAGGAGTGAGCCATCTGCAGGGGAAGTCTCCTGGGCGGGTGTGTGCGAACATTGATGATCGGCGATATCGACCGCGTGCCACCGGAGCGTTACTTAATCGACATCATTACAATGATTACGGCCAGGATAAAAGAAACGCTTTTCCAGAAAATTACTGGATTCCGTTCCAGTAGTGGTGGGCGGGTCTTGTTTAGAAATGCTTTATTCGGATGACGCAGATCGTATATAAATTCGGATAATTCCTCGTATCGCTTGTATGGATTTGGATGCACTGCCTTCCTGATGACATCATCAATCCAGGCAGGGATCTCTCGATCATCATCCAGTAAAGACCGGTACGTTAGTCTGCTTTGTTTGGATTTTGTTCTGGATTTTGCTACTTGAGTTCCGTAGGGCAGATGGCCGGTCAGCATTTGGTAAGCAATAACGCCCAGAGAAAACATGTCTGACCGTGGCGTGCCGCTTTCCCCCAGAAAATATTCTGGGGCGGTATATTGCGCGGTACCCAGCAGATCGTATCGCTCGATGGGTGTCGTAATTTCCATGATGCCGGCAACTCTCGTCGCGCCAAAATCAATGATCTTTACCGTGCCAGTGGTGTCGATCATGATATTTTCCGGCCTCAGATCCTGATGCAGCATTTCCATCCGGTGAAAAGCGAGCAATCCCCTGGCAATTTGCTCAACTATTCCACGCACTGCTTCAAGGTCTGGTTTCGGGTTGTCGATCATCCACTGCGTCAATGTCTGGCCATCAATAAATTCGGTGGCAATATAGAGATAGTTTCGTTTCCGGGTCTGCAGGCATGGTTTGAGCACATATGCGCTGTTTATGCGCCGCGCGATCCACTCTTCCATCAGAAATCGCTCGAGGTAGGCCGGATCGGCCCGAAGGTCAATCGAGGGTGTTTTTATAATGACCTGGGTGTTTGTTTCACCATCCACCGCCAGGTAAACGTGACTGCGACTGCTGGCATGCACCTCCCTGATAATTTGATAGCCGTCAAAAATCATCCTCGCTTCCAACACGGGTGGAAATGGAAGCTCGGTCAACTGCTGATAAATCGCATTGACATCCTGACTGCGTAATTCATCGACCCGAACAATCTGCGCCGTGAGATTATCCGTGCTGCCTTGCGCGTATGCTGTGTCCACGATCTTTTTCGCCGCTTTATCCAGGTCATCTTCGTTTTCATGGATAAGATTGATGATGAGGTCAGGGGCGACATATTCGTATATGCCATCTGTCGCCAATAAAAAAATATCACCCTTATCAACGGGCAGCGTTTGGTAATCAATTTCAAGCTCCTGAGTAATGCCCAAAGCCCGGCTCAGGTGGCTTTTGTCCTGAGAAAGCCAATAGCGATGATCCTTGGTCAATTGCTCCAACGTATTACCGAGCAATCGGTAAATCCGTGAATCGCCCACATGAAGAATATGTGCTGTTGCAGATTTGATTACTATGGCGCTTAAGGTGCACACATAGCCTTTGTCCTTGTCGTAACGGTACTGACTTTGCCGGGTCTGTGTATGCAACCAGGAGTTGGTTGCGATTAATACCTGTTGCGCCGACTTCTTCACCGACCATGCTTCCGAGGTGCAAAAATAATCCGTTAAAAAGCTCTTAACGGCAGTTTCACTGGCTATGTGGCTTACCTCACTGCTGCTGATCCCGTCGGCCAGCGCAATGGCAATTCCTTTCGACGTCAAAAGGGGTTCTGCCGGTATATAAATACCGTGAAAATCCTGATTGGATTCCTTGCGGCCTTTATCAGAATACTGACCTGAGGATATCTTTAATTGGCTGGACATTTTTATGCCAAGAGCGCCTCAATTACTCACCGAACTGAAACTCCGTGAAATAGCAGCCGGCAGGGTTGTCCCCGTAAATATCTCAGTAAGTCTTGTAAGGAAGAAACTTGCCGCTCATCACTATCCTGACGCGGTCTCCCTTGGGATCGGATTCACGCTGAAGATCCATGCTGAAATCGATTGCGCTCATAATGCCGTCACCGAACTCTTCGTGGATCAGTGCTTTGATGGTGGTGCCATAGACGTTAACCAGTTCGTAGAAACGGTAAAGCAGCGGATCAGTCGGCACGGCTGTGGACAGAGATCCCTTGAATGGAACAACCTGTAGTTGCTCAATCGCTGCAGTGGGTAATTCGAGCATGGCGCCAATCTTGGCCGCCTGTTCGGCAGTCAGTGTCATTTGTCCAAGCAGGGCTGCCGTTGTCCATTCCTTGCTCTGACCGATGGCTTTCGCCAGTTGAGGCCATGTAAGCTGCTTGCGCAGTCTGTGCGTGATGATCAATTCGGTTACTTCGTTGCGCGTCATGATGAATTCCTTTGCAAATTTAAAAGTCAATGTTGAAGGGCCCCGGCACCTCGCAGTGCCGGGGCTCCACGATTTTGACGCCGATTAATTAAAGGCGCGTTTAGGTGCGGTTCTTATGTGCGTGCTATATAGCGTGAGTCCGGTAAACGCCAGCCCGCCAGCCAGATTCCCCAGAACAGTAGGGATCTCATTCCAGATCAGGTAATCCATGAGCGAGAATTTTCCACCCATAATCAAAGCGGAGGGGAACAGGAACATGTTTACGACTGAATGCTCGAAGACCATGTAAAAGAACAGCATGATCGGCATCCACATCGCAATCACCTTGCCGCTTACCGAGGTGGAGATCATGGCTCCAACCACACCCAAAGAAACCATCCAGTTACACAGCATGCCCCTGATGAATAGTGTCAGCATGCCTGCCGCGCCATATTCGGCATAGCCCAGTGTACGTGCCGCACCGATACCGGCAATTTTTTTGCCTACTGCATTGGGTTCGACCGAGAAACCGTAGGTAAAAACAATCGCCATCATCACGGCCACAGTAAGCGCGCCTGCAAAATTGCCTATGAAAACCAGTCCCCAGTTCCTCAACACACCGCCAATGGTTACGCCCGGGCGTTTATCAATCAATGCAAGTGGTGTTAAAACAAAGACGCCGGTCAAAAGATCGAATCCCATCAAATACAGCATGCAAAAGCCAACCGGGAAGAGAATGGCGCCGGCAAGGGGGGATCCCGTCTGAACAGCGATGGATATCGCAAATACAGCAGCTAATCCGAGGATGGCCCCGGCCATATAGGCCCTGATCAACGTATCTCTGGTTGACATGAATATTTTGGATTCACCCGCATCTACCATCTTGGTGACAAATTCGGACGGGACTAAATAAGACATGATGGTTTTCCCTAAATTAATCTTCGAAAATTATTTACCGGCCATTTTTTTGACCTGACGAAATGGACAGCCCCTTATCTAACTGTCGGTGTTCATCAGCAATAAACAGGCCAGTTGGTTTGAAGCTGCCATTGCGAATCATGATTTCCCTATGTGAACGACGCAGTCGCTCACAGATCAAACTCAACAACAAACGTCCCAACCACGCTGCCGGGCTGTGCAAACACATGAATGCTGCACCGCAATAGTGCGCCATCTCCCGAAACGCACTAAGTTTGTGCGACAACTCAAATTCAGCTCCCGGTTGTTCAAACGTGAAGATATATAACTAATTGTATTTATGAGTATTTTAAATTTATTTGTACATCTGATTTCCACTAATGCAGGTGGCACACCCCTTGCGTTAGAGACGACATGGCAATCGCAATATCACAAGCTACTGTCGGCAAGGTGTATCTGGTCGGCGCCGGCCCGGGTGATCCTGAACTGATCACACTAAAAGCCGTTCGCGCACTAGGTTCGGCCGATGTTGTTCTGGTCGATGATCTGGTGAACAAGCTCGTCTTGGTTCATGCGCAGCCTGCCGCACGCGTCATGGAAGTTGGCAAGCGTGGCGGATGCCGTTCGACATCACAGGCTTTCATCGAAAAATTGATGATTCGGCTGGCCCGTCGTGGCTCCGTGGTGGTGCGGCTGAAAGGCGGCGATCCATTTGTGTTCGGTCGCGGCGGTGAAGAGGCGGAAGCCCTGACCAAAGCGCGAATTCCGTTTGAGGTCATCAGCGGCATTACTGCCGGCATTGCAGTGCCGGCAACGATCGGCATTCCCGTGACACATCGCGATGCTGCGCGCAGCGTGACGTTCATCACCGGCCACACCCGCGACGGCAGCGGTCCGGACTGGGCAGCGCTGCGCGCCACGGGCGCCACGCTGGTTATTTACATGGGTGTGAAACATCTTTCCAACCTCGTCTCGGGCATGCTGGAAGCAGGATTTCCGGCGGACACGCCGGCCTGTGCCATCCAGAACGGCACGCTGGAAACGCAACTTCAAATTGTCACCACGCTGGCAGCGCTGCCTGGCGCAGCGTCAGAGGCGCAACTTGGCAGCCCTGCAATCCTGATCATCGGCGCTGTCGTGCGCCAAGCAAACGTCACTGCAATTTTTTCCGATCAACGAGCCGCCTGAGTTCCTTTCCATGAAAATGAAAAATATCGTCGTCATCGGCAATGGCATGGTTGGCCAGCGCTTTCTTGAGCAACTGGTTGCACGGCACGATGCCAATACCCGAATCACGGTGTTCTGCGCGGAATCGCGGCCCGCCTACGATCGTGTGCAACTCACCAGTTTCCTGTCGGGCAAGTCTGCTGATGACCTGAACCTGGTGCCGGAAGGGTTCTTCGAGAAATACGGCATCGATTTGCGCCTGGGGGAAAAGGCGACCGCCATCGACCGCACGCGCAAGATCGTACGCTCGGCGCGCGGTCACGCACTGCCCTATGACAAGCTCGTGCTCGTCACCGGCTCCTACCCGTTCGTGCCCAGGGTCGTGGGCGCCGAATGGCCGGACTGTTTCGTCTATCGCGCGATCGAAGATCTTGAGGCGATCCGCGTCGCCGCGAAGAAAGCGCGAATCGGCACGGTCATCGGTGGCGGATTGCTCGGGCTCGAAGCGGCGAAAGCCCTGCACGATCTGGGCCTCGAGACGCACGTGGTCGAATTCGCGCCACGCCTGATGGCGGTACAGCTCGACGACTCGGGCGGGCGGTTGCTGCGCCGGAAGATCGAGGCGCTCGGCGTCGGCGTTCACACTTCCAAGGAAACCACAAAAATCGTCAAGGGCACGGAACGCCGGCACAAACTGCTGTTCGCAGACGGCGGATCACGCGAAACCGACCTCGTCGTCTTCTCCGCCGGCATCCGTCCACGCGATCAAATCGCGCGCGCAGCTGCGCTCGCGATTGGCGAGCGCGGCGGAATCGTCGTCAACGATCACTGCCAGACCAGTGACCCCGACATCTACGCGCTGGGCGAATGTGCGCTGTGGAGCGGCCGCATCTACGGCCTGGTCGCGCCAGGCTACCAGATGGCCGAGGTCGCGGCCCGTCACCTCGCCGGTGAGCACGAAGCACGATTTGCCGACGCCGACATGAGCACCAAACTCAAACTGATGGGGGTCGATGTCGCCTCGATCGGCGATGCGCTCAGCGCGGCACCGGGTGCGCTGAATTATGTCTACACCGACGAAGTAACCGGTCTCTACAAGAAACTGGTCGTCTCCAGCGACCGCAAGCGACTTCTCGGCGCAGTGCTGGTGGGCGATGCCAACGATTACGGCGGATTGCTGCAGATGATGCTGAATGCGATACCGCTGCCCGAACATCCTGAAGAACTGATCCTGCCGGCGCGCGAAGGCGGCAGCGCCAGGGGGCTGGGCGTCGACATGCTGCCGGCGACCGCGCTGATCTGCTCCTGCAACAATGTCACCAAGGGTGGCATCTGCGATGCTATTGAAGCGGGCTGCACCACCATCGGCGCGCTCAAGACGCAAACCAAGGCCAGCAGCACCTGCGGTGGCTGCGGGCCGATGCTGAAGCAGATCCTCGACAGCGAACTGAAGAAGCGCGGTGTCGATGTGAAAAATAATTTGTGCGAACATTTTCCGTATTCACGCCAGGAACTGTTCCATCTCACGCGCGTGGGCAGCCTTAAAACTTTCGACGCCATCCTATCCAAACACGGCCGGGGACGCGGTTGCGACATCTGCAAGCCGGCCGTCGCCTCGATCCTTGTCGCGTGCTGGAACGAGTACATACTGAAGCCCGGCCACGTATCGCTGCAGGACACCAACGACCGCTTCCTCGCCAACATTCAGAAAGACGGCACTTACTCCATCGTGCCGCGGGTGCCGGGCGGCGAAATCACGCCAGCCAAGCTGATCGTGCTCGGCGAGGTGGCGCAGAAGTACGGCCTCTACACCAAGTTCACCGGCGCCCAGCGCATCGACCTCTTCGGTGCGCGTGTGGAACAATTGCCGCCCATCTGGAAGGAACTGGTGGATGCGGGCTTCGAGTCCGGCCACGCTTACGGCAAAGCGCTGCGCACCGTGAAATCCTGTGTCGGCAGCACATGGTGTCGTTTCGGCGTGCAGGACTCGGTACTGATGGCCATCAATATCGAGAACCGCTACCGCGGGTTGCGTGCGCCGCACAAGCTGAAGATGGGGGTTTCGGGCTGTACCCGGGAATGCGCTGAAGCCCAGGGCAAGGACGTCGGCATCATCGCTACTGAAAAAGGCTGGAACCTCTACGTCTGCGGCAATGGCGGCATCAAGCCGCGGCATGCCGACCTGCTGGTCAAGGACATCGACGACGCCACTCTGGTCAAATACATCGACCGTTTCCTGATGTTCTACATCCGCACCGGTGACCGGCTGCAGCGTACGGCCAACTGGCTGGAAAACCTGGAAGGTGGCGTCGACTACGTGCGCGAGGTGGTGTGCGAAGACTCCTTGGGGATCGGCGCCGAGCTGGAGGCCGACATGCAGCGTTTCGTCGACACCTATGAATGCGAGTGGAAAAAAACGATCAACGACCCGGAATCGCTGAAGCGGTTCGGCCAGTTCGTCAACAGCGACCAGCCGGACAGCAGCATCGTGTTTGTGGCCGAACGTGGTCAGATCCGCCCCGCGCGTCCGGATGAGCGCGTATCTGAAGAAGAGGCACTGGCATGAGCGCCCGCCCCAACGTCGACATGAACATGAAAAAATGGGTTACGGTCTGCCGCCTGGGCGATATCGTGCCCAATTCCGGTGTTTGCGCGCTGGTCGGTGACCGGCAGGTGGCCGTCTTTCGCCTTGACGACGATAGTATCTACGCGCTAGAGAACCACGACCCGTTTTCAAAAGTGAACGTGCTGTCGCGCGGCATCGTCGGTGATCTGAAGGGCGAGCTGGTCGTGGCTTCACCCGTGTACAAGCAGCATTTCAGTCTGGCCACCGGGCAGTGCATCGAAGATCCGGACGTACGCGTCCCGGTCTTCGCTGCACGCATAACCGATGGTGTGGTGATGGTCGAAGTCTGACCGGAACGCCGAGCGGCATTGAGCACAGCGGCAGCCCGGTGACGTACCGATCGCGCTGCGCATCTAAGGCGAATCGCCAGCCGAACTGTCCGGCTTGCGCGACGCCCGGGCGCTTAGGCGGAAGCTTAAGCTTTACTGCGCGACCAGCACGCGCTTGAGCCAGACACTGATATCCTGAATTTCCTCCGGGTATACCGAGTGTTGCATCGGGTAGTCATGCCATTCGATGCCGTAGCCCATCTTCTCCAGAAATTCTTTCGACTTTGAGCCCATCGAGTACGGCACGACCGGATCGTGTGTACCGTGCGCCATGAATATCGGCGTGCGCTGATTGGCTGGCGCCGCTTCCTGCGGCAGGCTGTCGGCGAGCGGCAGGTAGGTGGAGAGCGCCATTACCCCGGCGAGCTGTTGCGGATAGCGCAGGCCGGTTTGCAGCGCGACCGCGCCGCCTTGCGAAAACCCTGCTAATACTATGTTTTTAATCGATATTCCTCGTTCAGCTTCGCGGGCGACCAGCTTGCCGATGGCGGCCTGCGAGGCGCGCACGCCTTTCTCGTCTGCACGCTTCGCGCCGCCTTCGAGGTCATCGATGCTGATGTCGTACCAGGCGCGCATGACGTAGCCGTTGTTGATGGTCACCGGCTGCATCGGTGCGTGCGGGAAAATGAAGCGAACGGCAAGCTGCAGGCCGAGTTCCTGCACCACCGGCACGAAGTCGTTGCCGTCGGCGCCGAGGCCGTGCATCCAGATCACGCTAGCGACGGGGTTGGCGCCGGTTTCTATTTCGATGGTTTCGAGTGGTTTGTCCATTTTCTATAAGCCGCCAAGAATTGCAAGAAATTCAAAAAATATTTTAGCCGCCAAGGCCGCCAAGCACGCTAAGAGATTCAACAGAAACCCGAATTGAACTCAAAAATAATCATCACATGCGGACCGTCCCTGCATGCGCCGTACATTTTTTATAATAAATTATTTTGTTATTGCACTTCTTGGCGTTCTTGGCGGCAAATTTATGCTTTTGGCCGTATAGCCGACTTCGGCCGGAACGCTTTTACTACAGCCTCGTTCGTCTCGATATACGGCCCGCCGATCAGGTCTATGCAGTAGGGCACCGCGGCGAAGATGCCGTTGACGACGGTCTTGCTGCCCTCGTCTTTCAAACCTTCCAGCGTTTCCTTGATCGCCTTGGGCTGGCCCGGCAGGTTGATGATCAGTGCTTTGCCGCGGATGACCGCAACCTGTCGCGACAGGATGGCGGTCGGCACGAACTTCAGGCTCACCTGCCGCATTTGTTCGCCGAAACCCGGCATGACTTTATCGCCCACCGCCAGCGTCGCTTCAGGCGTCACGTCGCGCGGCGCGGGGCCGGTGCCGCCGGTAGTCAGCACGAGGTGGCAGCCTTCTTCGTCCGCCAGTTCCCTGAGCGCCGCCTCGATCAGCGGTTGTTCGTCGGGGATCAGACGTGTCACCATGCGCCACGGCGAAGCCAGCGCCGTGCCGAACCACGCTTCGAGTGCGGGTATGCCCTGGTCCTCGTAGACGCCTTTGGAAGCGCGGTCGCTGATGGAGACCAGGCCGATCACTAGTTCGTCACTCATTGCTTTCATTCGCGGGAAAGTTTTTTATTATTCTACCAGCTTGAGCGGCATCAGCTCGCGCAGCACCTGGAACAATGCGCGGTAACTCTTGGGCGGTTTGTTTTTTTCGCGCTCGCGCAAGGTGTTGCGGATCAGCGTGCGCAACTGCTGGGTATCGGCCTGCGGGTGCGCGCCGACGAGTTCATGCAGCGCCGCTTCGTCCTCAAGCAGCCGGTCACGCCAGCGTTCGAGCTGATGCAGCCAGGCCTTGTGCTCGTCGGAGGTGTTTTTCCACAGATCGAGCTGGGCACGTACCGGACCGGGATCGATCGTGCGCATCAGCTTGCCGATGTACTGCAACTGGCGGCGGCGCGCTTCAAATTTGGTGATCTGAGTGGCGGCCATCACTGCGTCACGCAGGTTGTCGGGCAGCTCGATTTGCGCAAGCTGCTGCGCACTCAGCTCGAGCAACTCGGCGCCCATATCCTGCAACTCGGTCATCTGGCGCTTGAGCTGCGACTTGCTGGGCGGGATATTGTTGTCCACAGGCGGGTTATTCATGGCAATTGAAGCTGTTATCATAACGCTCTTTTCGCGCCAGCCGCCGGAAATCGACACATCATGCCAGATCATCGCTTTGCATATTCTTCAGACACGCTCAGGCAGATTGCGCGGGATTTGCTTGACTACGCCAAACAACGTGGTGCCAGCGCCGCCGACACCGAAATCAGCGAGGGCTTCGGCCAGACCGTCACCGCGCGGCAGGGTGAAGTCGAGACCATAGAGTACAACCGCGACAAGGGCATAGGCGTCACGGTCTACATCGGCAAGCAGCGCGGGCACGCCAGCAGTTCCGATTTCTCGCCGCAGGCCATACGCGACACGGTCGACGCCGCGTTATCGATCGCACGGTTTACCGCCGCCGACGAGTGCTCGGGCCTGGCCGACGCCGACCAGCTCGCGCACGAGTACCCGGACTTCGATTTGTGGCACCCGTGGGATTTGCCGGTGGAGCGCGCGATAGCGCTGGCCAAGTCGTGCGAGGCGGCCGGCTTTGCCGTCGATCCGCGCATCGCCAATTCCGAGGGTGCGACGGTGTCGACCCAGGAAGCGCATTTTATTTACGCAAACTCCCTGGGCTTCCTGGCAGGCTATCCGTCCTCGCGTCACAGCGTGAGCTGTTCGCTGATTGCCGGCAAGGGCGACGCCATGCAGCGCGACGACTGGTACGACACGGTGCGGGACCCGCTGGACCTGGCGCAACCGGAAGCCGTAGGCAAGCGCGCCGGCGAGCGCGCGATCCAACGCCTGGGCGCGAGAAAAATCGCGACCACGCAGGTGCCGGTGCTGTTCGAGGCGCCTGTCGCATCGAGCCTGCTCGGGCATTATGTGTCGGCGGTCAGCGGCGGCAGCCTGTATCGCAAGTCTTCGTTTCTGCTCGACAGCATGGATCAGCAGGTGTTTGCGCCGTTGGTGAACATCAGCGACCTGCCGCATGTCAGGAAGGGGTGGGCGAGCAGCGCTTTCGACGAGGAAGGTGTGGCGACCCAGTCGCGCGACGTGGTGAAAGACGGTGTGGTGCAGGGCTATTTTCTCGGCAGCTATTCGGCACGCAAGCTGGGCATGCGGTCCACGGGCAACGCCGGCGGCAACCATAATCTCGTCCTGCGCGATACCGGCGAGGATTTCGCGGCGCTGCTCAAAAAAATGGGCAGCGGTCTGCTGGTGACCGAACTCATGGGGCAGGGCGTCAATGCTGTGACGGGCGATTATTCGCGCGGCGCGGCCGGCTACTGGGTTGAAAATGGCGAGATCGCCTACCCGGTGCAGGAGATCACCATCGCCGGCAACCTGAAGGACGTGTATCGCGCCATAGTTGCGGTCGGCAACGACGTGAACCGGCGTGTTTCCCGGCAATGCGGATCGATATTGATCGAGCGCATGACGATCGCGGGTGATTAGAGACTGACGGTACGTCGACGAACGGCAACTTCAAAACCTGAAGGTTCAGCCACAGAGATCACAGAGATTCACAGAGTAAAACTTACCGCGAGAAATTCATATCCTGTCGTGTTTTTTCTCTGTGGTCTCTGTGGTCTCTGTGCTCTCTGTGGCTATAGAATTTCGTTTTTCATCATACCGATTCAATCTGTAGCGCATGGAGGAGCACATGAAGAGACGACAGTTTCTGAAGCAGGCCGGCGCCGGCCTTGCCGCAAGCGCCGTGGCGGCTCCGGCAATCGCGCAGTCGCAGCCGGCCATACACTGGAGAATGGCATCGAGTTTTCCCAGGAGTCTCGATACGCTTTACGGTGCGGGCGAGATGCTGGTCAAACGTGTTGCCGATGCCACCGACGGCAAATTCCAGATCCGGCTGTTCGCCGGCGGCGAGATCGTTCCCGGCCTGCAGGTGCTGGATGCGGTGCAGAACGGCACGGTCGAATGCGGGCATACCGCGCCTTATTATTATGTGGGCAAGGATCCGGCTTTTGCTTTTGCAACGGCGATTCCGTTCGGTCTCAATGCGCGCCAGCAGAATGCCTGGATGTATTACGGCGGCGGCATGCAGGCGATGGCCGCGCTGTTCAAGGAGTACGGTTGCATACAGTTTCCCGCGGGCAACACCGGTGCGCAAATGGGCGGCTGGTTTCGCAAGGAAATAAAAAGCCTGGCAGACCTCAAGGGTTTGAAGATGCGCATACCCGGCCTGGCCGGACGGGTCATGTCCAGACTCGGTGTGGTGCCGCAGCAAATCGCCGGCGGCGAACTCTATCAGGCGCTGGAACGGGGCACCATAGACGCAGCCGAGTGGGTCGGGCCCTATGACGACGAGAAACTCGGTCTCAATAAAGTCGCCAAATACTATTACTACCCCGGCTGGTGGGAAGGTGGCCCCCAGCTTTCCGTCATCGTCAATATCAAAAAATGGGAAGCATTGCCCAAGGCCTACAAGGCGGTGTTGGAAGCGGCGTGCGCCGAGACCAATGTGCACATGCTGGCGCGCTACGACGCTGGAAACCCGCAGGCCCTGAAGCGGTTGGTGGGTGGGGGCACGCAATTGCGCCCGTTCCCGAAAGCGGTACTGGAGGCGGGTCAGAAGGCGGCGTTCGAGCTGTACCATGAACTGGCCGCCAAGAGCCCGCACTTCAGGGCCATCTACGAGGGGTGGATGAAATTCCGCGCCGATCAGTTCCTGTGGTTCCGCGTCGCCGAGAGCAGCTACGATAACTTCGTATTTAAGAATAAGTAGCCGGCGCTAGCCGTTTGTTGTAAATCGCTGCGACGGATGGAATCCCGTCATGCCGGAGAAAGCCGGCATCCAGTAAGATATTGATTCAATGGATGCGAGTTCTCTGGACCCCGGCCTGCGCCGGGGTGACGAGTCGATTTTCAACAAGCTGCTAAGGCTTGGTTATTTTGCATCGCGCAGCATGCGGTCGATTTCCGTTGCTGCCTTGTCCTCCTGCTGACTATCCGCAGCAGGCATTCTGATTTCGAGGTTGGACGTGTCCGGGGCTGCTACTGTGCCGGCTTCACCGGTGACCAGGGCCGGCCAGGCGATCACGATCATCAGCGCCAAAGCCTGTATGCCTACGAACGGAATAATGCCCTTGTAAATGTCGGCGGTGGGAATCTCCCGGGGCGCCACGCTGCGCAGGTAAAACAGCGAGAAACCGAAAGGCGGGGTCAGGAACGACGTCTGCAGGTTCATGCCTATCATGACCGCGAACCACACCGGATTTATGCCCATATTGGCCGCGACCGGCGCCACCAGCGGCAGCAGGATGAACGCGATCTCGAAGAAATCGAGGAAGAAGCCGAGTATGAAAATGAGCAGGTTGACGACGATCAGAAAGCCGATGGCGCCGCCCGGAACCAGGGTGAACAGCCGTTCGACCCACAGGTCGCCGTCGACCGCGCGGAAAATCAGCGCGAACACCGTTGAACCGATCAGTATGAACATGACAAAGCTCGACAATTTTGCCGTGGACTCGAGCGCTTCCCTCAGCACCCGGTAATCCAGGCGCCGTTTTGCCAGCGCCAGAACCATCGCGCCGACCGCACCCATCGCGCCGCCTTCGCTGGGCGTGGCGATGCCCGTGAAAATCGAACCCAGCACCACGAAGATCAACGTCAGCGGCGGTACCATGACGAGCAGCGCGTGGCAGTACAGCGCCCGGCCCCGGAGCGTGCGCGCCTCGGGTGGCAGCGCCGGGGCGGCGGATGGCCTGACGATGGACACGATGAGGACATAGCCCATCAGCAGGACGACCAGCATCAGTCCTGGCAGTACCGCGCCGGCGTAGATGTCGCCGACGGAAGCGCCGAGCACGTCGGCCAGCACGATCAGCACGATCGAAGGCGGGATGATCTGCGCCAGCGTACCCGAGGAGCAGATGACACCGGTTGCGAGCCGCGTCGAATACCCGTAGCGCAGCATGATCGGCAGCGAGATCAGTCCCATCGCGATCACCGAGGCCGCGATCACGCCGGTGGTGGCGGCCAGAAGCGCGCCGACGAGTATCACCGCATAAGCCACGCCGCCGCGGATCGGCCCGAACAACTGGCCGACGGTGTCGAGCAGATCTTCGGCCATGCCGCTGCGCTCGAGGACCAGCCCCATGAACGTGAAGAAAGGGATGGCGAGCAGCAACGGATTGGCCATGATGCCGTAGATGCGCTGCGGCAGGGCCTGCAGCAGTTCGGGTTGCAGCATGCCGAGCTTGAAACCGATGATGGCGAACAGCAGGCCGTTGGCCGCCAGCGCAAATGCAACCGGGTAACCGAGCAGCAGGAAGACGGCGAGGCCCGCGAACATGAGCGGGGCCATCAGTTCAAAAGCCATGGCCGCGCCGCCCCCTATTCCGCGTGCTCGCGGCCCGGGGCTTCGGGCTGTGCCGCATTGCTGGAGAGACCCTTGAGAAAAGCCAGGCGCTTGATGGTTTCCGCAACGCCCTGCAGCATCAGCAGCAGGAATGCCAGCGGCAGCACCAGCTTGATCGGCCAGCGCGCGAGACCTCCGGCGTCAGCCGAAAGCTCGCCGATGCGGTATGACTCGAGAAACGCGCTCCAGCCATACCAGAATATGACGGCACACACCGGCAGCAGCATGAACAGCGCGCCGAACACGTCTATCCAGGCTTGCGTGCGCTGAGACAGGCGGCCGGCAACAAGATCGATGCGCACGTGGGCGTTGTGTTTCAGCGTGTACCCGGCTGCGCCGAGAAACACGATCGAGTAAAGATACCACTGGATTTCGAGGAAGGCGTTGGAACTCAGGCTGAATCCGTAGCGGGCGATGGCGTTGCCGGCGCTGATCAGCACGCAGGCCAGGATCAGCCAGTAGGTAAACCGGCCGACACGCTCGTTTAACCCGTCGATCAGACGGGCCAAAGCCAGGAAAAACCGCATTCAGTCTCCAGCGGCGAAAGCCGCGCCATTCACCCATGATACGTGCCGTAGAGATAAATGGGAAAACGGCCCGGCGCCCTCGCGAAGACGCACGGCAGAGCGCCGGCGAGGCGGGCCACCCTGATTTTCATCCCCCTCGACCACCTGTCACCGGCGGGAGTTAAGCATGGTAAAATCAACCGCTTAGCCCCCAATTTCGCAGACACCCATGTTTTCATCCAAAGACAGCTTGGAAAGTTTCGATCCTGACCTGTGGCGCGCCATTCAGCAGGAGGCCCAACGGCAGGAAGACCATATCGAACTGATCGCCTCCGAAAACTATGCCAGCCTGCGCGTGTTGCAGGCCCAGGGCTCGGTGCTGACCAACAAATACGCCGAGGGTTATCCGGGCAAACGCTATTACGGCGGCTGCGAGTATGTCGATATCGCCGAGCAGCTTGCCATCGACCGCGCCAAGAAACTGTTTCATGCGGGATATGCCAACGTGCAGCCGCATTCGGGCGCACAGGCCAACCAGGCGGTGTACGCAGCGACGCTGCATCCCGGTGACACCATACTCGGCATGTCGCTCGACGCCGGCGGCCATCTGACCCACGGTTCGTCGGTCAACATCAGCGGCCGGTATTACGATGCATTCGGGTACGGGCTCGATTCCGAAACCGAGGAGATCGATTATGCCGAGGTCGAGGAGATTGCCAACGTACGCAAGCCCAAACTGATCATCGCCGGCGCATCGGCGTATTCGCGGGTGTTTGACTGGAAGCGTTTTCGCACCATCGCCGATCGCACGGGCGCGCTGCTGATGGCTGATATCGCGCATTATGCCGGGCTGATCGCGGCGGGGCTTTATCCGAGTCCGGTCGGCATTGCCGATTTCGTGACCAGCACCACCCACAAAACGCTGCGCGGCCCGCGTGGCGGGCTGATACTGGCCAATGCGGAACACGAGAAAATCCTCAACTCTGCGATATTTCCCCAGACCCAGGGCGGCCCGCTGATGCATGTCATCGCGGCCAAGGCCGTCGCGCTGAAGGAGGCGATGTCACCGGAATTCAAGATTTACCAGGGGCAGGTGCTGGATAACGCGCGGGTGATGGCCAAGGTGCTGCAGGAGCGCGGTTTCCGCATCGTGTCCGGGCGCACCGACTGTCACATGTTCCTGGTCGATTTGCGCGGCAAGCTGACCGGGCGCGATGCCGAAGCGGCGCTCGGGCGTGCGAACATCACGGTCAACAAGAATGCCGTGCCCAACGATCCGCAGAAACCGATGATCACGAGCGGCATCCGGGTCGGTTCGCCGGCCATGACGACGCGGGGTTTCAAGGAGCCCGAAGCCGAGGTGCTCGCCAACCTCATCGCCGACGTGCTCGATGCGTCGGGTGACGACAAGGCCATCAAGCGCGTGGTGGGCGAAGTCAAGAAATTGTGCGACAAGTTTCCCGTTTACGGGGCGTAATGAGTAATGCGCGAGTAATGAGTAATGAGTAATGAGTAAAAGACGAATCATGGAGATTTCGGGGTTTCCCATCGCTCATCACGCATAACTCATCACCAATCTTATGAAATGTCCTTTCTGCAAAAACGACGACACGCAGGTAATTGATTCGCGGGTCAGTGACGACGGCGAGACCATACGCCGGCGGCGGCGCTGTGCCGGCTGCAGCAAGCGCTTCACCACGTATGAAACGGTCGAACTGCGCATGCCCCAGGTCGTCAAGCAGGACGGCAGCCGCATCGAGTTCGATCTGGACAAGCTGCGCACCAGTTTCATGCGCGCGCTGCACAAGCGGCCGGTGCCGACCCAGTTGGTGGACGAGGCGGTTGCGACCATCACCCAGAATGTGCTCGCGCTCGGGGAACGGGAAATCGCATCGCGGCGCTTAGGCGAGATGGTGATGCGAGAACTGCACAAACTCGATCATGTCGCCTACATCCGCTTTGCTTCGGTTTATAAAAGCTTCCAGGACGTCGATGACTTTCGGGATGCGATCAAGGAAGTGCAGAAGCCGATTGGCAGTAAGAAATAGTATTTGCCGCCAAGGCCGCCAAGCACGCCAAGAAGTTCTAAAAGCAGATCAATAATCGTAAAAGTGAATTGTGCCGCATATTTGATTATCAGACAGATTATTGGTCAATATTTTTTATGTTTTTTTATTTTTCTTGGCGTGCTTGGCGGCCTTGGCGGCAAAATAATCCTTATGTTCACAACTGACGATCACCGTTACATGGCCCAGGCGCTGCAGCTGGCGGGCAAGGGCCTGTTCAGCGCCTCACCCAATCCGCGGGTGGGGTGTGTGGTGGTGCGCGACGGGGAGGTCGTGGGCGAGGGCTGGCACGAAAAAACCGGTTAACCGCATGCCGAGATCAACGCGCTGGCCATGGCCGGGTCGCAGGCCGGCGGCGCGACTG
Organism: uncultured beta proteobacterium; assembly: GCA_942492335.1. Taxonomy (GTDB): domain Bacteria; phylum Pseudomonadota; class Gammaproteobacteria; order Burkholderiales; family SG8-41; genus CAKKQX01. The sequence continues at coordinate 69,987 of CALOEN010000010.1, read as the reverse complement.
TCTATGTGTCGCTCGAGCCCTGTGTGCATCACGGCCGTACGCCGCCGTGCACCGACGCCCTGATTGCCGCAGGTGTCACGCGCGTGGTGGCCGCCATGCAGGACCCGAATCCGGAGGTGGCAGGCAAAGGCCTGGCCGCGCTGACGGGCGCCGGAATCGCCGCCGAATCGGGCGTGCTCGAAGCAGAAGCACGCGAACTCAACATTGGATTTGTTTCGCGCATGACGCGTGGGCGGCCGTGGGTCAGGATGAAGATTGCGTCGAGTCTGGATGGCAAGACCGCGCTTTTGAACGGGCGCAGCCAGTGGCTCACCGGCGCCGCGGCGCGCCGCGATGGCCATCGCTGGCGCGCACGTGCGTGTGCCGTGCTGACCGGCATCGGCACCGTCAGGGATGACGATCCGCAGCTCACGGTGCGCGAAGTCGAAACACCGCGCCAGCCGTTGCGCGTGGTCGTCGACAGCCGGCTGGAGACGCCGATCGCGGCCAGAGTGCTCGCCGGCGGCGCGCTGGTGGTGGCTGCGGTGGAGGACAAAGCGAAGATAAGCGCGCTGCAGGGCCAGGGCGCGGAAGTCGTGGTGCTGCCCAACGCCGCAGGCAAGGTCGACCTCGATCATCTGATGCAGGAATTGGGCCGCCGTGGCATCAACGAAGTGCACGTCGAAGCCGGTTTCAAGCTCAACGGCTCGCTGCTCGCGGAGGGGTTGGTGGACGAACTGGTGTTCTATCTTGCGCCGCACCTTATAGGTGATGCTGCGAGCGGCATGTTCCATCTGCCCGCGCTCGAGGATCTGGACGACCGCCGCGAGTTGAAGATTCACGATCTGCGGATGACGGGTGGCGACATTCGCATTATTGCCAGAGTGATGAACGTATAATGTTTACCGGCATCATTACTGCAGTGGGGACAATATCCAAAGCCCAGGCCACATCGGGGGGCTTGCGGTTGATAATCGATGGCGGCGGGTTAGCGCTCGACGATGTCGCCGTTGGCGACAGCATTGCCGTCAACGGCGTGTGCCTGACGGCGGTGGCATTGAAGAAGACGGCGTTCGAAGTTGACGTGTCTCAGGAAACGCTGGGCTGCACTGCAGGATTTGCCGCCGGGGCGAGCGTCAATCTGGAAAAAGCGCTGCGTTTGTCGGACCGCCTGGGCGGACATCTGGTGAGCGGGCACGTCGATGGCGTCGGGACGGTGGCGAGTTTCGATGCGGTCGGTGACAATCGTCTGCTGGTCGTCACCGCGCCGCGCGATATAGCCAGGTACGTCGCGCGCAAGGGATCGGTTACAGTGAATGGCGTGAGCCTCACGGTAAATGCCGTGAATGATGTTGAATTTTCGGTCAATCTGATTCCACATACGTTGCAGGCGACCAACCTGCAGCAGTTGAAAATCGGCGATCGCATCAATCTCGAGGCCGACCTTCTGGCGCGTTACGCCGAGCGCCTGCGGCAGTTTGACAATGACGTTTGAAAGAATCTGAAATAATGGCCATCAGTTCGATTACTGAAATCATCGCCGACATCAAGGCCGGCAAAATGGTCATCCTCGTCGACGAGGAAGATCGCGAGAATGAGGGCGACCTGGTGATGGCGGCGGAGTTCGCGACGCCCGAATCCGTCAATTTCATGGCGCGTCACGGACGGGGCCTGATCTGCCTCACGCTCACCGAAGACCGCTGCCGCCAGCTCAATCTGCCGCTGATGGTTTTCAACAACCGTTCGCCGCTGGGCACCAATTTCACGGTGTCGATCGAGGCTGCCGAGGGCGTGACCACGGGCATTTCCGCCGCCGACCGCGCGCGCACGGTGCACGCGGCAATGCGGGCCGATGCCAGCCCGAGCGACATCGTGCAGCCGGGCCATATTTTTCCGCTGATGGCGCAGGACGGCGGCGTGCTGATGCGCGCCGGGCACACGGAAGCCGGTTGCGATCTGGCGCGGCTGGCGGGCGTGATGCCGGCGGCGGTGATCTGCGAAATCCTCAAGGATGACGGCGAGATGGCGCGCCTGCCTGACCTGGAGGAGTTCGCCGCGCAACACCGGCTCAGGATCGGGACCATCGCCGATCTGATCCATTATCGCAGCACCACCGAATCACTGGTCGAACGGGTCACGGAGCGCGATATCGATACCGTTCACGGCCGTTTCCGGCTGTATGCTTATAGCGACAAAGTCGGCAATGCCACTCATCTGGCGCTGGTCAAGGGCAAGCCGCAGCCGGACAAGGAAGTGCTGGTGCGGGTGCATGAACCGCTGTCGGTGATCGACCTGCTGGATACCGGCAGCACCAGCCACTCGTGGAATTTTAACGATGCGCTCGCCACCATCAGCCGTGCCGAGTGTGGCGTCATTGTGCTGTTGCACCGGCTGGAGACCGCGGCAGAATTGCTGGAACGCGCGCAACCGCGGCGCGCAACGGTGAAGCCGCCCAAGTTTGCGCTCCGCAACTACGGCATCGGTGCGCAGATACTAAGGGACTTGAAAGTCGGTAAAATGCGCCTCCTGGCCCAGCCGCGCCGCATGCCGAGCATGGCGGGCTTCGATCTGGAAGTGATCGGCTATTTGCAGCCTAATAAATAAATTAAGATAATCAATATCTTATGCCAAAATACAGCAACATCGAAGAACTGGAACCCGATCTCGACGGCACGGGCCTGAAAATCGCGATTGTCATGAGCCGCTTCAATGCCGATATCGGTGAGGGTCTGCTGTCAGCCTGCACCGCAGCGCTGGTCGGGAAGGGCGTGCGCGAAGCCGACCTGCTCATCACCACCGTGCCCGGCGCGCTGGAAGTGCCGCTCGCGCTGCAAAAACTTGCGCTGACCCTGAAATACGATGCGCTCATCGCGCTTGGTGCGGTCGTGCGTGGCGAAACCTATCATTTCGAACTTGTCGCAAACGAGTCGGCGCGCGGCATCACCATGGTGCAACTCGACACCGGCGTGCCCATCGCCAATGGCATCCTGACCACCGAAGACGACGACCAGGCGCTGGCGCGCATGGCGCAAAAGGGCAAGGATTGCGCGCTGGCGGCGATCGAGATGGTGCATTTATTGAAAAGGATAGAACCGACAGAATAGGCGGGATGATTGCCGTATGCATGAATCCTGTTAATCCTGTCCATCGAAACATGATGAAATCCAGTCGCAGACGTTCGCGCGAGTTTGCCTTGCAGGGCCTGTATCAATGGCAGCTGGCGAAAACCGACACCAGGACCATTGCGCTTAATCTGGCCGAGTCCCGGGGCTTCGACAAGATCGATGTTGATTATTTTTCCGCGCTGCTAGATGGCGCGGTCAGTCATGCCGGGGCGCTGGAACAGGAACTCGCGCCCTGCATAGACCGCCGCTTCAATGCACTCAGCCCGGTGGAACGCGGCATACTGCTGCTTGCGGGTTATGAACTCATGCACCGGCCGGAAGTCCCGTACCGGGTGGTGATCAACGAGGCGGTCGAACTGGCCAAGACTTACGGCGGCACCGATGGCCACAAGTTCGTCAACGGTGCGCTCGACAAGCTGGCCGCGCGTCTGCGGGCGCTGGAAGTCAAGCCGGTCTGAGCGGCAACAACATTTTCAGGAGAGGGAATTGGATCCCAGACTCAAAAAACGAATCTATGCATTTTATTTTGCCGGTGTCGTCAACCTGGTTCTCGGCTTGTACGTGCTCTTCGCGGGGAGTGCTTTCCTGCCGCGCAGCACCGCCATGTTGCTGGTGCTGTTCTTTTTCGGTTTCACCGCGGTGGATTTTTATTTTCCAGAAATTCTGAAAAAGAAATGGCTCGAGCAGCAGAAACAGCTCGAGGAGCAGCAGCGCGCGTCTGCGGAAGCGAAGAGTGAAGGGTGAGGGGTGAAGGGAAACCCCCTTACTGAATTCGAACTGATCGGGCGCTACTTTACGCATCCAGCGCCGGGCGCCCGGCTCGGCGTGGGCGATGACGCCGCGCTGGTGCGGGCGCCACGCGGCATGGAGATTGCGGTCTCCGCCGATATGCTGGTGTGCGGAACCCATTTTTTCGCCGATACCGATCCCGGCCAACTGGGCCACAAGGCGCTGGCGGTCAATCTGTCCGACATGGCGGCGATGGGGGCGACGCCGCGCTGGGCGACGTTGTCGCTTGCCCTCCCCCGTGCCGAGCCGCGCTGGCTGCGCGCATTTGCGGGCGGTTTCATGCGGCTGGCGCGCAAGCATGACGTTGATCTGGTTGGCGGCGACACCACCCGCGGCCCGCTCAATATCTGTGTGCAGATCATGGGAGAGGTCCCGGCGGGCCAGGCGCTGCGGCGCGACGGCGCACGCATCGGCGACGAGGTATGGGTGTCGGGGCAGATCGGTGATGCTGCGCTGGCGCTGGCGGCACTCAAAAAACGCATCCACATCAAACCACAGGAACTCACTACAGTGGCGCGCAGGCTGCATCGGCCCGCGCCGCGCGTGGCACTGGGCGTGGCGTTGCGAAAAATCGCGCGCAGCGCGATCGATATTTCAGGATGGCCTGTGTGCTGACCTGGGCCATATTTGTGAGCGCTCAGGTGTTGCCGTCACAGTGGATCTCGAGCGACTGCCGGTCTCGCCGGTGCTGCGACGTTACCTGGGCCGCCCGGTGGCGCGCGCGGCGCTGCTGACAGGCGGGGATGATTATGAACTGTGTTTCACGGCGGCGCCGGCGCGCCGCCTGGCCATACTCAATGTGGCGCGTCGCATCGGTCTAGCACTGACCTGCATTGGCAGCGTGCGGCGCGCACAGCGCGGAAAACCGCAGGTCACGGTACTCGCTGCAAATGGTGCGACTATCGGCGTAACCAACCGCGGATTCGATCATTTTGGCTGAAAACAAGCAGACGCCGTCCTGGCGCTTCGTGCTGCGGCATCCGGCGTATGTGCTTGCATTCGGTTTTGGCGCCGGGCTGGCGCCCGCTGCGCCGGGCACGGTGGGAACACTGTTGGCGTTTCCGCTGTTCTGGCTGCTTCAGCCGCGGCTGTCGCCCATCGGGTTCCTGCTGCTGCTCGCGGTATTGTTTGCTGCCGGCATCTGGGCCTGCGAAAAAACCGGGCGCGCACTCGGGGTGGCCGACCACGGCGGCATGGTATGGGATGAAGTTGTCGCGTTCATGCTGGTGCTGTATTTCACGCCTGACTCTTTGTACTGGCAGGCGTTTGCATTCCTGCTGTTCCGGTTGTTCGATATTTTCAAGCCGCAGCCGATCCGCTACTACGACCGGACCTTCAAGAGCGGCTTCGGTGTCATGCTCGATGACCTGGTCGCGGCGTTCTATACGCTGGTGGTGATAGCGTTATGGCGGACGGTCGCCGGCTAAAAGGAAAACATGGAAGATCCACAACTGTATCGTCTGGCAGAACAGGTCGGCCAGCTACTGAAAGCGCGGGGGCTGATGCTGGCAACCGCCGAGTCCTGCACTGGCGGCTGGATCGCCGAGGCGGTGACCATGGTGCCCGGCAGTTCGGACTGGTTCGAACGCGGTTTCGTAACGTATACCTATATCTCCAAGCGTGAAATGCTGGGCGTCAGCGACGCCACTCTGGGCAGTCATGGCGCGGTTTCGGAGCAGACGGTGCGGGAGATGGTGCAGGGCGCGCTTGCCCGCAGTCACGCGCAAGTCGCCGTGGCGGTGAGCGGCACCGCCGGCCCGGGGGGTGGTACTCCGGAAAAACCGGTAGGAACTGTGTGTCTGGCGTGGGCGATCAGGGACGGCGGGCTGTGCTCGGAAACACAACATATGGCGGGCGATCGCGAAGCTGTGCGCAAGCAGTCGGTGGAACACGCACTCAAGGGCGTGTTGCGCTTGCTCGAAGGCACAACGAAATAATCCGGTCCCGGTCATCCGCATCCCGCGCCCCGCGTTTAATGATGCTGTGGGCTCAGAGCGACTTGCGAGGCTAAGAGCGCCCAACATAATGAAAACGCGTTTCATTATGTCGGGCGCTCTAAATGTGCCATAATTTCAAGCTTGTCTGTAGAGGAAAACATGGAAGAAAACAAGAAGATGGATGAAAACAAGAGCAAGGCCCTGGCCGCCGCGCTGTCCCAGATCGAAAAACAGTTCGGCAAGGGTTCTATCATGCGCCTCGGGGAATCCCCGATTTCGAGAGACATCGATGTGGTATCCACTGGTTCGCTCGGCCTTGATATCGCGCTCGGTATAGGCGGGTTGCCGCGCGGGCGCGTGGTCGAGATCTACGGCCCGGAATCCTCGGGTAAAACCACGCTGACACTGTCGGTGATCGCGCAGATGCAGAAGCTTGGGGGCACTGCGGCCTTTATCGATGCCGAGAATGCGCTCGACCCGCAGTACGCGGCCAAGCTCGGCGTCAATGTCGAGCAACTGCTGATTTCGCAGCCCGACAACGGTGAGCAGGCGCTTGAAATCGCTGACATGCTGGTGCGCTCGAGTTCGGTTGACGTGGTGGTGATCGACTCGGTTGCGGCGCTGGTGCCTAAAGCCGAGATCGAGGGCGAGATGGGCGAGCCGCAGATGGGTCTGCAGGCGCGGCTGATGTCCCAGGCGTTGCGCAAGCTCACCGCCAACATCAAGCGATCCAACACCCTGGTCATTTTCATCAACCAGATCCGCATGAAAATCGGCGTAATGTTTGGAAATCCGGAAACCACCACCGGCGGCAACGCACTCAAGTTCTACGCCTCGGTTCGGCTCGATATACGGCGCATTGGCGCGATCAAGAAAGGCGACGAGGTGATCGGTTCTGAAACGCGCGTCAAGGTGGTCAAGAACAAGGTGGCACCGCCGTTCCGTCAGGCTGTATTCGATATCCTCTACGGCACGGGAATTTCACTCGAAGGCGAGATCATCGAGCTCGGTGTTTTTCACAAAATCGTCGATAAATCCGGCGCCTGGTATTCCTATGGCAAAGAGCGCATCGGTCAGGGCAAGGACAATACGCGCGACTATCTGAGGGATCATCCCGAGATGGCGCAGGAAATCGAGGCCAAAATACGGGCCGCCATAGGTGTAGGCAGTGGAGCAGCAGTCGCAGAAGAAAAAGAGGCCTGAAACCAGTCTGCGCGCCCGGGCGCTGCGATTTCTGGCGCGCCGCGAACATTCACGGCTGGAACTTCAGCGCAAGCTTGGGCCCCATGCCGAGAATCCGGACGAAGTGGCGGATCTGATCGAGGATCTCGTGCGCCGCGGCTGGCTTTCGGAAGAGCGCGTCGTCGAGCAGATCATTCATGCACGGCGCGACAAATTGGGAAGCCAGCGCATCCGGCGGGAGTTGCTGGAAAAAGGCGTGGACGAGGAACTCGTGAGTCGGGCCCTGCCCCAGCTCAGGGACGGCGATATGGCGGCGGCGCGGGCGCTATGGCAGCGGAAGTTCGGAAAAATCCCTGCGGACGCCGCAGCGCGCGCGAAGCAGGTGCGGTTCATGCAAAGCCGCGGCTTTGCGCTTGAGACGGTATTGCGCGTGATCAGACAGGGTGGCGATGATGAATAACCGGGTAGTTCGATGAAAAGCAGCGAGATTCGCAAGAAGTTTCTGGAGTACTTCGCCGACAACGGCCACAGCATAGTTGCATCGAGCCCGCTCGTGCCGGGCAACGACCCGACGTTGCTCTTTACCAATTCCGGTATGGTGCAGTTCAAGGACGTGTTTCTCGGGCAGGAAAAGCGGCCTTATGTGCGGGCGACGACATCGCAGCGTTGCGTGCGCGCCGGCGGCAAGCACAACGATCTCGAAAACGTCGGCTACACCGCGCGGCATCACACCTTCTTCGAAATGCTGGGCAATTTCAGTTTCGGCGATTACTTCAAGCGCGAGGCGATACAGTTCGCCTGGGAGCTGCTTACCAAGGTATATGGGTTGCCGGCGGACAAGCTGTGGGTCACGGTCTATCAGACCGATGACGAGGCTTATGACATCTGGGCCGAGGAAATCGGCGTGGCAGGCGAGCGTATCGTGCGCATTGGCGACAAGCCCGGCGGCGGATCGGACAATTTCTGGCAGATGGCCGATACCGGGCCGTGCGGCCCCTGCAGCGAGATCTTCTACGATCACGGACCGGCTGTGGCGGGCGGCCCACCGGGATCTAAAGATGCCGATGGTGATCGATACATCGAGATCTGGAATCTGGTGTTCATGCAGTTCAACCGCGATGAGAATGGCGCGCTCAATCCGCTGCCCAAGCCCTCGGTCGATACCGGCATGGGGCTGGAGCGCATCGCCGCCGTGCTGCAAGGCGCTCACTCGAACTATGAGATTGATTTATTTCAGGATTTGATCAAGGCCGCGGCGCGCGAAACGCATAGCAAAGATCTGGCGAGCAACTCGCTCAAGGTAATCGCCGACCACATCCGCGCCTGCTCGTTTCTCATCGTCGACGGAGTCATTCCCGGAAACGAAGGGCGGGGCTACGTACTGCGGCGCATTATTCGTCGCGCCATCCGCCATGGCTACAAACTCGGCCAGACCGAACCGTTTTTCCACCGGCTGGTGGATGATCTGTCGCGGTCGATGGGCGAGGCTTACCCAGAGCTGGTCCAGTCCAGGGAGCGCATCGCCCAGGTGCTCAAGCAGGAAGAGGAGCGCTTTGCGGAGACGCTTGTGAACGGCATGAAAGTGCTGGAAGGTGCGCTCAACCGCGAAGACAAAATGCTCGACGGGGAAACGGTGTTCCAGCTCTACGACACCTTCGGATTTCCGGTCGATCTCACCGCGGACATTGCGCGCGAGCGCGACGTGCGCGTCGATTACGCCGGTTTCGAAGCGGCGATGCAGCGCCAGCGCGAGCGTGCGCGCGCTGCATCGAGGTTTGCGACGGCGACCAGTGTCGAGTATTCCGGGGCGGCCACGGAATTCCACGGTTACGATACGCTGCAGCTCGAGGGCAAGGTTGTGGCGCTCTATCGTGAAGGTGTGCAAACCGAGGAAATAGTGGCCGACGATGGTGCCATGGTGGTGGTGCTGGACCGCACGCCGTTTTACGCCGAGTCGGGCGGGCAGGTCGGTGATTCCGGAGAACTGGCGGGTGTTCACGGCACGTTCGTGGTCAACGATACCCAGAAAATTCAGGCCGAGGTGTTCGGCCACAAAGGCATGTTGCGAACCGGCAGGCTCAAGGTCGGCGATATCGTGATGGCCGCTGTCGATCCCGTGCCGCGAGCGCGCTCGGCGTGGAACCATTCGGCCACCCATCTCATGCATGCAGCACTGCGCAAGGTGCTGGGGCCGCATGTACAGCAGAAAGGTTCGCTGGTCGACGCCCAGCGCACGCGCTTCGATTTTTCGCATAATGAGCCGGTGAGTGACCTGCAGATTCGCCAGATCGAGGAACTGGTCAACCACGAGATACGCCGCAACATCGAGGTTGCCGCGCGCGTCATGAAATACGACGATGCGATCAAGGCCGGCGCCCTGGCATTTTTTGGCGACAAGTACGGCGACGAAGTGCGTGTCATCGGAATGGGTGAATTCTCGACTGAACTGTGCGGTGGCACCCACGTCCGGCGCACCGGTGATATCGGCCTTTTCAAAGTGACCTCCGAGACCGGCGTGGCCGCCGGAATCCGGCGCATCGAGGCGGTGACAGCCGACGGCGCGCTGGCTTACGTGCAGCAGCAGCAGGGAAAGCTGGCCGAAGCCGCCGCCGCGCTCAAGACTTCGCCGCAAGAGATCGGGGCAAAAATCACGCAGGTCATGGACAACGTGCGGCAGCTGGAGAAGGAACTCTCCCGGCTCAAATCCCGGCTGGCTTCTTCGCAGGGGGAAGATTTAGTCGGGCAGGCGGTAGATATCAAAGGCATCAAGGTGCTGGCGGCCGCGATCGAGGGCGCCGATGTGAAAGCGCTGCGCGAAGCCATGGACCAGCTCAAGAACAAGCTCAAGACCGCGGCCATCGTGCTGGCTGCGGTCGGCGACGGCAAGGTATCGTTGATCGCTGGCGTGACGCCGGACATCATTGGCAAAATCAAGGCCGGCGAACTCGTCAATCATGTCGCGCAGCAGGTGGGCGGCAAGGGCGGGGGGCGGCCGGATATGGCGCAGGCTGGCGGTACCAATCCCGAACATTTACCGCAAGCGCTGGCATCCGTGCACGAATGGGTGCAGCAGAAATTATAAGAAGTGATATCCGGCCGCGGCGCCCGTTCCCGCACTCGGCCGTGCTACGGCACCGAGTCACGGTCGCCCCGGAATGGCACAGGCTGGCGGTACCAACCCCGAACATCTGCAGCAGGCGCTGGCGTCCGTGCGCGATTGGGTTCAGCAGAAATTATAAGAAGTGATATCCGGCCGCGGCGCCGTTCCCGCACTCGGCCGCGCTGCGGCACCGAGTCACGGCCGCCCCGGATATGGCACAGGCTGGCGGCACCAATCCCGAGCATCTGCCGCAGGCGCTGGCGTCCGTGCACGAGTGGGTGCAGCAGAAATTATAAGAAGTGATATCCGGCCGCGGCGTCCGTTCCCGCACTCGGCCGCACTGCGGCACCGAGTCACGGCCGCCCCGGACACAGCGCCACCGTCCAGTTTCCGTTTCGGATGGCGCGGTCTCCGTCAGCTTGCCGGCGTTGAATTCCGCCTGCAGTTGAGCGCACGACTCAATGAGTTCGCGGGTTTACGTTCCGAGAAAAAACGATCGGTGGTAACTTTGCTGTTGTCATACACTTCACATCCGTGATGTGGCAAAGCGGCGGTTTCTTCCCAGACGATCGTCCACCAGCATCACGATTTCATGCAGCGTGTCGGACTGGAGTCCGCGCAGGCTGGCGATACGCCGGACCAGGCTGCGACTCGTCGATGTGCGGCGCCGCCAAAAAGCGCGCGCCGCGAGAGGCTTGCACAGACTCTCGGCGGCCTGGCGTATGTCGAAAGGCACGAGGTCGCCCCGCACCCAGCCCCGGCAGAGATCGCAACCCAGTTGTAAATCTCACGGACTGGCTGACGCTGCGGCTCTTTGATCGGGAAATTGACGTTAGTCAGCTACGAACCTTGGACACAGTACCTTCGACGTACTTGCGTGTCGTGCGCGGATCCAGCCCAGTCCCTTGGCGACCTCCATAGGTGCCGAGACGACCAACACAGCGCAAACCCAGACAGTTCCGTCGCCGTCAACGCCCTGCCCGCACTCGCTCCAACAGCACATCTTCGTCGTTCGTCGCGGCTTCTGCGATTTCTGTCGAATAGCGACTGGTCAGCAGGATGCGTCGCACGGCCTGCTCGAGCTCCCGTACGTTGCCTGACCAGGCATAATCACGGGGCACGCCACGCCCAATGGCCTCCATCACGGCCGCGATCAGACTCGCGTCCGCGGCCGGCATACGTCGGACCAGCAGCCAAGCTGCTCCAGTCGCAGGGCTTCGGCGAGCGCTGGCGAGCGCGGACTCAAGACATCCGAGCACAGGCGAAGAAAAAGTCGTCGCGGAAAGCCCCTCGCGACGCAGTGCCCCGGCGGCCGGTGGGCGGCGAGACGCGCCCCAGAGCGCCGCCCGTGTGCCCGCCCAGCGCACATCCGCTCCTGCAGCACTTGCAGCAGCTTGATCTGCACTGGCACGGAAACTTCACCGATCTCGTCCAGAAACAGCGCACCGTGCGCGCTGCAGCGCTCGAACACACCCTCGTGGTGACCGATTGCGCCGGTAAAGGCACCCTTGCGGTGGCCGAACAGCTCGGACTCGATGAGCGTTTCAGGGTATTGGGACAGGTTGACGCCGATAAAGGAATCGGCGAAATTGGCTGCGAAACGACGCTCTGCGGCAACATAGGGAATGAATCCGGAACGACCGATTGCCGCAGCGGCGGCTCCCTTTCCGGTTCCTGTCTCGCCCAGCAACAGCGTCGAGAAATCCTCCATGCGGTTCCACAGGTTGGTGTCAGCGCATACATATCGTGGGTGAAGACGTTGTTCAAAGTGACTCGCGCAGCCGCCAATTGACGCGCACTCGCCGGTGAGCGATCCGTGTAGAGAAGAAAGCACGCCGCAGCTGGAAGAACAACGCGAAGAAACGTGCGGCGCGCTCTTCCGTAAAGCCGCCGCGCACCAGATCTGCGATGGCCTCGTCGGCAAAGGTCACGGCCAGGGGAGCGCCGGTCTGCCGTGCCTGCTGCTCAATCAGCGCGTCAAGCTGAGGCACATAACGGTGGTAATACACATAGAGGAGGGCCGGCTCCAGCACGCCCCGGTCTTCGGCGCTGAGGCTGCAAGTTGCCGCGCCTGGCGCAGCCAAGGCTCAAGACGCGGGGCAACCACCGTTGCGAGAGCTTCGCGGTGTGCGGTCATGTCGCCGAGTGGCGCGTTCGGCGCGAGCCGCACGATCAGTTCAGCACGGTGCGGACTATAGGGATTTCCGAAAACGACCTCTGCCAGCCCCGAAAAAAACTCTCGATCCGCAGACTTAGCTTAAGTAGTGACATACATAAAATGTATGTCAAATAAGCAATAAATGCTAGTCAATAATAGACATTTTGATCTCAGTAATTATAATATCTATATAAAACAAAAGGTTAATGTTATGGCACGGTCTCTGCAAGGAAACGGTCAGGCTCACTAATTATAAGGAGACCAGATCATGAAAGCCAGACTGAAAATGCTTGTCGGTTTGACGGTAGCCACATTGCTCGCTGGATGCGCAGGGGGAGGCGGCGGCCGTGGCGAGAATCCAACAGCTTATTACCAAGGAATTCTTTGTGCCGCGCTGGCGCTTCCAGCCGATTGTAGTGAAAGGGCGAAGGCTCTGGAGCAGCAGCAGGCTCAACAGAACTCTGCGGCCTCCTCTGGTTCTTCGACGTCTTCGACCCCGTCGACCGTTTCTGGCTCGAGTGCTGCGCCGCCACCGACGTTTGCGAGTTTGTGGAATCAAAATCGCACGGGTCTTGTCGGCCTCGCGACGGGCGTGAAATACGATGACCAATTCCAATCGGTCGGCGACGTCACGTACTCGCAGGCAAATCTGCAGGATTTCTCGAGCTTACGGTTCTCAGGTGGCGATCTCTCCGTAGTTGGTCATCCGGGCATCGATGTCTTCTCCACCCGCGACAATGTGCTTAAGAACAGTCCCTTTGGAAGCCCCGACACCTCCTACGGCCTGATTGCAGACCCCCATATTCTCGGCTGGGACTATCAGTCGTTTGGAGTCTGGAGAACCAACAATATCGCCGGGAACTGGGTTAAAGCGGCCTCCGTTGGAGCGCCCGGGGCTGTGTCCGTGGTGCCGCTTAGCGGTGCGGCCACCTTCACCGGCAAGTTGGGCGGCCTGTATATATCGCCTGCGGGGCAGGGATCGGTGGCCGCGTCGGATCTTACCGTCAACGCCAACTTCAGCACGCGGTCGCTGAGTTTTGCATCCACCAACACGATTACCACCATTAGCCAGTCGCCGGCGACAACTGCGCCGCATCTCAACGAACGGGACGCGAAGCTCGCCTGGCTCGAGCGCGTCACTGGAACGCTGACCAAGCCGGCGGCAGAGGGCACGTCAAGCCATCTATGGCCCCACGGCGCAGGAACTGGGCGGGGTATCACCGTGAAGTCGCCGGCCACCGTGAAACCTTCGTCGGCGCCACGGCGGGCGCTAGAGGCGGGCCAGCGAAGCCGACTATCTCGCTTGCCTTGCCGCCCGATCGCGGCTGGCCCGGGCCCGCAAAACCAAGAGACCCGAGCAGCGCGTCATCGAAGCCGGCAGCAAGGCAGTCTGGAACCTGACGCGGCCGAGCGCATCTCCGCGAAAGCTGAAGACCACCAGCAGCCCGCGGGGAAGCTCGAGCTCGCGCCACGCTCCTCCAGGCCAAGTAAAGAAGCGAAAGCACTGTCGAGAAGATGTCGCGCACCGATACCCGGGCGAGTGCGCGACAACATCGAGAATCGTCCGCCTGATGAGGAGCGGACCGGCTACCAAGTTCGGCGTGACCGTGGCCTGACTCCAACCCGCGCAACCTGACCGAGCAGAAGGAACTCTCGATCGGGAACTTCCGCGTCGTCCCGACCGACGCCCCCGAGAAGGTGACGGGCCGCGCTACTCGGCCCGCGGCGGAGCCGTTTGGCGCCAAATCCAGGGCGGGGCTATCTCAACGCGTAACACGGATTTTCCAGGCCACGACCTCGACAGATAACGGCGGATCGGCATCAGTCCGATCGCGGTCGCGTCGCGGCAAGCAGGAACTCGGAACGTCGGCGGGAATCTCCGATCCACGGGGTCTGGAGCGGGCTCGAACAAGGCCTAGGTACCGGCGAGGAAGCGGCAATCAAGTCCGGACTCCTACCTCGACGCCAAATACCGGTCCGCATCGGCGCAAGACCCGTCGGAGAACGCAGTCGGTCGAGGCGGAAGATCGAGTCGTCGCGCGCGGCCCCTTGGCGGCCGCGCGGGGCGCCGGGGCTCGACGGCCGCCACCCAGCATCCCCAAGAGCGGGCCCCCCCCACCCCCGTCCACGTCAAGAATATCACCGCAAGCTCGAGTCATCCGCGCGCCGCGCTGTGGGAGCGCCGCTCGGCGAAAGGCGGCAATCGCCGTCAATTGAAGATCCGAAGGAGAACAACAGCGAAACCATACAGCCGAATCGCATCGTGAGTCGGAGTGAAAATCCGATCGGGTGGAGGCATGTCGCGGGGGCCGGAAACCGTACACGGTGTATCCAATACATGAATCGCTGCAATCCGAGCCGTTTAACAGACGCTAGAACGGCAGCTTGGCGTCGGGTTTGACCCCGAGGATCGCGCGCCGGAACTCTTCCTGGATGCGTCGCAGCGCCGCTTCGCTGTCGGCTTCGAAACGCAATACCACCACCGGCGTGGTGTTGGATGGGCGCGCGAGACCGAAACCATCGTCATACTCGACGCGCACGCCATCGATGGTTATCACTTCGCGCGCACTGTCGAAGCGCGCATCCTGGCGCAGCTTGTCCATCAGCGTGTAGTTTTCGCCTTCGGCCAGTTTGATGTGCAGTTCCGGGGTATTGATGCTGTCAGGCAGGTTTTCGAGAACCGCACTGGGGTCGCCTTCGCGGCTCAGAATTTCCAGCAGCCGCGCACCGGCATACAGCGCATCATCGAAGCCGTACCAGCGCTCCTTGAAAAATACGTGCCCGCTCATTTCTCCGGCCAGTGGCGCTCCGGTTTCCTGCAGCTTTTGCTTGATGAACGAGTGGCCGGTTTTCCACATCAAAGGTTTGCCGCCATGCTGCCTGATCCAGCCAAACAGATTGCGCGTCGATTTGACGTCGAAAATGATTTCAGCTCCCGGTTTGCGCTCAAGCACATCGGCGGCGAACAGCATCAGCTGGCGGTCGGGAAAAATGATTTTTCCGTTGCGCGTCACCACACCGAGGCGGTCACCGTCACCGTCAAACGCGAACCCGAGTTCGCCGCCGGACTTGAGCGCGTTGATGAGATCCACGAGGTTTTCAGGATGCGAGGGATCCGGATGGTGATTGGGGAAGCTGCCATCGACATCGCAAAAGAGCTCGCGGACCTCGCAGCCCAGCCGGCGGTAGAGTTCGGGCGCCGTCGCGCCCGCCACGCCGTTGCCGCAGTCGACCACGAGCTTGAGCGGCCGACGGAGTTTGATATCGTCGGTGACCCGCTGCAGATAATGTTCGCGAATGTCGAACCCGCGATATTCGCCGGCGCCCTGTGCCAGTCCGCCGGATTCGATGCGCAGGCGCAGCGCCTGTATGGCTTCGCCTGCGAGCGATTCTCCGCCGAGCATGATCTTCAGGCCGTTGTATTCAGGAGGATTGTGCGATCCGGTCACCATCACGCCGGAATGTGTCTGCAGGTGGTGGGTGGCGAAGTACAGCATGGGCGTGGCCACCTGGCCGACATCGACGACGTCGATGCCGCTTTGACGGATGCCGTTGGCGAGCGCGGCCGACAGTTCCGGGCCGGAATGCCTGCCGTCGCGGCCGATCGCGATCGTTGTTTGTTTTCTGGCACGTGCTTCGGAACCGATCGCATGGCCGATGATCTCGGTGATCTGGGGCGTCAGCGTGCGGCCGACGATGCCGCGTATGTCGTATGCTTTGAAAATTTCCTGGGGCAGTGTCATGGCAGTGAATGCTGATCGCTGTGGCTGGACATCAATTATTACATGTCAGCGGTTGTCAAAGAAACCCAGAATGCGCTGAGGCAGCCAGTCCTGGCGGCCCGGAAAGGCGCCGTTGATAAAACCCACGTGCCCGCCAGCCGGCGGGAAATCGAGCGTGACCGAAGCCGACACTTCATGCGCCCGCGGCAGGGCGACCTGCGGCAGGAACGGATCATTGCGGGCATTGACGAGCAACGTCGGCACGGCGATATCACGCAGCAGCGGCTTGCTGCTGGCGCGCGTCCAGTAATCGTCGGTGTCGCGATAGCCGTGCAGCGGCGCGGTCACTGCATTGTCGAATTCGCGCAGGGTGCGCGAGGTGCGCACCTTGTCACCATCGAAAAGTCCGGGAAACTGTTCGAGTTTGGCGAGCGATTTGAGCTTCATCGAGCTCAGGAAATGCCGCGCATAAACCAGGTTGAAACCGCGCTCCAGGGCGGCACCCGAGGCCATCAGATCGACCGGCGCCGATACCGCGGCGGCGGCGCTGATGATTGCAGTGGCACGTTCCCGTTGTTCGCCCAGCCATTTGAGGAGCGCGTTGCCGCCCAGCGATACGCCCACCGCGCGTAGCGGTGCACGCGGATTCTGCTGCTTCAATCTGCGCAATATCCAGTTTATTTCGGCGCTGTCGCCGGAATGGTAGGCGCGGGGCAGCCGGTTAAGCTCGCCGCCGCAGCCGCGGAAATGGACAACGACGCCGCGCCAGCCGATGCGCCGCAACGCGGCCATCACCGCCACTGCATAGTGACTGCGGGAACTGCCTTCCAGTCCGTGAAACAGTACGACCAGCGGCGTGTCGGGAGATGGCGCGTCCTGTTGCAGCCAGTCAAGATCGATGAAGTCGCCATCAGGCGTGTCCCAGCGCTCGCGCCGGTAGGCAACATGCGGTCGCGGTGCGCCGAGCGCGGCGTACAGGGTCTGAATATGGCCGCCGGGCAGCCAGACAGGGGAGATGTAGTTCATCTGATAAGCGGCCAGCTGCGAGCGCTAATTTCGCTCACCGCTCACTGCCCACGCCTTGCCTTATTCGCGATAGGAAGGATCAACGCGATCGAGCTTTCTTAACAGAGCCGGCCATTCGAGCAGGCCGAAACGACGCCGCGTCCCGGGCAGCATCAGGTGGTTGGTATATTGCACCACCTCGTCGGGCGGCAGCTGCAGTTCGGTATTGCACGACAGTGCCATCACCTGCAGCTGGCAGGCACGTTCCAGGCGGAACATGTTGTTGAAGCACTCGGGTATGCTCAGGCCCACAGTGAGCAGACCGTGATTGCGCAGCACCATGGCCTCGCGGTTGCCCAGATTGCTCACCAGGCGTTTGCGTTCTTCCAGGCGTAATGCGACGCCTTCATAATCGTGATAGGCGATGTCGGTGAAACGCATCGAGGATTGCGCGACCGGCATGATTCCGCATTTCATGGCTGATACCGCCATGCCGGAGAGCGTGTGGGTATGGATGATGCAGTCCACGTCGTGACGCGCAGCGTGCACCGCGCTGTGGATCACGTAGCCGGCCTGGTTGATGCCGTAATCGGTGGCGTTGAACAATACGTTGCCCTCGATGTCGACCTTGATCATGCTCGATGCGGTCATTTCCTCATAGAGCATGCCGTAGGGGTTGATCAGGAACTCATTCTGAGTGCCGGGCACGCGTGCCGAGATGTGATTGGCCACCATCTCGACCATGCCGAACTCGTGCATCAGGCGGTAGCAGGCGGCAAGGGTCACACGCACTTCCCATTCCTCGGCGCTGACCTGCTCGCGGACCGGTTTGTTTATTTTGATCGCTGGTGCATTCATGCGTTGTCCCCCGATTGATTTACCGTTTCGATTCAACCTTGACATAAGCTGCGGCACCGGTGCCGGCAATCTTGCCGAACACGGAGCCCGAGGTCAGTCCTGTGCCGCCCGGGTAATTATGGTAGAACAAACCGCCCACCAGTTCGCCGGCCGCGAACAGCCCGGCAATAGGCTTGCCGGCGGTGTCCTCGACCTCGCCTGCGGTAGTGATTTTTACGCCGCCGAAGCTGAAGGTTACGCCGCAGGTCACGGCATAGGCTTCGAAGGGCGGAGTGTCGATGGTGTTGGCCCAGTTGGATTTGTTGATTTTCAGCCCTTCGGTGCGGCGCCCATCCTTGATCGCCATGTTGTACGGGATCTCGGTACGCACGGCTTTGTTGTAGGCGGCGATCTCGCGCCGGCAGGCTTCGGTATCGACGCCCTCGAGTTTGACTATGAGTTCCTCCAGCGTATTGGCACTTACCTTGGTGACTCGCTTGATACGGTACTCGTCGCGCAGTGCCGGGATGATCTTGGCGTCGAAGATCTGCCAGGCGAACATGCCGGGCTGCTCAAGGACCACCCTGCCATATTTCGCATAGGTGTAATTGCGGAAGTCCGCGCCCTCGTCGACGAAGCGCTCGCCGCGGGCATTGATCATGATGCCCCACGGATAGCTGTGCTTCTGGAAGTTGTCGCCAACGGAGAGGTCGCCGAAAGGCGGTGCGTTCATGTCCCAGCCCACGGCATGGCAGCCCGACCAGTGGCCGTAAGACATGGCGCCGACATCGAGCGCCATCTGGATGCCGAGGCCGGTGTTGTAGCGCGTGCCGCGAACCTTGGCCAGATCCCAACCGGGGCCTAAATAGCGCGTGCGCATCTCGGCGTTGGATTCGAAGCCGCCACAGGCAAGCACAACCGCCTTGGCGCGGATCTCGACGTTCCTGCCTTCATGCTTCGCCTTTACGCCCAGCACCTTGCCGGCGTCATCCATGATGAGGGCGATTGCGGGCGTCTCGTATAAAATCCTGATACCTTCACGCTCGCACGCCTTGTGCTCGTTCTCCACCAGACCGGGGCCGCCGCCCCAGGTTTCGGCGGCGAGCCCGCCCCAGAACTTGAACTTGCCGTCGACCTTATATGACTGCCGCCCGAAACTTGCCTGGAACTTGACGCCTTTCTTGCGCATCCACACCAGCGTTTCGAGACTGCGCGTGATCAACAGCTCGCACAGATCGGGATCGGTGCGGTACTGGGTAATGCGTCCCATGTCGTCATAATATTGATCGGTGGTATAGGTGCCGAAGTCGGACTCCTTCTCGGCATCGCTGAGATCGGGAATGATTTGTTCCAGGTCATCGAGGCCGTTGAACACCACGCGCATGAGCCCGGCCGTGTAGCGGCTGTTGCCACCGCATTCTTCTATCGGAGCGGCCTCGAGCATGATGACGGAGGCGCCGTTTTCTCGTGCAGCAAGCGCAGCGCAGGCGGCGGCATTGCCGGCGCCGATAACAATAACGTCAGGATTGCCAAAATTGTCGGTGCTCATGGTGGTCCTCTTCGTAAAATTAACATTAATCTCTTGGTCTGAATGGATTATAGGTTTGTGCCGGAGGGGCGTGAGGTGTCGCCGGACAACAGGGAATAATCCACCGCGCGGCCGATGCCGCGCCGGAAACCTTCCAGCCGCAGCACCTGTCCGGGGGCGACATTCGCCAGACTGACCTCGGGACCGAAGTCTCGAATCATCTGCACGTGCTGCTCCGGGAAACGATAGGGATCGACTTCGATCAGCACGTTTTCGAACCAGGTCTCGTGGGCAAGTTCTCCCAGCGCGGCGGGGTTCTTGGCCGCCAGCATGTCGATTTCCGATTGCTCCACGGTAACATGGTCGATGCCCTGGCGGGCGACATCGGCAACCACGGCGCCCAGTTCGGCGATGCTCATCGGTTGTTCCGGGTTCTTGCGGCCGAACTCGTACATCACGCGCAGGCCGGCGCGTTGCAGGTGGTCGATCCAGCGCCGGCGCTCGTCATCGGAGAGCGAAATGTAGTTTTCGGAAAGCTCCAGTGCCGGCACGGCCAGTCGTTGCAGGTGCGCGATCATGCCGTCCACTTCATTGCGCTGCCACGCATATTCGAACAGGATGCCGCCGGCAAATGGCGTCACGCCGGCATCAAGATACAGACGTGTGGTGCGCGTCACTGTCCCGGGGGGGATGAGCAGTGCGTTCATGGCGTAAATTTTTGCATAATCAATGTAGCCGGCCGCGACCTCGAGCAGATCGCTGATGCCGCGCTCGCCGCCGGTCCAGCCAAACCCGTCCGGACCGAAGTCGATCATCGAAGTGATGCCGCGGCGGCGTGGCTTGGCGCCGCGTGGCGGGAGTTCAATTGTTGGACTGGCGGTGTTTTGCGTAGCCATGCCGGGGCCTGTTAACGATTACCGCTTGAGACGCGTTGTTGCCGGACGATCATAACTGCGGGGCGGACGCAGAATGGATACGGCCGATTATAAGTCAGCAATGTCTGCCGCGCAGACCCAAGTCCATATCGTGTGTCAGTGCAGGGTCTTGGTGACGACCCTCGGCCCGGCCTCGGCGTTCGCGGAGGCGGCGGCCGGGCACGGCGAAGCGTGATGCGCAACCATGTGCCACCCGCGTTCGGTGCGCAGATAGATGTTGGTTGCAATCATGGGATGGCGGGGCCGCGTCTCGTTGGCGATGGTGATTTGCTCATAAACACTGTGCACTGACAGCATCATGCCGTTCAGGTCGTGCTGGTCGCGGAGATGAAAGCTCAGGGTCTGGCCGCTGGCGAAAATCTCCCGCCATGATTCACGGATCTGCGCGACGCCGTTGATGCGGTCGCCTTGCGGGTGTACGCAGAAAATTTCATCGTCGTCGGCCCACACCGCCATCATCCCGTCCAGGTCGCACTTGGTGAACGCCTCGTAAAATGCCGCTTCGGCATCCTGGGGGGTGGCAAAAAGCGTTTTTTTCAATTGAGGGGTCTCCGCGTGTCAACGATCATCATGCCCGGATTTTATCAAAATCAACGGCTGCGAAAACCTGATCCGGTGTGAGCTGCAGCATGCAATTGAAATGTCCGAGCGGACATACGCGCTTGAAACAGGGGCTGCATGACATGTCGAGTTTGAGTATGGTGGCGGAGGCCGACTGCGGTGGGGTAAACGCCGGGCTGCTCGAGCCATACAGCGCGATGAGCGGCTTGCCCAGGGCCGCAGCGACATGCATCAGGCCGGAATCGTTGCTGACGACGAGTTGTGCCGAGGCCAGCAGGTCGGTCACCTCGTCGAGCGTGGTTTTGCCGCACAGGTCCACGCATGAATCATGGCTTAACGCGGCGATTTCAGCGCCAAGTGCGGCGTCCTTGGCGGAACCGACGAGCCACACCTCGCAGCCACGGGAGCGGATGCGTTTTGCAAGATCGGCGAAGTACTTTGCCGGCCAGCGTTTGGCCGGCCCATATTCGGCGCCGGGGCACAGTGCGACGACCGGTTGCTGTGGCTCGAGTGCCAGCTTGCGCAGCGTTCCGAGCCGGTTATTTTCATCGACTGCAAGATGTGTGGCGGGCAGGGAGCACGTGAGCGGTTCGCCGGCAGCGCCTGCAAGCGCGGCAAAGCGCTCCACCATCAACGGCAGCGCCTTTTCGTCGAGGCGGCGTGTGTCGTTGAGCAGTCCCCAGCGCAGTTCGCCCAGATAGCCGGTGCGCCGCGGTATCCCGGCAAAGAACGGCACCAGCGCCGATTTGAGGGAATTGGGAAGCACGATGGCCTGCTCGTAGCCTTCCCCCGCGAGCGTCAATCCCAGCCGGCGGCGCTCGCCCAGCCGCAGTTCACCGTGCCCATAGGGATTGGCAATGGCGCGCCTGACCTCGGGCATGCGCGCGAGCAGCGGCAATGTCCACCCCGGAGCCAGCACATCGAGCGCGAGTTGAGGATGTTTCTGATGCAATAGCGCGAACAAAGGTTGCGCCAGCACAGTGTCGCCAACCCAGGACGGACCGACTATCAGGATGCGGCGCATTGGTTGGGGACTTGCTTATAGGGATGAAGGATGAGGGATGAGCGAAAAATCCGCTTGCGGCGAAGAATGCTTCGCTTGATTCCCCCCTTCATTATTCAACACTCATCACTTGCGTGCTGGAGGCGCGCTAGTGCTTGCCTGCAGCAGCGCCGCCCTTGAGCGTGTAGCGCGTGCCGCAGTACGGGCACAGCGCTTCGCCAGTGTCTTCGACAGGCAGGAATACGCGCGGGTGCGCATTCCACAACTTCATCGCCGGAGTTGGGCAATGCAGCGGCAAATCCGCTGCTGTAACTTCTATATGCCGTTGTTTATTATCTACTTTTTGTGCTTGCATGGCGGTCCTTATTTAGAGTCCCTAACATAATGAAACGCGCGATGCGCTGTCACGATTTTGGCTCAGGACGCGAAGCTTCCCGCAGGCCATATCGCGAATATGGGCAAGGGGAGCGACAAAGTCATGGGCCAAAACTCGTGCCAGCCCGAAGGGTTGCGATCAAAATCGGCGCTGACTTTGTCGGCCGGCTTGAGCATATTTGCGATATGCCCTGCGCCGTCCTTCGCGTCATCCCCAATTTTGACTCGCAACGCACACGTGTTTCATTATGTTAGGGACTCTTAGACACCGGCGTCAGCCATTCGCGGTAGCGATCCGACTTGCCGGTGACGCAGTCAAAAAACGTTTTCTGCAGCTTCCCGGTAATCGGGCCGCGGCCGCCATCGCCGATGGCGCGGTTATCAAGTTCGCGGATCGGCGTCACCTCGGCTGCAGTTCCGGTGAAGAAAGCCTCGTCCGCCACATACACCTCGTCGCGCGTGATGCGTTTGGCGACGACCGGTATGCCCATATCCTGGGCGATCCGGATCACCGCATCGCGTGTGATGCCCTCCAGTGCCGAAGTCAGTTCCGGTTCGTAGAGCGTGCCGTTCCTGACGATGAAAATATTCTCGCCCGCACCTTCGGCGACAAAGCCGTCGACATCGAGCAGCAGCGCCTCGTCATAACCATCCTGCACCACTTCCTGGTGGGCGAGGATGGAATTCATGTAGGTGCCGACCGATTTCGCGCGACACATGGTGACATTGACGTGGTGGCGTACGTAAGACGAGGTCTTGACCCTGATGCCGCGCTCCAGCGCTTCCGGCCCCAGATACGCACCCCACGGCCAGGCTGCAATCGCAACGTGCACCGATACGTTTTTGGCGGAAATACCCATTTCTTCCGAGCCGTAGAACGCGATCGGGCGCAGGTAACAGGATTCAAGCTTGTTGACGCGCACCACTTCTTTCTGCGCCTCGAGCAGGGTGGCCTTGTCATACGGCAGTTTCATGCCGTTGATATGAGCCGAGCGAAACAGGCGGTCGGTATGTTCGCGCAGCCGGAAAATCGCGGGACCACTTGCGGTTTTGTAGGCGCGCACGCCCTCGAACACACCCATGCCATAGTGGAGGGTGTGGGTCAGGACGTGGGTGGTGGCGTTGCGCCAGGGCACGAGCTTACCGTCATACCAGATCTGCCCGTCGCGATCAGCCATAGACATTGAATGCACTCCGTAGAGCAAAACCCACATTCTAGCGTATTTGGCACGCCGGACTGAAGTCCTGAGTGCGGATCCCAGGCCGGCGTGATCCCGGGCCGCGCGGCGGCAGGAGTAGCAAATTCAGGGGCACCGGGCGATGAATGGCAGGATAAACATACCGGTGCGCCGTGTGGTAATGTTCGCGGGCAATCTGTAAAATCAAACAGCAGGCTAAATCTTCAGCCGAACGCCTAAAACAATCATGTCATTGCCTCCAGGGAAAGCCGATGTCTGGTGACAAGCGCTCGTGGCTCCTTCGCTTGCGCAACCGCATCATTTCGGAAGACGACAGCGAGCACGAAAAGCTCAAAAAAACACTGGCGATCTTTGCCTGTGGCCTGATGGCTTTCGGCTCGATGCTGTGGCTGGCCATTTACCAGGCCATGGGCATGAAGTTTTCCTCCACGGTGCCATTGACGTACGTTGCCGTGTCCGCCATTTCGTTCGGAATTTACGTCTGGAACCGCAATTTTGCGGCCTTCCGGACCCTGCAAGCGAGCCTGTTCCTGTTCGTGCCTTTCATGATGCAATGGAGCATAGGCAGCTACGTCAGCTCCTCCGGTGTGATGCTGTGGGCGCTGCTGGCGCCGGTCGGCATCATGATCTTCCAGGGGGCGCGCCATTCGCTGCCGTGGTTTTTCGCCTATCTGATCATGACCGCGGTGTCCGGGTTTTTCGATTATTATCTCGGCACAGGGGCGCAGTCGGGCGTGACGATGCAGAGCATCGCGGTGTTCTTCACGCTCAACTTTGTTTCGATATCGGTCATCGTCTTCCTGTTGATCAGCTATTTCGTGAGCCAGCGCGACGTGCTCGAGGCGGAGCTGGCCAAACAGATCACTTTGCTTAAGTGGGAGCAGGAAAGATCGGAGCGTCTGCTGCTCAATATTCTGCCGGGCCCGATTGCGGAGAGGCTCAAGGATAAGCATTCGGTTATTGCCGACGGCTTCGCAGACGTTACGGTCATGTTCGCCGATATCGTCGACTTCACCCGTCTGTCCGGGTCGATGTCCCCTGGATTCCTGGTCGCGATGTTGAACGAATTGTTTTCGCATTTCGACGAGCTGGCGGAAAAATACGGGGTAGAGAAAATCAAGACCATAGGCGACGCCTATATGGTGGCGGCCGGGCTCGACTCGCATTACCACGCTGTCAAACCGGACGAGCCGGATATCGATTACAGCGATTCGGTGGTCGGCATGGCGATCGAAATGCGCGACTATGTGGCTTCGCTGACCAGCGACAGGGTGGAGGGACTGCAGATCCATGTCGGCATCAGCACGGGTCCGGTGGTGGCGGGCGTCATCGGGACCAAGAAGTTCATTTACGACTTATGGGGCGACACGGTCAACCTGGCCAGTCGCGTGACCGACGTGGCCAGGGCCAGCGTCATCCTGGTCGACGTGGCGACCCACCTGCGATTGAGTAACCTTTATGATTTCGAAGGCCCGATCTCATTCAATGTGAAGGGTAAAGGGGAGATTGAAACGTATATCGTCCTTCAACGTAAAACAGGGTTGCCGCCGGCCATGCCGGTGCACGTCATCGCTTAGTCCGACCTAGTCTGGCCTGCCGCGGCCGGCTTCCGGCGACGCCGCGCGGGTTCCTGCGAAAATCCCGTCCCACAACTCCAGCACCGCCTGTGACGCATCGCCAACGGTCTCCGGCGGCACCCGCGCATAGTTCTCTCCCTGCAGCCGCAGACCGTGCTGCAACTGGCGGAACCGGTGGTAGGCGGCGTGTACTGCCAGCGCGCTGTCCTCCGCGATCAGGCCCAGACTTGCCGCGAGTTTGAGCAACGCCAGGTTTCCGATATTGCCGGTGAGCCCGGCGTGCGCGTGGGAATGGCCCAGCACCAGATATTGCACGATGAATTCGACGTCGACGATGCCACCGCGGTCGTGCTTGACGTCGAACAGGGTTGTCGGGTTGGGGTGCGCATCGAGCATTTTCTGGCGCATGGCGACGATTTCGCTGCGCAACGCCGAGAGTTCGCGCTTGTGGCGCAGGATCGCGATGCGCAGCGTTTCGAATTTTCGCCCGATCTCCGCATCGCCCGTGGCAAAGCGGGCGCGGGTCAGCGCCTGGTGTTCCCATACCCAGGCGTGTTCGGTCTGATAGTCGCTGAAGCTCTCGAACGGGCTGACCAGCAGCCCGCTCACGCCATCGGGCCGCAGCCTGAGATCGGTCTCGTACAACATGCCGCCGGCGGTGGCGCTGGTGAGCCAGTTGTTGATGCGTTGCGCCAGCCGCGAATAATGTTCCGGCGCTTCGGGGGCGTCGTCCGCATACAGGAAAACGATGTCGAGATCGGAGGCGTAGCCCAGTTCCTTGCCGCCCAGTTTGCCGTAGCCGATGATGGCAAAAAGTGGATTATCGCGATGGCGCCGCGGCAGTTCCGACCAGGCCAGACGCAGCACTTCCGCCAGGATCAGGCATGCCAGGTCGGAAAGGTGGTCGCTCAGGGTTTCCAGCGGCAGCGTGCCGGCCAGGTCCTGCGCAACCAGGCGCATGGTTTGCGCATGCTTGAAATGGCGCAGAACGTCCATCTGCTTTTCGGTGTCGTCGGCGGCATCGTCGAGCTGAACGTGCAGCAGGCGTGAGAGTGCAGGCCAGTCAGGTGCTGCATACAGCGAGCGGGTGTCGAGCAGCTCATCGAGAAGAATAGGATGGAGCGTCAGGTATTGCGCGACCCAGGGGCTCGAACTCATCATGTCTGCGAGGCGTGACAGCGCCTGCGGATACTCTTCGAGCATTGCGAGGTAGGATTCGCGGCGGCTGACCGCTTCGAGCAGTTGCAGAATGCGTTCCAGCGTGGCGTCCGGGTTGGCGCGCTGAGCGGCGGTTTCGACTGAGAGAGGCACCAGGCGGTCAAGACGCGACTGGCTGGATGCCGGCATCTGGCGGTAGCGGCTGCTGGTGCGCATGGCTTGCAGCCGCCGCTGCAAGTCGGTGGCACGCTTGTAACCCAGTCCGGCAAGTTGCGTCATGCCGCGCTCGGCATTGGCATCGTCGGCACTGTCGAGCCAAAGTCCGGCAAGCGTGTGCTGCTCCTCGGGGGCGGCGGCAAAAATCTGATCGAAATGGCGGGTGACGCGCTCACGGTGCCGGTTGAGGGCGGTCAGCATGGCGGCATAGTCATCGAAACCCATGCTGCGCGCGAGCAATGAGCGGTCGGCATCCCCTGTCGGCAGCGACTGGGTCTGGCGGTCGTCAAGATACTGCAATCTGTGTTCGAGGTTGCGCAGGAACACGTAGGCTTTTGTCAGTTCGTCCACCGCAGGACCGGGAAGCAGATTGCGTTCGGCCAGCAGCGGCAGCACGGTAAGCGTCGGCTGCTGGCGCAAGGCCGGGTCGCGGCCGCCGCGGACCAGCTGGAATACCTGAATGATGAATTCGACTTCGCGGATGCCGCCCGGCCCGAGCTTGATGTCCTCGAGCATTTCACGCCGCTCGACTTCGCGGCGGATCTGCCCGTGCAGCTCGCGCAGCGAGGCGAATGCGCTGTAATCGAGATGACGCCGGTAGATGAAGGGGCGGGCCATCTCCAGCAACTCGTCGCCGCGATCCCCGCTTACCGGCCGGGCTTTGATCCAGGCATAGCGCTCCCATTCGCGGCCCTGGGTGGTGAAGTAGTTCTCGAGCATGTCGAAACTCGTTGCCAGCGGTCCGCTGTCGCCGTACGGCCGCAACCGCATATCAACGCGGAATACGTAGCCGTCAGCGGTGATTTCATTCAGCGCCGCGATCAGCCGCCGTGAAAGGCGCACGAAGTATTCGTGGTTGCTCAGCCCCCGCCCGCCATCGGTTTCGCCTTCTTCCGGATAGGCAAAAATAAGATCGATGTCGGATGACACATTGAGTTCGCGGCCGCCAAGCTTGCCCATGCCGATCACATGCAACTGCTGGACGGCGCCGCTGACGGCGCCGATCGGCCGGCCGTGTTGTTCTGCATGCCAGCGGCTGAGATGCGTCAGCGCGGAACAGAGGGTGGTTTCGGCCAGTGCCGTGGCCGTGGTGATGACTTCGGCAAGGTCGGCAAGTCCGCCGATGTCGCGCGCGATCAGACGCAGCATTACCCGCTTTCGCAGCATGCGCAGCGTGCGCTGCAGCGTGGCTTCGTCTGCTGCCGGATGCGCCGCAAGGAATGATTCCATTGCTTTGGCCGAGAACGATTGCCCGCAGCCGCTGTCCGATGAAAGCTGAGGTTCAGCCTCGAGCAGGGTGCGGACGTAACGGCTGTAGCGGCGGGCAGCGTCCAGTGCCGTACCGGCACTGCCGCTGTCCGGTGCATTATTCAGTTCCATAGGGTAAACAGGGTAAAATGGCTGGATTGTTGTTTGACTATCGCATTTTTTCATTCTTCAGGCAAAACGTGCCGATTTCCGAAAAGCTGAAATGGCTGCACCTTAGTTCGCTCTGGGTTTACCGCGTATTGACATGGGTCGTTCTGGCCGCCAGTTTAACGTTTGCCGCAGTCGTGCTGAGCTTGCGTTACTGGGTGCTACCCAATATCGAACACTACCGCGGCGATATCGCGCAGGCGGTCAGCCAGATGATCCACCAGCGCGTCACCATCGGCAAAATTTCCGCCAATTGGGACGGCATGCGGCCCGGGCTGGTACTGGAAAACGTCACCCTTTTCGATGCCACAAACCAGCCGGCGCTCGAACTTTCGCGAGTTGACACGACGGTATCATGGCTGTCGGTGCTGTCGCATGAATTCAGGTTTCATTCCCTGGAGATTCACCGGCCGGTGCTGAATGTCAGACGCGATACCAAAGGCATGATCTGGGTCGCCGGAATTGAACTGGCTCAGCGGCCGGGCGAGGGTGACGGGGTCGCGGACTGGCTGCTGAGACAGCGTCAGATCATGGTGAGCGATGCCGAGATATCCTGGCTGGACGAAATGCGCGGCGCGCCGCAACTCGATCTGAAACACGTCAGCCTGCAGCTCGAGAACCGCGGCCAGAGTCACCGTTTCGGTCTGCGCGCAGTGCCACCGTCGCATCTCGCCAGCCCGCTGGATCTGCGTGGTGATCTGCGCGGCGACACCGTGAAGATATTGTCCGAGTGGAACGGCAATGTGTTCGTGCAACTCGACTATGCCGACATCGCGGCGTGGCGCACCTGGGTGCCGTTTCCGATCGAATTTCCGCAGGGCGAGGGCGCGCTGCGCTTGTGGCTGGGTTTCAGCAAGAACCAATTGCAAAACATCATTGCAGACGTGCGGCTTGCCAATGTCAGGACGCGGCTGGCTAAAGATCTTCCGGAACTTGACCTTACCGCACTGGCGGGCCGCGTGGCATGGAAATCATCTGCTGCCGGTTTCGAGATTTCAACCACCAAGCTTGCGCTTGAAACACAAAGGGGGCTGTCTCTGCGGCCCGTGGATTTTCTGCTGCGTATCGTTGAGGGTGGTGGCACCAAGGAGGCGCGCGGCGAACTCCAGGCCAACTCGCTTGATTTAGAGCCGCTGGTTGCGCTGGCTGACCGCCTGCCGCTTGATGCCGGGTTGCGGGAACAGTTGGTGGCGTTGGCGCCCAAGGGCAGCCTCTATGATGTGTTGGTGCGCTGGAATGGCAAATGGCAGCAGCCCAGCCAGTACAGCATGCGTGGCCGTTTCCAGGACCTGGCACTGAAGCCGTATCGCAAGATTCCCGGTTTCTCCGGCATCAGCGGCAACATCGATGGCAATGAAAAAGCCGGGGCGCTGCATCTTAATACGGCCGGCGCAGTGCTGGACATGCCGCTGGTATTTCGCGAGCCGTTGCAATTCGAGGCGTTTACTGCGCAGCTCGGATGGCTGGGCGGCAGCGCCGGCACTGTCCTGAAAATGAACAGCATTTCTTTTTCTAATCAGCATGTTGCTGGAACTCTTTTCGGCAGCTACCGGATGCCGGCCGCAGGCGGGAGCGTGATCGACCTGACCGGTAATCTGACGCGTGCCGACGCGCGGTTCGGCAGCCGCTATGTCCCGCTGTTGATAGGCAAGGGGACCCGCGACTGGATCGACCGGGCATTCCTGGGCGGCAAGTCCAGTGACGTGTCGCTGCGGCTGAAAGGCAATCCCGACGATTTTCCTTTTGCCGATGGCAAGACCGGCGTATTTCAGGTGGTCGCAAAAATCACCGGCGCCGTTATCAATTACGGCGAACAATGGCCAAGGATAGAGAACGTTGCCGGTGAACTCTACTTTCGTGGCAAACGCATGGACGTGTTTGCCCGCAAAGGCTCGATTCTGGGCGCGAGCCTGGGCAAGGTTCACGTCGAGATCCCGGATCTCGTCAGTAACGATAATGTCCTGCGCGTAACCGGTGAGGCCGAGGGGCCGACCACCGAGTTCCTGGCGTTTATCGAAAAGAGCCCGGTCAACGACATGATCGACAAGTTTACCGAGGGCATGCGCGCGCAGGGCAACGGCAAGCTCGCGCTCAAACTCAACATCCCTCTGGGTTCGCCCGACAAGACCAAGACTTCGGGCGCTTATCAGATCGTCAACAATACGATAAAGGGTGAAGACGATACTGTGTCTGTCGGTTGAACAGGTCAACGGCAAGCTCGAGTTCACCGAATCTTCGGTGCGGGCGCAGAATATGACCGGCCTTTTCATGGGGGGGCCGATAACGCTGTCGGCAGCCACCCAGAGCGATGCGACGGTGCACGGGTCACTGCAGGGCCAGGTTAATGTCGACAGCGTGCGACGGGCCGGCGACGCTCCTGCCTGGCTGCTCAGCCTGCGCGGGTCGGCTCAATGGAGCGGCACCTTCGTGCTGCGCAATAAAATCGCTGATCTGACGCTCGAGTCAAACTTGCAGGGCGTGGCTTCCGATCTCCCCGCGCCGTTGGTCAAGAGCGCGGCCGAAGCGGTGCCACTGCGCATACAGCGCAGGTACTTAGGAGGGCAGCGGGACGAGATCACCGTGTCCTACGGCGATGTCATGAGCGCGAATCTGCAACGGCGCACCGAGGCCGGCGGCAGCGTGATTTCCCGCGGCAATATCCGCTTTGGCGGCGTCGCACCGGAGGCCCAGCGAGACGGCGTGTCGGTAGCCGGGTCGCTCAAGAGCCTGAATATCGACCGCTGGCTTGCGCTTGCCGACAGTGGCGCCGATGGCGTGAAAATCGAATTTACAGACATCGATCTCAAGTTCGGCGAACTTCAGGTAATAGACAGGCGTTTCCACGACATTGCGTTCGCCGGTGCCATGCAGGGCGGCGCCTGGCAAACCACGGTGAGCGGCCGCGAACTCGAAGGCACTGCAACCTGGCAGCCCCAGGGTCGCGGCAAGCTCACGGCACGCCTGAAAAAACTGGTTGTTCCGCCCGTGGTTGAAACGGCAGTGCGGCCGCCTGCGGAGCGCGAGCAGGAACTGCCGTCGCTCGACATCGTCGCCGACGAGTTCCAGCTCAGGGACAAGCAACTCGGAAAACTGGAATTGGTCACGGTTGCGGAAGAGCGCGACTGGCGCATCGAGAAAATGAACCTCACCGGCGCGGAATACACGCTGGTAGCCGACGGTGTGTGGCAGAACTGGAATACGCAGTCGCGCACCCGGTTCAATCTGCAGCTTGAAACCAGCGATATCGGCAAGCTGCTGACCCGCCTGGGTTATCCGGAGGGCGTGAAACGCGGCACCGCCAAGCTGAACAGCACGCTGGCCTGGCCGGGAAGCCCGCGGGATTTCAATTATCCGGAGCTATCCGGCGACATCGTGCTGGATGCGGAAAAGGGGCAGTTCGTCAAACTCGAGCCGGGCATAGGCAAGCTGCTCGGCATCCTCAGCCTGCAGTCGCTGCCGCGCCGCATCACGCTGGATTTCCGCGATGTATTCAGCGACGGGTTTGCCTTCGATAAGATCCAGGGCAAAGCCAACATAAATCTCGGCGTGGCGAGCGCCGATAATTTCCGCATCCGCGGCCCGTCGGCACACGTGGTGATGAAGGGAGAGGTCGATCTCGCAAAGGAAACACAAAAACTGCGCGTCAAAATCACGCCCGGCATCAGCGATGCGGCATCCATTGCGGGTGCGCTGATAGCCGGCCCGATAGCAGGCGTGGCCGCGTTTATCGCGCAGAAAGTACTGAAAAACCCGCTGGACAAGCTGGCCTCATACGAATACGACGTGAGTGGAACCTGGGCGGATCCCGTGGTGGCGAAAGTGGGCAGTCAGGGCGACCAGCAGCAGCAAGACCAGACGCAATGAGGCGCGTTCCTGCCTCAGCTGATGGCATGAATCCCGGGATGAGCGGTAGCAATTATGTCTTTGGACGCTGACTTTGCCGGTCGACTTGGTTATATTCGCATTATGAGTTGCGCCAGCCTTTGCATCATTGCCGGTTGTCCCGGTTGCCACCGCGTGCCATGTTAGGGGCGCTCAGATACGCGCTGGGCGCGGGCATGACGCTTGCTGCATTGCTGGTTTTTGCCAGCGAGACCTACACAGTAACGCCGGCGTTATGGGACCGGCCGCGCACCGGCAGCGCCATTCTCGATCAGCCGGAGGTCAAGCAGGCCGTCAACGCTTATCTGGCCCGGCCCGGCGCCAGCGTGGTCATACACCATGCTGCAGGGCAGGAACCATTGCTGCAGGCCGAGGAACTGCGTGCATGGCTGATCGCGCTGGCCGTCGAAACCGGACGCGTCAGTCTGAGAAGCGATCTGAAATCCGGCGAGCCCTTGAAAATAGAAGTGTTGCAATGAGCATTGAAACTATGACAACGAAAAACGCCGCAGCTGCACCTGCAATGTCGCGCATCGCGGCGGTGCAGATGGCTTCGGGCCCCAACATCGAAGGCAATCTAAACGAGGCGCGACGGCTCATCGAGATCGCGGTAGATCGTGGTGCGCAGCTCGTTGCACTTCCCGAGTATTTCGGCATCATGGGCATGCGCGACGGCGACAAAGTTGCTGCGCGCGAAGAACAGGGCAAGGGGCCGATACAGGATTTTTTGTCGAACACGGCAAAAAAACATTCGATCTGGCTGGTAGGAGGATCGGTGCCGCTGGTGTCATCGGTTGCGACCAAGGTGCGCAACAGCTGCCTGGTGTTCGACAATAAAGGGAGACTTGCGGCGCGCTACGACAAGATTCATCTGTTCGGCTTCAAGATGGGAGCAGAGCGATACAGCGAAGAACAGACCATCGAGCCGGGAAGCGACGTCGTCACGGTGGAAACGCCGGTGGGCCGGCTCGGCCTGTCGGTCTGCTACGACCTGCGTTTCCCCGAACTCTACCGCGCGATGAAGGAAGTCGACATCATCCTGGTACCGTCCGCCTTTACCGAGACCACCGGCAAGGCGCACTGGGAAACCCTGATCCGGGCGCGCGCCATCGAGAACCTGGCCTATGTGCTGGCGCCGGCGCAGGGCGGCTACCATGTAAACGGCCGCGAAACGCACGGCGATTCGATGGTCGTCGATCCCTGGGGAGTGGTGATAGACCGCCTGACGCGCGGTTCCGGTGTGGTAATGGGCGGCGTTAATCTCGACCATCTCCGGCGGCTGCGTTTAAGCCTGCCCGCGCTGCAGCACCGGACATTGCACTCATGCTGAGTTCAGTTTCAAGTTCCGGGTTTCAAGTTTCAAGTTCCGGGTTGAAAATTCGCAACGTACCACGATCTTTAACACACTAACGAGCTATAAATGCCGCAAGCTCCAGCTGGATAAATAATGAACCCACAGATTAAACCTGGAACTTTGAACCTGGAACTTGGAACGTCGTTCGCGACCGCGAACGACATTCTGCTCACGCCGTACGCGCTCGACGCCGGCCGGCTGCAATCGGTCTTTGGCCAGATCATGACTCACAGCGTCGATTATGCTGATCTCTATTTCCAGTACAACCGCAGCGAGTCGTGGAGCCTTGAGGAAGGCATCGTCAAGTCCGGGAGCTTCAGCATCGACCAGGGTGTGGGCGTGCGGGCGATCAGCGGCGAGAAGACGGCGTTCGCGTATTCCGACGACATCAGTTTCGATGCGCTCAATACCGCGGCGCAGGCCACGCGCGCCATCGCCCGCCAGGGAAAAGGCGGGTCGGCGCAGGTGGAAAAGCGCAACAGCGGGCACAATCTGTACCTGCCGCAGGATCCGCTGGCGAGCCTCAACGACAAGGATAAGGTTTCCTTGCTGGAGCGGCTGGAACGCCACGCCCGCGCGCTCGACCCGCGCGTGAGCCAGGTGATGGCCTTCCTGGCCGGCGAGTACGAGGTGGTGCTGGTGGCGCGCAGCGATGGCGTGCTTGCCGCCGACGTGCGGCCACTGGTGCGTCTTTCCGTTCAGGTCATCGTCGAGCAGGATAACCGGCGCGAGCAGGGGAGCGCTGGCGGCGGCGGTCGCTTCGACTACGCCTATTTCACCGACGCCGTGCTGCAGGACTACGCCAAAAAAGCGGTCGACCAGGCATTGATCAATCTCGATGCGCGGCCCGCGCCCGCGGGAACCATGACGGTGGTGCTGGGGCCGGGCTGGCCGGGCGTGTTGCTGCATGAGGCGGTTGGTCATGGCCTCGAAGGCGATTTCAACCGCAAGGGCACCTCGGCATTCAGCGGTCGCATCGGCGAACGCGTCGCCGCACCCGGGGTCACGGTGGTTGACGACGGCACGATGGAGCAGCGGCGCGGCTCGCTCAACATCGACGACGAGGGCAACCCGACGCAGCGCAACGTGCTGATCGAGGACGGCGTGCTCCGAAGTTATCTGCAGGACAGCCTCAACGCGCGCCTGATGAAGGTGGCGCCCACCGGCAATGGACGGCGCGAGTCTTACGCGCATATCCCCATGCCGCGCATGACCAACACCTACATGCTCAACGGCGGCAGCGACCCGCAGGAGATCATCGCCTCGGTCAAAAACGGCCTGTATGCGGTGAACTTCGGCGGCGGCCAGGTCGATATCACCAGTGGCAAGTTTGTATTCTCTGCTTCCGAAGCCTACGTCATCGAGAATGGCAAGGTGACCTATCCTGTGAAAGGCGCGACGCTGATCGGCAACGGTCCGGACGCGCTGACCCGGGTGGCGATGATAGGCAACGACATGGCGCTCGATTCCGGCGTGGGCACGTGCGGCAAGGAAGGCCAGAGCGTACCGGTGGGGGTCGGGCAGCCGACCATGAGAATAGATGGGCTGACCGTAGGCGGCACTGTTTGAAGCGGGTAATTGAGTGATTGAGTGATTGAGTGATTGAGTGATTGAGTGATTTAGAAATTGAGCGAGTTCCCGGCTACGGATGCTGTGAATCACCTAATCACTTAATTACCCATTAACCTTCCTGCTATAATACGTTGATTTCTCAAGCTTTGAGCTAGACATGCCCCATAGAACCGACGATCTGCGCATCACCGAAATCAAGGAACTCGTGCCGCCGTCGCACGTGCTCCGGGAATTTGCCTTGTCCGACATCGCGGCACAGACCACGTACGATGCGCGGCAGGCCATACATCGCATCCTGCACGGCGCAGATGACCGGCTGCTCGTGATCATGGGCCCGTGCTCCATCCACGATGTCAAAGCGGCCAAGGAGTACGCGGCCAGGCTGAAGGAAGTGAAGGACCGTCTCGCAGGCGACCTGATGCTGGTGATGCGCGTCTATTTCGAGAAGCCGCGCACTACGGTGGGATGGAAAGGCCTCATTAACGACCCCTTCCTCGACGGCAGCTTCCGCATCAACGAGGGCCTGCGCATCGGCCGCCAGTTGCTGCTCGAACTCAACGAAACCGGCATGCCGGTCGGCTGCGAGTTTCTCGACATGATCACGCCGCAATATCTTGCCGACCTGGTGTCGTGGGGGGCGATCGGTGCGCGCACCACGGAGAGCCAGATCCATCGCGAGCTGGCCTCCGGCCTGTCGTGCCCGGTGGGTTTCAAGAACGGCACAGACGGCAATATCCGGATCGCGGTGGATGCCATACGCGCGGCGCAGGCGCCGCACCATTTCCTGTCGGTGACCAAGGCCGGCCATTCAGCCATTGTCTCGACCAGCGGCAATGAGGATTGCCACGCCATTCTGCGCGGCGGCAAGACCACGAATTTCGATGCCGCGAGCGTCGATGCCGCGGCGAGGGAACTGGCGGTAGCCGGCGTGCCGGCGCGGCTCATGATCGATTTCAGCCACGCCAACAGCAGCAAGAATCCCCAGAAACAGATCGATGTCGGTCACGATGTCGGGCGCCAAATTGGCGGTGGCGAAGACCGCATCTTCGGCGTGATGGTGGAAAGCCATCTCAAGCCCGGCCGGCAGGACCTGGTGCCCGGGAAAAAACTGACGTACGGGCAAAGCATCACCGATGGGTGCATCGGTTGGGAAGACAGCCGTGCCCTGCTCGATAATTTGGCGGAAGCCGTGCGCAAGCGCCGGCTCAAAGCCGAAGCCGGGCAGTAAGCATTTTTGCCGAGAGGTTGTTAGACTGTTACAGGGCCGGTGTTTTTGCCGACGATTATCGTCATTGATGGGCGAATAATATGGCGCAAGACGAACCTGAATTGGAGTCCGACCAGGACCACCTGCGCAACCTTGAACGGGTGGGCAAAGGCACGGCTCTGGCCGATGAAATTTACGGCCTGGTCGGCAGGTCGCAGTTTTTCGCCGAATTCAGCCGCGAGGACATCATGCTGCTTTCCGGCTATATGGAAGCGTTTCGTGCCCAACCCGGAGAAGTCATCATTCGCGAAAACGATGACGGCGATTTCATGCTGCTGATCATCGAAGGCGAGATCGACATCTTCAAAAGAGGGTTGCGCCAGGAACAGCAGCACATGACCAGCGTCGGGCCCGGCATGACGCTGGGCGAGATGTCGATGATAGATGGCGAGCCGAGATTCGCCACCTGTGTTGCGACCCACCCCACCCTGTTTGCCGTGCTGGCGCGCGACAACATGGCGAAAATCATTCTTGACCATCCGAGCCTGGGTTCCAAGATCCTGGTCAAGCTGGTCAGCATGCTGTCTTTGCGGCTGCGCCAGACCAGTGCCAAGCTGCTCAAGTACATGGAGCGATAGTCTCTCCTCCTTCGCAGATTTTGTGCAGTGGCAGTGCTGCCTCCTGACTTGATATCCCGATCCTTGCGGCGTCCGTGGCGCTGCGCTGTATTCGCGCTAGCGGCATCACTGCTGCTGCACCATGTGACGTCGGCGGCAGCCGTGACGCTTACCGATGATCGCGGCCGGGCGATCGCACTTGCCGCTCCGGCGCAACGCATCGTGACGCTTTCGCCCCATCTCGCCGAGATCGTGTTTGCCGCAGGTGCCGGCGAACGCCTGGTTGGCGTTGCGCGCTTCAGTGATTTTCCCGAAGCAGTCAGGCGCCTGCCGCAGGTGGGCGACGGCGCGCGCGTCGATCCGGAGCGCATCATCGCGCTTAAGCCCGATCTCATCCTGGCGTGGCAAAGTGGCAATCAGGCGGCAGACATTGCGCGGCTCGAGAAACTGGGTTTTCCGGTGTTCGTCACTGAGCCCGCGCGCCTGACGGACATCCCGCGCCTGCTGCGTGCAGTCGGAGCACTGGCCGGCACGCTGCCTGCTGCAGGGCTAACCATCGATAAATATAATAATATTATCAGAGAGTTACAGAATTCATATGGCGGGCGTCCGCCATTGCGGGTGTTCTATGAGATCTGGCACCGTCCGCTGCTGACGGTGAACGGCAGGCACATCATCAGCGACGTGATCGCGTTGTGCGGCGGACGCAACGTGTTCGCCGCTGCGCCGGTGCAGACGCCGACGGTTTCTTTCGAGGCGGTGCTGGCGGCGCAGCCCGCAGTGATACTCGGCGGCAGCTCGGCGGCGGTGGCGGATGAATTTGCCGCGCAGTGGCGCGCATCGCCGATCGCGGCGTTGCGCGAGCTGCCGGTGTTTTATATCGATCCCGATACCATACAGCGGCAGACGCCGCGGATAGTGGAGGGGGCGCGGGCGATTTGTGAGGTGCTGGAAAAAGTCAGAAGTAGCCGCCAGTAATTGCTGAGGTCAAGATCAAAAAAAATTTAGCCGCCAAGGCCGCCAAGAAGATCAATAAACAAGGATTGAACCGCCAAGGCGCCAACAAATACAAAGCAACGTAAGTGGTCAGACTCGTAAGCTTTTACGCGGTCCGTGATCTTGGGAGTCTGACTCCTTATGACCCCACTTTCTCACTTCTTAATAATCACCGGATCCTCGCCGGGAACCGGCGTATTGTTTGCCGCACCTTTGGCGATAATCGCTTCCCGTCCGCCATATTGGTTGATAAGCGTCGCCTGATCAGCCAGTGCGCGTGTATTTATCTCCTCCGGGTCTACCATATTTAACAGACGTTCACGCAATGAGATTAACGCAACGGAATAATTTGGATCGGTTGCCACGTTGTGCATTTCTTCGGGATCAGCCTCCATGTCATATAATTCCGGGTCAAAGCCACCCGCATAATGCAAATACTTATAGCGTGCCGAACGCAGCATAAAAACACCTGAGGTCGCGCCGGCCGCATGATACTCACCAAATACATCCCGGTCACTTTCGTCTTGTTCAGCAGCAATTTGCAATAGCGACCGTCCTGGCAATGCTTCATCGCCCGGACCCATGGGCGCACCTGCCCCTTCCAGAATCGTCGGGTATATGTCCACCAGTGATACCGGCTTGGTATGCATCTGATGTTGTGGAATATCAGGCCCCGCCATAATCAAGGGGATTCCTGCAGATTCTTCATGCATGGTGGATTTTCCCCACAGGCGCCGAGCGCCAATATTGTCGCCGTGATCACTGGTATAAATGACCCGGGTGTTGGCATTTAAGCCTGACTCGTCCAGTGCGTTCAATACCTGGCCCACATTGTCATCCATAAAACTGCACAAGCCCAGATAGGATGCCAGTGTTATTTTCCGGTGCTCATCATCGCGGAAAAATTGTTCGTAAATAAAACTGTTGTTGAATGCTTTCCACCAGGGGTGGTTTGCAAACAGCGCTTCATCCGCAGGCTTGAAATCAGGGAGATTATCAAGAGGGTACATGTCGTAATACTTTTGGGGCGCGATAATCGGGAAATGCGGACAAATCAACGAGACGAAAAGAACCCAGGGTTTTTCGGATTGGACTCGAGCCCGGTTCCGAAGCCAATCACATGCATGCCGGGTAATCGTGCGGTCATATTCCGTGTATTTTGTTTCCCCGGGCCCCACTTCCTCCACGTATTGCCTGCCTTGGTAACGAACAGGAAGATCGGGGCGGATCGATCCGTGAAGGTCGCCGACACCATTCGTAATATGCATGGGAACGATTTGTTCATCGAACCCGGTGTCATCTTGTTCAGAGCGATAATGGAGCTTGCCAATGGAAACGACCGGATTGCCATTTGCCTGTAATCGATGGCCCCAGCTTGGCTGGCTACCATCATAAGCAATTGCGTTATCCCAACAGCCATTGTCATGCACATACCGTCCGGTCGCAAAACAGGCTCTCGCAGGCACGCACAATGGTGAATTCGTATAGGCGCTGCTGAATAAAACCCCTCTATTTGCCAGTGCGTCCAGGTTTGGTGTTTTTATCCAATCATGCCCAAGGCACCCCAGCATTTTAGGGTTGTGTTGATCGGCCATAATTATGAGCACGTTTGCAGGAAGCATTCGATCTTACCTTTCAGACAGGCGCCTCAATGTGGCATCGGAACGGACGTATTAAATACGGCTAGTGGTAATAGTACGGCGCTCGCAGCCCCGTCCGTTCCACCCGGCGTCAGGCGTTCGTCTATACGGTTGAATTGAAACCTCTGGTAGGCACGATCATGTGCCCAGGAAGTCGCTAATTCTTCTTGATTCCCGCCGCCTCAATCACCTTCGCCCACTTCGGGATCCCGGACTTGATGACTGCAGCGAACTCGGCGGGCGAATTGCCGATTACTCCGAGACCCAGATAAGCGAGTTTGGCCCGCAGGTCGGGTTGCGCGAGTGCCTTGACGGTTTCGCGATGGAGCTTGCGGACGATCGACGCCGGAGTCCCTGCAGGGGCGAGCAATCCTTGCCATCCCGTAAATTCGAAGCCCGGAAAGCCGGACTCGGCGACGGTCGGCAACGCCGGGGCCGCCGAGGAGCGCTCCAATGACGTCACCGCGAGCCCGCGCAGTTTCCCATCGCGCACCAGGGGCAAGCCCAGCGACATGGGGCTGAACATCATCGTGACGCGCCCGCCGAGCAGGTCTGGTATCGCCGCTACTCCGCCTTTGTAGGGGATGTGCCGGATGTTGATGCCTGCCGCGGACTTGAACAACTCCATGGCCATGAAAGGGGAGCTACCACTGCCGCTGGAGGCGAACGTGAGTTCGCCAGGCTGCGCTTTGGCCAAGGCAACCAACTCCTTGACGCTTTTTGCCGGCACGGCGTTGTGCACGACAAGCATAGTCGGGAACACGGTAACCTGCGACACTGGCGCGAAATCCTTCACCGGGTCAAACGACAGCTTGTACAGGCTGGGATTGACGACAAGCTGCGTGTCGCCCAAGAGCCCCAGCGTGTAGCCATCCGGCTCTGCCTTCGCGGTGCGGTCTGCTGCGATATTGCCGGCGGCGCCGGGCCGGTTGTCCACAACGATCTGCTGGCCCAATGACGCTGTGAGCTTCTGCTCGATCAGTCGCGCGACGGTATCTGTCACACTGCCGGGCGGAAAACCGACAATGAGGCGGATTGGCTTCGCGGGGTAAATCGTTTGCGCGGCCGGACTCCCGGCGATCAACATCGCCATAAGACCAAACAAAAGACCCGATAACCGCGAGAAATTGCGCTGAAGACTAACCATGTCTGACTCCTATAGATAAAGGCCCGCCGGATTATGCCAAATGAACGGGGATAATGGAGGAGCACCGTGCGTCTATGCACCAGTCTGCCAAGGTTAATGTTAGGTCAATGCCGGGCGCAGCACAATGGGCGATGCGGGCTCGAACCGAGAACCCGGATTCAAGATCTAAAAAAGATTTAGCCGCCAAGGCCGCCAAGAACGCCAAGAAATACAAAGAATTTAAACTGACGATACCTACCCCCTGTCGTAGCGAAGTAGCGATCTTAGTGGTTTGATCCCGTCACCCGCTTAGTCCTCAAGCCTGAGCCAGAATCGCCAGTTACAATTGCATCGGTTTTCTTGGCGTGCTTGGCGCACCCGTCAAGCGGGTATTGAAAAGAAGGTATTAAAAAGAAGCCTTGGCGGCTAATCTTTGGGTTTGGTTTTTCCCTGTTCTCGAAGTGGCGAAAGGGTTCAGACTCCTAAGATCGCTGACCCCTTGCGTGCTGCTCAATGCCTGCCGTCGTCAAAGTGCTCTTTCAGCTCGTCATCAAATTCGCCATCGATCAGCACATACAGCATCCGCACCGGTTTGTCGGAGCGATTGCTCCACGCGTGATTGGTGCCGCGCTGGATCACCACGTCTCCGGTTTTTAGAACCACATCCTCATCGTCGAGAAGCATGGTGATCTCGCCCTCCAGTACTACCGCGTAATCAATGGTCCGGGTGCGGTGCATGAAAGGATGGCGGCCGACTTTTTTGCCGGCAGTGGAAGCGGCCTCGTTGCCCATCGCCGCGAACACCGCGCGCGATTGCTCGGGCGGCATGTTACGGATGGCTTCCGTCTCCGGCGCGATTTCAGAAATGCGGAACACCGTGCCGCGGGGCAACGGATGGATCTGCTTGGGGCCGGCCGTCGGATCAGGCTCGATGGCGTGTAGCGTGTAAGGCGCGGCATCGGTCTTCCACAAGTCCACCGAGGTATGACCGGGGCGCAGCGGATTGGTGCGCACCGCCGGCGCGAGGCCGTCTTCGATGACGATGGCCTTGCCGTTTTTGTCGTGCCCGGTAACCACCCGGCGAATTTTTCCATTCATACCCTGACTCCCTGACGACCAGTAATCAAAAAAACGAGTTATCCATAAACACCGTCGCACGCAGCGGCGCGTTACCACGCACGCTATTCAACTCACTCCGGCTTGTACCCCGTCGTCTTCACAATCTCCGCAAAGCGCTTCAGCTCGCTCGCAAAAAACGCGGCAAACTCTTTGGACGTATCGCCCACCGGCCGCAGTTTGCGGGTGGCGAGGCCCTTTTGCACAGCGGCGGTTTTCAGCGCGTGCGCGATTTCGGATTGCACCCTGGCGGTGATTTTCGCCGGCACTTTGGCCGGGCCGAACACACCGTACCAGCTCATGTTGTCGAGCGTCATGCCCGGCGCGCCGGCTTCCGCGATTGTCGGCACGTCCGGCATGTAGGGCGCGCGGCTCGGGCCGGTGTATGCCAGCGCGCGCAGGCGCTTGGCTTCGATCTGTGGCAGTCCGAGTGAGGTGGTGACGAACATCACCTGAATCTCGCCCCCGACTACCGCAGCAATCGCCGGGCCCGCGCCCTTGTACGGCACATGCACCATGCGCGTGCCGGTGCGCGCGTTGAACAACTCCCCCGCGAGATGCAGCGTATTGCCGAGACCCGCGGAACCGAAGGCGAGTTTCGAGTCGGGGTTTTTGCCGAGCGCAATCAGCTCCTGTACTGACTTGACCGGCACCTTGGGATTCACCACCAGAAAATAACCCCCACCTGCTGCGACGTTGGTGATCGGCGTGAAATCCCGGCGCACATCGAACGGGAGGTTTTTCTTGGTGTAAGGGTAGGTTGCGAACGAGGCCGAGGTCAACAGGAAGGTGTGGCCGTCGGCCGCGGCCTGTCTGACCAGATCGGCGCCGATGATGCCACTGGCCCCCGGGCGGTTATCGACGATGAACTGCTGGCCGACTTGCTCTGAGACCTGCGAAAATACCAACCGCGCCACAGTATCCGGTGCGCCGGCGCCAAAGCCGACGATGACGCGCACGGGGCGGGTGTCCTGCGCATTGGCAGATATGGCGAATGCGAGTGAGAGTGCGGCAATGCTTAGACTGATTAAACGAGTGAACATCAATGCCTCCTGATTATGATTATTTAAACGACAACCCTTTTTTTCCTTCGTCCGGAAACCGCAAATGCAGCGGTATTTCGACCATCCGAGATTATCTAAATTTTCCCAACTCGGGGAGCCACGCGTGGCTCGAACTTCTCGGATTATCCGATCAGAAACGCTCCAACCGCATTCTACTTTTTACCAACACCCTTGTTTAATCCAGAATTGCCTTTCATGGCGTTCATGGCGGCCTTGGCGGTTCAATCTTTGGGTTTGGTTTTTCCCTGTTTCCACAGTACATCACTGCCGCCGGCATGACGATTCAAAACACGGGCGAGCACGAACAGCAGATCGGACAGCCGGTTCAGATAATGCGGCACGGGTGCAGCGACCGTTTCCTGTTGCGAAAGTGTGACCACTCTGCGTTCGGCGCGGCGGCACACGGTGCGCGCGACATGGGCGAGGGCGGCGGTGCGAGAACCGCCAGGCAGGATGAAGTCCTTGAGCGGCGGCAGGCTGGCATTGAACTCATCGAGCGCGGTCTCGAGCCGCGCAACATGAGCATCGGCAAGCACCGCATGGCCGGGAAGACTTAACTCACCGCCGAGATCAAACAGATCGTGCTGCACGTCGACGAGACATTTCCTCGCGGTATCGGGCAGTTCTTCGGCTAGCAACACGCCGATGCTGCTGTTCAGTTCATCCACCGCGCCTATCGCTTCGATGCGCAGCGCGTCTTTCGCCACGCGCGATCCGTCGGAGAGGCCGGTCGTGCCATCGTCGCCGGTGCGAGTATAAATCCGAGTCAAACGGTTTGCCATGAGTTGGGATATGTTGGGTGGTTTACGAGGATTATAGAGTGGGCGACAAAGGCTGGATAGGTGGGAAAATCCGGCGCATCTCGTGCTATGCTGTAATCATGGATTTGGATCGGCAACCGCCGCTTGTCCCCGAAACATTGAATTTTCCGGCAACGATCAGGAGATGAACATGTTCAAACATATTCTGGTTCCGACCGACGGCTCGCGGCGGTCACACAAAGCGATGAACGCCGCGATGAAACTGGCCAAGCTGGCCAATGCGCGCTTGATGGTGTTGCATGTCGTGGCACGCATCAACCCGCTGTTGTTTGCGGAGGGTTACGTGATCGAGCCGGACCTGCTCAAGGATTACGAGGCGGCGGAACACGAAAAAGGCGAGAAATACCTGAAGAAGGCGGAAGCAGCGGCAAAACGGATGGGCGTGCGCTGCACCACCCGGTTGGTCACTTCCGACACGCCGCACAAGGCGATCATTTCCACCGCCCGCAGCCGCGATTGCGATGTCATCGTGATGGCCTCCCACGGCCGCAGCAACCTTTCGGCCTTGCTGATGGGCAGCGAGACGACGCAGGTTCTTGCCCACTGCAAACGCCCGGTGCTGGTCGTGCGCTGAGACAGAATGTTTGGAAAAATTAGTATAATCATGTATTTATGTTTGATCTTGGCATGATGACTCCGCGCGGCAGGGGTCGCGCCGAGGCCATGTGCGGTGTGGGTCGCTCCAGCTCATGAATTCGCGCAATCCGTCGGCGGCAATCAAAGAACGTTATGCGCGGATCCAGCAGGCGCGGGCGGTGCGCCACGCGCGCATCCTGTTTACACGCAGCGAGGCCTCCCCGGAAAAAACCATCGCCGTGCGTTTCGCGATCATACTCGCGTCGTTTGCGCTGGTGGTCGTGATTTTCTGGTTGGACCGCGACGGTCTGCAAGATGCCCACGACGGCTAATATCTCGTTCATCGATGTGCTCTATTTTACGATGGTCACCGTCACCACCGTGGGTTATGGCGATATCGTCCCGTGGACGGACCGGGCGCGGCTGATAGATGCGTTTCTGGTCACGCCGATACGCATTTTCGTCTGGTTCGTGTTTCTGGGCACCGCTTACGAACTGGTGATACAGAAGGTGCTGGAGGATTTTAAAATGTCAAAACTGCAGCAACAGCTGGTCGATCACATCGTGGTCTGCGGCTACGGCATGACGGGGCAGATCGCGGCGCGGGAACTGGTCGCGAAAGGCTGCGCGCCGAACAAAATCGTCGTTATCGACCTTTCCGAGAACAACCTGAAGCTGGCGGCGGAATCAGGTCATGTCGGGCTGCGCGGCGATGCAGCCAGTGAAGAGATCATGCGGCTGGCCAACGTGGGGAATGCGAAAGTGGTGATGGTCAGCCCCGGGCGCGACGATACCAGCGCATTGATCGTGCTGACGGTGCGCAACATCAATCCGAAAATCAAGATCGTGGCCAGCGTCAACGAGGAGGAAAACTTCAAGCTGATCCGCCAGGCCGGCGCCAACGTCATCGTCGCGCCTTCGCGCGTCGGCGGCTTCCTGCTGGCGGACGCGGTGGAGAACTGGCATGTCGCGGAGTATGTGCTGGACCTGCTGACCGCCGACGGCAGGGTGAGCCTGGTGGAGCGCCTCGCCAAGGCCGAGGAAATCGGGAGCAATGCCCTCGAGGTCACCGACGGCCTGCTGGTCCGCATTTTCCGCGGCG
Source organism: uncultured beta proteobacterium (assembly GCA_942492335.1). Classification (GTDB taxonomy): domain Bacteria; phylum Pseudomonadota; class Gammaproteobacteria; order Burkholderiales; family SG8-41; genus CAKKQX01. The sequence goes on along the minus strand of CALOEN010000010.1, from coordinate 25,112 downwards.
GTGAGAAAATCGGCTTCTGGGAAAAAGACAAGCTGAAAATCCAGGCCGGCGATGTCATGCTGGTCATCGTGCATCACAAGAATGGGGAGGAAACTCCGCAACAGGCCTGAGGGTTATTTGCCGCCGCGCGATTCGAGTTCCTGGATGCGGCGATCTTTCGCGGTGACGAGTTGTTCCAGTTCGGACACCCGTTTTTCAAGATCTCCGCTCAGGCGTTCCTGCTGGGACAGCTTCCAGTTTTTGCGCACCGCGGCCGATGTGGACAGCAGCGCGCTGAGCACGGCGCCCAGCACAAACGTCAGCGCCAGCAGCAACGCCAGCGAACTTTCGAAGCGCCAGACGACGAATACCACGGTTACCGTCGTGGCGTTCTGCAATGCGAAAACGATGGCGAGGATGACGATCGCCAGGGAGAACATCATGCGTGCACTCATGAGCGTATATCCTGTTGTGGTGATGCCGCAGGGCTTCCGGCCAGACCGGTCACACCCTAAGGGCATTATATAAAAAAGCCGTTGCCTGTCGTTTGCGGTGCCCGCTGGCCTCACAGCCCGTAGATGATGCCGAGCAGCGCGGTATACGCGATCCACATCACCACTGCGAGCGGCAGACCGACGCGCACGAAATCGCTGACCGTATAGCTGCCGGCGGCCATGACGATCACGTTGATCTTGTGCGCGAGCGGTGTCGCGTAACACAGGTTAGAACCGAAAATCACCGCGATTACAAAAGCCTCGGGCGGCTGGCCGATCTGGTGTGCGATGCTCACGGCAATTGGCGTGCCGATCACGGCGGCGGCGTTGCTCGACACGACATTGGTCAGGATGCCCATCAGCAAGGTCAGTCCGCCCAGCACGACCACCGGCGGCGCGCCGAAGGTTGTGGCGACAAAAATCTGGGCCAGATATTCGGCACCCCCGGTTTTCAAAAGCGCCAGGCCCAGACCGAGGCTGGCTACGACGATCAGGATGACCTGGGTGTTCAGTGCGCCGGCCGCCTCGCGCCAGTTGAGGCAGCGGGTCATCACCATCAGCAGCACGCCGGCCATTGCGCTGATCGATATCGGCAATATCCCCAGTGCCGCGACGACGATGACGCCCACGGTGATCGCGACCGCGACGGGGGACCGGCTGGTGTGCGGCAGGTCCGCGGTCGCATCCAGCACCAGCACCTCATCGTCGCGTTTAAGATCGGCAATCTGCTCCGCCGGGCCCTGTACCAGCAGTATGTCGCCGGCGTCCAGCACGACGTCGCCCATCCCGCCCCGCATGGAGAGAACGGGCTTGCCGGCGCGATGCAGGGCCAGGACCACCAGTTGATACCGGTCGATGAAGCGGACGTGCTTTAACGTAACGCCCTCGATCGGCGAGCCTTCCACTATGACGATTTCAGAGATCTGCTGGTCATCCGCCTTGAGCGGATGCTCGTCGTCGACCTCGGTGTCCCCCGAGTACAGCGTGGCGCCGAGCGCCTGCTCGTATTTTTTCAGGTTCTTGGGCGTGTCGGTGATCAGCAGACGGTCATCGGCCTTCAGTTTGCAGTCCGGGAACGGCGTGACAAACATGCCGGCGCCGCGCTCGATGCGCAGCACTTTCATTTCCTCCCCAGCCTTCTCCGTTATTTCGGATAGCGACTTGCCGTCGGCAAAGCTGTCTGCGGGGATGCGCAGGTGGGCGGTGAATATGCGCGGCGAGGCGTCGGACAGCGGCGTGTCGCGCTTGGGCAGCAGCCGCGGCGCCACCAGCCAGAGAAAAAGAATGCCGATCGCGCCGGCGACGGCGGCCGGAACGATGAAGTCGAACATGCCGATAGGGCGCAGTCCCATGTCAGCGGCGACGGAGACCACCAGCAGGTTGGTCGACGTGCCGATCGTGGTGCCCGTGCCGCCGATCAAGGTCGACAGGCCCATCGGCATCAGCACGCCGGACGGCGATGTCTTGTTGCTGATCGACACGCTGATCAGCACCGGCAGCAGCAGCACGACGATGGGCGTGTTGTTGACGAAGGCGCTCAGGGTGGCCGCCACGACGAGCGTGAGCAGCAGCGAAAACGCCGGGCTGAAGCGCCAGAGTCGCGCGAGAACGCTGCCAAGCGGTTCCAGCGCCCCGGTCCGCAGCAGGCCTTGGCCCACGATCATCAATGCGCAGACCGCAACCAGTGCGTCGTGGCCGAAGCCATGGAAGAATTCCACGGCGTGCAACGTATGCCCCCCAGACTCATATGGAAACAGCTGAAAGCCGAGCGTGAGCGCGGCGATGACTACCATGCTCGACGTTTCCAGGGGAATCTTGTCCCGCGTGAACAGCGCAAGAGCGACCAGCGTCAGCGCCATCACGGCAATCGCATGCGGATCGGGGAGCGGGGGGAAATTCATGTCAGATTGGTCCTGGTGTCAGGGCAGTCATTTCGATAACAGCTTGATTGTGCGCGGCCGGCAATGATGGCGTGTCTGCTGGGTGCGATTTCGAGTGATTGCCCGTTACCCGGGTGGCGCGGCGAACAGGTCTGCGCCTTGTTGCAGGCTCATGCGGTAAAGCTGACATCCAAAAACAGCCGGTCGGTCCCGAATCGGGGTTGCGAGAATCAGCATAAATTCATTATCCGAACCGCGTCCCAAGGGTATCCTGTCACGCTTCAGGCACATTGTCTTGCGGCGCGACCAGGGCCACGGGAACTGCGTCGACTTTGCGAAACAGCGCATCCAGCGCAACCCTGTCACTGCCATAAATATTTTCTTCTCCAATTTTTTTCGCAAGTCCAGTGCGTGTCATCACATCCATGACCTGGTATTTGATGTTGCTGAATACCAGCGTAATGCCGCTGGCTTTCAGACGGCCGACGAGATTCGACAGCATTTCCACACCCGATGCATCCAGGCCGTTAATGCCGTTGCTGACTACTAGTACGTATTCGAGGTCGGAATTGCGCCGCTCCAGCTGCAGTATAGCCTTCTCGAAGTACGATACGTTGACAAAAAACAGCGATCCGTCGAACTGGATGGCGCCGATTTTCGGGTGAATTGCTGACAGCTTGAAATATTCAACGTCACGCAGCGTGCCGTCTTCGTCCATGCCCAGCACCACTACCCGGGGGCGCATCATGCGATACAGCAGCAGCGCGAGCGAAAGGATAATGCCGGTGAGAATGCCGATCTGGATATTGGGCGCGAAAGCCAGGGTCGAGACGAATGTAATCGCTGCGGCTATGCCGTCGTCCCTGCGCGCCCGCCAGGCCCGGATAATGCTGGCGTAATCGACCAGATTGGCAACAGCGATGATGATAATTGCTGCCAGCACGGGCTTGGGCAGGTGATGCAAGAGCGGGGTCAGAAACAGCAGAACAATCAGAACGAAGGCGGCTGATACCACGGAGGACATGCCGGTTTTGGCATTCACCGAAAGATTGAGTGCCGAGCGCGAGAATGATCCGCTTACCGGCATCGACTGGCTGAACGCTGAGGCAATTTTGGCCAACCCCTGGCCGACAAGTTCCTGATTCTCGTCCCAGGATGTGCGGGTCTTGATCGCGATGACCTTGCAGCTCGACATGGCTTCCATGAAGCTGATCAACGCAATCAGGATTGCGGCCGGGAACAGGGTGGTCGTGGCGTACCAGTCCACCGATGGGGCACTGAAATGGGGAAGACCGCGCGGGATCTCTCCGATGACCTGTCCGCCCATTTCTTCGAAGCCGATAAGGTAGCTGATCAGTGTCAACGCGCCAACAGCGATCAGTACGCCGGGGCGTTTGGGTGCATATTTTTTGAGACCGACCAACGATGCGATGGCTGTGAGCCCGAATGCCAGAGAGATGGCGTGTACTGAATCCAAATGAGCGACAACGTGCCAGATATCAACCAGGAAATGCTTGGTTTGGGCAATCGGGATGCCCAGCAACGCGGGAAGCTGCGACAGGCCAATGATGATCGCCGCGGCATTGATGAAGCCCATCAGGACAGGATACGATAAAAAATTCAGGACGACGCCCATGCGCATCAGGCCGAAGGCGATTTGCAGTATTCCGGATAACAGCGCGAGCAGAATCGCATAAGTCACGAACTGTTCGCTTCCGGGCAGTGCCAGCGGCGCAATGCTGGCCGCGGTCAGCAGTGAGGTCATTGCCACCGGGCCGGTCGACAGCACCCCCGATGAACCGAACATCGCGCCGATGATGGTGGGGATCAGTGCGGCATAAAGACCGTAGTAGGCAGGGACCCCTGCCAGCTGCGCGTAGGCAAGCGATTGTGGAATCGCGAGCAGCGATACGGTAATGCCGGCAGTCAAGTCCACTTTAAACGTTTCCCGGCGCAGCGGAAACCATTTAAGAAAAGGTAAAATGCGAGATGCTGAGATCACGAGGGTTGCGCCAGGGCGACGGAGTACAGGCCGGGTTTTGCTTCAATCATCTTTTTTTGGAGGGAGCGGGGGTGTCAATGGTTCGCCGTTGGGCAGGCGCTCGTGGCATTCCCTGAAGATCTTCACCTTGCAGTGGCGGCAGATCTCTGAATCAAGTTTCGTGTAAATATAGGAAACTGGCCTGGTCCTGACCGGGAAAAAATTTCCCTTTCCCAGGCCGGTCATATACCCGCCCTGGTCCAGCAGATGCTGCACTTCATTTTTTACGCGATAGAAATACAGCCCGCCGCCAAGCATGCGCCGCCGCCGCGATTCCTGCACCAGCATTTCCGCGCCCGGCATGTCGACGAAATTGATGCCGCTGCAGACGATGAGCAGGTGTTTCTGGCGGTGATTGATCTCGTCGATTTCCTCGAAATGGCGCTGAACATGGTCAACCGCCCCGAAAAAAATAGAACCGTTGATGCGCAGCATTTTCACTTGGGGACAATCAGGAAGTTCGGTGTCCGCCGAATAATGATAGCTGCCTTCGCCAGGATCGGGTTTGACGTCGAGTATCAGAGGCCGGGAGGTGCGTGTCAGGTACAGCATCAGGGACAGCAGCACGCCGGCGTAGATGGCAAATTCCAGATCGGCAAACAGCGCCGAAAAGAACGTGATCAGCATGACCACGATTTCCTGGCGGCTGGTCTTAAATACCGCCTTGATGTAATGGGCGTCGATGAGGCCGTAGGCAACCATGAACAGGATGGCCGCCATGACCGCAAGCGGCAGGTATTGCGCGAGCGGTGCAATCAGCAGCAGAACGGCGATCAGGGCCAGCGCCGAGAAGACCGCCGCCAGCGGGGTTCTGGCGCCGGACTCGTAATTCAGCCCGGTGCGGTTGAACGAGCCGCTCGCGGCGTAGGCGGAGAAGAAGCTGCCGGCAAAATTCGACAGGCCCTGGCCGATGAATTCCTGATTGCCGTCGATACGCTGTCCCGATTTGACGCCGATGGCGCGCGCGATCGACACCGCCTCCGTAAGCGCGAGTATGGTGACCGCCAGCGCCACTGGCAGCGTTTTCTTGATGCTGTCCGCGGATAAGTCAGGCTGCGACAGCTCGGGCAAGCTGCCCGACAGCGCGCCGACCGTGGGGATATGAGTGATGTCGTGGCCGAAAAATGCGTTGAGCGCGACCGCAAACAGGCTGCCTATGAGCATGGCGGCGATCATGTAAGGAATTTTGGGATAGTATTTTCGGCACCCCAGGCCCGCCAGCAGCGTTATCGCGCCGACGGCGGTGACGTAGGGGTTGACCACGGTGATTTGCGCATAGAAGTGGACCCAGGTGTCCGCAAACGAAGCGCCCCGCGGGATATTGATGCCAAAGAAATTTTCGATTTGCACCGCGAAAATGAGAAAGGCGGCGCCGGTGGTGAAGCTGACCACCACGGTATGGGAAATGAAGTTGACGAGCGCCCCCATGCGCGCCAGGCCCATTACGAGCTGGAATATGCCTGTCAGAAACGTCAGCGTCAGCACCAGCCGGATATATTCGGCGCTGCCGGGTTCGGCCAGCGGGCTCAGACTGGCGAAGATGAAGATCGAGATGACGTTGGTGGGGCCGGATACCAGATGCCACGATGAACCGAACAGCGCGGCGATCACCGCGGGGATCATCGCGGCATAAAGGCCGTATTGCGGCGGCAGTCCGGCCAGCGTTGCGAATGCCACGCCTTGCGGCAGGACCACGATAGCGCCCAATAAACCGGCAATGGCGTCAGCGCGCAGACTGCCGCGGTTGACACGCGGCCACCAGCGCATGAAAGGGAGCAGCAGTATCAGCCAGTGACGGGGGAATGAGAAGTTCGGAAAATTCAATTTATGCGGTATGGGAAGCTTGCTCTCCTGCATTATCGGCTATAGCGCCGCCGCGGGGCAATGTTTGGCAGGAAAATCGGGATTTTCAGGTATAATCGCGCCCGAAGAAACCTCCTTGAAACCTGGAAGAAGATGATCGATATGAAATTTAAAAAATCTCTCGGCATGGTGCTCGCAGCGGCATCGATCGCAGCTGCGGGTGGACTTCATGCCGCATCCGGCGACCCGGCTGCCGGCCAGCAGAAGAACTCGATGTGCACAGGCTGCCATGGCATACCCGACTACAGGACGGCGTTTCCCGAGGTCTACAGCGTGCCCAGGCTCGGCGGACAGCACGCCGCCTATATCGTCAAGGCGCTGCAGGAATACAAATCCGGCGCACGCAGCCATCCTTCGATGAAGGCCATCGCAGCGGGTCTTTCCGACCAGGATATGGCGGATCTCGCGGCGTATTATGCTTCCGAGCTCGGTGAAGTCGGCGAGCAAGTAATCAGGGAACAGGCCAATGAGGAACGTATCGATGAAGACATTTCTGTGGGCTGCATGTTGTGCAGTGTTATTGACTGGCACCGCCGCCGTAGCGAGCGAGTCTGATGCAGGCAAGGAGAAATCCAAGCCCTGTGCCGCATGCCACGGTCCGGACGGAAACAGCCAGTCTGCCGAATTCCCACGGCTGGCCGGGCAGCACGCCGATTATCTGGCTCGGGCGCTGGCCGATTACAAATCCGGCGCGCGCAAGAATCCGATCATGGCGCCGCAGGCGGCCAATCTGTCGAAGCGCGATATCGCCGATCTCGCGGCGTATTTCTCGCATCAGCAGGGGTTGGTCATCAAGCGTTGATCTTACGGGCGCGGGCTTTCGTGCCCTTTTCGTTCGCGCGAACATAAAGCGGCTGCCCTGCCGCTTTTTTCAAGCGAAGCGGCTGCCCAGCCGCTTTTTTTATTGCGCCGTCCTTCGCCGGCATTTTGTTTCGAGACATTCCAAGTAGCGTTGCGGGTCCGGGTCCGGCGTGGCTTGCAGGCGCTGGGCCTGCCAGATCGTTTCCCCCAGACATTCCAACACCGCGTGCTTGGCGTCATGCTCCGAGCCGGTCTTTTGCACCAGGCGCTGGTATAGCCCGCGTATTCCAACCGGCTGGTCTATCGACAACTGCTCCTCCACCGCCAGATGCAGCGACAGGTGCAGAAACGGATTGATGTCGCCAAGCTCCGGTAGATAATCGCGCTCGAGATGGCGCTCCGGCGCATCGAGCAGGGCATGGTATTCGGGATGCAGGCCGATGATCTCCAGCGCCAGATTCTCCATGCCGGTAAGTGCTTCGCCCCGGCGGTGCTTGGCCCAGGTGTCGAAAAAGAAACGGCGTGCTTCGTCGCGGGAAGGGGAAAACATCTTGAGGGATTCGGGATCAGGGACTCGGGGCTAGGGGCTAAGGATCAGGGAAGGATGTTGGGCTGATCGTTTTTTTATTTTACTCCAAGACGGGTGTTTACCTCCCCCTAATCCCCAATCCCTAGCCCCTAGTCCCTGGATTTGTGCGAGTACTCGCACAAATCCCTGATCAGACACTCTTGGCATTTGGGATTGCGCGCCACGCAGACATAGCGCCCGTGCAGGATGAGCCAGTGATGGGCATCGTGCCTGAATTCGTCGGGAACGAACTTGAGCAGTTTGTTTTCAACTTCGGTAACGTTCCTGCCAGGGGCGAGGCCGGTGCGGTTGGAAATGCGGAATATATGCGTGTCCACCGCTATCGTCGGCTGCCCGAAGGCTGTGTTCAGGATCACATTGGCCGTTTTGCGCCCAACACCGGGCAGCGCTTCGAGTTCCTCGCGCGTCTGCGGCACTGCTCCGTCGTGGTGCGCCAGCAACAGCTTGCAGGTGGCGAGGATGTTTCTGGCCTTGGTGCGGTAGAGCCCTATGCTCTTGATGTGCTGCTCCAGACCCGGCAGGCCGAGCTTGAGGATCCCGGCTGGTGAGTTCGCCCGCTGAAACAGTTTTTCCGTGGCGCGATTGACGCTCTTGTCGGTGGCCTGCGCCGATAGCACCACGGCGACCAGCAGTTCGAACGGCGAGTGGAATACGAGTTCGGTGCGCGGCGCGGGATTGGCGGCGCGCAGGCGCGTAAAAATTTCATGGCGGTTGGCATGGTTCATGTGCATTGCAACATAACGTATTGCCCGGGAATTCACAACGCTGCGGAGTCATGGCGCGCTCGGACAGCGGCCATTATAATCAGCGCAGGGATCACGGGGATAAAAGGCCATGGCTGGATTGCTGCTGAAGTTGCGAAACGTTGCGCCGCTGATTTGTGTGCTGCTGGCGATGATTGCACCCGCGGTTGCGCAACAGGTGACTGTTGAGCGCGATACCGAACTGCGGGCCGAAGCGCGTTTTGACGCGAAAGTGGTGGCGACACTGAAGCCGGGTGTCAAAGGCGAAGTGACGGCCAAGAACGGTGTCTGGCTCAATATCAAGACGCCGGAAGCAACAGGCTGGCTGTTCTCATTCAACGTTCGCTTTACTTCCACGCAGCAGACCTCCGATTCCTCCTCCTCGGGCCTGGGGCGGCTTTTTGCTCCACGTCAGCGCGTAAACGTAACCAGCACCATAGGTGTACGCGGACTGGGAGAGGAGGACCTGCGTCAGGCGCACTTCGACGCCGAGCAGATGCGCCTCCTGGATCAGTACGCGGCATCCCGGGCGGATGCAGAAAGCAGTGCACAGGGTTCCGGATTGGCTGTGGCCCAGGTTGATTACCTGGATGCGGGTTCGCCATGAAAAAATACTTTAACTTACTGATTATAATCATCTTATTATTTTTCGGCCAGACTGCCGGACAGGCGGCCACGATTGATCTTGGGCGCCTGTTCGGCGCCGCTTCCGATCTCGTTACTGCCGGGTCGGGGGTCAGCGAGACAGAGGAAATTGAACTGGGGCGCGAAATTGCCGGGCGCACGATGGGTGCGGCACCGCTGGTCAACGATGCTGTGCTGCAGGCTTACGTCAACCGCGTCGGCCGCTGGCTGGCCCTGCAAACCGAGCGCCCCGATCTGCCGTGGCATTTCGGGGTGCTGGACACCTCTTCGGTCAATGCCTTCGCTGCGCCCGGTGGCTACGTACTGATCACGCGCGGGCTCTATGAAATTCTCGACAATGAATCACAACTTGCCGGCGTGCTGGCCCATGAGATCGGGCACATCATCAAACGTCATCACGTGACCGTGATGCAGAAAAGCGCGGCGATTTCCGCTGGTGCCAAACTGGCGCAGAGCGGCGATCGCTCGTATTTTCTCAACAACATGATAGGCAGCGGCGCAGAGATTTTCGCGCGGGGTCTGGACAAGAGCGCCGAATTCGAAGCAGATGCAGTCGGCGTCGTTATCGCCGCACGCGCCGGTTATAGTCCGTACGGTCTGATCGAGGTGCTGCATAAACTGGGGGCGCGCGGAGATGATGACGCCGAGCTTGCGCTGCTGTTCAAGACCCATCCCCAGCCCGGCGAGCGTCTGACGCAGTTGGGCGAGGCGCTGACCCCGCGCATGGCCGGGCTGCCTGCGGGCAAGGAGCCCGGAATCAAGACAATTTCCGCGGAAGCCGGCCCGGCCCAGGGCGCCATGCCGGCACCAAGCGGCGCCAAGGCGCTGCAGGAAGAACCCGCGGCTCAGCCCGCCCAAAAAGAGGAAGGGGCAGGCGCCGATCCGGGGCAATTCCTGCGCGGGCTGATCGGGCGCTAGCTTGCAGGTAGTAATTAAGTGATTAAGTGATTAAGTGATTAGGTGATTAGGTGATTAAGTGATTGAGTGATTCGGTAAATCTTCGCGTGGCGAAGTGGGGTGGTCCTTCATTACTTAATCACCCAATCACCTAATCACTGGAATCAATCGCGCTGCCGCAAACGCTCCCTGGCGCGGTCGATCGCCTTTTTTACCGTTGCGCGTTTTCTCTGTTCGGCTGCGGTGTCTTTCGCAGCGACAAGACGCGCGGCGCGTTCTTCCTTTTCGCGCTGCAGGCGGTGGTTGCGCGAAACGAAACGGTGCTTTGCCAGCACCGCGGCAGTTTTTTTCTGTTCGGTCGAGGGTCGCGCGCCGGTTTCCGGCATGCTGATGCAATCGACCGGGCACGGCGGGATACACAGCTCGCAGCCGGTGCATTCGATCGCGATCACGGTGTGCATCATCTTGATGACGCCGGTGATGGCGTCGACCGGGCAAGCCTGTATGCAAAGCGTGCAACCTATGCACCGCTGCTCGTCGATCAGGGCAACTGCGGGCGGCCTGGTGGTGCCGAATGCCGGATCAAGCGGCTGGAACGGCACGCCGAGCAGCACCGCCAGATCGCGTATCGTATCGTCACCGCCGGGCGGGCATTGATTGATCGTGGCGCGGCGCGTGGCAATGGCCTCGGCATACGGAAGGCAGCCGCCATAACCGCATTGCCGGCATTGAGTCTGGGGCAGCAGTGCATCGATGGCCTCGGCCAGCAAGCCTTGCCGTTCCGTGTTCAAGGTTTCAAGTTCAAAGTCCAAGGTCAACTGCCCGGCGCATCCCCGCACAGCGCGTCCACGCATTCGGCGACGAGCCGCGGACCGCGGTAGACGAGCCCGGTATAGAGCTGGACCAGACTCGCGCCGGCGCGGATTTTTTGCGCGGCATCGGCGCCGCTCATGATGCCGCCGACGCCGATGATGGGCACGCGGTCCCCCAGCGCCTGGTGGAGTTGCGTGACGATTCCGGTGGCGCGCAGTGTCAGCGGCGCGCCGCTTAGTCCGCCGCTCTCGGCGCCATGCGTCATCCCGGTGACGCCGTCGCGTTCGACCGTGGTGTTGGTTGCGATCACGGCATCGATGGCGTGGCTGCACAGCAGATCCGCCATGGCGTTGATCTGAGCGCCATCGAGATCAGGCGCGATCTTGAGCGCGACCGGCACATACTTGCCGTGCAGGTCGGCAAGCTTGTGTTGTTCCGCCTTGAGCGCGCCCAGCAGTTTCGCGAGTTCCGCGGCATCCTGCAACTGGCGCAGGTTTTTGGTGTTGGGCGAGGAGATGTTGACCGTGACATAGCTGGCCAGCGCATAGACTTTGCGCAGGCAGTGCAGATAATCGTCGGCTGCGCGTTCGATCGGGGTATCGAAATTCTTGCCGATATTGATCCCGAGCACGCCGCGATAAGCACTGCGCTGCACGTTGGCCACGAGCCTGTCGACGCCGTCGTTGTTGAACCCCATGCGGTTGATGACCGCCTGTGCCTGAGGAATGCGGAACATTCGCGGCCGCGGGTTGCCGGGTTGGGGGCGCGGGGTGACGGTGCCGATCTCGAGGAAACCGAACCCCAGCGTCGCGAGTGCATCTATGAAATCGCCGTTCTTGTCGAGGCCCGCGGCCAGCCCGACGGGGTTGGGAAAGCGGACGCCCATGACATCGCGCGCGCACCCCGCGCGTTGCGCCGCCGGCGCGGCAGACAGCCCGATGCGCTGCAATGTCCTGAGCGAAGTCAGCGTCAGGTGATGCGCAGTCTCGGCATCCAGCGCAAACAGCAGGGGTCTTAGCAGCGGATAAGGCATGGCGTTATTTTAACCGCTGCTCAACTGGAAGTGATCTCTTAAATAAACAGAGGATCCGTAAACCCGATCCCGAATAGACAGGATTTACTGGATTAGCAAGAATAAAACTCAGGAATAATCATTTGAATTCTGTTCATTGCCTGTTCATGAGACAGACACCAGTCAAGACCCGACCGCCTGCCAGCGATTGTCGATCAGGCCCTGCATCGGCTGGAACTGGATCTTGTACGACATTTTCCGGCTTTGCCGTATCCAGTAGCCGAGATAAAGATAAGGCAGCCCGAGTCTGCGGCAAAGTTCGATCTGCCACATGATGTTGAACGTGCCGAAACTCGCGCCGGGGACATCCGGGTCATAAAAAGTATAGACCGACGACAGCCCATCCTGCAGTTCGTCGACTATGCTGACCATGCGCAATTCACCATCTTCACGGAACTCGATCAGCCGCGATACGACATTGCTTTGCAGCAGGAAGTGGCGGTACTGCTCGCGACTGTCCTGGTCCATGCCGCCGCCGCTGTGGCGGCTCGCCTGATAGCGCAGGTAGAGCGCGTAATGCTCGGGGTGGTACTTGAGTTCGAGCATCGCTGTCGTCAGCAACGAATGTTTTTTCCGGGTCCGGCGCTGGACGCGGTTGGGCTGGTAATCCTCGGCCAGGATGCGCACCGGCACGCAGGCGCGGCAGTGATCGCAGTACGGCCGGTAGGTGAAAGCGCCGCTGCGCCGGAAACCGGCGCGCACCAGATCGCTGTAGACCGGCCCGTCGATCAGGTGGCTGGGCGTGGCGACCTGGGAACGCGCCATCCGGTCCGGCAGATAGCTGCACGGGTAGGGCGCTGTCGCATAAAACTGCAGCACCGACAGCGGGAATTCAGTCAAATAAGTCATCGTCGAAGCGCCATTCTCTGACCGGTGCCGTACAGTTTACCAATTCCTGCAGCTTTCGCATAAATTCATCGCGGGGAAGTTCGCGCGCGCCGAATGAGGCGAGGTGCGGTGTTGTCATCTGACAGTCGATCATGCCATAACCCCAGCGTTCGAGCTGGCGCACCAGGTGCGCCAGTGCAAGCTTCGAGGCGTCGGTTTCACGCGTGAACATTGATTCGCCGTAGAACATGCGCCCGATCGCGATGCCGTAAAGCCCGCCGGCGAGTTCGCCGCCTATCCAGGTTTCCACCGAATGCGCGAAGCCTTGCGCGTGCAGGGCGCAGTAGCCGGCGATCATGTCGTCGGTGATCCAGGTGCCCGGTTGTCCGAGCCGCGGTTCGGCGCAGGCGCGCATTACCTGTTCGAAGCGGGTGTCGGTGCGGATGGCGTAATCATCGCGGCGCAGGCGTTTTTTCAGCGAACGCGTCAGGCGCAGTTCAGCGGGAAACAGCGCCATGCGCGGGTCCGGCGACCACCACAGCAGCGGTTGGTCGTCGGAGTACCAGGGGAAGATGCCGTGGCGGTAAGCGTCAATCAAACGCGCGGGCGACAGATCGGCGCCGGCAGCAAGCAGGCCGTTGGGTTCGGCGAGCGCGCGGCCTACCGGCGGGAACGGAGTGATGGAATCAAGCCAGGGGATCATTTGCGGGTATTGTACGGTGGATTACGGGTTTATAAAAAAGCATGAACGCGAAGGACGCAAAGGTCCGCAAAGGAGAGCGAAAGTAGGATGAACCGCCAAGGTCGCCATGGCCGCCAAGAAAAGCGAAAGCAAAGACACGAAGGACACAGAGGACACGAAGGAAGAACAAAGGCAAATTAATCGTCAAGAATTCCTTTGGATACCGTTTGACGGGCGCGCTTGAGGGTTACGATTCACTATTCACCATTCACGGATTTTTGAACCGCCAAGGCCGCCAAGAGGAATAAAAGCGGAGACACGAAGGACACAGAGGACACGAAGGAAAAGCACAATAAATTAACCGCCAGGATACTTTTCAATAAGAGGTTACGATTCACCATTCACGGATTTTGAACCGCCAAGGCCGCCAAGGGTTCCTATCAATACTCCTTGTGGTGGGCGCTTGACGGGTGCGCTTGAAGGTTACGATTCCCGATTTACGATTCACCCAATCACCCAATCACTCATCATTCCTGAATGCTACCGGCACCCGAAAGCGACAGGTTGCGCTTGCGTCTCGGACTGTGTTTGTGCCGGTGCAGAAGTCGGGGCGGCCTCGCCAAAATTCCACCCTGCAACCCAATTCAGAGCCAGCCAGAACGAAATCCAGATAATCATGGGCGCAACCTGGTTTCGTAGCACACCTTGCTCATTTTCCCATTCTGCAATGCGGACATAGGCCCGCCGCAAAGCAGCGACGTTGACTATTCGGCGGTCATGCGGGTCGATAAAGTCGCTGCATCCGGCATATTGCGTTCTCAGCGTGTCGTAGTTCACGGATCACCTCCTCTAAGACTGAGCCTTGCGGCGCGTGCAGGTAGACACGCAATTTACGTTCCATGTAACCGGTAATAAATTGCGCCCGGGTCGATTTACGAGTGCATGAACAGAAAATTGTGAAGCGTGGCAACTGGCGTAATGCGCGATGCTTCTTTATCCGCGGGCCGCCAGGCGGATTTCCGTAATCCGGCGTGCAGCCCCCGCTCATTGCAAGGCGAACCCTGTCGACACAGATCAAACGCGAAGGCTTCTCCGGCTGCAGCGTGGGCATGAAATGGACGATAATCGTCATAGCATGACAAATACGGTCACCGACATTACCTATTCCGCAGCAACCTCGCCCCCCCGGTCCGGGCAGGCCTGTTTCCATTGCGGGCTGCCGTTGACGGCCAAATACCCGGTCGTCATCGACGGCACGAGCCGCGACACCTGCTGCCGCGGTTGCCAGGCGGTGGCTCAGACCATCGTCGACAACGGGCTGTCGTCTTACTACCGCCATCGTTCGGAGCTGCCGCAACGTCCCGATGCGATGCCTGACAGCCTTTTACAAAAACTAAGGTGCTACGACCTGCCTGAAGTGCAGCAGGGTTTCGTGCGCGAGCACTCGCCGGATGAAAAAGAGGCGCCGCTGCTGCTCGAAGGCATCACCTGCGCCGCGTGCGCCTGGCTGATCGAGAACCGGCTGGCAGCACTTCCAGGTGTGAGCGGCGTGGAGCTGAACTACGCCACGCGGCGGGTACGTGTGCGCTGGGACACGCATCGCACCCGGTTGAGCGACATCATGGCGGCGGTGTCCGCGCTCGGCTACGGCGCTCAACCCTACGACAGCGCGCGCTCGGACGACATGCTGCGCCGTGAGCGCCGTGTGTTGCTGTGGCGCCTGTTCGTATCCGGTTTCGGCATGATGCAGGTCATGATGTATGCGTTCCCGGTTTACATCTCCGGCGGCGAGATGACATCCGATATCGAACAACTGATGCGCATCGCCAGCCTGGTGCTCACTATTCCCGTTGCGCTGTGGGCAGCGGTGCCGTTTTATACCGGCGCCTGGCGCGAACTGAAAGCGCGCCGTGTCGGCATGGATGTGCCGGTCGCGCTGGGCATCATTGCCGCGTTTGCTGCCAGCGTGCTGGCGACCGTGCGCGGCGAAGGCGCGGTCTATTTCGATTCGGTCGCGATGTTCGTGTTCCTGTTGCTCGGCGCGCGCTATCTGGAACTGAGCGCGCGCGCGAAGGCGGCGCAGTCGCAGGAACGCCTGGCGCGACTTACCCCTGCGGTAGCCGAGCGCCTGGACCGGTTTCCCCATCCTTCGAGCCATACCGAAGTACCGGTCGCCATACTGCGGCCCGGTGATCATGTGCTGGTGCGTCCCGGTTCTGCCATACCAGCCGATGGCAGGATCGTCGACGGCGTCAGCAGCGTCGATGAGTCGCTGCTCACCGGGGAATCGCGCGCAATAGCAAAACGCAACGGTGATGAACTAACCGGTGGCGCGGTGAACATGGATGGGCCGCTGGTCATGCGTATCGAGCATGTCGGGCAGGACACCGTGCTCGCCGGCATCGTGCGCCTGATGGACCGGGCACAGTCGGAAAAACCGGAAATAGCCCGTGCTGCCGATCGCGCCGCGCGCTGGTTTGTGACCGCGCTGCTGTTATTTGCTGTCGCGGTCGCCGCAGCATGGTATGTGATCGATCCATCCCGGGTAGTGTGGATTACAGTGGCGGTGCTGGTCGTGACCTGTCCGTGCGCGCTGTCGCTGGCGACGCCGGCGGCCCTCACGGCAGCGACCGGAACTCTGCACCGCAGCGGCATACTGGTGACGCGCGGCCACGCCCTGGAAACGCTGGCGAAGGCGACGCATTTCGTGTTCGACAAGACGGGCACGCTCACCGAAGGCAGGATGGCGCTTGTCGGCGTCATGCCGCTGGCAGACGAGAGGCGGGAACGCTGCCTGGAACTGGCGGCCGGGCTTGAAATGCAGTCCGAACATCCTGTCGCTCGCGCGATCGCCGCCGAACTGCCGCCGGACTCGCTCGAACGCTGTGCTGCAAGCGAATTGCGCAACGTGCCGGGCGAAGGCATCGAGGGGGTCATCGCCGGCCGCAGGCTGCGCATAGGCGCGCCCGGTTTTGTTGCTGTGCTGCATGGACATGCACTGCCCGATGAACTGGTGTTCGTCAGAAAAGATGTCAGCGTGGTGGCGCTGGGCGATGATCGCGGCTGGATCGCCCTGTTTACCTTTGACGACCCGCTGCGGCGCCATGCGCGGCAATTGGTGCATCAGCTCAAAGCATCGGGCAGGGCTGTCTGCGTGCTGAGCGGCGACGGCAGCGCACGCGTCGCGCACCTGGCGCATGAACTCGGCATCGACACCGCGTTCGGCGATGCCACGCCGCAGCGCAAGCTTGAGATCGTGCGCGACATGCAGCAGCAAGGCGCCATCGTGGCGATGATAGGGGACGGCATTAACGACGCGCCCGTTCTGGCGCAGGCCCAGGTGTCGATAGCGATGGGGAGCGGGACGCGCCTGGCGCAACACAGCGCCGACATGGTGCTGATGTCGCAGCGGCTTGATGCCTTGCTCGAGGCGCTGCGTACCGCGAAAAACACGCTGCGCATCATCCGTCAGAATCTCGTTTGGGCAACGGTTTACAATACCGTCGCTTTGCCGCTTGCGGCAATGGGTTATGTCACGCCGCTGGTTGCCGCTGTCGGGATGTCGCTGAGTTCGCTGCTGGTGGTGTTCAATGCGTCGAGATTGTTGTGTGCAATCAGGCACGAGGACGGCGCGGTTGCCGTACAGCCGGCACAGGCGTTAATGTAGCCCGGACATGGACATCCTTTATTTACTTATACCCCTGAGCGTGGTGCTGGTATTCGTGATCGGCGCGGTGTTCTGGTGGGCGGTCAGCAGCGGCCAGTTCGACGACCTGGAAGGGCCGGCCCACCGCATCTTGATGGACGACGATCATCCGGGGCCGGACAAGCCGGGCGGGAAGTAACAGGAGTGCCTGGCTTGTCCGGTCAGACGGCCGGTTTGATATATAGTACTCATTGAGCGTTTTATATTTCATGACAACCACCTCACCAGCTATCGTCGTCCCGGCGAAAGCCGGGACCCAGTGTCCTCTGGATTCCGGCCTGCGCCGGAATGACGGGTGTTTTGCCTCGAATTATGGAAAGCTCGATAGTACGGAGATTCGCGACGGCATATGACGTTTCAGCAACAAAGCCTGAGCACCAAAATCGTGTGGATCGCTGTCGTGCTCATGATGGTGGCCCTTACCGCGGTCGGCTTTACCCTGTTTGAATCCTGGAAGTTCGAGGGCGGGGCGGCGGCGGTCAACGATCTGGGCAGCGAGCGCATGCGCTCGTACCGCATTGCCTTTCTGCTGTCGGAGAGTCTGCGCGATACCGCGAATTCCAAGGTAGTGCGCGGCGAACTCACCCGGGAAATGAAGGTGTTTGAGGACATGCTGGAGTCGATCAAGCGTGGCGATCCGGCGCGGCCGCTGTTTCTGCCTCGCAATCCGGACATCGCAAACGAGATGGATGCGCTGGCAGCACAGTGGCATGGCGAGATCAGGCCCGCAGTCGAGGCCGTGCTGGCGGATTCCAATCCGCAGGCGCAGCGTGAACAGGCCACCGCGTTGCGGCCCAGCATCGAGCAATTCGTGCAGCGCATCGATCGTCTGGTGCGCGCGATCGAGCGGCACATTGCGCACAACATCGCCTACCTGCGATATATGCAGTTCGGGCTGATCATGCTCGCAGTCGCCGGCACGGTGGCGCTGATCTACCTGATGTTCCTGCTGGTGGTGAATCCCGGTAACCAGACTGCGCGAAGGCATGCAGCGCATGGCGAGGGGCGAACTCGGCACCCGTCTGCCGATAGAATCCAGCGACGAGATCGGTGATCTGGCGACCGGATTTAACCGCATGGCCAGCCATCTGCAGGATCTTTACAACACGCTCGAGGAACGCGTGACCCAGAAAACACGCAGCCTTGCGGAAAAAAATCGCGATCTGGCGACCTTGTACGAGGTCACCACGCTGCTCAACGAGCCGACCTCGAATGAGGCGTTGTGCCGGGGATTCCTGCAGAAATTGATGGATTTACTGGATGCCCAGGGCGGCGCGGTGCGCCTGATCGATCCCAAGACCCAGGATATTCATCTTTACGTCCAGGAGGGGCTGGCGGCCGACTTCGTCAAGGACGAACAATGCCTGGACATGGGGGAATGCATGTGCGGCGAGGCGGCGCAAAACAACACATCCATCGTTCAATTTCTGGCGCCGGTGCAGGATGCAGAACATCGTAATCCGTTGCCAAAAGGCCGGTTACCAGACGGTATCGGTATTCACCATCCGTTTCCAGCGCCAGATGCTCGGGATATTCAATCTTTACCATCGCGATCGTCGCACGTTTTCCGCGCCCGAGCGCCAAATGCTGGAGACGCTGGGGCAGAACCTGGGCGTCGCGCTGGAGAACCAGCGCCTGGCCTCGCGTGACAGGGAACTGGCGGTCACGGAGGAGCGCAACCTGCTGGCTCAGGAGTTGCACGACAGCATTGCGCAATCGCTGGCTTTCCTCAATATTCAGGCGCAACTGCTCGAAGACTCGCTCAAACGTTCCGCGCTGGGCGAGGCGCGCGGCATTCTGGCCCAGATCAGGGAGGGCATACAGGAGAGCTATGACGATGTACGCGAACTGCTGGTGCATTTCCGCACCCGCATCAAGCACGAGGATATCGAGCTCGCGATCCGCAGTTCGCTCGATCGTTTTGAAAGCCAGACCGGTGTCCAAACGTCATGCACGGTTTCAGGCCGGGGCGTGCCGTTGCATGCGGAGCAACAACTGCAAGTCCTGCATATTCTGCAGGAGGCGTTATCCAACGTGCGCAAGCATTCAAGCGCGTCGCAGGTGGAATTCGAGATGAAACGGGGTCGGGGTTATGAGTTCCACGTCCGGGATAATGGGCGTGGCTTCGATCCCGGCGCCCTCGACGACCAGACCGGTTCCCACGTCGGCCTGCGTATCATGAAAGAGCGCGCGCAACGCATAGGTGGTGAAATCCGGATCGATTCCCGTCCCGACCATGGCACCGAACTGACCCTGACCCTGCCTGTCGTGCAGGAGGTGGCGGCGTGAGCTTACGAGCAGGGGCCGGCGAAACGCGGAGCAGGGGCCCGCTTGCGGGATGCGACCGTGTAGCCGGCCCTGGGCGCGTCAACGCCGGCCCTGATGCGCGTCTGCGGGGTCAGATCCCAGCGGGGCCCTCTTCCACCCTCCAACGCGCCCCGCTTGCGGGGATGCGAGCCGGGCGAATCGCCGCCTGCCGCCGAAGCGACATGGTCGATATTCCGAAAACTGTAACTGAGGTGGCGGCGTGAGCAAGTTGCGCATATTCCTGATCGACGACCACAACCTGTTTCGCAGCGGCGTCAAGGCGCTGCTGGTGCGGCAGTCTGATTTCGAAGTGGTGGGTGAAGCCGCAGACGGCCTGGAAGGACTGAAGCGCGCCAAGCAACTCAAGCCCGACGTGGTGCTGCTCGATCTCAACATGCCGGGCATCTCCGGGCGCGAGGCCGTAAAAATGCTGGTCGAGGAGTTGCCGCAAACCCAGGTGCTGATGCTGACCGTCTCGGAGGATGCAGAAGACCTGATCGACACGCTAAAGTCCGGCGCGCGTGGATACCTGCTCAAGAACATCGATGCTGATTACCTCGTGGAGTCGATCCGGCGCGCGGCGCGAGGTGAAGCGGTGATGTCACCGCAGATGACCAGCAAGCTCGTGCAGGGTCTGCAGGCCAATGGACGCGAAGTGGAATTGCCCCGCGCGTCCGCGAAGGACAAAATCAGCCCGCGCGAACGGGACATTCTGGCGTTGCTCGCGCGCGGCGCGAGCAACAAGGAAATGGCGCGCGAACTGCAATTGGCAGAAAGCACGATCAAGATTCACGTTCAAAATATATTGCGCAAGCTCAACCTGAGCAGCCGGGTGCAGGCGGCGGTCTATGCCGTCGAACACGGTATTGTGGATAAAAACCAATAAAAACAGCGGGTAACATTTAACGCTGTTATCTAGAGCGGCACGTTCTCACGCTTTTCCCCACCCCCGGAGTAACTAGTACGAATTAACTAGCCGCGTCACGGGCGCTAGTCCGTCTGCCTGTCCGCTGTCGGCCGTGATGCGAATGGTGCAGACGGCACGCCATCGGTATCTTCGTTCAAAGATGCTGAAAGGAGTGGATGATGGCTTCGCAGACTTACAAGCAGTGGTCGGTGGTAACGCCGGGCACGTTTGCATTCACGGTATGTTTCATGGTGTGGATGATGTTTGCCGTGATCGGGATTCCGATTAAGAAGACACTGGATTTCAATGAAACGCAGTTCGGCATCGTCTGGGAGGGCAGGACGGGACCGGGAGGCCATGGGGCCGCGCCCAGGGCCAGGGCCCCCCCCACTTTCCCCCCCCTCCCCCCCTTTCCGCTCCCCCGATCTCCCTCCCTCGGATCACTGGGGGGAACCTGGAGAGGGTGCTGGGACTATCATGGTCGGGGAGGCGCCGGATGAAGACAAGGGGAACGCCCCCCCCCCCCTGGGCCTCGGCGGTCGTCCCGCCCACTGATGGGGGTGGGATCTCACTGGTCTGCTGTCTCACCCGCAGACGGTCTACTAACCGTGACCGGCCGACTCAACTCGGCTCGGTCGGCTGTCACCACACATCAAGGCATCCGATGGAAGGAGGAAAACTCCACTACCAAAACGGGCCCCCCCCCATTCCCCTGGCTCGATCCGTCTCCCTTATCTGAGTTTGCGTGTCCCTGATGTGGATGTACTTCACGGAGGTGCGGCCGGTGGAAGAAGAGCAAAGCAGACTTCGCCCCGAACCCATACATTTCACCTGACCGAAATTTAATTTAAGGAATAGTCATGAGTGCTCAACCCGTATCGTCCAAACCCAGGTTTGGCAGTGTGTTGCACATCTGGACGCCTGAAGACAAAGCCTTCTGGGTTCGCGAAGGCAATGCGATTGCCAACCTGAATCTGTGGATTTCGATTCCCGCGCTGCTTCTCGCCTTTGCAGTATGGATGGTATGGAGCGTGGTGGTGGTGAATCTGCCCAACGTCGGCTTCAAGTTCACGACCAATCAGTTGTTCTGGCTGGCGGCGCTGCCGGGGTTGTGCGGTGCGACGCTACGCATTTTTTATTCATTCATGGTGCCGATTTTTGGTGGGCGCAGGTGGACCGCTATCTCGACCGCGTCACTTCTGCTGCCGGCGCTCGGTATCGGATTTGCCGTGCAGGATCCGACTACCAGCTATCCCATGTTTGTAGTGCTGGCGCTGCTGTGCGGATTCGGCGGCGGCAATTTCGCTTCCAGCATGGCCAACATCAGTTTCTTTTTTCCGAAAGAACGCAAAGGTTCTGCGCTGGGCCTTAATGCGGGCCTCGGCAATCTGGGCGTATCGGTCGTGCAGTTTGTCGTGCCACTGGTCATCACCGCCGGCGTTTTCGGGGCGCTCGGCGGCGAGCCTCAGGCCTGGGTGAGAGGCGCCGAGACCAAGCAAATGTGGCTGCAGAATGCGGGATTCATCTGGGTGCCGTTTATTTTTATTGCAACCATTGCGGCCTGGTTCGGCATGAACGACATCGCCAGTGCCAGGGCATCATTTGCAGAGCAGGCCGTGATTTTCAAACGCAAGCACAACTGGTTGATGTGCTGGCTTTATCTCGGAACCTTCGGTTCCTTCATCGGCTACTCTGCGGGTTTCCCGCTGCTGATCAGGTCGCAGTTTCCGGAAGTGAACGCGCTGGCCTTCGCGTTTCTCGGACCGCTGGTCGGCGCGGTGATCCGGCCTTTCGGCGGGTGGCTTTCCGACAAGCTGGGCGGGGCGCCGGTCACGTTCTGGAATTTCATCGCGATGGCGTTCGCTGTGGTGGGCGTGCTCTATTTCCTGCCGAAAGGGGCGGCAGGCGCGCTGGTCCTGCCGTGGGGGCCTGCGGGTGGCAATTTCTACGGTTTTCTCGGCATGTTCATGCTGCTGTTCCTGACAACCGGCATCGGCAACGGCTCGACATTTCGCATGATCCCGGTCATTTTCATGACAGAGCGCTTGCGCGATGCCAAGGGTAAAGGACCCGAGGCGAATGAGCAGGCGATCAAGGACGCCAACAAGGAAGCGGCGGCGGTGCTGGGCTTTACCTCGGCGATGGCGGCCTATGGCGGGTTCTTCATTCCCAAGAGCTACGGCACCTCGATTGCGATGACCGGCGGTCCCGAAGGTGCGCTTTACATGTTCATCGTGTTCTACGCGACCTGCATTGCGATGACCTGGTGGTATTACGCGCGCAAGAATGCGGAAATGCCATGCTGAAGCCAGTGATGAGTAACGAGTGATGAGTGATGAGAAAAATCATTCCCGCCCGATTACCCATCGCCGATTACCCATTACTCATTACCGGAGTATGAAATGAGTCACTTTCTTGACCGACTGAACTTTTTCTCGAACCCGAAGGAAAGTTTTTCGAGCGGATTCGGCGTCACTAACGGAGAAGACCGCACCTGGGAAGACGCCTACCGCAATCGCTGGGCGCACGACAAGATCGTGCGTTCCACCCACGGCGTCAATTGCACCGGTTCGTGCTCGTGGAAGATCTACGTCAAAGGCGGCATTGTCACCTGGGAAACCCAGCAAACAGACTACCCGCGCACGCGCTGGGACATGCCCAATCATGAACCTCGCGGCTGCTCGCGCGGCGCGAGCTACAGTTGGTATCTCTACAGTGCCAACCGCGTGAAGTACCCGATGGTACGCGGCCGGTTGCTGAAAAGCTGGCGCGAAGCGCGCCTGAATAAAGACCCGGTGGCTGCCTGGGCATCCATAGTCGAGTCCGACGCCAAGCGTCGCGACTATCAAAGCGTGCGCGGTCTTGGCGGCTTTGTACGCTCAAGCTGGGACGAGGTCAACGAGATCGTCGCCGCGGCCAACGTCTACACCATTAAGAAGCACGGACCGGATCGTGTAATCGGGTTTTCGCCGATTCCCGCGATGTCGATGGTCAGCTATGCGGCAGGCAGCCGCTATCTGTCGCTGATCGGCGGAGTGTGCATGAGTTTCTACGACTGGTACTGTGATCTGCCGCCCGCCAGTCCGCAGGTCTGGGGTGAGCAGACCGATGTGCCTGAATCGGCCGACTGGTACAACAGCAATTACATCATTGCCTGGGGCTCCAATGTGCCGCAGACGCGCACGCCGGACGCGCATTTTTTTACTGAAGTCCGCTACAAGGGCACCAAAACCGTTGCCGTGACGCCGGATTATTCCGAGGTTGCCAAGCTTTCCGACATCTGGTTACACCCCAAGCAGGGCACCGATGCGGCTGTGGCCATGGCCATGGGCCATGTGATCATGAAGGAGTTCTACTTCGATAAGCGCAGCGAGTACTTTGACGATTACGCCCGCCGTTATACCGACTTGCCGATGCTGGTGATGTTGAAGGAGCAGGTGCTGGAGAATGGCGAAAAAGTCATGGTGCCGGACCGCTATGTGCGCGCGTCGGATTTCGAGGACCAGCTTGGCCAGTCCAATAATCCGGAATGGAAAACAGTTGCGATTGACACTGCGGGTAAGGTGGTGCTGCCCAACGGCGCGATCGGGTTCCGCTGGGGTGCAGATGGCCGTGCCGATCAGGGGCAGTGGAACCTGGAGGCGAAGGAAGCGCATCACGGCACCGACGTCAAGCTCAAGCTGTCGCTGCTCGAAGGTGACGAGACGGACAAGGAGACGGCAAAGGTCGGCTTTCCGTATTTCGGCGGAATCGTCAGCGAACATTTTTCGAACAATGTGTTGCGGGGAGAGAATGGTGATGTGCTGGTACGTACGGTACCGGTCCAGCGCATTGTCATGGGCAAGGCCGGCAATCAGCATGAGGCACTAATCGCCACGGTGTTTGACCTGCAGGCTGCCAACTACGGTGTAGCGCGCGGCCTGCCGGGTGAATTGGCGGCGACCAGTTACGACGACGACATTCCCTACACGCCGGCATGGCAGGAACGCATTACCGGAACGCCGCGTGATCAGGTGATCGCCGTGGCGCGCGAGTTTGCAGACAATGCCGACAAGACCCATGGCAGATCGATGGTGATCATCGGTGCGGCGATGAATCACTGGTACCACTGCGATATGAACTATCGCGGCATTATCAACATGCTGATGATGTGTGGTTGCATCGGGAAAAGCGGCGGCGGCTGGGCGCATTACGTCGGACAGGAGAAACTGCGGCCGCAAACCGGATGGACTGCACTGGCTTTTGCGCTCGACTGGATACGTCCGCCGCGGCAGCAGAACAGCACCAGTTTTTTCTATGCGCACACTGATCAATGGCGCTACGAGAAGCTGGGGGTGGCGGAGGTGCTTTCACCGCTGGCGGACAAGAAACAGTTCGGCGGCAGCATGATTGACTACAACGTGCGCGCCGAGCGCATGGGCTGGTTGCCGTCGGCGCCGCAGTTGAAGACCAATCCGCTGCAGGTGGTGCGCGATGCGCAGGCGGCCGGACTGGACCCGAAGGATTACGCGGTCAAGGCGCTGAAGGACGGCTCGCTGAAAATGAGCTGCGAAGATCCGGACCACTCGGCCAACTGGCCGCGTAATCTGTTCGTCTGGCGTTCCAATCTGCTGGGCTCCAGTGGCAAGGGGCACGAGTATTTCCTCAAGCATTTGCTGGGAACCAGCAACGGCGTTCAAGGCAAAGACCTGGGTGTCGAAGAAGCCAAACCTGAAGAAGTCGTGTGGCACGACAAGGCGCCGGAAGGCAAGCTGGATCTGCTGGTCACACTCGATTTTCGTATGAGCACGACCTGTCTTTATTCCGACATCGTGTTGCCGACCGCCACTTGGTACGAAAAAAATGATCTCAATACCAGCGATATG
>CALOEN010000009.1:0-6750 GCA_942492335.1 uncultured beta proteobacterium | reverse complement strand
GCCGCAGGAAGAGATATTCGAGCGCGCACTGCGCCCAAGGCGCTCGACGAATACATCGGCCAGGAAAAAATCCGCGGCCAGCTCTCTATTTTCATCGAAGCGGCACGCAAGCGCAGCGAATCCCTCGATCACGTGCTGTTGTTCGGCCCGCCGGGCCTGGGCAAGACCACGCTTGCCCACATCATTGCCCGCGAGATGGGAGTTAACCTGCGCCACACGTCCGGCCCGGTGCTCGAGCGCGCCGGCGACCTTGCGGCCCTTCTCACCAATCTCGAACCCAACGATGTGCTGTTTATCGACGAGATCCATCGCCTCTCGCCGGTGGTCGAGGAAATCCTTTATCCTGCGCTCGAAGATTTCCAGATCGACATCATGATAGGCGAAGGTCCGGCGGCGCGTTCGGTCAAGCTCGATCTGCCGCCGTTCACGCTGGTCGGCGCGACCACGCGCGCCGGCATGCTCACCAATCCGCTGCGCGACCGCTTTGGTATTGTCGCGCGGCTCGAATTCTATACGCCGGACGAACTCACGCGCATCGTTCAGCGTTCGGCGGGCCTGCTCGAAGTCGAGGTCAACGCCGAGGGCGCGCGTGAGATTGCGGGCCGCTCGCGCGGCACTCCGCGCATTTCCAACCGCCTGCTGCGCCGCGTGCGCGATTACGCCGAGGTCAGGGCACAGGGGCATGTCACGCTCGATGTCGCGGACGCAGCGCTCAAGATGCTCGACATCGATGCCATCGGTCTTGATGTCATGGATCGTAATCTGCTGCTGGCGGTCATCGAGAAATTTGGTGGTGGCCCGGTCGGGATCGACAATCTGGCGGCAGCACTCAGCGAGGAGCGCGACACCATAGAAGACGTGCTCGAACCGTACCTGATACAGCAGGGTTTTTTGCAGCGCACGCCGCGTGGCCGCATCGCGACCGTCATCGCTTACCGCCATTTCGGGCTGGCCCAGCCGAATCCCGGCGCCACGCCCGATCTTTGGGAAGGACCCAAAGAGTGATGGGTTTTGAATTCTCAGTGTTGAGTTAAGACCATGGATGCCAAGCTGCCGCAGGGAACTCAAAATTCAAAACTCAAAACTCAGCACTTCTCGTGGCCGATCCGCGTGTACTACGAAGACACCGACAGCGCCGGCGTGGTCTATTACGCGAATTACCTGAAATTCATGGAGCGCGCGCGCACCGAATGGCTGCGCGCGGCCGGTTTCGTCCAGCATGACATCGCAGAACAGTATCAGACGGTATTCGTGGTGCGCGCGGTGGCCATCGAATATCTGAAACCGTCGCTGTTTGACGACAGCTTGCAGGTCACTGTGGAACTCGCTAAGGTAGGAAACAGTCAGATCGTGCTGGTGCAGCGCGTGCTGCGCGAAGGCGAGGAACTCGCCACCGCCGAAGTGCGGGTGGTGTGCGTGAATACGGCGACATTCAAGCCGGTTAGAATACCGAAAGCCATCATCACAAAAATAGGAATGACACCTTGACTGCGTCTCTCTCCCAAAACATGTCCGTCCTCAGCCTCATCACCGGCGCCAGTGTGCTGGTGCAGATCGTGCTGCTGCTCCTGCTGCTGGCGTCGATGTTTTCGTGGTACTACATTTTCCTCAAGGTCTTCATGCTCCGGCGCGTGACCCGGCTTGCCGACGAGTTCGAAAAGGAGTTCTGGAGCGGCGGAGACCTCAACGAGCTGTACCCAGCGCGCGGTGAATTCGCGGTCGTCCGCGGGCAGCCTTGAACGCATTTTCGAGTCGGGTTTCCGCGAATTTTCCAAGCACAAGAAGCAGCCGGACACGGACGTTGGCGTGCTGATGGACGGCACGCGGCGCGCGATGCGCGCCACTTTTCAGCGCGAGTTGGACCTACTCGAATCGCACTTGTCTTTCCTGGCCTCGGTCGGTTCGGTGAGCCCCTATGTCGGGCTGTTCGGCACGGTGTGGGGCATCATGAATGCGTTCCGCGGGCTCGCTAACGTGGCGCAGGCCACGCTGGCCCACGTCGCGCCGGGTATAGCGGAAGCACTGATCGCGACCGCCATGGGCCTGTTCGCGGCGATTCCGGCCGTGGTCGCGTACAACCGCTTCGCCGAGGACGTCAACCGGTTGTCCACGCGCTTCGAATCGTTCATGGAAGAATTTTCCAATATTTTGCAGCGCCAGGTGCACTGAGGAGCGTAAGCAGTGAGCAGTGAGCGGAAAGTGAAAAGTCTGACAAAAGAGGCGAGAGGCGTGACGGTTTCGCAGATGTTTCTCATCACTCATCACTCATCACTCATCACTGCCCGAAGGGCCAAAGCATGTTGATCGAAAAACGCGGCGGCAGAAGGCTCATGAACCAGATCAACGTCGTGCCGTATATCGACGTGATGCTGGTGCTCCTGGTGATTTTCATGGTGACCGCGCCGCTCATCAATCCCGGGCTGATCGAGTTGCCGCAGATAAGCAACGCCTCCAAACCGCCGGTGGCGCCGCTCGAAGTGTCTATCCACACCGACAAAACGCTGTGGCTGCGCGACCGCAGCAAGGGCGCTGCAGAAAGCAAGGTGACGCGCGACCAATTGATCAAGGCGATACGCGAAAAGCAGGCGCAGAATCCGGAGCAGGCGGTGGTGATCGCCGCCGACAAAGACGTGCGTTATGAGGCCGTGCTGGACGTTATGGACATGCTGCAGCAGAATAAGGTCAGGAAAGTCGGATTGCTTGCCAAGCCGCGGAGCTGATGAGTTACGCTTACGCGACGCGCCATGAAAGAACAATGTCCGGCGCCATGGCGCTGGTCATGCACCTGCTGTTTCTGCTGTTGCTGGTGTTCGGCGTGAGCTGGCAGCACAAACAGAGCGATTCGGCGGTGATCGTCGACCTGTGGAACAATCTGCCGCCGCTGCCGCAGCCCAAGGCTGCGCCGCCGCCCGAGGTCAAGAAGCCGCCCGAGGTCAAGAAACCGCCCGAACCGCCGAAGCCGGTGCCCAAGGTCGAGCCTAAACCCGAACCCAAGCCGGTGATCAAGCCGGATATTGCGCTCAAGGAAAAGCTGGAAAAGGAACGCAAACTCAAGGCGGAACAGGCCAGGCTCGAGGAGAAAAAGCGCGAGAAGATAAAGCGCGAGAAGGAAAAGGCGCAGGCTGCGCTCAAGGAAAAGCTTAAGAAGGAGCGCAGGCAGAAGGAACAAGACGATGCGCTCAGGAAACTGAACGCGCAGGCATTGCAGGCGGCGCAGGCCGCTGCGGCGCGCGGCAAAGTGATCGACAAATACATGGGGCTTATCAGGGACAAGATCAAGCGTAATGTTGTCGAGCCGCCTAACCTCCAGGGCAACCCGGAAGTCGAATTCGACGTGGTGCTGCTGCCGGGAGGCGAAGTGCTGAGCGTCAAGATCAGGAAAAGCAGTGGCGTCGTGGCTTACGACAACGCGGTGGAGCGCGCGATTCTCAAGACCCACCTGCTGCCGCTGCCGCCCGATCCGTCGCTGTTCAGTGATTTCAGGGAACTGAAACTCAAGTTCCGACCCAAAGAATAAACCCAGGACATTAATTATTCACAACCCATGAAAGCCGGAAACTTGAACAAATACAGAAACTTTATTTATCTGCTTGCGCTGCTGCTTGCGCCGGGTATTGCGCGCGCCGCGCTGACCATCGAAATCATCGGCGCCGGCGCCAACCAGATTCCGATCGCCGTCGTGCCGTTTCGCGCCGAGGAGGGGCTTGCCGGGAAAATTACCCCGGTGATCGCCGCCGACCTTGCGCGCAGCGGACTGTTCAAGTCAATCGACGCAGGCGGCATGGTTCCGGTGCCGTACGAGCCGGAACAGGTCGATTACACGCAATGGCGCGTGCGTGGCGCAGAGGCAGTGGTGATCGGCAGCGTGAACCGGCTGCCGGACGGCCGTTATGACATTCGTTTCCGCCTGATGGATGTGGTGAAACAGACCCAGCTTGCCGGATTTGTCTATCTCGCCACCGAGGCCCAGCTGCGGCTGACTGCGCACAAGATCGCCGATGCGATCTACGAGAAAATGACCGGGGACACCGGCGTGTTCGCGACACGCATCACCTACATCGTCAAGAAAGGCACGCGCTACGAATTGCAGGTGGCGGATGCGGATGGCTATAACGCCCAGAGCGTGCTGGCCTCGAACGAACCGATCATTTCCCGTCCTGGTCGCCGGATGGCGACGCCTCGCATACGTGTCTTTCGAACAGAAAAGCCGGTCGTTTATGTGCAGTCGCTGACTACCGGCGGTCGCCAGGCCGTGGCGGTTTCTGGGGCAGCAACAGCGCGCCGGCATGGTCGCCCGACGGCAAGCGCCTGGCAGTCACGCTGGCCAAGGATGGCGGCTCGCAGATCTACCTGATCAACGCCGACGGCAGCGGCAGCCCGACCCGGCTGACCCGCACCTCGGCGATCGATACCGAGGCCAATTTTTCACCAGACGGACAGTCGTTGCTGTTTACCTCGGATCGCGGCGGCAGCCCGCAGATATATCGTGTTTCGACTAACGGCGGCCTGGCGCAGCGGCTGACTTTCGAAGGCACGTACAATGTTTCGCCGCGTCACAGCCCCGATGGCAAAAGCTTTACTTTCATCCAGCGCAACGGCAATCGCTTCAACGTTGCGGTACAGGACTTTGCGACCCGGCAGGTTCAGGTGCTGACCGACGGTGGTATCGACGAATCGCCGAGTTTTGCGCCCAACAGCAGGCTGATCCTCTACGCAACCGTCGTCAGGGGGCGTGGTATATTAGCCGCAGTATCCAGCGACGGACGGATCAAGCAGCGTTTTACCGAAGATGCGAGCGATGTGCGTGAACCATCCTGGGGGCCGCTGGTCTATAAATAGATCAGTGGTGCGGGATTATTTTACGAGGAGTGAATTAATGAAAAAGATTTTTGTGGGTCTCTTGATAGCCGGATTTTTGGCCGGGTGCAGCAGCACGCCAACCAAGGAGCAGGAAGGCGCTGCGGTGGAGGACCTCAAGCCGATGGCAGCGGCGACGGCGGCAAAACCGGACAGTTCTGCCGTGACCACGAAGCCACTGGCCTCGTCCACGGTCTCCGCCAATCCGCTCAAGGACCCCGCCAATATCCTGTCGAAGCGCAGCATCTACTTCGACTACGACAGCAATCTCGTCAAGGATGAATATAAGCCGCTGATCACGGCCCACGCCCGGTATCTGACCCAGAACCGCAACGCGCATATGCGCATCGAGGGCAATGCCGACGAGCGCGGCAGCCGTGAATACAACCTCGCGCTGGGCCAGCGCCGCGCTGAAGCGGTGAAACAGATGTTGCAGCTGCTGGGCGCGCAGGCAACCCAGGTCGAGCCTGTCAGCTTCGGCGAGGAAAAACCCAAGGCGCCCGGGCATGACGAAGCCGCGTGGGCCGAAAACCGGCGTGCGGATATCCGCTATCAGGACGAGTAAAACGTAAGGCGTGAGGGGTGAGGAGCAAGGCGTGAAACGTAATGGCATCAGTGACATCCGACGCCTCGTTGCCGGCATCGCGGTATTGATTGCGATTGCGGCGCCGGCGCATGCCGGGTTGTTCGACGACGAGGTGGCGCGCAAGCAGATCGTCGATCAACAAAAGCGCACCGAAGCGCTCGGGAAAGCAGAGCGAGGCGCTGACGGCGCGCATGGCCAAGGTCGAGGAGTCGCTCAAGATCCAGCCGGTGCTCGAACTCGCCAGTCAGCTTGAATTGCTGCGGCAGGAACTCGGTCAGCTGCGCGGGCAGATCGAGGTACTCGGCCACAATATCGAGGGCACAGGCAAGCGCCAGCGCGATATGTATGTAGATATCGACAGCCGCTTGCGGCGCCTCGAGCAGGGCGGCGCCCCGACTACGGCAGTGTCCCCGGCCGCTGGCGCTGCATCTTCTGTTCCTGCTTCGACCCCGGGCAAGCCGGCTGCGGAGATCGCGTCCGCCCCGGCGGTTTCCCCTCCGGCTGCCGATGGCGCGGATGCCCGTATGTATGAAGCGGCCCAGAACCAGCGCCGCATCGGCAATTACCGCGGCGCCATCGTCGCGTTTCAGAGTTTCATAACCCAATATCCGAAGAGCGAACTTGCGCCGCGCGCCCAGTACTGGGTAGGCGATTCGTATTACAACCTGCGCGACTTCAAATCCGCCATCACTCACCAGCAGAAACTGGTCAGCAGCTATCCCGACAGCGCCACTGTGGCCGATGCCCTGCTCAACATCGCAAGTTCGCAGATGGAACTAGGCGATACCGCGACCGCCCGCAAGACCCTGGATGGACTGGTGTCGCGCTATCCGGCCAGCGAGGCGGCCGCGAAAGCCAAGCGCCGGCTGGCCTACGGTGAAGTGAATCGTAAGCTGTGAATGGTGAATCGTGGGCAGCGGCCTGCGCCACCTGCCTTTTACCATTTGCCGTTTTCTATTCCAAATCCTGAATATGGGCGCCTTTCCCGATCAGATGCTTTCCGATGCAGCCAGTTTCCGTAGCTGACGCTCGCGCATCACCGAAATCTTTTTTCGTTGCGGGGCGAGACCAGCCGTGTCGGCCTGCCCACCGTGTTCGTGCGGCTCACCGGCTGCCCGCTGCGCTGCGGTTATTGCGATACCGCCTACGCATTCCACGGCGGCGAATCAATGACGTTGGAAAAAATCATCTCCGAGGTCGGCCGTTATCAGACGCGCTACTTGACGGTCACCGGTGGTGAACCTCTGGCGCAGAAGCCATGTCTTGCATTGCTCCAGGCGCTTGCGCAGACCCGCGGTTACAGCGTG
>CALOEN010000008.1:0-16954 GCA_942492335.1 uncultured beta proteobacterium | reverse complement strand
AGGCGTGAAAAAACTGAAATCAGGCGACATCATCAATATCGACATTACGGTGATCAAGGATGGTTACCACGGCGACACCAGCCGCATGTTCTACGTCGGCCAGCCGTCGATCCAGGCCAGGCGCCTGTGTGAAATCACTTACGAATGCATGTGGCTCGGCATCTCGGCGGTAAAGGCAGGTGCATACCTCGGCGATATCGGCCACGCCATCCAGAACTGCGCCGAGCGCCATGGGTTCAGCGTGGTGCGTGAATTCTGCGGGCACGGCATCGGCATAAAATTCCATGAAGAACCCCAGGTGCTTCATTATGGCCGGCCGGGCACCGGTCTCAGGCTCGAGCCGGGCATGATGTTTACCATAGAACCCATGATCAACGCCGGCAAGGCCGATATCCGGCAACTTGCCGATGGCTGGACCATCGTCACCAAAGACCATAGCCTGTCGGCACAATGGGAGCATACGGTGCTGGTCACCGCAGCCGGCCATGAAGTGATGACTTTATCTGCCGGCACGCCGTCTCCGCCTCGACACGCCTTGTAATACATGTCCTCGCCCCTTACACAGAGCACAACCAAGGATGATCTGCCGCATCTACAAATCAGTCTCTGGAAAACAGCGCTGGCTGCCGGGCGCGATGAGTTGAGACGGGCGTTCCTCGACAAGACAGCCACGTCCGAACTTTTACGCCGCCATTCCGCTCTGGTTGACCGCCTGCTGAAACAGGTTTGGAAAGCGCACGACTTGCCCCCCAAAACCGCGTTGCTCGCGGTAGGCGGTTACGGCCGCGGCCAGCTTTTCCCCTATTCCGACATCGATCTGCTGATGCTGCTTCCCGCCGACGCCGGTCCGCAGCTGCAGCACACGCTCGAAGCACTGATCGGCGCGCTGTGGGATATCGGCCTCGAAGTCGGACACAGCGTGCGCACCACCGAAGAGTGTGTCGATATCGCCGGACAGGACATCACTGTGCAGACCAATCTGCTCGAGGCAAGGCTGCTCATCGGCGACCAAAAACTGTTCGAACGTTTCACCAAACGCTTGCACGATACGCTGGACGCGCCTGCTTTCCTGCAGGCCAAGCGTCTCGAGCAGCAGCAGCGTCACGCGCGTTTTCAGGAAACCAATCTCGAGCCCAACGTCAAGGAAAGCGCCGGCGGGCTGCGTGATCTGCATACCATACTCTGGATTTCACGCGCCGCTGAAATAGGCAAGAGCTGGAAAGAACTGGCGCGACGGGGCCTGCTTACCGCGGAAGAAGCCAGCAGCATCCATCGTCATGAGCTGGCGCTGATTACGCTGCGGATACGCCTGCATTATCTGGCCGGCCGGCGCGAGGACAGGCTGCTGTTCGACCATCAAACGGCACTGGCCAAACAGTTAAAACTGCAGGACCGCCCTCACCGGCTTGCCAGCGAGCAGCTGATGCAGCGCTATTTCCGCACTGCGAAAGCGGTGTCCCAGTTGAATACCATCCTGCTGCAGAACCTGAGCGCGCGCATCCTGCCCAGGCGCAACCGGGAATACCATGCGATCAACCCGAGATTCGGCTCTCGCGGCGAGTTGCTCGAGGCGCGCAATGAGCAATTATTCGAACGCA
The DNA here is from genome assembly GCA_942492335.1 of uncultured beta proteobacterium. Taxonomy (GTDB): domain Bacteria; phylum Pseudomonadota; class Gammaproteobacteria; order Burkholderiales; family SG8-41; genus CAKKQX01. Next base: position 15,356 of record CALOEN010000008.1, on the reverse strand, counting down.
AGCCGGCGGCCATCCTCGAGAGCTTCATTTTGCTGCAGCAGCATCACGAACTCAAAGGCATGACCGCTGCGACGCTGCGCGCGTTGTGGCGCGCCAGGCGCCACATCAATCCGGAATTTCGCCGCAACCCCGCCAACCGCGATCTCTTCATGCAGCTGCTGCGCACGCCATCACGCCTGATACGCGAACTGCGGCGCATGAACCAGTACGGCATCCTCGGCGCTTACCTGCCTGCCTTTGGCCGCATTGTCGGCCAGATGCAGCACGACCTCTACCATGTCTATACCGTGGACGAGCACATCTTCAAGGTGGTGCGTAATCTGCGACGCTTTGCGGTGCCCGAACTGGCGCACGAATTCCCTGTTTGCAGCCGGCTGATGAGCGACTTCGAGCGCCCCGAAGTGCTGTATCTCGCCGGATTGTTCCACGATATCGCCAAAGGCCGCGGCGGCGATCATTCCCAGCTCGGCAAGGCCGATGCATTGCGCTTCTGCAAGAGCCATGGGCTGTCGTCGGAAGACGCTGAACTGGTGGCGTGGCTGGTCGAGCAGCACCTGATGATGTCAACCACCGCACAGAAAAAAGACCTGACCGATCCGGATGTCATGCGCGACTTTGCCGCAACCGTGAAAGACCAGCGCCATCTCGTCGCCCTTTATCTGCTGACCGTCGCCGACATCCGCGGCACCAGTCCCAAGGTATGGAACGCCTGGAAAGCCAAGCTGCTTGAGGATCTGTTCAATGTCACGCAGCACCGGCTGGCCGGGCACAGGGTCAGCCTCGAAAGCAGTTTGCAGTCCCGCCAGCAGGAGGCGGTGGCCAGGCTGCGCCTTTATGCTCTGGCGGAACAGGCTCACGAAAAGTTCTGGGCGCAGCTCGATACCGTCTATTTTCTGCGCCACGAACCCCAGGAAGTCGCCTGGCACACCCGATTGCTGTTCTACCGTTTCAATGCCACGACACCTGTGGTCAAGGCCCGCCTGTCATCGGTTGGCGAAGGCCTGCAGGTAATGGTTTACGTTCCCGATCAAAAAGAACTCTTTGCACGCATCTGCAGTTTTTTCGAGGGCATCAGCTACGACATCTATGAAGCCAAGATCTACACCACGCGACACGGTTACGCCCTCGACAGCTTTCAAGTGCACGATCCCACCAACAAGCGCCCACAGTACCGCGATTTGATCAGCTATATTGAATATGAGCTGGGAGAGCGTCTGAACCAACAAAAACCCCTGCCGCCGCCGACCAAACCGCGCCTTAGCCGGCAGCTTCGCCACTTCCCAATTTCACCCGAAGTCAATATTCAGCCCGACGACAAAGGGACTTATCATGTGCTGTCCATTATCGCCGGCGACCGCCCCGGGCTGTTGTCGCGCGTGGCGCGGGTGCTGACCGCGTACAACATCGATCTGCACACCGCGAAGATCAACACTCTGGGGTCGCGCGCAGAGGACTTTTTCCTGATTACCGGCGAGGTCATCAAGAACCCGAAAGCGATGCTCAAATTTGAAAACGAGCTGATCGAAAAGCTGAAGATCTGATCGTCGAACAGTCGTCTACATGTTTAATAAATAATAATATAATCATGTAGTTACGATATTGCAGCAGCCGCATTACTCGGCGCCGGCAGGTTCCTCCGGAAACAACTCCTCGGTGTATCCAAAATTGCGCATGTCGCGGATGCGCATCGGATAAAGAATGCCCAGCAGGTGATCGCATTCATGCTGCACCACGCGCGCATGGAATCCGCTCACTGTGCGATCAAGCGCCGTACCGTCCTGATCGAAACCCTGGTAGCGCAGGCGCTTGTAGCGCGGCACCAGCCCACGCATACCGGGTACGGACAGGCAGCCTTCCCAGCCCTCTTCGATCTCTTCATCAAGGGCCGCCAGCGTCGGATTGATCAGGACCGTATAAGGCACGGTTTCCGCATCAGGATAACGCGGGTTATCCTCGATGCCGAAAATTACGACCTGCAGTCCGATACCGATTTGCGGCGCAGCCAGGCCCGCGCCGTCCAGCGCCTGCATCGTATCCTGCATATCGACCAGCAGTGCGCGCAGTTCCGGTGCGTCAAATTTCACAACGGGGACTGCCGTCTCGAGCAACCGCGCATCACCCATCCTGAGCACGGGTCTAATCGCCATCGAGCATCACCAGTTTTTCCAGGATATGGCGCACGCGCGCCATGGCCCGCTGCGACACCGCGTGGATGTCCTCAAGCTTGACGGACCGTTCGCTGCTGCCCCGCCCGGCCGCAGGGTTGACCACCACGGCTATCGTGGCATAGCACAGCCCCAACTCGCGCGCGAGCGATGCTTCCGGCATGCCGGTCATACCCACCATGTGGGCCCCGTCGCGCTCCAGTCGATTGACCTCAGCCGCGGTTTCCAGGCGCGGTCCCTGGGTCGCTGCATAAGTACCGTCCGCCACCAGTGGTTCCCCTGCTGCCTCAGCCGCCTTGAACAGGCGCTGGCGCAACAGTTCGTCGTAAGGCCTGGTAAAGTCGATGTGCGTCACGCTATGGTCGGTCGTACTGAAAAACGTGGATTTTCGGCCATGGGTATAGTCGATGATCTGGTCGGGAACGGCGAGGGTTCCCGGAGCAAGATCGGAACGGATGCCACCCACCGTGGCAACCGCCACCACGTTCCTGACTTTCTGCGAATGCAGCGCCCAGATGTTGGCGCAATAATTGACTTCATGCGGCGGAATCGTGAGCCCATAGCCATGGCGCGCCAGAAAGATCGCTTCATGGCCCTGGATATTGCCGAAAGTGAGCGCGCCCGAGGGTTCACCGTAAGGCGTGCGCACCACCTGCCTGTGAGTCACCTCGAGATTCGAGAGTTGTGCAAGCCCGCTGCCGCCGATGATGGCTAGCATGAGAGATATGCGTGCTGCGCATGGCGCAAGGCGTAAAAACCGGCCTTACGAAAAAGATTGTTCATGTCCTCAATCCCCACCCTGCTTGAGCGCATAGATCTCAGGCAGATTGCGCCATAGTCCGTTCACATCCATGCCGAATCCAAATACATAGCGGTTGGGAACATGAAGACCGACGAAGTCGGCGCTGACCGGCTTCGCGCGCCCCGTCTCTTTTTCGGCAAACACGGCACTGTAAACGCGGAGTGCTCCGGCTGCAAGCAGCGCGTCGCGTATCGCCGCGAGCGTCTGGCCTTCATCGAGGATATCGTCGAGTACCAGCACCGTGCGCTCTGATACCGCGGTGCCGGGACCGACTTTCCACGAAATGTTGCCGCCCCGGGTGGAGTCACCGTAACGCGTGACATCGAGATAGTCGAACTCCAGCGGAAACCTGAGTTGCGGCAGCAAATGTCCTGCGAACATTACGCCCCCGCGCATGACACCCAGGACCAGCGGAAAATCATGCTGCAACCGGTCGGTGATCTCCCGCGCCAGGCGCTCCACAGCCGCAGATACGACGACGGCGGAACAAATCTGCTCCGCCGTCTCGAGTATCCGCCATGCGTTGTCGGCAGGTGTGTTCACGCACTCAATAAGTAAAAGTAACGACGTTGTCTTCCATCGCCTGCTGGATCACGTAAGCGCCGCCTACGGTCTCCTCGATCTCCGGTATCAGATCATTGCCCCACAGCTCCAGCGTCGGAGTGCAGACTTTGAAATGCACGCCGGCCTCATGCGCATCCTTGATGAAATCGTAAACGTTTTTTGGCGAACCTTCCTTGACGAACAACTTCTCGGCCACCCCTTTTATCGCCAATTCACCGGCACGCGCGGTCAGAATGACTTCAACTTCGTAATCCATCGCAGCCGCCACGGTGGCCTGGAAAAAAGGCGCCCCGAGTTCTGAACCGTTCCTGGGATCGGTATTGACCATCACTATCATCAGTTTATCTGCCACGTCCTGCTCCTCTTCGGTCTAGTATTAGCGCATTATAATACACCGATGAAGAAACCCGATTCTACTTCCGCACCCGGGTTCCCAAGTTTTTCAAATACTTGCGAAAATCCGCACCGACTTCAGGATGCTTGAGCGCGTATGCGAGATTGGCCTTGAGGTAGCCGAGCTTGCTGCCGCAATCATACCGCACGCCCTCGAACTCGTATGCCAGCACTTTTTCCTCGGCAAGCAGCCGGGCTATGCCGTCCGTGAGCTGGATTTCGCCCCCGCTCCCGGTTTCACGCGCTGCAAATGATGGAACACGCGCGGCGTCAGAATATAACGCCCGACCACGCCCAACCTGGACGGCGCGGCGGCCGGATCGGGCTTCTCGACGATGCCCGAGACTGCCCAAGACGAACCGGCGCGGGCGCCGAGCTTGACGATGCCGTATTGCCGGGTTTCTGACCGCGCAACTTTGGTGACGCCCAGGATGGCACTGCGCTGCTGCCGAAACACTCCCATCATCTGCGTCAGCACGCCCGGACTGCCGTCGATCAAATCGTCCGCCAGCACTACCGCGAACGGGTCGTCCCCCACCACCTGCTGCGCACAGAGCACGGCATGCCCGAGACCCAGCGCCTCCGTCTGACGCACATAAGTGCACGAGACATTGCGCGGAATGATGCTGCGTATCATCCTGAGCACCTTGGTATCGCCCCGTCTTTCCAGTTCGGCCTCGAGTTCGAATGCCTTGTCGAAATGGTCTTCGATCGAGCGTTTTCCCCGTCCCGTGACAAAGATCAGCTCGGTCACGCCGGCCGCCACAGCTTCTTCGACCGCGTACTGGATCAAAGGCTTGTCGACTATAGGCATCATTTCCTTGGGGCTCGCCTTGGTCGCAGGCAGAAAGCGCGTGCCCATGCCGGCGACTGGAAACACGGCCTTGGTGATTTTTTTCATTTTTTGCACGCTTACTCCTTGAGCAATTCCCGCAGTCCCTCTTCGTCGAGCACTGCAATCCCAAGCTCGACGGCTTTGTCGTACTTGCTGCCGGGGTCGGCACCCACCACGACGAAATCGGTTTTCTTCGATACGCTGGCCGTCACCCGGCCACCCTTGGCCTCGATACCATCCTTCGCCTCATCGCGCGAAAGATTCGGCAGCGCCCCGGTGAGCACAAAAACCTTGCCGCTCACCCGGCTCGAAACATTGGCGGCACGCGCCGTCCTTTCGAAGGTTACCCCCGCGGCCAGCAACTGTGCCACCACTTCACGATTATGGGGCTCGGCGAAGAATTGTGCGATGCTTTGGGCAACTACCGGCCCAACATCCGGCACCTGCTGCAACATCTGTTCATCGGCTTTCAAAAGCGGTTCCAGATCGCCGAAAGCGCGCGCAAGATCGGCCGCGGTGCGCTCACCGACGTTGCGGATACCCAATGAAAAGATAAAGCGCGCCAACGTCGTACGCTTGCTTTTTTCTATCGCTGATATCACGTTTCCGGCCGATTTTTCAGCCATGCGCTCCAGGCCGGCAAGCGCGGCAGTATCCAGTTTGTAGAGATCGGCAGGGGTCTTGACGATTTTATTGTCGACCAGTTGATCCACCAGCTTGCCGCCCAGACCTTCGATGTCGATCGCGCGGCGTGATGCAAAATGCAGCAGCGCCTGCTTGCACTGGGCCGGGCAGTAGAGCCCGGCTGTACAACGCGCCACCGCTTCATCTTCCAGCCGCCGCACCGCAGAACCGCACACCGGACAAATCTTCGGCATCGCAAAAATCGGTGCGTGGGCCGGGCGCTTGTCGCTGATAACACGCACCACTTCGGGTATGACATCGCCGGCGCGGCGCACCACAACCGTATCATTAATGCGGATGTCCTTGCGTTGGATTTCATCCTCGTTATGCAGTGTGGCGTTGGTCACGGTCACGCCCCCGACGAACACCGGCTTGAGACGGGCGACCGGCGTCAACGCCCCGGTCCGGCCCACCTGAATATCGATGGCGATGATTTCGCTGATCGCTTCTTCGGCGGGGAATTTGTGCGCCACGGCGTATCGCGGCGCGCGCGACACGAACCCCAGTTCCCGTTGCGCCGCAAGGTCGTCAACTTTGTAGACCACGCCGTCGATGTCGTAGGACAGGCCGGCCCGCTTCCCGCCGATGGCGCGGAAATACGCCAGCATCCCGTCCACGCCCGCGACAACTTTGCGTTCTTTGGCGACAGGGAACCGGCAATCAGCCAGATAATCAAGCAACGCGCTATGGGCCCCGAACGCTGGCACGCCTTCGGCCGCGCCCAGACCATAGGCAAAAAATGCAAGTTTGCGCGTCGCCGTGATGCGCGAATCGAGTTGTCGCAATGCGCCCGCGGCGGCGTTGCGCGGATTGACGAACTCTTTTTCACCCTTCGCACGCTGCGCCTGATTGAGCTGCTCGAAATCCGCCTTGAGCATCACGACCTCGCCCCGCACCTCCAACAGCACCGGCGGACGTTTGTCCGACAGCCGCAGCGGTATCGCCCGTACCGTGCGCAGATTGGCAGTAACATCCTCACCGCTTTCCCCGTCGCCGCGCGTCGCGCCGCGGGTCAGCACGCCATGTTCGTAACACAGGCTGACCGCCAGTCCGTCAAATTTGGGCTCCGCTGCATAGGTGATGCGTTCATGACCGAGCGCCTCACGCACCCGCCGGTCGAACGCCGCGACTTCTTCCTCGTCGAAAGCATTGTTGAGCGACAACATGGGAACGCGGTGCCTGACCGATTCAAAACCGGCGAGCGGCGCGCTGCCGATGCGTCGTGTAGGGGACTCGGGCGTGACCAGTTCAGGATGGCTGGCTTCAAGCTGCTGCAACTCCCGGAACATCCGGTCGTATTCCGCGTCGGAAATTGATGGCGCGTCGAGCGTGTAATACTGGTAGTTATAGCGCTCGATATCCTCGCGCAGGGATTCGATGCGTTTTTTGACGGTGGCCGCTGGCACGCTCATGAAAACAGGCGCAGCGCGCGTTCGCCCCCTGCCCCGACATCATTCTTATCCATGACATCGTGAATTGAACTGAGTTGTTGACGGATCTTGACGATGCCGGAATCGTTGAGCGCGACCCGGTTATCATCCACCAGCCGCCCGCCGAGCGCCTGTGCAAAGTTTTTTGCTATTTCCACCATGCGATCGAGCACTTCGAGTCCGCCGGCAACGCGCGGCACGTCGAGCAACAGCGTAATACCGCCGGTTGACAAGGTTTTGATCTGTTCGGGGATAAACGGTGCCGGCTCGTGATTGTCGAGCGTGAACAGTGTCCGCCTTTCATCGTCGCGATAGTGAAACACCCCTTCGGGCTCGAGTTTGAAGCCCGCTGCCTCGGCCAGAGCGCGGATCCGGGTGCCGGCGAACTGCATGCCTGCCGGAGCGACAATATTGATGCCAATAGCCACGTCGACCTCGGCGCAAAAACTGTCGAGCTCCTGCGCGTGGGCCAACGCCTCCTGGATATCGGCCAGGGTGGCCGATGCTGATATCTTCTCGGCGCAGTTCGTCACTGCCTTGCAAAAAGCGGCCAGCTGCGCGGGGCTGACGGGACCGCCACGATTGACCAGCTGCAGCGCCAGGCACAGTCTGTCATAGCTGTTCCCGATCTGCCCCAGGTCCTCCCATAAACCGGTATCCGCATTGAAGCCCGCGGCACACAGCGGTTTGCCGCAGTCGACGACGCCGCTCAGCAGTTCGCCCATCACGGTTTCAGGTATCGGCGCATCCGATTCCACTTGCGCGATGAAATATATTTTCTCGTCAAAACAGGCGTCGACCGGCAAAACTGCGGGTTCCGGGGATTGCGCGCCGGCTCCAGCCTCACTTTGCGCCGCGCTTTCAGGAGTTTCCTGCGGTTGAAACAGCGGCTCGACGCGCTGCCCTGGACCTGCTGCAACCGGTGCCGGCTGCAGCAATACGTCTTCGTGCTCTGAGCCAAATGTTCGCTCCAGGCGCCGCTGCAGCCTGCGCGCCTGCATCCAGTTAAACAGATAAACCGCGACGACAACCACCGCGCCGATCACCAGCAGACTTATCTGCAGATCGCTCATAGGGAGTATCCGGCTCAGGCCGCTTTTTCAGTCAACTTCATTGCCTCTTCGATATCGACCGCCACCACCCGCGACACACCGGCTTCCTGCATGGTGATCCCGATCAGCTGGTTGGCGATTTCCATGGTGATCTTGTTATGGCTGATGAACAAGAACTGCGATTGATCGGACATTTTCCGGACCAGCTCGCAGAAACGCTCCGTGTTGTGATCATCGAGCGGCGCATCGACCTCATCGAGCAGGCAGAACGGCGCGGGATTTAACTGGAACATCGAGAATACCAGCGACAGCGCCGTCAGTGCTTTCTCCCCGCCCGAGAGCAGGTGTATGGACGTGTTTTTCTTGCCGGGCGGCTGCGCGATCACCTGCACGCCGGCATCCAGGATCTCCTCGCCCGTCAGCACCAGCCTGGCGTGACCGCCGCCAAACAGCACCGGGAACATCTTGCTGAAGTGGCGGTTGACCTCGTCAAAGGTATGCTGCAGCCGCTCCCGGGTTTCGCGGTCGATGCGCCGGATGGCATCTTCCAGAGTTGCCATGGCCTCTGTCAGATCGGCGGACTGCGCATCGAGGTAGTTTTTGCGCTCCTGGGCGGCCTGCAATTCCTCGAGCGCGGCCAGATTGACAGCGCCCAATGCTTTGATTTCCTCGGCCAGGCGCCCGATCTCAGTCTGCAGCGCGCCCGAACGCATGCCTTTTTCCAGTAGCGCGGCCAGCTCTTCCTCGCTCGCGCCCGCCTCGGCAAGCTGCTGTGCAAACTGTTCCTCGATTAGCCGCGCTTCCTGCTCCTTCAGTCGCACGTCATTGATGCGCTCGCGCAGCGGCCCCAGTTTCTGCTCGCAGGCCAGCCGCTCCTGCTCGATGGCCTTGAGCTGGGTTTCCATGCCCTCGAGCGCATCCCGCGCCTGTGCCAGCGCCTGCTCGCGCTGGGTGCGGGTGGCCAGCGTCTGTTGCAACTGGGTTTGCCAGGGTGTTTCGTCGAAGCCGGCAAGCTCACTCTGCACCGTTTCAAGGTTCGCGGAAAGGCCAGATATATGCTCAGAAAACACACTAATATTATTCTCTATCTCTTTGATTTTATTGTCAGTACTTCTTAGGCTAAATATTGCTTCCTGATACCCGTGCTGCGCCAGGCGTAATGCCTCGCGTTGCAGGGCCAGCACCGATTCCGCGCGACGATACAATTCGGCCGCCTGCTCCAGCTGTTGGCGTTGTTCGGACACGTCGCGTTCAAGGGCGAGCATGCTGTGCTCCGCTGCCTGCTTATGGTCCGTCTCGGCCGCATATTGCGCAGCAATTTCCTGAAGCTCGGAGGTAATCTTCTCACCGCGCTGGGTCAGACGCTGGGCAAGCTCCGACAGGCGCAGGGCTTCCATCTGCAAATCATGGTGCTGCTGCTGCGCCTCGCTCACGCCCTGGCGCAAGTCGTTGAGCTCCGATTTGCGCTGCTCGATGTCCTGTTCGGCCGCCGTCACCTCGCCCCTGATGCGGTTGAGCTGCGCCTGCTCCCCGCCGATCACGGTCTGCAGTTGCTCAATTTCGCGCTGCCGCGACAACACCCCGTGCAACTCGGTATCCGGCGCATGGAAACTCACGCTGCGACGCGTGAATATATGGCCTTCTTTTGATACCAGCATGGCGCCGGCCGGCAACGCCCGGCGCTGTTCCAGGCCGGAGGCGGCATCAGCAACAACATATACGTTATGCAGCCATTCTCCCAGCACGCCTTCAAGCCGCGCATCGCGGCAGGTAACGTAGCGCTGCAGCGGCTCCAGTCCGCTGCCCCCGGCTACCGGCGCATCCGCCGTGCCGCTGGTATCGAATACCGTCATTTTTCCGGGAGGCGCCTCGCGTAGCCACGCTGCGGATTGCTCGAGGTGATCCAGCGCAATGCCATTGAGCCGTTCATTGAGCACCGGCCTCCAGTGCATCCTCCCAACCTGCTTCAATGGCGATGCCCTGCCACAACCGCGGCGCCTTATCGAGCGCATGCGCCGACAGCCAGCCTTCCATGTCGATGCCGCGCGCAAGACGGTCCTGCAGTTGCTGCAACGCATGGATGCGCGCCTCGGTGCCGGTGACGCGCTGGACGGCGGTCTCGAGCGCCTCGTTCCTGTCGCGCAACCCCTGTTCCGTCTGGGACAGCGATGCCTCCTTTTGCGCCAGCGCGGCGCGCCGTTCATGTAATGCGTTATCCAGGGCCTGCATCTGTTGGCGCATCTGTTCCACCGCCGTGGCATCAGGAACCGGTAGCGCCTGCCGCTCTTCGAGCAGACGCGCCTCACGCTGCGCCAGTTGTTCGATCACGCGCTGGGCGTGCGCCAGCTTGGTCTGCTCCACCTGCAGCCCCTGCTCAGTCTGTGACAGGCCCTGCTGCAGTTCGTCGCGCCGGTTGTGGGTGGCGCGGTACGCTTCCTCCGCAACCGGCAATTTTTCAGTTTCAGTGGCCACGCTCGCCTCGGCCGCCGCTGCCTGTTGCTGGGCGCGCGCTTTGCCCTCGTTCCATTCGGCAAGACCGAGCTGGGCCGTCGCCAGCTGCGACTGGTTGGTCTCCAGTTGTGAGCGAAGCGCGGTCAGTTGCTGCTCAACGCGCTGGCGGCTTTCGCGCACATGGGTAATCTGCTGCTCGATGCGCGCCACCTCGGCATTGGCTTCGTACAGCGCGCCCTGTGCGGCATGCGTTTCGTCGCTGAGGTGATAATGCTGGCTGCGCATGTCTTCGAGACGCTTTTCGGCTTCGCGCAGCCCGGCGGTCTGCGCCTCGATTTCTATGCCTAGGCGCTCAAGTTCCCGGTTATGGCGGTTGCGGCTTGCCGCCGCTTCCTGTTTTTTGAGCAGCCACAGCAGGCTTTGCGTCGTCTGCAACTGCGCCTGCAATTCGTGATAGCGTTTGGCGACCTCGGCCTGGTCGTGAAGATGCTCGAGCTGTTTATCGAGTTCCTGCCTGATGTCTTCGACGCGCAACAGATTCTCGCGCGTGTCGCGCAGCCTCAATTCAGTTTCACGCCGGCGCTCGCGATATTTCGATATGCCCGCGGCCTCTTCCAGAAACACGCGCAACTCCTCGGGCTTGGCCTCGATCACGCGGGAGATCATGCCCTGCTCGATGATGGCATAGGCGCGGGAACCCAGGCCGGTGCCCAGGAATATGTCCGCCACGTCGCGACGTCGTACGTGGATGTTGTTGATATGGTAGGAAGAATCGCCGTCGCGTTCGAGTATGCGCTTGACCGAGATCTCGGCGTATTCGGACCACTGTCCGGCAGCTTTGCCCAGGCTGTTGTCGAAGACCAGTTCTACACTTGCGCGATTGACAGGCTTGCGGTCGCCCGATCCGTTGAACAGAACATCCTGCATGGTCTCGCCGCGCAGGTGCTTGGCCGAGGTTTCCCCCAGCACCCAGCGCACGGCATCGATGATGTTCGACTTGCCGCAGCCATTGGGACCAACGATGCCGACCAACTGACCGGGCACGGTGATATGAGTGGGATCGACAAACGATTTGAAGCCGGCGAGACTGATTTTAGTGAGGCGCAATTTTTCTGATGCCTGAGAGGTTATAATTCATAATGAAATTTTTCGCGCCATTTTAACTGATTTACGATGCCGACCAAACCCAAAAAACACCTTGACACGTTTGCCAACCCGAGTCCGCGGCGCGATTACCGGATTCACATGGAAATACCGGAATTTACCTGCCTGTGCCCGAAGACCGGCCAACCCGACTTTGCCACACTATTGCTCGATTATGTGCCCGACAAGCTGTGTGTGGAGCTTAAAAGCCTCAAGCTCTACATCTGGTCGTTCCGCAACGAGGGCGCGTTTCACGAGGATGTAACCAACCGCATACTCGACGATCTGGTGCGTGCAGTGCGGCCACGCTACATGCGCCTTACTGCCCGTTTTTTCGTGCGCGGAGGTATATTCACCACCGTCGTCGCCGATCACCGCAAGCCCGGCTGGAAAGCGGCCACTGATCCGGGATTGACGCCGCTGCCCGGGCAGTACACCACGCGCTAGAACGCATCGCAGCCCGGCGCAACGCCGCAAATACCTCTATAATTTACGTTTTTCAACAGGCCGTGCTGAATGCACACTGCCGCTGACAATCCGCCGTGAACCCTCGTCTCGACCTCCTGCAAAGCTATCCGTTTCAGAAACTGAGCGCCTTGTATGCCGGCCTGACCCCGAATCCGGCGTTGAAACCGATCAGCCTGCATATCGGCGAACCCAAGCACCCGACGCCGGAATTCATTAAAAGAACGCTCGCTGACAACCTCGCCGGCCTGTCGAATTACCCGACCACGCTGGGCGGCGAAGGCCTGAGGCTGGCCATCGCAGGTTGGCTGAAACAGCGCTACAACCTGACGTCTATAGATCCGCACAGCGAGATCATTCCGGTCAATGGCAGCCGCGAAGCGCTATTTGCCTTCGCCCAGACAGTCATCGACCCGACACGCAGCGATGCCGTGGTCGTCTGCCCCAATCCGTTCTATCAGATCTACGAAGGCGCTGCGCTGCTGGCGCAGGCACAACCGCAGTTTCTGAGCAATCTGGCTGCAAACCGTTATGCCTATGATTTCGATGAACTGCCTGCAGCGATCTGGCAGCGCACCCAGTTGATTTACGTCTGCTCGCCGGGCAACCCGACCGGCAGCGTGATGACGCCAGCGCAGTGGAAAAAACTGTTTGACCTGTCCGACCGCCACGGTTTCGTCATCGCTGCGGATGAATGCTATTCCGAGATCTATTTTGACGAGGGGCAGGCGCCGCTGGGCGCGCTGCAGGCCGCCCAGGATCTGGGCAGGACCGGTTACCCTCGGCTGGTAGTGTTCTCCAGCCTCTCGAAACGCTCGAATGTACCGGGCATGCGTTCCGGCTTCGTTGCCGGCGATGCATCCATTCTGAAAAAATTTCTGCTCTACCGCACCTACCAGGGCTGCGCGATGAGTCCGCCCATCCATATGGCGAGCATCGCCGCATGGCAGGATGAAGCCCATGTGATCGAAAACCGGCGCGCGTACAAAGATAAATTTACCAATGTAATCAACATCTTGAAATCAGCCCTCGACGTGACCCTGCCGGATGCGGCATTTTATCTGTGGGCACCGACGCCGTTCAGCGACGCCGAATTCACCCGCCGCCTGTACTTGGAACAGGCGGTTTCCGTCCTGCCCGGCAGTTATCTCGGACGCGAGGTGCACGGAGTCAACCCCGGCGCCAATCGGGTCCGGATCGCGCTCGTCGCCTCAACCGCAGAATGCACCGAGGCCGCACAACGGATTGCGGCTTTTGTCCAAAACTTGTAAACCGATACGGAGCAGCCATGAGCGAATTACAAACCATCATCGAGCAGGCGTGGGAAAACCGCGCCGAACTGAAGCCAGGCACCGCGCCCGCCAAAATCGGAGCCGCGGTCAATCAGGTGCTCAGCGATCTGGACGCAGGCAAAGTCCGCGTCGCCGAGAAAACCGGTGGCGCCTGGGTCGTTCATCAATGGATCAAAAAAGCCGTGCTGCTGTCGTTCCGCCTCGAGGACAATGTCCCGATGGCAGGCGCAGCGACGCAGTATTTCGACAAGGTGCCAAGCAAATTCGCCGGTTATTCACGTGAGGATTTCGTGCGCGGGGGATTCCGCGTGGTGCCGCCGGCAATGGTGCGGCGCGGCGCGTTCATAGCGAAAAACGCCGTGCTCATGCCCTCCTATGTCAATATCGGCGCCTATGTCGACGAAGGCACCATGGTCGACACCTGGGCCACCGTCGGCTCCTGCGCCCAGATCGGCAAGAACGTCCATCTTTCAGGCGGCGTCGGCATCGGCGGCGTGCTCGAACCGCTGCAGGCCAATCCCACCATCATCGAGGACAACTGCTTCATCGGCGCGCGCTCGGAAATCGTCGAAGGCGTAATCGTCGAGGAAGGCTCGGTGATCTCGATGGGCGTGTTCATCGGCCAAAGCACCAAGATCTACCACCGCGAGCGCGGCGAAATACTCTACGGCCGCGTGCCGGCCGGTTCGGTCGTGGTCTCCGGCTCGCTGCCGGCCGCCGATGGCAAATGCAATCTGTATTGTGCGGTGATCGTCAAGCAGGTCGATGCCAAGACCCGCGCCAAAACGAGCATCAACGAGTTGCTGAGAGCCGATTGATTGCCCATACTTTGCCTATCGCTCCGGTAGCGGTCACAATTTCCGGAACGGCAGAAAGAATCACCCGATAAAACGGCTGACGCATATGAGGAGCCCGCCATGTTTGTGACACCGCTTTTCAAACTGATGGCCGACAAACAGGCCTCGGACCTGTTTTTCACCGCCGGCGCGCCGATCCAGATCAAGATCAACGGCGTGGTCATGCCGATCAACAGCCAGGTACTCGACCCCGATCAGGTCAAGAAGATCTCATACGAACTCATGACCGAGGGGCAGGTCAAGGAGTTCGAGGCCAAGCACGAAATGAATTTCGCGCAAAGCGGCGGCGACATGGGCAACTTCCGCATCAATATTTTTCACCAGAAAAACACCGTGGCCATGGTGGTCCGTTTTATCAAACCCGATGTGCCGGCATTCGACTCGCTCAAGCTGCCGCCGATACTGAAGGACGTCATCATGGAGAAACTCGGGCTGATCCTGGTGGTCGGTTCCACCGGATCCGGCAAATCGACCACGATGGCCTCGATGATAGATCACCGCAACGGCATCAAGACCGGCCATATCCTGACCGTCGAAGATCCGGTCGAATTTCTCTTCAAGCACAAGAAGTCCATCGTCAACCAGCGTGAAGTCCGCGTCGATACCCACAATTACCAGGACGCGCTGATCAGCGCCATGCGGGAAGCACCGGATCTGATCATGATAGGCGAGATCCGCGACCAACCGACGCTGCAGAGCGCGCTGCTGTTCGCGCAGACCGGCCACTTGTGCCTGTCGACGCTGCATGCCAACAACAGCTACAACGCACTGAACCGGGTCATCAACTTTTTTACGCGCGATGCGCGGGAAAGCCTGCTGTCCGACCTGTCGATCGCGCTGCGCGCGGTGATTTCGCAGCGCCTGGTGCGCACCATCGACGGCAAGCGCGTGCCCGCTGTAGAAATTCTGCTCAACACCAAGCACATCCAGGAATTGATCAAGGGCGGGGAGATCAGCCAGATCAAGGATGCAATGGAGCAAAGCCTTTCGCCCGGATCCCAGACCTTCGAGCAGGCGCTGTTTCATCTTTACCGGACCGGACAGGTCACGATCGACGAAGCGATGGCAAATTCCGATTCACCCAACAATCTGCACTGGCTGATCAGCAACGCCTCCAAGTCCGGCGACGAGCAGCCCGCACCCGCGACCAGCGCCGCCTCACCCAATACCGTAACCCCCGAAGACCTGTCGAGCATCAAACTCAATCTCGATGCGCTCGGCTG
>CALOEN010000007.1:0-10256 GCA_942492335.1 uncultured beta proteobacterium | reverse complement strand
CACGAAGGACACAAAGGAAAACATAAAAAAATCAAATTGTTTTCTGACAGACGATATGAGCTGGGTATAAATACCGCTCAGATTTGCCTTCGCGCTGATTGATAGTTTATCTATGTCGGTCTTTCCTTCTTGTCCTTCGTGTCCTTCGTGTCGATGCTTTGGACTTTTTCTTCTTTTTATACGCTCTAAGGAAATACCCTGGAGGCAGGCTACTGGAAAAACGCCGGAATCGGCGTATCATTATTCCTGAGCTTCATCGCGTTGGGCAGCCCCGCCGCTGCAGGCAGGGCGCAATGATAGAGCCAACTCATGAATAAACCAACTCCTGACCCATCCGACTCCGGATGGCAGGCCGGTTTCGAACAGTGGGCCGAGCAGATGGCCCGCTTGAACCGGTCGGCAGACCCGTTCGGTATCGGTGCTTCGATGACCAGAGTCGCCCAGGGTTGGCTTGCGCATCCCGCCGAACTGGCGGCCGCACTCGCCGAACTGGCTTCCGAACTCCAGAAAATGCAGCTCAACGAACTGCAGGTCCTGGCAGGACTCCACCAGCGTGCGCATGTCGTTTCCTCGGCCGAGGATGAACGCTTTGCCGACCCCGCCTGGTCGGAAATTCCCGCGCTCTCCTTCCTGAAACAGAACTACCTGCTCTATACCCACTGGTCACAGGAGGCCTTGTTCGAGACGCCGGGCGTGTCGCAGAAAGACAGGCGCCGCGCAACATTCTGGGCGCGCCAATGGCTGAACGCGGTGGCGCCGACCAATTTTTTCCTGACCAATCCCGTCGCCGTCCGCAAGTTCTGGGAGTCCGGCGGTCAAAGCCTCACCGAGGGTCTCAAGCTGTGGCTGGAGGATATGTCCGCTGGTGATGTGCGCATGGTCGACGCCTCGGCCTTCAAGGTCGGCCAGAATCTCGCCACCACGCCGGGTTCGGTGGTCTACCGCAACGAACTGATCGAACTCATCCAGTACGCGCCGGCGACAGCCGAAGTCCATGCGGTACCGCTGGTCATCATCCCGCCCTGGATCAACAAGTACTACGTTCTCGACCTCAACGAGAAAAAGAGCCTGTTGCGCTACCTGGTCGGCCGAGGCTACACGGTGTTCGTCGTCAGCTGGAAAAACCCGACCGCGCTCCAGGCGGACACCACTTTCGAAGACTACCTGATGACCGGCCTGCGGCAGGCGATAGAAGTCGCTCGCAGCATCTGCGGCACGCCCCAGGTGCATGCAGCGGGCTATTGCATCGGCGGCACCGCGCTCGCGGCCATGATGGGATGGTTCAACCGGGAATATCCCGACGTCGCGCAGGTACCGGTGTCGCACTGGTCGCTGCTCACCACCCTGGTCGACTTCTCGCGTCCCGGCGGCATAGAGGTATTCATCGACGAGAACACCATAGGCACGCTGGAAGAGAAGATGGCGCATCAGGGCTATCTCGACGGCAAAGACATGGGGCGCTCATTCCGCATGCTGCGATCGAACAGCCTCATCTGGCATTATTTCGTCCACAACTATCTATATGGCGAAACGCCGCCGCCGTTCGACGTGCTGTACTGGAACACCGACGTGACCCGCATGCCGCGCGCGATGCACAGCTTCTATCTGCGCGAGTTCTACCTGAACAACAAGCTCATCAAAAAAGATGCGCTGAAACTGGCCGGACACGACATCGATCTGGGCCGGATACGCCAGCCGCTGTACGCCGTGGGCTGCGAAGAGGACCACATCGCGCCGTGGAAAGCGACGTTCAAAATCGCGGGCAGGATCAAGGCGCCGGTGCGCTATACGCTGTCGAGCTCGGGCCACATCCTGGGCATCATCAATCCACCGGTCCAGCCGCCCAAGCGCAGTTACTGGAGCGGCGCGACCAACTCGGCGCCACCGGATGAATGGCTGAAAAGTCAGAGCAAGATAGAGGGCAGCTGGTGGGAAGACTGGGCGGCGTGGCTGGACGGGCACTGCGGCGAGAAAGTCCCTGCTCGCGCACCCGGCAGCAAGGAATACCCGGTGTTAGGTCCCGCGCCGGGCAGTTATGTGCACGAGATCTAAAAAGCCCAAAAGAGCATGAACGCAATGGATTCTTTTAATACCCGCTTGACGGGACGCGAAGTAACGCAAAGGAAAAGCAAGAACAGAAATTACTTGAAATAGTGCATCAACAACTGCGGATGATACGGTTAAATTAATTATTTGTTTTCTTTCGCGAACCTTTGCGTCCTTTGCGATAAAGGTTTTTTTGATCTTGCGTCCATTGCGTTCATGCTCTTTGAATTGAGCTTTTCCATTCAGGCCGAAAGCGGCTCAAACCTTGACGTCGGGGTTCAGGCTGTAGACGCCGGTCAGTTTCGCCTGGCCCAGCACATGGCCCGTGATCGCGGCAAGCACATCCGCACCCTTGAAATTTCCGGTCACAGGACAGCTCGCCACATCGAGCGCATAAAGCGTAAACACATAATGATGCGGGATGGTGTCGTTCCACGGCGGGCACGGGCCATCGTAGCCGAAATAGTCGCCGGACATGTCCTTGTCGCCGCCGAACCATGCACTGTAATCGTTGATGCCCTGGCGCGTGCCGCGCGGCCCGGTGGGTCCGCCCTTGCCGCGCGTGGTGACGCCGTCTGAAAATTCACCGGCCTTGAGCGACCTGGATTTGGGATCGAGATCCACCAGCACCCAGTGATAAAAATCCGTCCGCGGCAATGACGCCGGAACGCTGCGCCCTTCCTGGTTGACGTCATCGGGCCGTGACGGCACATCGGGGTCATGGCAGATCAGCGCCAGTGACAGGGTGCCGGCCGGCAGATCGCTCCACGACAGATCGGGATTGCGATTGCCGGAGAGCGTGACATGGCTTTGAGGATCAGGGGCGCAAAACGCGAACTCCACGGGGATGGGCTGGTTGTCGCCGAAACTGCTGCTTGTCAGCTTCATGGTTGTCCTCCTGTGATTGCAGCAATAAAATTATACCGTGCAACGGCTATTTTGCACTGCCCGGCGCATCAGCATCCGGCGCCAGCTTCATCAGCAATTCGTCGCGCTCCCGCTTGTCGAGTTGCGCAAGAGATTTTACGGCATCGTAAAACCGCGGCAGGTTCCCGTTCTCGCGTGCGAGCAGCGCCTGAAACGCCGGCACCTTGCCGGTATAAATCGCCACCGAGGCCAGGTTGGCATTGTTGGGCTGCCGGGCGAACCACGGGTCGTAACCTTTGAATCCGCCCCATGTTGTTTTGAGCTGCTGATATTCGCGCGCCATTTCCGAGAAAAGCTGGTTTTTCCGTTCGCGCATCGCCCCCTTCTCCAGCCCGCTTGCGTACAGCGCGTCGAGGCGCTCACGGTAAGCCGTTACCAACCGCACAAAACCAATGCGATGCTGCTGCATGCGCTCATAAATCTGTTGGTCCCCGGTACCGCCGTGGAACGCGATCCAGCGGCTGACGCCCGCCTGCTCCACCGCGACGGCAAACGACTCATTGAATACGGAATCGTCCCAGACATAGACGACCTGATGCGCGAGTTCATGGAAGATCAACCGCGCGATGCCGGGATCGGGATAGCGGATGAAGGTGTTGAGCACCGGATCGGCAAACCAGCCCAGGGTCGAATAGGCCGGCACCCCGCCAACGAAGACATCGTGGCCTTCGGCGCTCAATTGCGCGGCAAACTCATCGGCCTGCGCTTTGGAAAAATAGCCGCGATAGCCGACGCACCCGGCGACCAGGAAGCACCACTGCTGCGGCTTGGTCGAGAACTCGGGTGTCGCGAACACGTTCCATACCACGTACGGCCGCCCGAGATCGGCATAACTCCGGAAACTTGCGTTGTCAGGCAAACCCAGATCGCGGCTTGCAAACTCGCGCATGCGCAGCACCGCCGCGAGCTTCTCCTTCAGCGTCTCCGGCGTCGCCGGATCAGCCATGACCTCGGCAATGGGCCGCTCGCGTTGCCAGACGTCGATCTGTCCGCTCACCGACTGCATGTAATAAGCAACGTGACTGCAGCCGGTGAGCGCGAGCAACAGCGCGATGACAACGACACGGACTCCGTTGCTCATTCCTCTGCCCTCGTTTTTCTGAAAAATGCTCCAGTGCGCAGAAACGCGCAGACCTGCCGCACCACTTCTGCCGATATCAGCATGGAAGAATGGCTGGCGCCGAGCACGATATGATCGCGAGCGCCAGGCACCCGGGTCTCGTCCACTGTGACCACGCCGTCATTGGGCCGCGGCAAGCCAGGCGCAATCAGCAAGCCGAGCCCGATGTTGGAACTGCCGGCGATCACTCCGATCTCGAATCGGGTGTAATCAGCCGCGCGTTTGTGACCCAGCCATTGCCGGATACTGCGCCCCAGCACTTTGTGCCCGCCGGGCAGATGCTCTAAACGGCGCGCTGTGAAGCTGCCGGTATATGGCGGACCAGCCAGCACAATGCGCCCTATATTCAGCGCAGTCTCGCGCTCGATCAAGGTCAGGATCACGGGCCCGCCGAGACTATGTCCGACGAAGTGCAGGCGCTCAGTGCCTTGCTCTCGGCAAAACCGCTCCAACCGCTCGGCATTCTCTGTCAACGTCAACCTCATCGAGGGATAGGAATAGCTGAGCACACGGTATCCGCAGCGTGCAATGCGACGGCGCATCAGCGCCATGGCGACACCGTGCATCCACAGCCCATGCACCAGAATCACTGTTTCCTGCTTGCTCATGGGGCGCGCCCCAGCCAGCCTACACGTTGCCGCTTTCAAAGTGAGTGACGGCGTCACCCTGCAGGTGCGACACGTCACCCCAGGACTCGCAGCGCCAGTGACGATTGCCAAAATGAAACACGTTCAGGCTCGCGTTAAGCAGCGGCACCGGCCGCGGCTCGCCGAGCGCGATGGCGTGCGCCTCGCGATACGCAATGTCCAGCACCAGTCCGTGCGTCACTACCACCACTGTCTCGCCGGCATGGCGATCGGCGATATCCTCAAGCACTTCAAGGCAGCGCTCGCGGAACTGCTGCGCGCTCTCGCCACCGGGTATGACGTAGGCCGGGTTGCGGCTTCTGAAGCAATCATATTCGGCTGGAAAGCGGGCTTCGATCTCTTCAGTGGTCAGGCCTTCGAACACGCCGAAATTACGTTCGCGCAGGCGCGTATCGAGGGCAATCTCGTGGCCGGTGACTCCGGCTACGCTGCGCGCAGTCTCGTGTGCGCGCCCAAGATCGCTGCTGTAGAGCACGCTGAACGGCATGTCCGCGAGGCGCTGCCCGAGCCGGCCCGCCTGAAACACACCCGTGTCGGACAGTGGGCTGTCCTGCTGGCCCTGCATGCGCCGCTCGCGATTCCACAGCGTCTCGCCGTGGCGTATGAGTATCAGTTGAGTCAATCTGCTTCCTTAACAAAATTCAACACAAAGTTCACAAAAAGCATTAACGCAAAGGACGCGAAGTAACGCGAAGGGAAAACAAGACATAAAATAATAATTAAAACCTAGAAAGCTCTAACCTGCAATTGTTATTGCTCTTTTCAAGATAATTTTATTCTGTTCTTTGATCGTTCCTTCGCGTCCTTTGCGTTAATGCTTTTTTTGATTTTATATATCTGCGTCCTTCGCGTTCATGCTCTTTTTGATCTTGGTTTCCAGGATTTCATCACCCATTATCCCAAAACCGATATTGTAAGGTAAACGCCGCTCGCAGCAGCATTCCCATCGCTTCCGCTATACTCAACTTTCCCGTCCTGCCAGGCCCGGTAATGCCAAGCACCGAAATCCTTGTAGTCGCGCCGCTGATCGTGCTGCTGGCCTACGTCACGTTCGGCATGGCGGGTTTCGGCTCCACGCTGGTGTCGATACCGCTGCTCGCGCACCTGCTACCGCTGCCAAGCGTGCTGCCGATGGTGGCGATACTCGACTGCGTGGGCGCGCTCAGCATGGGACTGCGCCTGCGCGCAGACGTCAACAAGCGCGAATTTTATCCGCTGCTGCCGTTCCTGGTGGTGGGCATGGTTGCCGGCGTTTACCTGTTGCTGCGCCTGCCCGGCGGCGTATTGATTGCCAGTCTGGGCGTGTTCGCACTGTTCTACGGAACGATGTACGCGCTCAACCGCGGCGCAGCGTTGCGGGTCGCGCGCTGGGCAACGGGGCCGATCGGGCTGACAGCGGGCACCTGCTCGGCACTGTTCGGCGTCGGCGGGCCGATCTACGTGATGTACCTGGCGGGACGCGGTTCCACGCCGGAACAGATCCGCGCCACGGTGCCGGTGATTTTCATCTTCACCACCATCGGCCGCATCACGCTGTATACCGCGGCGGGACTGTATTCATGGCAAATACTGGGCTATGCCGCGGCCCTGCTGCCGATGATGTTCCTCGGACTTTATCTAGGGCACCGGCTGCACCTGAACCTGTCGCGCGACGCCCTGATCCGCGTGATAGGCGGGCTGCTGATGGTGAGTGGGGTGTCGTTGCTGCTTCGGGCTTTAAGTCTTTAAAACGAAAGTCAAAAACATAACGACACAAAGAACGCGAAAAAGAAAAACGCAAGAATAAATATCATATTATTAATACTAACGCACTCGCGTCAACCACCCGTTCCCCCCCCCTCCTTGATAATCTTGCTGGTCCATTTTAATATTAATGCTCAAGTTGTTTCCTTTGCGAACCTTCGCCCGGGGCCCCCCCCCCCCCCCCCCCGTGTCCTTTGTGTTAATGCTTTTTGTGAATTTCAACGGCCGAGAAACCCCGCGAATCCGGCGCTTTACCCCCTCCGCCAGCACTTCCACCGGGCGCGTATAGGCGAAACGCACATGCCGCTCCGGCGCATGATGGCCGAAATCAATGCCCGGCGTGATCGCCACGCCGGCCTGTTCCAGCAGATCATTCGCAAACGCAAAGCTGTCGGGAGTCATAGCCGCACAACCGGCGTAGATATAGAACGCGCCCTGCGGCATGCACGGTATATCGAAACCCAGCGCACGCAGCGCCGGCACCAGGTAGTCGCGGCGCGCCCTGAATTCGTCGCGGCGCGCATCGAGCAGCGCGAGCGTCTGCGGCTCGAACGCCGCCAGCGCCGCATATTGCGAGGGCGTGGACGCCGCGAGATAAATGTTCTGCGACAGCTTGTCTATTGCCGGCACGTAAGCTTCGGGGGCCACCATCCATCCGAGGCGCCAGCCGGTCATCTGGAAGTACTTCGAAAAGCTGTTGATAACGAACACATCATCTGACAACGCAAGCGCCGTCGCCGCCTCGCCGTCGTAGACCAGGCCCGTGGTAAATCTCGTCCACGATCAGCGTGCCGCGGCGTGCCGCTGCAAATGCAGCCATCGCCTTGATCTGGTCCGCGGGAATCAGCGTGCCGGTCGGATTGGCGGGCGAAGCGACCAGCGCCGCGACGGTGCGACTACCCCAGTGCCGTTCCATGAGTTCTGAGTTCAACTGGTAATTGCTGTCAGCGCCCGCCGCCACGCCGACCGGCTCGCCTTCCATCAGTCTCACGAAATGACGGTTGCAGGGATAGCCGGGATCGGACACCAGCACCTGGTCGCCCGGGTTCACCAGCGCCGCGATTGCGAGCAGCAGCGCCCCCGATGCGCCGGGTGTGATGACGATGCGCTCAGGGGAAACTGACACGTTGTAACGTGTGCGGTAGAAACCGGAAATGGCCTCGCGCAATTGGGGCAGGCCGAGCGCCGGGGTGTAGAACAGTTCGCCGCCGCGCAGCGCCGCGATGCCGGCGTCGCAAATGGCCTGCGGCGTAGGGAAATCGGGCTCGCCGATCTCCATGTGCACGATGGAGCGGCCCTGCGCCTCAAGCTGGCGCGCCCGCGCCAGCAGCGCCATGACATGAAACGGCTCGATGTCGTGCACGCGCTGAGCAAGAGGGATACTTTTACCGATCATTTGAATTACCTGACAACTTGAACAGCGAAGGATCTATTTCAAAACATTCATTTCAACACCCCTTGAGGGAGCGCTAGACAGGTAATCTTGAGGGGAAAACAAAGCATATCCACAAAGTGCTTGAGATCCGCATACTACTGTTAGGATGCTGTTGATATTATTTGCATTCCTTCGTGTCCTCTGTGTCCTCTGTGTCTATGCTTTTTTTATTTTTGCAATTATCCCTTTTCAGGCCCGGAGCCGAGACTCTTCGGCCCCGAACCCATGCCGAGGACGAAAACCAACCCGCCCAGGATGGCCACGTTCTTGAAGAAATGATGGAACTGGTTTACTTGCTGCGCCTCTGGGAAAGTCCAGAACGGATGGAATATCAGCGTCGTCGGGATCATGAACAAGGCCATGGCCAGCGCGGCCCAGCGTGCATGCCAGCCGACCAGGAGCATGAGGCCGCCACCCAGCACGATAATGATGGTCGGCACCAGCAGCACCTCGGCCATCGGCATGCCCTTCGACGTCATAAAATCGGCCGTCTTCGAAAAGTTCATGATCTTGTCCACACCCGACAGCAAAAATATGATGGCTATAAAAATACGGCCCAGCAGCGGCGCCCAGTTTTTCGACAATGCACATAACGCGTTCATTTCCCCTCCCCCTGAATGTCACGACAATAAATTGGTTCGTTTACGGCAATCCAATATCTTTTTAAAATAAAAAGCTGCCCGAGGCTAGGGTAAAGCCATGAAATTGGCAAGACTTGCCTGCCAGTATCCTGTTAACCATTTCCACAGGATTTTTCGTGCCCGGAGAATACAAGACCATCTGGGCGCCCGGTGCCGCGATCTGCACCTGGACGCCCACAGGGCGCAATATCCGCGGCGATAAACCCGTGCGCGAAATCAGGGCCCACAGCTCGGCCCTGACCGAAAGCCCTCAGGACGTATAGAAGACATTTCTGGTCGTCACGCGACCGGTTTGCCCCACCCACCTTCGAAAAAGCACTGGCCCAGCGGTTTTCTTGCGCGCGGCTTCATCTCCTTCGCCTTGGTTTCCTCGTCGAGCACATCGGGTTCGGCCTGGTAGCCGACCGCCATCATGGATATCGGTGTGTACTCGGCGGGAATACCGAATACCGAGCGCGCTTTCTCGGCGTCATAGCCGCCCATCTGGTGCGCGACCAGCCCCAACGCCTGCGCCTGCAACGCGATGGAAAGGTTCGCCATGCCGGTGTCGTGCTGGGTCCAGCGATTGGGCTTGCCGTTATGGCCAAAGATACTGCCGGCGCAGGACAACATCAGCAGCGGCACGTTCTTCACCCACTTCTTGTTGTTTTCCGACAGACAGTCGAAGGCCTGCTGCCAGCCCTGCGCATCCCGGCTTTTGTCCCACACCAGATAGCACCACGGCTCGTCGCCGTTGCATGACGGCGCCCACCGCCCCGCTTCGAGCAGCGTGGCAAGATGGGCGCGGCTCACCGTTTTGTCCGCGGCAAAAGCGCGCGGACTCCAGCGGCTCGCCAGAAGATCATGAATGGGAACACCCGTTACCGCTTTTTTCTCAAGCATGCCGGACTCCTAGATTGTTGATTAAAAAACATTATAGCCACAGAGATCACAGAGGACACAGAGAAAAACACTAGAAAAAGCGACCTGGCAGTAAAGCCCTTCTCTGTGCACTCTGTGATCTCTGTGGCAAATAGTTTTTAGTTTTCACAACCCATACTAAAAAATCTCCGCGATCAGGTGAGATACGCGCGGCGGCTCGCTCCCTGTATGAAATCCGCGCACACGCTCCTGCAAGGCCTGATCGGGCGGCGTGATGCGATGGTGCTGGCGCAAATGCTCGACCCACGACTCCACGAGGAAGAACTCGACATAGCGCTCGGGGTCGGCAGTGTCTTTGAACAACCCCCAGGATGATGCGCCATCCCGGCGGCGTACGCTCGCCAGTTCCTGCATCGCCACGCCAAAATCATGTGCGCGGGCGGGATCGACCCGGTATTCGACCGTCACCATGACCGGGCCGCGATCCGGCTCGAGATCCATGCCGTCGTGTGTCACGGGTTCCGGCCAGTGCGCAATTGCATCGCCCAGCACATCCGGCACATCGAGCGAATAGCGCCGGGTGGCAATGATGGCTAGCAGCGCACCGACCGCCGCCGCGAGCAGCGCCGTGGAGACACTGGTGCGAGCAGCCACCGCGCCCCACAGCGTGGCCCCGCCCACCGTACCGGCAGCAAACGCCACCAGATAGATCGACAACGCCCGCGCCCGCACCCATGCCGGCACCGCGGTCTGTGCCGACACGTGAAAAGTGGAGACCACCGATAACCACATGGCGCCGGACACAATCATGACCGGAATCAGCAACTGGACACTCC
>CALOEN010000006.1:0-106650 GCA_942492335.1 uncultured beta proteobacterium | reverse complement strand
ATTATGCCAAACGCCAGGTCGGACGCAAGGTTTACGGCGGCCAGACTTCTCACCTGCCGCTGAAACTCAACATGTCGGGTGTCATCCCGCCGATTTTCGCTTCCTCGATCATCCTGTTTCCGGCGACCCTGGGTGGCTGGTTCGGCGCGAGTGAAGGCATGGACTGGCTCAAAAACATCGCGGCCACCCTGCATCCCGGCCAGCCGATTTATACGCTGCTCTACGCGTCAGCGATTATTTTCTTTTGTTTCTTCTATACCGCGCTGGTCTTTAATCCGAAGGAGACCGCGGATAATCTGAAGAAGAGCGGCGCTTTCGTGCCCGGCATCCGGCCGGGTGACCAGACCGCCCGCTATATCGAAAAAATTACGCTGAGACTGACGCTTACCGGTGCAATCTATGTGACGCTGGTCTGTCTGCTGCCGGAGGCGCTGATTGTGTGGAAGAACGTGCCGTTTTATTTCGGCGGCACCAGTCTTCTGATCATCGTGGTGGTGACCATGGATTTCATGGCACAGGTACAGGCCTACATGATGTCGCACCAGTACGAAAGCCTGCTCAAGAAAGCCAATTTCAAGGGTGGCGCGTTTCCAGCTAGGTAATGGCGAAAGAAGAGACGATACAGATGCAGGGAGAGGTGGTGGAAAACCTTCCCAATGCAACATTCCGGGTCAAACTGGAAAATGGCCACGAGGTGCTCGGACACATTTCGGGCAAGATGCGAATGCACTATATACGCATCCTGCCTGGGGACAAGGTAACGGTAGAACTGACGCCGTATGACCTGACCCGGGGACGTATTGTGTTCCGGGCAAAGTAAGTGTTTAGAAGGAGCAAAACATGAAAGTGCTGGCATCGGTAAAAAAGCTTTGCCGCAACTGCAAAGTTATCAAACGCAAAGGCGTGGTTAGGGTGATCTGCACCGACCCCCGCCACAAGCAGCGTCAGGGCTGACCGGCTGATTTTTAATTGAAAATTAGCTGGTTAGGCGTTAAAATTACAGGTTTTCCGTTTTGGGGTAGCACATGGCCCGTATTGGTGGCGTAAACATTCCAAATCATCAGCATGCGGAGATCGCGCTGACCGCGATTTTTGGCATCGGACGCAGTTTATCGCGCGCAATATGCACTGCAGCTGGTATTGGTTTTTCTAGTAAAATCAAGGATTTGTCCGATTCCGATATGGACAAATTACGCGAACAGGTGGCCCGCTTCACGGTCGAGGGCGACCTGCGCCGCGAAATATCGATGAACATCAAGCGCCTGATGGATCTGGGCACTTACCGTGGCAAGCGCCACCGCGCCGGACTGCCGCTGCGCGGACAGCGTACCCGCACCAATGCACGCACCCGCAAGGGCCCGCGCAAAGCGGCGGTGAAGATGCAAAAAGCAGCTCCAGTTTAAAGATTGAGTCAAAGGTAAAGCGATATGGCAAAAGCAAGCACCCGGGTGCGCAAGAAGGTCAAGAAAAATGTGGCGGAAGGCATCGCCCACGTTCACGCATCCTTCAACAACACCATCGTCACCATCACCGACCGTCAGGGCAACACGCTGGCGTGGGCTACTTCGGGCAGCAGCGGTTTCAAGGGGTCGCGAAAGTCGACGCCATTTGCGGCGCAGATTGCTTCCGAGCAGGCGGGAAAACTTGCTGCCGAGTGCGGTGTGAAAAACATCGAGGTGCGCATCAAAGGGCCAGGGCCGGGCCGCGAATCTGCGGTAAGGGCGCTGAACGCCGTAGGTTTCAAGATCACCAGCATTTCGGACGTGACCCCGGTGCCGCACAACGGCTGCCGCCCGCCGAAAAAGCGCAGGATTTAAAGGAGTTTCATCGTGGCAAGGAATCTCGATCCAAAATGCCGCCAGTGCCGTCGTGAGGGGGAGAAACTCTTCCTCAAGGGCGAAAAATGCTTTACGGACAAGTGCGCGATAGAACGCCGCAACTATCCGCCCGGGCAGCACGGCCAGAAACAATCGCGCCTTTCAGGTTACGGCGTTCAGCTGCGCGAAAAGCAAAAAGTTCGCCGCATCTACGGTCTGCTGGAGCGCCAGTTCCGCAAGAATTACAAGGAAGCGTCGCGCAGCAAGGCCGTAACCGGCGAGGCGCTTTTGCAAATCCTTGAGAGCCGGCTGGACAGTGTTGTACACCGTATGGGTTTTGGTGCTTCGCGCACCGAAGCGCGCCAGATCGTCCGTCACAATGGCATTCTTGTGAATGGCAAGCGCGTTAACATTCCGTCATTCCAGTGCAGCCCGGGTGACGTAGTAGAAGTCGCACAACCCGCCAAGGACCAGTTGCGCATCAAAGGCGCAGCCGAGGCGATGGAATCCCGCGGATTCGCTGAATGGCTCGAAGTTGACGCCAAGGCGCTCAAGGGGACTTTCAAGGCGCGTCCGCAACGCTCCGAACTGCCATCCACGATCAACGAGTCGCTCATCGTCGAGCTTTACTCGAAGTAATTTCCAAGAGGGTTTCGAGCCATGCCAAGCAGTGCGTTCCTAAAGCCTCGTATCATCGACGTGCAGAACATCACGACAAATCACGCCAAGCTCACGATGGAGCCGTTCGAGCGTGGTTACGGCCATACTCTGGGCAATGCGCTACGTCGCACCCTGCTGTCGTCGATGCCGGGATATGCCGCAACAGAAGTCAAAATTTCCGGAGTGCTTCACGAGTACTCCACGCTCGACGGCGTGCAGGAAGACGTGGTCGACATTCTGCTCAATCTGAAGGGTATTGTGCTGAAACTGCACAATCGTGAAGAGGTCACCCTCTCGCTTAAAAAGTCAGGTGAGGGCGTGGTAACGGCCGGCGACATCGAAGAGAGTCACGAAGTCGAGATCATCAATCCCGACCATGTAATCGCCCATCTTGCTGCGGGCGGAAAGCTCGACATGCAGATTACGGTTGAGCAGGGCCGCGGTTATGTCGCCGCCACCAGCCGCAAGGTCGATGGCGAAGAAAGCCGGGCCGTGGGAAGCCTCATGCTCGATGCTTCGTTCAGCCCCGTGCGCCGGGTAAGCTATTCCGTGGAGTCCGCGCGCGTCGAACAGCGCACGGACCTCGACAAGCTCATCATGGACATCGAGACCAACGGCGCGATCGATCCCGAGGAAGCGGTGCGCTACGCTGCCCGCGTCCTGGTTGATCAGTTGTCCGTGTTTGCCGATCTCGAGGGCATGCCGGCACAGATCGAGGAAAAGAAGGCCACCCAGATCGATCCCATCCTGCTGCGCCCGGTGGATGATCTGGAACTTACCGTGCGCTCGGCGAACTGCCTCAAGGCCGAGAACATTTACTACATCGGTGACCTCATTCAGCGCACCGAGACTGAATTGCTGAAGACGCCGAATCTGGGCCGCAAGTCGCTTAACGAGATCAAGGAAGTGCTTGCATCGCGCGGACTTACGCTCGGCATGAAACTGGAAAATTGGCCCCCTGCCGGGCTGGAGAAAGTTTAAACACAAGAATGAAGCCTGCGGGAGCAGGGATGAAACCAGACATGATGCAGCACCGGTTCATCCTTTGCCCCCCATCCCTCATCCTTTAGTGAGGAATCAACAATGCGTCACCGTCACGGATTAAGAAAACTCAACCGCACCAGCAGCCATCGCCTGGCAATGCTGCGCAATATGACCAATTCCCTGCTCAAGCACGAGGTCATCAAGACCACGCTGCCCAAGGCGAAGGAACTGCGGCGCGTCATTGAGCCTATCATCACGCTCGGCAAGAAGCCCACGCTGGCCAACCGCAGGCTCGCTTTTAACCGGCTGCGCGATCGCGATATGGTGGTCAAGTTGTTCGCCGAGATCGGCCCGCGCTATGCGAAGCGTCCCGGTGGTTATCTGCGCATTCTGAAGTACGGTTTTCGCCAGGGCGATAATGCCCCGATGGCGCTGGTCGAACTGATGGACCGTCCGGAGCCCAAGGAAGAAGCCGCAGCGCCCAAGAAGAGCGAAAAAAATGAGGCGTCAGCAGCAGCATAAGCTGAACGCATCAACCTAAAAAAGCCGGCTTTGCGCCGGCTTTTTTGTTTTGGCGTTCCAGCGGATCAAGGGTTTAGAATTCCCCCATGCTGAACGAACTGGAACTCACCGGCCGCGCCCGCAGCCACGTCGTCCAGCGCGACGATCTTGGTGCGGCGCTGCAGCGTGACACTCTTGAGCCCTTTCTCGCCATGAGAGATGCCGCGGCGCGCGAAGGTCTTGCCATCGAGATCATGAGCGCGTTCCGCGATTTTCCCGCCCAGCAAAGCATCTGGGATCGTAAATTTCTCGGCGAAAGGCCGCTCTATGACGCTGGCGGCAACGTCGTGGACCATGCGCGCCTGGATGACGAAGCGCTGATCGATGGCATTCTGTGCTGGAGCGCCGTCCCGGGCGGCAGCCGGCATCACTGGGGCACGGAAATCGACGTCATCGACCGCGCCGCGTTGCCGGAGGGATATCGCATACGGCTATTGCCTGATGAAGCGGCTCCCGGCGGGGTTTTCCACCGGCTGCATCAGTGGCTGGACGAGAACAGCGCAAGTTTCGGGTTCTACCGGCCCTATCGCGCTTACCGCGGCGGCTTTTACCCCGAGCCCTGGCATCTGAGCTATGCGCCGGTATCCGCCGTTGCACTGGAACTGCTCACGCCAGAAATATTTACGGCAGCGGTACGTGCGAGCAGCATGCTCGGCAGGGAGCGGGTTTTGTCGCGCATAGGCAGGATCTACGATCAGTATGTCGCCAATGTAGATATTCTTGAATTTCCTGAGCGTCTGCCTCCGACAGCCCAGACATAGCGCACGAGAATCGAAGGAATAGCGTGCGCCGCTAACGGCTCAGGCGGCGGGGATAAATCAGGGCTGTCGCGCCAAGGTCCTGAAAAACCGTGTATAATGCGCTCCAAGACTTTAATGCCGCAGTTCATCCGGTCTGCGGCCAAGTCTTATCGCGGTTGTTTCCCAAACTCCCCCGAACCTTTAAACCCCAGTTGTATCTGCCTGAACCGGTTCTGATGGCTAGTCGCCATAGCAGGCTGATCCCAGGAGATTTTTTTGACTCAGTTGTTTGAAAGCCTCGGCCTGTCGGCCGAGTTGACCCGTGCTGTCGCCGATGAAGGTTACACGCATCCCACGCCGGTGCAGGCACAGGCGATACCCGTTATTCTCGAAGGGCGCGATGTTCTGGCCGGCGCCCAGACCGGCACCGGTAAAACGGCCGGATTTACCCTGCCGCTGCTGCAGCTTCTGGCGAAACAGGCCAGCACAGCGACATCGCCGGGGCGACATCCTGTGCGCGCCCTGATCGTGACGCCGACCCGTGAGTTGGCGGCCCAGGTGGAAGAAAGCGTGCGGACTTACGGCAGGCATCTTCCGCTGCGATCCACTTTGATTTACGGCGGCGTCGGCATCAATCCGCAGATTGAAGCGCTACGCCGCGGCGTCGATATCCTGGTCGCCACGCCCGGCCGGCTGCTTGACCATGTTCAGCAGAAAACGGTCGACCTCTCGCATGTGGAAATTCTGGTGCTGGACGAAGCGGACCGCATGCTCGACATGGGTTTCATACGCGATATCAGGCGTATTCTCGCGCTGCTGCCGGCGAAGCGCCAGAACCTGCTGTTTTCAGCGACGTTCTCGGACGAGATCCGCAAGCTGGCCGATGGCCTGCTTCACAACCCGGCGTTGATCGATGTTGCCCGGCGCAACGCGGAGTCCGAACTTGTCGCGCAGCGCATCCATCCGGTGCGCCAGGATCGCAAGCGCGATCTGCTCGCGCACCTGGTGTCAACGGGCAACTGGCAGCAGGTGCTGGTCTTTACCCGGACCAAGCACGGCGCCAACCGCCTCTCGGAGCAGTTGTGCCGAGGTGGTATCGAAGCGACTGCAATTCACGGCAACAAAAGCCAGCCTGCGCGCACCAAGGCACTGGCCGGTTTCAAGGCGGGCACAGTACGCGTACTGGTGGCCACCGATATTGCAGCGCGTGGTCTGGACATCGAGGAGCTGCCGCACGTCGTCAACTTTGACATGCCCCACGTGCCTGAGGATTATGTTCATCGCATCGGCCGCACCGGACGCGCCGGCAGTGTCGGTGAAGCCATCTCGCTAGTGTCATTCGAGGAGCAGCCGTTGCTGGCTGCCATAGAAAAACTCCTCGGGCGCCGCGTTGAACGGCAGGTCATTCCGGGATTTGAAGCTGCGGCTGCGCAGACGTCCGAACCGCGTGCCCCTCGAGCCCCGCGCGCGGCGCGCAGCGGCCGTGAGCGCAATCCCAATTCGGATCGCGGGAGTCGTAATCAAAGCTCCGGCCGCAATCCCAACCCCGATCGTGGGAATCGTAATCACACGCCCAGCGGCGCGCACAACCCCGATCGCGGAAGTCGTAGTCAGGGTTCCAGCCATAGCCCCAACCCCAACCCTGATCGTGGGAATCGTAACCGCGTACCCGGCAGTGAGCGCGACGGTAATCAGGATCCTGACGGTAACCGCCAACCCGCGGCTAACCCGGTTCAAGATATCGACAACGATCGGCAACCCGAGTCCAATGCCGGACAGGCATTCCCGTCATCAGCCCAGGTTTTTGGCGAGCCCGTGCGCGCGCCCAATCCCAGGCGCTTCGGCAACCGCGGCAGGGCGTCTCCGTCCACGCACGGTGGATCGCGCCGCCGTACCGGGTAATCAAGCTGGCTGATACCGGTGGGCTCGCGCATTGCACTGTAAAGCGCGCGTTTGTCCATCGTCTTGTCAGCGGTCTGATGGCGCAACCGGCGGGTGGTAGCGGTACGAAGCTTCAATCTGTTCGCGCGTCAACACGCCAAGGATGCGTGTTTCCGGCAAGCCGGTTGGGTTCTCCACGTACAGCGCCTCGGAGTTAGCGTGCACCAGCGTGTCCAGTCCCGCCTGCAGCGTGGCCTCGGGATGAATCGGGGCAAGACTGCGCCGGTGGGCGGGGATATCGAGCAGGTCGACCTCTCCGGCCGGATCAGTCTCCAGGTGGCGCGCGAGATCCGCGGCGGGCAACAGGATCTTGCCGTCAATCTTGATGATGATGATCCACTGCGGCGTATCCACAAGCAGCGCCGCTGCCGCTGCCGCCGGCAATTGCGGCGGCGCGGTGCGGAAGTTGCCAGACATTACCGCTGCGACGCCGATACGGCGCAGCTGCTGCGCAACCGGATCGTTCGAATGATCAAGACCGAGTTCGCGCATCTGCATGATAAACACTGATTCGCAGCGAAACAGTTCCTTTGCCGCAAGCGAAGCGCTGACTATCGCGAGCATGCCGGGAAGAATGATGTGCGGATTGCCGGTCAGTTCGAGCAGCGCCAGCAATGCGGCAAGCGGTGCCTGCAGGGTAGCCCCCATCATCGCCCCCATGCCGAGCATGGCGTAAAGCCCGACCTCGGAGGTGCTCATCGGTGCGATGGCAGTGCCGATATAGCCCAGCATGCCGCCGGCGGCGGCGCCCATCACCAGCGTCGGGCCGATCAATCCGCCCGGCAGACCGGCGCCGATCCCGATTCCCGTCGCGACCAGTTTGACTATGGCGATGACGGCGAGCGTGCCGACGGCATATTTTCCGGCAAGTGTGAGGTTGACTGTGTCGTAACCGATGCCCATGACCTGTGGCACGGCCATGGCGCAGCCTCCTACCAGCACGCCCGCCGCCACCATACGCAACCACCGCGGCATCGGTCGCGTGATGCGCGTGACCATGCGCACCAGCATGATGAAGGCGGCAGCGAATGCGCCGATTACCACGCCCATGGCGACGATGTACGGCAGTTCCCACAATGAATGCAGGGTAATAAGTTGCGGCACCAGGAACGCCGGCGCGTCGCCATAGGCCAGGTGACTGAGCGCCGCGCCGCCGACCGCCGCCAGGATCACCGGAATGAAGCCGTCGATGGTGTACTCCATGAGCACTACTTCCATGGCGAAAACGACGCCGGCAAGAGGCGTGTTGAAAGAGGCGGAGATGGCTGCAGCCGCGCCGCAGCCCACCAGCGTGCGCAGGCTGTTATGCGGTATGCGAACCCATTGGCCGAGCAGGCTGCCGCTGGCCGCACCGAGATGGACGCTGGGGCCTTCGCGACCAAGTGACAAGCCGGAAATCAACAGCAGAGCGCCGGCAATGAACTGCTGCGCGGCGTTTCTGAAAGGTAATTTCCCCTCGTTGTAGGCAAGCCGTTCGAGGATATGAGGAATGCCGGTCCGCAATTTCCAGCCGAAAATGGCCACCACCATTACGGCAAGCAGCGTGCCGGTCACGGGCAGCGCCATGCGCATGTCGATTGCAAGCGATCCGTAGCCCCCCGGCAGCATGAGCTTTTCCGCGGTGTCGATAGTGGCCCGGAAGGCGATAGTGACGACGCCGGCGACGAGACCCGTCACCAGTCCTGCTGCCGCAAGCACCAGCGCGCCGCGCTGGCCGGCCAGCCGCAGACGCAGGCGTTCGAGCTTATCGCGAACGAAGGGGATGATTGACATTAAGCGTGTCGATTGTGGTCCTGCATTCAGGAAACATGATCCTCGCGCCGACGTCTTCAGGAAATCAGGATTACGCGGTAGTCATTGACGTTGGTGCGTGTCGGTCCGGTGACGACCAGATCGTCAATAGCGCTGAAAAAACCGTAGCCATCATTGTTTTCCAGCATCTTATCGGCGGAGAGTTTCATTTTTCCGGCGCGCTTCAGGGAATCGGGTGTGAGCAGGGCGCCCGCATTATCCTCCGAGCCATCGATGCCATCGGTGTCGCAAGCCAGCGCATGGATGCTCTCCGCGCTGTCGAGGTCGACCGCCAGCGACAGCAGGAATTCCACGCAGCGGCCGCCGCGGCCTTTGCCTTTGACGGTGACCGTGCATTCACCGCCGGAAATCAGCGCTACCGGTGGCTGCCATGGCAGCCCGTGCTGCTTCACTTCCCGTGCCAGTGCGCCGTACGCCTTGGCGACCTCGCGCGCCTCGCCCGTTACCGAGTCGCCGAGTATTGCGGGATGAATATCATGGGCAATGAAAAACTGCGCCGCTGCCTGCAGCGCGATCTGTGCGGTGGCGATCACGCGGTTTTCCACGCGCTTGAACATCCGGTCTCCCGGTTTCGGCGTTTCCGGAATGTCGCCTGCCATGCCGCGCGCCAGGTGCGCCGACACGGCCTTCGGGGTTCTGACTGCGTAGCGTTCGAGAACATTGAGCGCGTCCAGATAGGTGGTCGGATCGGGTGCGCACGGGCCGGAGGCGATATGCGTAGGGTCGTCGCCCGTCACATCGGAAATCACCAGCGCCAGCACCGGCGCCCGGCAGGATGCTGCGAGCCTGCCGCCCTGGATCGCCGACAAATGCTTGCGCACCGTGTTCATGTCCTGAATCGGGGCGCCTGACATAAGTAATTGTTTAGTAACGTTTATTAAGTCTGCCATCAGCAGTCCTTCGACAGGCAGCGTCAGCAGGCTGGAGCCGCCGCCCGATACCAGCACCAGCAGCAGATCATCCTTGGTCAGGGTTTTTACGCGGCGCAAAATCTCCTGCGCCGCTCTTTCGCCGGATTCGTCTGGCACCGGGTGTCCGGCCTCGATCACCGTGATGCGGTTGGTCAGCAATCCGTGCTGGTAGCGCGTAATCACGAGCCCATCGAGCGCGCTGTCCGCCGGCCAGTTCTGTTCCACGGCCAGCGCCATGGCCGCCGCAGCCTTGCCGGCGCCGATGACCAGCGTTCTGCCCTTGGGTGGCTGCGGCAGGTGCCGTGGCACGATCTTGAGCGGATCGGCGGCAGCGAGCGCCGCACGGAAACTGCCCAGTAACAGGTCGCGTGGAGACATTTGTAAGTGATTAAGTGATTGGGTGATTAAGTGATTGAGCGGTCTATACATCATGAACAATAACGAACTTCCCGCTAAACCGCAGCTTGTTTCTGATTACCTAATTACTCAATCACTTAATCACCGGGTTAGGCCAGTACTTTCTTCAGATAGTGCCCGGTATGACTGGACTTGTTTTTCGCCACGTCTTCGGGCGGTCCTTCGGCAATCATCCGGCCGCCGCCGTCGCCGCCTTCCGGGCCGAGATCGATGATCCAGTCGGCTGTTTTGATGACATCAAGGTTGTGCTCGATGACCACCACCGTATTTCCGTGATCGCGCAGCCGGTGCAGCACGCGCAGCAGCAGATCGATGTCATGGAAATGCAGTCCTGTCGTCGGCTCGTCCAGGATGTAGAGGGTGCGCCCGGTGTCGCGCTTGGAGAGTTCGAGCGCGAGTTTGACGCGCTGCGCCTCGCCCCCGGAGAGGGTGGTGGCGCTCTGACCCAGCGTGATGTATCCCAGGCCCACGTCGAGCAGCGTCTGCAGTTTTCGGGCCACGATCATCGGCACTGCGTTGAAAAATTCGCCGCCTGCCTCGACGGTCATTTGCAGCACCTCGTGTATGCTTTTGCCCTTGTACGGAATCTCCAGCGTTTCGCGGTTGTAGCGCTTTCCCTTGCACTGGTCGCAGGGCACGTAGATGTCGGGAAGAAAATGCATTTCCACCTTGAGCACGCCGTCGCCCTGGCAGGCCTCGCAACGGCCGCCCTTGACGTTGAATGAAAAGCGGCCCGGCGTCCGTAGCCGCGCGCACGCGCTTCGGGCACACCGGCGAACAATTCGCGGATCGGCGTAAACAGACCGGTGTAGGTCGCCGGATTGGAGCGCGGCGTGCGGCCGATCGGGCTTTGGTCGACATTGACGATCTTGTCGAAAAACTCGATGCCGGTGATGGCTTCATGCGGGGCCGGCTCGGCAGCGCTGCCATACAGATGACGGGCGGCGGCCTGTGAAAGGGTATCGTTGATGAGCGTCGATTTACCCGAGCCCGAGACGCCGGTCACGCAGATGAACAAACCGACTGGTATGTTGACTGTGATGTTTTTCAGGTTGTTGCCGCTGGCGCCCTGAAATCACCAGCTGGCGCTTGGGATTCACGCGGTGGCGCAAAGCGGGGATCTCGATGCGATGGCGGCCGATCAGGTAGTGCCCGGTCAGGGATTCGGGATGATTGCAGATCTCCTGCGGCGTGCCTTCGGCGATCACGCGGCCGCCGTGCTCCCCGGCGCCCAGGCCCATGTCGACGATGTGATCGGCGCTCATGATCGCTTCCTGGTCGTGCTCGACCACGATCACCGAGTTGCCGATGTCACGCAGGCGCTTGAGCGTGTCGAGCAGCCGCGCGTTGTCGCGCTGGTGCAGGCCGATCGAGGGTTCGTCGAGCACGTACATGACGCCGGTCAGCCCGGAGCCAATCTGGCTCGCCAGCCGGATGCGCTGCGCCTCGCCGCCCGAGAGCGTATCGGCCGAGCGGTCCAGCGACAGGTAATCGAGGCCGACATCGTTGAGAAATCGCAGACGGTTGATAATTTCGCGGACGATTTTTTCGGCGATCGCCTGTTTGGCGCCGGCAAGCGTGATGTCCTCGAAAGAAACGCATGGCTGTGCCCAGTGGCAGGGCGCTGATGTCGTAGATGGCCTTTTCCGAGACTGTGACATGGCGCGCTTCGCGTCGCAGGCGCGTGCCCTCGCATTCCGGGCAGAGCTGGGTATTCAGGTATTTGGCCAGTTCCTCCCGCACCACGAGGAGAGTCGGTTTCGCGGTAGCGCCGCTCGAGGTTGGGAATGACGCCTTCGAAATTCGTGCTCGCGGACATAGGGCTTGCCGCGTTCGCCGACATAGGTGAACTCGATCTTGTCGCGGCCAGACCCGTACAGCACCGCGTTGCGTGCATCGCTTCCGGCAGTTCGTTGAATGGCGCCTCGATGTCGAAATCGTAATGGCTGGCCAGGCATTGCAGCATCTGGAAGTAGAACTGATTGCGCCGGTCCCAGCCCTTGATCGCACCCGAGGCGAGGGAGAGGTCGGGAAAGGCCACCACGCGCTTGGGATCGAAGAAGCTGATGCTGCCCAGTCCGTCGCAGCGCGGGCAGGCGCCCATCGGGATTGTTGAACGAGAACAGCCGCGGTTCGAGTTCGGCGATGCAGTAAACTGCAGGCCGGGCAGGCGAATTTGGCGGAAAACAGATGCTCGTGCCCGCTGTCCATGTCGACCGCCAGGGCGCGGCCGTCAGCGTGGTGCAGCGCGGTCTCGAAGGATTCCGCAAGGCGCTGGCGGATTTCGGGCCGCACCTTGAGACGGTCCACCACCACGTCAACCGTGTGCTTGGTGTTCTTTTTGAGCTTGGGCAGCGCATCGATGTCGTGCACGGTGCCGTCTATGCGCACCCTGACAAAACCCTGCGCCCGCAATTCGTCGATCAGCGCGGACTGCTCGCCCTTGCGGTCATTCACGACCGGCGCAAGGATCATCAGCCGGGTGTCCTCGGGCAACTGCAGCACGTGGTCGACCATCTGCGAGACCGATTGTGCTGCGAGCACCGGATGCCGTGGTCGGGGCAATGTGGTTCGCCGATGCGGGCAAACAGCAGGCGCAGGTAATCGTGAATCTCGGTGACCGTGCCGACGGTGGAGCGGGGATTGTGGCTGGTGGCTTTCTGTTCGATGGAAATGGCGGGTGACAGTCCCTCGATCAGGTCGACGTCGGGTTTCTCCATCAGTTGCAGGAACTGGCGCGCATAGGCCGACAGCGACTCGACATAACGCCGCTGTCCTTCGGCGTACAAGGTGTCGAAAGCAAGCGAAGATTTTCCCGAGCCGGACAGGCCGGTGATCACAACCAGCCGGTTTCGCGGCAGATCGAGACTGATGTTTTTCAGGTTGTGCGTGCGTGCGCCGCGCACGCGAATCTGGGCGGTGCCGTCGGGCGGGACAGGCAGGTTGCGTTGTGTCAGCTTTGTGGGCAGCGCAACCAGTTTGGGCGGTGCGGAACGTGCGGTCATGTCGGGCCGGAAAAGTAAACCTGTTAATATACCCTAACGTCCCGGTCATCTCCCAATCTGTTTTCCAGAAGCGCGCCTCTCCCGGCTCATTCCATGTCGTCTCGCAGCAAAATGACCCCGCTGGAACTGCGCGCGAGCATCAGCCTGTCGGCCATTTTTGGCTTGCGCATGCTGGGCATGTTCGTGATCCTGCCGGTGTTCGCGATCTATGCCGAGCAGCTGCCCGGCGGCGACAATCTGACGCTGGTCGGCATGGCGATCGGCGCCTATGGCCTGACGCAGGCCATCCTGCAGATACCATTCGGCTGGTGGTCAGATCGTTATGGCCGCAAACCCGTGGTTTATTTGGGCCTTGTAATTTTTGCGGCGGGCAGCTTTGTTGCGGCACTCGCACCGAACATCTACATCGTCATTCTCGGCCGTATTCTGCAGGGCGCCGGCGCGATTTCAGCTGCCGTGATTGCGATGACCGCTGATCTTACGCGCGAAGAACAGCGCGCTAAAGCC
This sequence comes from uncultured beta proteobacterium, assembly GCA_942492335.1. GTDB lineage: Bacteria > Pseudomonadota > Gammaproteobacteria > Burkholderiales > SG8-41 > CAKKQX01. Next base: position 93,295 of record CALOEN010000006.1, on the reverse strand, counting down.
ATGGCCATGATCGGCTCCACGATAGGCGCGTCCTTTGCGCTGTCGCTGATCGTGAGCCCTGGCTGAACAAGCGTGATAGGTGTGCCGGGCATTTTCGCGCTGACCGGAGTGCTGGCGCTGGCGGCAATGGGCATCGTCATCGTGGCGTGGCATACCGGATGCACCGGCGAAGCCCCGCCGCGACATCGGCGGGCGCTGAAGGATTTCTGGCATGTGCCCTGAAGCGACCCGCAGCTGGCGCGCCTGAACTGGGGCATCTTCGCGCTGCATGCGGTGCTGATGGCGCTGTTTATCGTGGTGCCATTCGGTCTTCGCGATGTTGGTCTGGCGGTGGATGATCACTGGAAAGTTTATCTGCCGGTGATGCTGGGTTCGTTCGTGCTGATGATGCCGCCCATTTTGCAGGCCGGGAAAGCGCATCTGGATCAAGGCTATTTGTTGCATCGGGGCCGTGGGCGTGATGCTGCTGAGCGCAGCTGGCCTGTGCCGTGGCTGGCTGGAAAACCTGTGGCTGATAGCGATTTTCCTGCTGTCGTTCTTTATGCCATTTAATGTGCTGGAAGCCATGCTGCCGACACTGACCACGCGGCTTGCGCCGCCGGGCGCCAAAGGCACCGCTATCGGTCTTTACAGCAGCATTCAGTTTCTCGGTGCATTTGTAGGCGCAGCGGCGGGCGGATTTGCCTACGACCACTGGGGTGTGCGCGGGCTTGTAATCGGCTTGATGTCGCCTTTGCTCGTTATCTGGCTTATACTCGCGCTCGGAATGAAAATCCCGCCACCGCTGAGTGCGCGCACCTATGATCTGCCTGAGCTCGATGCGGATCAGGTCGGGCGGTTGACCGTCAGGCTGCGCGGGTTACCGGGCGTGCACGAGGCGCGGGTGGCTGCCATTGAACGCACTGCTTACCTCAAGGTAGACAGCGCGGGATTTGACGAGCAAACTGTTCGCAAACTTTTAGAAGGGGGAATCTGATGGCATCGGTCAACAAGGTAATTCTCATTGGCAACCTCGGTAAAGACCCGGAGACTCGCTATCTCCCGTCGGGTGATGCCGTAACCAACATAACTCTCGCTACCACCGATACGTGGAAAGACAAGAGCGGCGAGAAGCAGGAGCATACCGAGTGGCACCGCATCGCCTTCTTCGGCAAGTTGGCCGAGATTGCAGGCGAGTACCTGAAAAAAGGCTCGCCGGCGTACGTTGAAGGCCGTATCCGCACCCGCAAATGGCAGGACAAGGAAGGGCAGGACCGATATTCCACCGAAATCGTCGCTGACCGCATGCAGTTGCTGGGTAGCCGCGGCGGCGGCGGTGGCGGCGGCAGCAGCGCGGAGTCCTCGGTGCGCGAGCCTGCGGCAGCAGCCTCCAGTGGCGGCGCCGATGCCAAAGCCAAGCCGTCCAAAAAGGGCGGCGGCGGTTTTGACGAGATGGACGACGATATTCCGTTTTGAACCCATGAAGGGTTAAGCGTGAACAGTTCGGGCGAAGGGCAGGCGGAGATCCGCCTTTTTTATTTTGCGGCGCGGTTTGCTTCGTAAGTCTGCAGATGAGAGCAGGCGACGCGCAGCAGCGGTGCACGGATGTTGAGACTCAGTGCCCGGCGCAACATATCGCCGACGATATGATCGCCCTCGGTGGGGCCGCCGCTCTCGATATCGCGCAGCATGGAGGCGGTGAAGCCCGAGTTGCGCTCGGTCAGCTTGGTTACGTACAGTGCCAGCACCTCGGGCCGCGGTTCGTGGCCTGATGCGGCCGCCACCTGGCGGCATTCCTCCAGCATTTCGCGCATCAGCGCCTCGCCGTTTTCGCTGAGCACGATGGCACCGACGCTGGCGCGCATCAGACAGGTCATGCCGGCGAGCGTGCACAGGAACACGAATTTTTCCCACAATTCGAGCCGGATGTTGTCGGACAGGCGCGATGTGAAATTGGCGTTGGCGCAGATGCGCGCGAATTTTTCGCAGCGCGTCGGGCGCTGGCCCGAAAGTTCGCCGAAAGTGAGCGCATGGAAATCGCTCAGATGATGAATTTCGCCTTCCGGCGTCAGCGTGACTGCGATCTGGGCAAGGCCGCCAAGCACCCGGTCATCGCCAAATTTTTGTCTTAATACATCAAGATGAAGTATGCCGTTGAGGGCGGGCAAGACCGTCGGTATGTGGACTCATGGCCGGTGCAATGGCTGCGATAGCCGTGGGCAGGTCGTAGGCTTTGCACGTGAGAAAGACGAGGTCGTATCCCGGCCCCAGTTGTTCTGCCAGCACTGTGGCAACCGTTTGTTGCAGGTTGCCGCGCGGGCTTTTGATTATCAGGCCGTTTTGCTTCAGTTGTGCGGCACGGCGTGGGCGCACCAGAAAGGTGACGTCGGCGCCTGCTGCTGCAAGCCGTCCGCCGAAATAGCCACCGATGCCACCAGCGCCCAAGACGAGAATTTTCATTTGTATATTCCGGGATCAGTTCAGTCGACGCCTTACATCATACCGTGAACGTACGACGGCGTTGAGATGCGTCTTACGCGCCGGCGCGAATGCCGTCAGGCGAGCAATCACGACTTTCTCGTCGACGGGAATGATGCATACAGCCACACGGCTTGCCAGTCGCAGTGAGCCCAAAACAACCTGATGCTGGACGAACCCGGACTGAGGACGGGTAACTGGCCGCTCATGTGGTGCGACCGGCGTAGCTGCTGAACGCCTGCAGCACGATGGCGCCTAAGCCCGCGAACAGCGCGACGAGGATGATCAGGTCACCGACATACGGCAGGTGGCGCGTCAGCATCAATACCACCAGTGCCACGGCAAGCGAGATTATGCGCCAGCCGAAACCCGGATCGGGCCGCCGGCGCGCGACCTTCAGCAGCGTGCTGCCGATAAAAAACGCGACAGCCAGATACCCGATCAGCAGTCCTGTTGCATAAAGCGCAAGCAACGCCATGGCAATCGGGATCCCGATGATGGTGATGACCAGCAGCAGGATTACCGGCGGCAGACTGAAGAAAATCGCGGCACCGAGTCCCAGGCTTTTAAGCGGCGATGTGCTGATAGTTCGCGCCGTGGTCAGGGTGAAATGCGGAAACACCGCATACAGCAGTATCCCGGCAGCCAGCAGGCCGAGCAGCAATAGCGGGCGGAAGGCCGTCCAGGCCGGGAACTCCACGTGCGGGCGGTAAAACTCGAATTTCCCGGGCAGGCGCATGACCTGCCGGTGATCCTGGCGCCGGGATCAGTTTTGATGTCGTGATTGCTCGAATAGGTGACATCGCCCAGTATGCGCGCCGTGCCTAGGATTTCGATCCGATCCGCATTGATCTCGACGGGGCCGGTCACCTCTCCCAGCAACAATACGTTCTTGCCATAGACCTTAAGGCCGTTGCGCAGCCGCCCTCCGATGACAATGTCGTTGCCGGCAATCCAGGCGCGACCTTCAATTTCGGAATGAGGGCCGAGTGAGACGCTGCCCCCGGCGAGCAGGGCTTCGCCACCGACGCGGCCGGAGACGCCGATTACGCCGCCGGCGGCACGCAGATCATCGCCGATATTGCCATAGACCTCGATAGATCCGGCAGCGAGCACCGAGTCGCCTCTGACCGCGTGATCTACCCGGATGCGGCCGGCTGCGACAATCAGATCGCCGGGAATAGGGCCGTCGGTGTGTGCGTCGGCGCCGGCCAGATAGACGTTGCCCTCGGCCATGCCGCCGGTCACTTCGGCGGCTGCAACCGGCCACGACATAATTGCACCGGCGAAGACGGCGAGGCCGATGCGTGCCAGGCACTGCCAGGCAGAATTAAACGGGTTAATAGTCGTGTGGAATGCGGGTGAGCGTGTCATGTTCCGGATTTTGCCGGTTCCTGGAGGATTGCGCCAAGTTTTGTATGCTGACGGGCTGTTTTCATGCCCTGGTGTGCCCCTTGGGAATGCGCCCATAGACATTCACGGTTCGTAACCGGTTAAGGTATAATGCTTTTCTTTGTTTTCAGGGGTTGTAATGCCGATTTACGAGTACCGCTGCGCTTCCTGCGGATTCCAGAAAGAGTACCTGCTGCGCATGAGCGACGCACCGCTGACCGTTTGTCCCGAATGCGGTAAAGAGACCTTCGGCAAGATGGTGACTGCTGCCGGTTTTCAGTTGAAGGGCAGCGGCTGGTATGTCACCGATTTCAAGAACGGATCAAAGTCGAAACCAGAACAGACCAAGTCCGTAGCGAGCGCCAAAAAGGAAGATGCCAAGGAATCCAAGGCCGAGGGCACCAGCGAATCCAAAACCGAGACCACCAGCAGCCCCAGCGCCCCTGCGACGGGAAGCTGACGTCCCGCGGACTGAGCAAGCCCTGGTGCGGTACCCCTGGTCGATCCGGCATCAATAGAACAACCCGGCGCGCTGTCGCGCCTGTCGTTGAGAAAGCATAGATAAATTTTGTTCAAGCGTTATTTCATTACTGGTTTGCTGATCTGGGTGCCGCTGGTCATCACGATGTGGGTGATGAACCTGCTGGTCAGCACCATGGATCAGAGCCTGCAGTTGCTGCCACGGGCGCTGCAAACCGAGCAGTGGCTGGGCATGCATATTCCCGGACTGGGCGTGGTGCTGACCTTGCTCGTCGTGTTCCTGACCGGATTGCTTGCCGCGAATTTTATCGGCCAGCGGCTGGTGCTGTTCTGGGAACGGGTGCTGGCGCGCATTCCGGTGGTGAATTCCATCTACAATGGCGTCAAGCAGGTCAGCGATACGCTGTTTTCGCCTTCGGGGCAGGCTTTCCGCAAGGCGCTTCTGGTCCAGTATCCGCGCCAGGGATCGTGGACCATCGGATTTCAGACCGGGGTGCCTGGTGGCGATGTTGCCAATCATCTCCAGGGAGATTTCGTCAGCGTCTATGTGCCGACCACACCCAACCCGACTTCCGGATTCTTTCTGATGATGCCCAAAGCCGACGTGATCGAGCTTGAGATGAGCATAGACGATGCGCTCAAATACGTGATTTCCATGGGCGTGGTGTCGCCCGGGAGCCAAGACGACTGCGAGCTCCGCCAATCCACCACCACGGGCGAAAACCATTAATCTGCAGGACTGAGGCCTTCGCCCCGGCCCGTGTATTTCAATCCACAATTTTCCTTTCCTTCTCTCAATTATGCGCAGCGATTACTGCGGCCAGATCAGCCGAAAACACCTGGGACAAACCGTCACCCTTTATGGCTGGGTGCACCGCCGACGTGATCATGGCGGCGTCATTTTCGTCGATCTGCGCGACCGCGAAGGCCTGGTGCAGATCGTGTGCGATCCTGACAATCCGGCGACGTTCCAGAACGCCGACAAACTGCGTCACGAGTATGTGATCAAGGCGATTGGCCTGGTGCGGGAACGTCCGGCGGGCACGGTGAATACCAACCTGGGCAGCGGTGAAATCGAAGTTCTGGCGCAGACCCTGGAAATTCTCAACCCGTCGCTCACACCGCCGTTCATGATGGACGACGAGCATCTCTCCGAGAATGTGCGGCTCGAATATCGCTTCCTCGATCTGCGCCGGCCGCAGATGCAGAATAATCTGCGGCTGCGCTACAAGACGGCGCTGGCGGTGCGTAATTTCCTCGACCGCCACGGGTTCATCGACATCGAAACGCCCATGCTGACGCGCTCGACGCCGGAAGGTGCCCGGGATTACCTGGTGCCTTCACGCGTCAGCGAGGGGAATTTTTTCGCGCTGCCGCAGTCACCGCAATTGTTCAAGCAGTTGCTGATGATTTCGGGGTTCGATCGCTATTACCAGATTGTGAAATGTTTTCGCGATGAAGACCTGCGCGCCGACCGCCAGCCGGAATTTACCCAGATCGATATCGAGACGTCCTTCCTCGGGCAGAACGAAATTATCGAGCTGATGGAGGAGTTGATTTGCACCGTGTTCAAGGAGGTGCTGGACATCGATCTGGGGAATCCATTCCCGCGCATGACTTACGATGATGCCATGCGGCTCTACGGATCCGATAAACCCGATTTGCGGGTGCCGCTGACACTCACCGAACTGACAGACGCGATGAAAGACGTCGAGTTCAAGGTGTTTCGGGACGCCGCGCAGTTGAAGGATGGTCGGGTGGCGGCCCTGCGTGTGCCGCGTGGCGGCGAGATGACCCGCAAGGAAATTGACGACTACACCGAGTTCGTCAAGATCTACGGCGCCAAGGGGCTGGCCTACATCAAGGTCAACGACCTGGGCAAAGGCGCCGAAGGGCTGCAGTCACCGATATTGAAATTCCTGCCGGAGGCCGCCGTCAGCACGATACTCGAGCGCACCGGTGCGCAGAACGGCGATCTCGTGTTCTTTGGCGCCGACAGGGCCAAGATAGTCAACGAGGCACTGGGCGCCCTGCGTGCCAAGGTCGGTCATGCGCGTGGACTGGCGGAGACCGGATGGCGTCCATTGTGGGTCCTCGACTTCCCCATGTTCGAGCGCGACGACGAGGAGAATCGCTGGGTGGCGATGCACCATCCATTCACTTCTCCCGCGGCCGGCCACGAGGACCTGCTCGAGACCGATCCCGGCGCGGCACGCGCCATCGCGCACGACATGGTGCTCAATGGCTCGGAAATCGGCGGGGGCTCGGTTCGTATTCATCGCCAGGAAGTGCAGTCCAAGGTATTTTCGGCGCTTAATATCCGCCCCGAAGAAGCCGAGGCCAAATTCGGTTTTCTGCTCAAAGCGCTGCAATATGGGGCGCCGCCGCACGGCGGCATCGCTTTCGGGCTGGACCGCATCGTGACCATGATGGCGGGGGCCGAGTCCATCCGCGACGTGATTGCGTTTCCCAAGACGCAACGTGCCCAGTGCCTGCTGACGCAGGCCCCCAATGTGGTCGACGAGAAGCAGTTGCGCGAACTGCACATCCGGTTGCGACAGCCCGAGAAAAAGTCCAATTAACCGCCAAGGCCGCCAAGAAACCAGTAGCGCGATTTGATAATTGAGTTCATTGGGCGAGGAGTTAAGGCGTTTGAGGTCAAGCGCATCGATTCAGACTACTGTGCCGAAGAGTAGGCGGTGAGCGGTTTTCGGACGCTGGCTGTTTTCGTCCTGGTCTGCCTGCTGGGGTTGCCAGGTATTGAGGCGACCGCGCGAAAGGATGCCGGGCCTCAATCAAGCGCAGTAGTCAACAGTGAAATAGCGGTTGCTGCTTTGCCGCCCGAAGCCCAGCGCATACTGCAATTGATCAAGCAGGGCGGGCCGTTTGCTTACTCGCGCGATGGCGTGACATTCGGCAATTACGAGAAACTGTTGCCGTTGCGCGGGCGCGGTTATTATCGCGAGTACACGGTTAAAACGCCCGGCATCAGCAGTCGTGGCCCGCGGCGGATAGTCGTGGGCCGGGAGGGGGAGTCGTACTATACCGATGATCACTACGCCAGTTTCAGGCGCATACGGGAATGATGGCCCACTATACTGACCTGCTGACGCCGCAGGCTTCCGGTGTTTACCTGGCGCCGCCGGATTTGGCCGATCTGCGGCGGACCGCGGACAAAGCCGGGCTGGCCTGGTTCAGCCTTGATCTGGCGCGCATAGGCGGCAAGGCCAGCCTGCTGGCGGCCTGCCGGCGGGAACTTGGCTTTCCTCAAACCTTCGGTGGCAACTGGGATGCGCTGGCAGATTGCCTGCAGGATTTCTCGTGGCGGGCTGCGCCTGGGTATGTGATCAACCTGACGCAGAGTGCCGCTATGGCGCGGGCAGCGCCCCGGGATTTTCAGTTGCTGCTTGAAATCCTGTCGGGCGCCGCAAAATACTGGGAAACGCAGGATGTGGTCTTCATTGCTATGGTCGATTATCAAGCAGGCGATTTACCCGTTTTGTGAGCGCCGCCAAGATCCCGGTTTCGGTGCTGGTGGTCGTGTACACGGCCGACCTGCAGGTGTTGCTGCTGGAACGCGCCGACCGCCCCGGCTTCTGGCAGTCGGTGACGGGCAGCCAGAACCCGGGTGAGACGCTGCTCGAAACCGCCATACGCGAACTGCACGAGGAAACCGGGCTGGACGCGGTGCGCCATGGCTTGACCGACTGGAGAAAGCAAAACCAGTATGAGATCTATCCAAGCTGGCGCCACCGCTATGCACCGGGCGTGACGCATAATACCGAGCACGTGTTCGGCCTGATGTTAGCGCAGCCTCAGGCCGTGATTATTGCGCCGAGGGAACATCTGCGCTACGAATGGCTGCCGTGGCGCCAAGCGGCGGACAAGGTTTTTTCTTGGAGCAACGCCGAAGTCATCCGTGAGTTGCCGCAAAGGTGCGCCGCACAAACACGTTGAGCGTCCCGCCGCCGGTCCCATTAGTCAGGGCATGAACCACATAACATTTTGTTATGCCTGTAAAATAACCCTGTGTGGTAAAAGGGAATCGACGTTATTTGGGGCACTTTCGGGCTGGATTTATTGTCGTATTATGGTAATGTTTTGATCTTTCATTTCATAATATCAGTGGAAACAGGACGCAAGTGAGCACAATCGCCTTTGACCGATACAAGCCGCTGCAGGACGATGCCTGCCAGGAGCGCATACTTGCCGCCCGGGCCAGGCTGGGTCAGCGTGCCGTGATTCTCGGCCACCACTATCAGCGTGCGGATGTCTACCGGCATGCCGACCTGACCGGGGATTCGCTCAGACTGTCCAAGCTGGCGGTCCAGAACGATGCCCAGTACATCGTGTTCTGCGGCGTGCATTTCATGGCTGAAGTGGCGGATATACTTTCCAAGCCCGAACAGAAAGTCATCCTGCCCGACCTCAGCGCCGGCTGCTCGATGGCGGATATGGCCAGCCTGGCAAAGGTGGAGCGCGCCTGGCGCGAACTCAAACAAGTGCTCGATCCGGATCAGGCCGTCACGCCCGTGACCTACATCAACAGCGCCGCCGACATCAAGGCGTTTTGCGGCGAGCACGGCGGCATCGTCTGCACCTCGAGCAATGCGCGCCAGATTCTGGACTGGTCTTTCGCGCGGCGCGATAAAGTCCTGTTCTTTCCCGATCAGCATCTTGGGCGGTGGACCGGATATCTGATGGACATCCCGCTTTCGGAAATGCTGGTATGGGATCCGGACCAGGAGATGGGCGGCCTGACGTCGCAACAGATCAAGATGGCCAAGATCCTGCTGTGGAAGGGCCACTGTTCGGTGCACCAGATGTTCCAGGCGCAGCATATTTTGCGCTGGCGCCAGCAGAACCCGAGCGGCATGGTGATCAGCCATCCGGAATGCAACTTCGAGGTCTGCAAATTATCCGATTATGTCGGCTCGACCGACTACATCATCAAGACCATCGCCACGAGCGCGCCGGGCAGTCGCTGGCTGGTCGGCACCGAACTCAACCTGGTGAACCGCATTGCCGAAGAATTCAGGCCGCAGGGCAAGGTCGTGCAGTTCATGGCGTCCACGGTGTGCATGTGCTCCACCATGCAGCGCATCGATCCGCAACACCTGGCATGGGCGCTTGAGAACCTCGCCGAGGGCAAGATCATCAATCAGATCAAGGTTCCTCTGCACGAAGCCAAGCAGGCCCGCATCGCGCTCGATAGAATGCTCGCGGTATCCTGAACCGCGAGGGCGACCCCGCATTCTCTGCAGCAGCCATGCATTTCAGTCCCGGATGCGTGTTGCCGTTCACCCGTGCTACGCTGTCGATCCGGTTTGCTGATAGTGGCCGACACCATGGCGCATCTGCTGATTCCGGCCCGGTCTTAATTGCCTGAGCTGACACCGTGACCCAGACCCTGCACGTAGCCACCTATAACATCCACAAGGGATTTTCTGCGTTCACGCGCCGCATGGCGGTTCACGAGCTGCGCGACAAACTGCGTGAGCTCGGCAGCGACCTGGTGTTTCTGCAGGAAGTGCACGGCACGCAAAACCGCCACGCCGCGCGCTATGCGGATTGGCCCGTTTCGCCCCAGTACGAGTTTCTCGCCGATTCCGTGTGGCCTGATTTTGCCTACGGCCGGAACGCAGTCTACGATGCCGGGCACCACGGCAATGCGATACTGTCCCGCTACCCGATAGTGCGGTGGGACAATGAGGATGTGTCATCCCATCGTTTTGAACAGCGCGGACTGCTGCATTGTGAAATCGCCCTTCCCGGATGGCCCCAGAACCTGCATTGCGTGTGCGTGCATCTGGCGCTCACCGCGCGCGGACGCGGTGACCAGATTCAAAAGCTCAGGCAGCGCATCGAGCGTTGGGTGCCGCCGGATGCGCCGCTGATCGTGGCAGGGGATTTCAACGACTGGCACTGGCGCCACAAGGCGACCCACGAACTGGCGCATCCGCTTAACATGCACGAGGTGTTTGAAATGCTGCACGGGACCCCGGCACGCAGTTTTCCGGCGGCAATGCCTGTGTTGCGGCTGGACCGCATATATGTGCGCGGTTTTAGCGTGAGCCACGCGCACGTGCACCATGGCCGGGCGTGGTCGCGCATTTCCGATCACGCTGCGTTGACCACGTCACTCGTTCGGCTATGACCGAATTTGTCGGGGGCAACCGCATTTCCCTGCTGACCAGCGGCAGCGAATATTTCCCGGCGTTGGAAGCGGCGTTGGACGCGGCGCAGCGCGAAATCCACATGGAGACCTATATTTTCGAGGATGACGTCGCGGGGCGGCGCATTGCGGCGGCGCTGCAGCGTGCCGCCCGGCGTGGCGTGACGACGCATCTGCTGGTCGATGGTTATGGTTCAAGGGCACTGAATCCCGACCTCATCGGCGGGATGCAAAGCGCCGGCATCAGATATCTCGTCTATCGGCCCGACATTGCACCCTGGACTTTCCAGCGGCATCGGCTGCGCCGCATGCATCGCAAGCTGGTGGTGATCGATGCCCGGGTGGCGTTCGTCGGCGGCATCAATATCATCGACGATATGCATACGCCCGGGCAGACACCGCCGCGCTTCGATTACGCGGTGCGTATCGAAGGGCCTCTGCTCCGGGACATCCATCCGATAGCGAAGAAACTGTGGACGCTGGTGGAGTTTACCCAGTTGGGGCAGGACTGGCACCCGCATGTGCCGCTGGTGGCCGCGGATCACCCGCTGGGCCGTCAGCGCGCGGCATTTCTTGTGCGCGATAATCTGCGTCACCGCAGCGATATCGAGGATGCCTATCTGGCGGCAATAGCGGGTGCACGCAGCGAAATCCTGATTGCCAGTTCCTATTTTTTTCCAGGCCAGGCGTTCCGGCGGGCACTGATGGACGCGTCGGCGCGCGGTATTCGCGTGGTGCTGCTGCTCCAGGGCAGGGTGGAATATGTGTTGCTGCATTATGCGGCGCGCGCGCTGTATGGTGCGTTTCTCGACGCCGGGATTGAAATCCACGAATATAAAAAGAGCTTCCTCCATGCCAAGGTGGCGGTGATCGACCGGCGCTGGGCAACGGTGGGCTCTTCCAACATCGATCCCCTCAGCCTGCTGCTCGCGCGCGAGGCCAACGTGATCGTTGATGACCGAGAATTCGCCACCGGTCTGCGGCAAAGTCTGGCTGCGGCAATGGCGGCAGGCGCGCACCAGATACTGCGCGAGAACTGGAAGGCCCAGCCGCTGCCGAAGCGGTTTGCGATGTGGCTGGGTTACGGCCTGGCGCGCATCCTCGTCGGCATTTCGGGTTATGGCCGGACCGGAGAGATCAGCTAGCGCACGGTGGCACGCAGCAGAAGCGGGGGGCGCTATGCCACTGCACACGCCGCACCGGTCAATACCGATACCTGTAATTGCCGTTGTCTCCAGCCGAGTTCACTGGCGAAACTTTGGCTGCGGATAGCTTGACCCCGGCCGTACTGTCCACGCCGGGGGTCGATCGCGCTGATGCCGATCTTGATGGTTTTACCCGGGTTGTGCGGCAGAACCGTGGCGATGTCCTGATCGTTGTAGCGGTAAACGACGGTGTAGCCCTTGACGACTTCGCGTGTGGTCTCCACTGTGCGGCAACTTTGCACGGGTTGTGGTGCGGCCGCCTGGCGATTGTCCATGCGGTCGCCTATCATGCTGCCGGCAATCGCACCGGCCGCCGTCGCAGCGGCATTGCCGCGGCCCTTTCCGACCTGGTTGCCGAGAAGGGCGCCGGTCAGTCCCCCGATCAGAGTGCCGGTGTACGACCGGTTGCTGTCGGGGTTGGCTGCGCGGTCGCCGATCACGGTTCCGGCGACCGCTCCCGCTGCGGTCGCGACGTCACGGCCGTTGCCCCTGCCCACCTGGCGGCCGATTACAGCACCGGCAACCCCACCCAGTATCGGTGCAGCCATGCTGCGTTCCTTGGGCGCGGCGCGGCAGCTGTCGTTGTCGTGCACTCCTGGCGCGGCTCGGTGATGCGTTCGAGGATGGGAGTGGCCGAAATGACTTGTGCTGTATCGGTATGGTCCGCAGCGCCGGCGCCGGCTGCTGTCAGCGCGAGCGCAACGCAAACTGTCAGTTTTGATTTCACTTTATGACTCCTTGTAATCATGATGCGGATCCGGTCAGTGCCATGCTGCAATCCGGATTTGTGATCATTAGAACGCAAACCATCCGGGATCGCTTCGTCTTTTACAGAAAGTTACACATGAGCGCGGCCATGATCGTGTCTGCGCCATGGCGGGTGTATGCCTGACGGAAATAACAGCCCGATGTTTTAAGTTCGCTATAAGTAGTTGTATATAAACGTTATTTTTATATACGATCATCAGCGCGTCATAGACGCTCGCTGAGTTTGTCGCGTTTTCACCCCGTTAATTTCTAGCCGTCCCCCATGATTATCTGAGCGGCTGCTATCGGCGGACGTTGAGCCATATTCAGCTTCTGCGTGTGTACCGCTGAAATGGTCGCCAACCTGAGATCAGAAAGCAGATTGGGCGGGACCAAAATGCTCCCGGGCATAGTCCACCCGAGCCTGCACGCTGGTCAGCTGCTTATGGTCGGCACGCACCGCTTCGAGGCGTTTGCCGAGGCCGCAACGGTTGGCCAGTTGAATAGCGAGGCCAGGGCGAGCATTCAGTTCCAGCACCAGCGGCCCAAGCGCGCTGTCGAGCACAATGTCGATGCCCTGATAGCCAAGGCCTGTCAGTTCGTAACTGCGAGCCGCGATTTCGAGCAGGCGCTCCCAGTTAGGAATGACCACTCCGGCCACCGGATTGCCGTTGTCGGGGTGCGTATCGACGAGCCGACCTTTCAGCACCGCAGTCGTGGTGATACCGGTCGCCATGTCCACCCCTGTGCCGACCGCCCCCTGATGCAGGTTCGCCTTGCCGCGCGACATGCGCGTGGGCAAACGCACCATTGCCATCACCGGCACACCGAGAAATACGATGATGCGCACGTCGGGTACGCCGCGGTAGGTAATCTCCCGGAACACCGGATCGAAGTTCACACGGTATTCGATCAACGCCTTGTCGGGCTGACCGCCCAGACTGAAGATGCCTGACAGGATGTTGGAGACGTGAAATCCCATTTCCTCGTCGTTCATGAACGTGCCGTCGGCCACTTCGTACTGGTTGCGCGAACGGCCGGTCACCACCACGATACCGTCGCCCTGGCTGCCGCGGCAGGGCTTCACCACGAAGTCCTGGTGTGGCGCGAGCAGCGCCGGCAGACCCAGCACCTGGTGCTGGATTTCGACCACGCCGTAGAGCGGCGGCACAGCCACCGCGGCTTTCTCGGCATATTGCTTGGTGAGGAGCTTGTCGTCGACCACCGGATAACGGGCACGCGGATTATAAGGGAGCGTGTATTCGGCGTTGCGTTCGTTGATGCCGATCACACCGTTGGCGCGCAACCCGCGTGCGACCCGTAGCACTCCAATCATCTCGAAAGGGCTCGAAACCGCCACAGTTCGGTCAACCGGTATCCCGAGTAGCGGCCGAGCAACAACGTCGCCGCAAGCACGACCAACAGCAGTTCCGGGAATACAAACAGCAGATGCCCGAGCTGAGGAATATTCATTACCATGAACGTCAGTACGCCCACGACCAGGCTGCCGGCAGCCTGCATCAGCGACTCCTGGGCCCCTTGTTCCTCCCACACGACCGACATGCGTTCGATGGTCATGGTTAAAATCACGATGGGGAACAGGCCCAACGACAAACCCCGCGTGAATCCCAGTCGGTAAGACAGCACTGTGAGAATAAAGATAGTCAGCACGACCACGATCACACCCACCGCGAGTCGCGGCACTAACAACAGCTTGAGCCGCTCCAGATAAAACCGCACCGACAGACCAATCGCCACAACCATGGCGAAGAAAGCGATACCCCAAACCAGACCGGTATCCCGGAACGCCAGCGCGATCAGCACAGGCATGAACGTCCCGAAGGTTTTGAAGCCGACCACATTGCGCAACACGACCAGCAGAAAAATTCCCACTGGAATCACTACCAGAGACCGAAACAAAAACTGGGTCTGCAGAGGTAAGCCAAACAGAGAAAATTCGGATAGACGCCCCTCGGTTGCGCGCTGTTGTTGCATGGTGGTTTGTAGCGACAGCTCATGCGAATGACTCACCGAAATGGTGTGAGCAAGATCAGTGCCTCCTTCAATGGTCGCAAACGGGCTGCGACCCCGCCACCACGGTAAGTAGTGCCGGACAACTTCCGGACGCTGCTCGCCGACGTATACGGTCCGCCAGAATCCGTCCTGGAATACCTCAAGCCAATGCACGAACTTGGCATTGCGCCGCTCGAGTTCGAGTGAAATGCCATTTACAGTCCGGGCCGGTACATCGGCGAGCGCCAGTAAATCTACTGTCTTGGAGACAATGCCAGCCACTGTGGGATTGCGTCCAACCAGATATGCCGCGTCACCACTGGATCGGGGATCGCTTAAGCGCTGAACAATAAGCGCGGCCAATGTTTCCGCGTCAGCCGCACGCTCTCGCGCTGCCCGGACGATTTCCCCCGGCTGCGACGGCAGCGGCCGAGTCCAGGTCAGGTCGCTGAATCTCTGGTCGAGGATCGCGGGACACCGTGTCCTTGATCATGGACCGCGAGATCACCATCCTGCTGTAGACGACCTGCGGTCCTGACGCCGATGCGATTGAGAATATGACGCGCTGATTCACCGCCGTCCCCGGAGCAACGGTCAGCCCGTATCCGGCCGACGCAAAACTTTGATCGAGTAACTGCAAACGGCCGGTGGCCGCCGGAAGCTGCACGGTTAGCTTGGCCGGGCCGTCGCGCGCTGTGAAACGCAGTTCGGACTCGATGCGCCACACGTCCGTGCGCTGCCCGGCATACAGGGGCAACTGCAGGATGACTGCCTTGTAGGCAAACAACAGGGCCCCGCATAGCGTAAGCACACCAGTCAGTATGTAGAGGTGGGCGCGGTTCACCGGCCACCCCCTTCGCAGATGGGCGGGGACGTCATTGTGATTGCGGAATCGACGATGATCTGGGCGCCGATCAAAAAGTTGCGGCCGATCAACATGCGCGCCCGGAGTTTGCTGCGATCGACGAGATTCACTTGCACCTCCCGGCGTATGCCACCCATGCAGAGCTGCATCATTACCACCGGACGGTTCTCGGTGACCCCGGGTGCCGGTCGCAGGCGGGACATGCGAACCAGCGGACGCGCCATCGGCGTGACATGCCCGCCGTCATGATATTCGAATTCGACCCAGGATTTGCCGTCGCGATCGACCATGCGAATCGCGCGCGCGTCGAGCGACGTTGTTCTCGCGCCAGTATCGAGCCGGGCCACAATCAGTATGCCTTCCGGTTCGAGACGCACGGCTTCCGTCATGCCCAGTACCCGCTTGCTTTGCGCGCTGGCCACTGACCCTAAGCCAAGGAGAGGCGCGACGGCAATTACAGCCATCAGCAGATGGACCTTATTTTTCTCGCTTATCACTGATGCATTATAGACACACTTATCAAATGTGTCAGGGCACGGCCGCGGTCTCAACGCGTAAATACGACAACGATTTTAACCGGTTGGAGTAATCACGAGCTGAAATCATCACCTGTTAGCCGTGGGGCAGAAAAATCAGCGCCACCGGTGCAACAAGTATGGCCCCTGGAGGTGACGCACATGAGCCCCCGCTCGTCGCCAGACAGCCCCGCTTCGGGGAAGTTCTGCGCAAAAATACGGCTGGTAAGCGGCACAATTAATGCTTATTCTCGGGATCGTGGCCATACTGCGTGAAACAAATGAATTTCTATCCGCTCAGTCACCCGTTCGTCTGGTAGCGTTGTCGTTTCTGTTTATCATGGTTATTGGCGCGATCGATCACCTGATTGGGTACGAGCTTTCGTTCTCGTTCTTCTACCTCATCCCCGTTAGTTTTGGATCCTGGTACTTGGGACAGCGTATCGGTCTCATCATTTGCGTTGTTTCTGCCGCGACATGGCTCGGTGTTGACTACACCTCGGGCCATCAATACAGCAACCCGGCCATTTACTTGTGGAACGCCGGTATTCGTCTGGGATTTTTTGTCGTCGTCGTACTTCTACTCGAAGGCCTTCGCAGAGCTCTTGAGCGCCAGGAGTCTCTCGCACAGCTAGATGGACTTACCGGCATTATGAATGCCCTCACCTTCAGACAGAGGTGCGATTCTTCCTTCGGGCTTGCCTTTCGGCATGGTCACCCGCTGACCATCGGCTATCTCGACCTGGATAATTTCAAGGGCGTCAACGATAGTCTCGGCCACAGTGTCGGCGATCAGGTTCTGAAAGCGGTCGCAACCGCGCTAACCAAACAACTGCGCGTCTCCGACATCGGCGCCCGCCTCGGCGGTGACGAATTCGCAATTCTGCTTCCTGAAACCGACCTTGCCGGCGCCCGGACGTTCTTTACTAAACTACGTGAAATGCTTATCGATCTTTCCGCTCTAAACCGTTGGCCGGTCGGCTTCAGCATCGGCGTGGCGGTGTTTCACCCCCCTCCAGCAAATCCTGAGGATGCCATCCGGTGCGCCGACGACCTGATGTACAGGGTCAAGAGATCGGGCAAAAACAACATTCTGTTCGAGGAATATACGGGCGTTTCTAGCGGGGCCGAGCTCAGCCGTTGAGCGTTCGCAGGGTCGAAAGCTGCTGTTCGCGGAGGTCACGAACAGTTCCCGGTCGTCGTGAGAGATATTCCAATAGATTTAATAAAAACAATTAGTAACGTTCTACTCTGGTCAGCCCGGCGGCGCTGCCTGCGACTCCGCGTTCGCGCAATGGCTGGGTCAGCCCCATGTTAGCATTAGCGCCTTCCGCATTTCTTAGACGCAATGCCATTTAATCCACTGAAAAATCACGTCCCAAGCAGCGTCTTGCGCGCGCCATCGTTCCGGACGCCGACCATCATGATGGGCCGTTCGCAATATGCGCCGCCACCGGCGGGCCTGGCTTTGCCCCGCCGCGGGGAATGGCGCGTGGTGCCGATGCTGCTGCCCTATTTATGGGAATTCAAGGGCAGGGTGATCGTTGCCTTGCTGTTCCTGGCAGTAGCCAAGCTGGCCAATGTCGGTGTGCCGCTGGTGCTGAAGGAGATCGTCGACGCGCTGGCCCCCACCCACGCGGTGCTGGCGCTGCCGCTGCTGCTGCTTATCGCATATGGCGTGCTGCGGTTGTCCACCACCATGTTTGCAGAACTGCGCGACTGGGTGTTCGTGCGCGTCACCCAGCATGCGATACGCCGCATTGCGCTGACGGTGTTCCGTCATCTGCACAGCCTGTCGCTGCGCTTTCACCTTGACCGCCAGACCGGCGGCATGTCGCGCGACATCGAACGTGGCACGCGCGGCATCTCCACGCTGCTTTCGCTCATGCTGTTTTCCGTCATTCCAGTGTTTCTGGAATTCGGACTGGTCGCGTTCGTGCTGTTCGCCAAATTCGACTGGCGTTTCGTTGCAGTGACCTTCATTGCCATCACGCTCTATATCGCGTTTACCGTCGCGATCACCGAGTGGCGCATGGAGTTCCGCCGCCGCGCCAATGAATTCGACTCGAAAGCCAATACCCGCGCCATCGACAGCCTGATCAATTACGAGACCGTCAAGTATTTCAACAACGAGGACTACGAGGCGAAACGATACGATGAAAGCCTGCTGAAATACGAATCGGCGGCGGTCAAAACCGAGGCCTCGCTGGGGTTGCTCAATATCGGGCAGAGCCTGATCATCGCATTCGCGGTGACGCTGCTGATGCTGCTTGCGGCGCAGGGCGTGGTCGACAAGACGCTGACGCTGGGCGATCTGGTGCTGATCAACGGCCTGTTGATCCAGCTCTATATTCCGCTCAACTTCCTGGGCAGCTCCTATCGTCAGATCAAGCAGTCACTGATCGACATGGAGCACATGTTCCGCATTCTTGAGGAGAACCGGGAGATTGAGGACAGCCCGGCTGCTGTGGACCTGCCTGCGGGCAATGCGGCCATTCGCTTCGAACATGTCGACTTCAGCTACGATCCCAAACGCCAGATTCTCTTCGATGTCAGTTTCGAGGTGCCGCCCGGCAGCAAGATCGCGGTGGTGGGACACAGCGGCTCGGGGAAATCCACGCTGGCGCGGCTGCTCTACCGGTTTTATGACGTGAGCGCAGGCGCCATCCTGATCAATGGCGCTGACATCCGTGAACTGCGGCAGTCCGACCTGCGCGCAGCGATCGGCATCGTGCCGCAGGACACCGTTTTGTTCAACGACTCCATACACTACAACATTCACTATGGCCGCCCCGATGCCACGCCGGAAGAGGTCATCGCCGCGGCCAGGGCGGCGCACATCCACGACTTTATCGCGAGCCTTCCCGACGGTTACGAGTCCCAGGTTGGCGAGCGCGGGCTGAAACTTTCGGGCGGGGAGAAGCAGCGGGTGGCGATTGCGCGCGCGATCCTGAAGGCGCCGAAGATCCTGATTTTCGACGAGGCGACCTCCGCCCTCGATTCCAGGGCGGAAAAAGCCATCCAGGCTGAACTCCACCGCATCGCGCTCGGTCACACCACGCTGATGATCGCGCACCGGCTGTCCACCGTGATGGATGCCGACCAGATCCTGGTGATGGACCACGGGCGCATCATCGAGCGCGGCACGCATGCCGACCTGCTGTTGCGGGGAGGCACTTATGCCCAGATGTGGTCGCTGCAACAGCAGGAGGACGAGGCGCGCAAAAACAAGGAAGCCTCAGGGTCGCAGGTTGCGGCGGTGTAGCGTTTTTTGGTCACACAACCGGTGCCCTTCATGCGGACAGGGGGAAAGTGACCTTGATAACGGTGCCGCTGCCCCCGGCGCCCTGTCCGAGTGAGACCTCGGCATTATGTCGTTGTGCGATTTCGCGCACGATCGCCAGACCCAGCCCGCAGCCTTCGACGCCGGTGCCCAGCACGCGGTAAAAGCGCTCGAACACGCGCTCGCGTTCGGGCTCGGGGATGCCCGGCCCATTATCTTCCACCGTCAGCGTGACTTTTTGGGTGTCAGCGGCTACGTGCACTGTGACATGGCCGCCGGATTGGGTATAGCGGATCGCATTGTCGATCAGGTTGTTGAGCATTTCCCGCAGCAGGAACGCATCGCCTTCCATCATCGCGGGCGCTTGCATGCTGTCCAGGCCGAGATCGATATTGCGCGCCAGTGCGCGCGGCACCCAATCGGCGGCGGCGTCATGCGCCAGTTCATTGAGATCGAGACGCTCGCCCGAGAGGGCACGCTCGGCGGCCGGCTCAGCCCGGGCCAGGGACAGCAACTGATTGATCAGGCGTATGGTCTGTTCGGTCGCGGTGTTCAGCTGGCTCAGCGTGGTTTTGGTTTCATCCGATGTGGCCTGGCGCAACGCCAGCTCGGTTTGGGTCTTGATGCCGGCTACCGGCGTGCGCAGCTGATGGGCGGCGTCGGCGATAAATCGTTGTTGGGCCGCAAGGGTCTTGCTCAGACGCTGAAGCAATCCGTTCATTGCCCGTATCAGTGGACGCACCTCCTGTGGCGCCTGTTCTTCAGGCAGCGCGCTGAGGTCAAGATGGGATCGGCTCTGTATCTCGCGGCGCAGCACCGACAACGGCGCCAGGCCGCGGCCTACCGCATACCATACCAGTATCGCAGCCAGTGCAATCAGCATCAGCTGCGGCAGCATCATGCGCAGCAGAATCAGCCGGGCGAATTCAGCGCGGGGCGCACGGTCTTCCATGACCAGAACCGTCACGTGGCCCGAAAGTTTTCCGATCTTGACCGGGTACTGCAACGTCACGACGCGAACAGGCCGGCCGCGGTACTCGTCGTCGTGGTAACCGGAGCTGCCCGAAATGGGTTCCGGGTTCCGGGGCAGGTCGGGCTCGCCCGTGATGTATTCGTTTTTTGGCCCTGTGACCAGGTAAAATATTTTCCCGGATTCGTGGCTTTGCAGCAGCATTTTCACCGCAACCTCGGGCATGTCGACATAGATCCGGCCATTCAGTATTTTTACCTCACGGCCGATATCCAGCGCTGATTCGAGCAGCGACCTGTCATAAGCAAAATTCACAAAGCGTTTGGCAATATCGTAATCAACTATCACGCTGATCGACCACAATACGATCAGCGGCCCCGCCAGCCATGTAAGGAGCTGGCGGCGCAGCGTCCTCAATTTAGCCATTCGACTCTTTTTCCAGCAGATAACCCAGTCCACGTATGGTGCGTATCGAAACGCCCGCGGGCTCGAGCTTGCGGCGCAGACGGTGCACGTAGACCTCAATGGCATTGGCGCCGACCTCCTCGTCCCAGCCGTAGAGTTGTGCGGCGAGCTGGTCCTTGCTGACCACGCGCCCGCTGCGCATCATCAGCACTTCCAGCACACCGAGCTCGCGCGCCGAGAGTTCGAACGGAGCACCATTCAGGGTTGCGCGCCGGCCTGCGACGTCGAGGGACAGCGCGCCGTGGGCCAGCGCCGCACTGCCACCCGACTGGCCACGGCGCACCAGCGCGCGCACGCGTGCCTCGAGTTCGGGAAGATCGAAGGGTTTGGCCAGATAATCATCTGCGCCAAGGTCGAGCCCCTTGACACGGTCCTGCAGCGAATCGCGCGCCGTCAGCATCAGCACCGGCACTTTCGATCCGCGGCGCCGCAGGCGGCGCAATACTTCGAAGCCGTCGAGTTTCGGCAGTCCCAGATCCAGGATCACCAGGTCATAGCTTTGCGTCGCCAGCACATGATCGGCTTCACCGCCATCGCTTACGCAGTCAACGGCGTAGTCGGCCTGGCGCAAAGAACGCGTGAGACCGTCAGCCAGCACCGGGTCATCCTCAACTATCAGTACGCGCATGGAACCAATATCCTTTTTCTATCTGCATACTATCCTGTCTTTCGTAGCATGGCACGCTGCCTGAACACCGGCTCTTCTCCTCATTACCACGCCCGTGGCCGTGTGCGGTCAGGAATTACTTTACGAAAATTTGCAATAAATGCCATCACAGTAAGCTTCGCGTAAGCCGTCGTTGATATTGTCAATGCCATTATGATGGGGTTACCTCAGCAACCCCCGCCTTTACTGAGCGTTACGTTCGGTCTTTCCTCCTCGGAGGCCGACTTGCAGTTGACCGTGCTGAGCGGGCAGCTGTGCCTCTCCCGCCGTCCGCCGGCCCGCAATAAGCGAAGGTGCGACAACGCCATGGGCCCCGGGCGCTACGCGCTCGCGGTCCTAGTTCTGGCTCTTGCCCCCCTCCTCTCCCTTCTTGTGGCCAAAATCTCCGCTACCATCGTTGCTCGTCTTGCCCATGTGCCCCGGACTCGGTCTCGCGCAGCGTGGTGCGGGCAGGGGCGCTACGTCGTCCGCCGGAGTTTCCCGCCTCACTTTTGCCTCTGTGAATTGGTCTCTTTTTCATCAGAAACAAGGGCATACTTAAAAAAGTTGTTGTAAATTCCAGCCTAACCTAGTATTTTTACGGCATAAACAGGGTGGAAGGGTGTGCGCGCCCGGTTTCAAGCAAAGGGAGGAAGCTCTGAAACAATTGATCAGAATAGTATTGGCGGGCCTGGTTTTTGTCGGCTGCGCCTCGGTTGCGCAGGCTGAACAGCCTGTTTCGGAAGGGGAAACCCAGGCCTGGGCCGGCGATTTTCCGCTGGATCCGGGTTTTGCCGAGCGGGCCAAGCATCTCAATCTCAAGTCGTCGTCCGCACTGGTCGTCGAACAGGGCAGTGGTCGGCTGCTTTACGCCAAAAACACCCAGGCTGTGGTCCCGATCGCATCGATCACCAAGCTGATGACGGCGATGGTGACGCTCGATGCGCAGCTTGATTTGGAAGAGCCGGTCAGGATCTCCGTGGCCGACGTCGACGACATCAAGGGCACGCGATCGCGACTCAGGGTTGGCGTCATGCTCACGCGCAGCGACCTGTTGCGCCTGGCGCTGATGTCATCGGAGAATCGTGCGGCGGCAGCGCTCACCCGCGCCTACCCCGGGGGCCGTGAAGCGTTCGTCTCGGCCATGAACCAGAAAGCTATCGAACTGGGCATGTGGAGCACCAGGTTTGTCGACGGCACGGGGCTGTCCAGTGAAAATGTATCGACTGCCCGGGACCTGGCGAAAATGGTGAATGCCGCCTTTCGCTATCCGCTGGTGCGCAGCTACACCACCGGCACGGATTACACTGTGCGGACCACGAAGGGACATATCCTCCAGTACTCGAATTCCAATGGCTTGGTCAAGAATCCCAGCTGGCATATCGGCTTGTCCAAGACCGGCTACATCAGCGAAGCCGGGCGTTGTCTGGTCATGCAGGCGCAAATTGCAGCAATGCCGGTGGTGATCGTATTGCTGGATTCGTGGGGCAGAAAAACGCGACTCGGCGACGCCAACCGCATTAAAAAGTGGCTGGAAACCCAAATTGCCCGCCTGTCAGCGGGCTAGGTTGACCGCAAGTCCTCTCGGCAGGCAATTGCGGCTACACCAAGCTGCGGTGCAAATGATATTTCCTGGCTGAGGTAGAAAATCATGGAGCAGCCGCGCTCCCGCGTAGTTTTCCACGATTTTCAGCCGCGCGCCGCCAGCCTGCTCGACGATGTGCTGGCCGGTTTGACGACACCGCAGAAGGCGCTGAGCCCGAAATATTTTTATGATGCGCGCGGCTGCGAACTGTTCGAGACGATCTGCGACCTTCCGGAATATTATCCAACGCGCACGGAAATGGCGCTGATGCAAAAGCATGCGCCTGCCATGGCGCAACATCTCGGGCAGGAATGTATCCTGATCGAGTATGGCAGCGGCGCCAGCCGCAAGACGCCCTTGCTGATTGCACAACTGCGTCCCGTGGCTTACGTGCCTATCGATATCGCCGGCGGGCAGCTCAAAGCTTCGGCGGGGCGGCTGGCAGAGGAATTTCCACAGCTGACGATCATTGCGGTGTGCGCCGATTATTCGCAGCCGCTGCGGCTGCCTGAAATAGAAAGCCTGGGTGCGCGCCGGCGCGTGATCTATTTCCCGGGCTCGACCATAGGCAACTTCACGCAGCCGGAAGCCGTGCGGTTTCTGCGCCGTGTCTGCGCGCTCGCCGGGGCGGGCGGAGCGATGCTGGTCGGCGTCGACCTCAAAAAAGATCCCGCAGTCCTGCATGCGGCGTATAACGATGCCCGTGGTGTCACTGCCGAGTTCAATCTCAATCTGCTGCGGCGTATCAACCGCGAGCTGGGTGCGGATTTCGACGTGTCTGCTTTCCGGCACCTGGCTTTCTACAATGGCGATATCGGGCGCATCGAAATGCACCTGGAGAGCCTCGCCGTACAGCATGTGACGCTGGCAGGCCGGCGCATCGATTTCGATCGCGGCGAAACCATCCATACCGAGTACTCCTATAAATACTCGGTCGACGATTTCCAGCAGCTCGCGCGATCATCCGGATTCGAACCGCAGGCGGTCTGGACCGACCCGCAGCAATTATTCGCAGTGCATTGCCTGAGCGTGCCGCACTAGCGCGCCGGCAAGGCTTGACCGCAATGTGGAATTCTGTCACCTGAGCTTTTTCCTCAGTGTTAAAATCGATCTCAAATTGCGGACTCATCTCAGCGCCCTCTGCGCTGGCGCTTTCGGGCGTTCCCGAACTGCCGCGACTTCTTCGATTGTCCATAAATGGCGATATACCTGATCGTGATGATGTGCACTCTGACCCATGCCGGGTTCGGAGGAAGCCGCGTCACGGTCGCGCTGTATGCGCTGGAACTGGGCGCCAGCCAGTTCACGATAGGCGTGCTGATGGCGCTTTACGCGCTGTGCCCGATGCTGTTCGCCGTTTCTATCGGCAAACTGGCGGATCGCGTCGGGCCGCGGCTGCCGATGACCCTGGGAACGGTCGGGGTGGCTCTGGCGTTGTTGCTACCGCCGATTTTTCCGGGTATGGCCACGCTTTATGTCTCGGCCCTGCTGCTCGGCACGTCGTTTCATTTCTTTTTTGTCACGGTGACGGGCATCGCGGGCGGCATAGGTGGCGTGGAAAAACGCTCGCGCAACTATGCGCTGGTCAGCCTCGGATTCTCCGCGGCGGGATTTTTCGGACCGATGGCTGCGGGATTCTCCATAGACTATCTGGGCTACCTGCCGACCTTCCTGATGCTGTCCACGTTCACCTTGATTCCCATATCGTTATTGTTATTCCGGGCAGGATTTCTCCCCAAAGCACTTAAACAAGAGAAGGACGGCGCCCAAAGCAGCGCGTTCGACCTCTGGCGCATCCCCAGGCTGCGCCATACCTTCATTGCCAGCGGCATCATATCCGCGGCATGGGACCTTTTTCAGTTTTATTTTCCGGTGTACGGGCATTCGATAGGGTTATCGGCATCCGCAATCGGCATTGTGCTCGGGGTGTTTGCGCTGGCTACATTCGTGATCCGCATCGTGCTGCCGCGCCTGGTGAAGCATTCCAGTGAAGCCGAAATTCTGATGTATTCGATTTTTATTGCCGCATTCGCGTTTGTGCTGTTCCCGTTTTTCAAGGACGCCGCCACGCTGGCGGCCATCGCGTTTTTGCTGGGACTGGGGGTGGGCTGCGGCCAGCCGATGTCGATGTCGTTGATCTATACGCTGTCGCCGCCCAGACGGGTCGCCGAATCGGCCGGTTTGCGTGTGATGGTCAATAATTTCATGCACCTGGTCATCCCGCTGGCCTTCGGCAGCATAGGCGCAGCTTTCGGCTATATGCCTGTTTTTGTTACTAATTCTATCATGCTTGTAGCTGGCGGATTCGTCATGCGCCGAAACAACGCGCCGGACCCAAGTACGCGGGAATGACGGACGGGGTGAGGGGTATTCGCCCTTTTATTTGAGAACCATGAACAGGTTGTTGTAGTCGTTCTCACTGGACCTTCATACCCGATTCCTTGATCACTTTTGCCCATTTCGCGACTTCGCTCCGTATGAGTGCACCGAACTTTTCGGGCGTGGAGCCGACCAGCACAAGGTCGGTGCGGCTGAAGCGTTTCTTCACTTCAGGATTTCTGAGTGCGCTCACTGTGGCCTCGTGCAGCCGTGCGACGATTTCTTTCGGCGTGCCCGCGGGGACCATCAGGCCATACCACGGGGTCACGTTGAAGCCGGGCACGCCCGCCTCTGCGAGTGTCGGAATGTTGGGCGCCATGGACGAACGCTGCGCGCTGGTGACCGCGAGCGCGCGCAGTTTCCCGGCCCTGACGTGCGGCATCACCGCGCTCGTGGCGGGGAAACCGACAAAAACCTCGCCGCTGATGAGCGCAGTAACGGACTGCGGCGTGCTCTTGTAATTGACCTCCGTCATCTTGATGCCTGCCATGCTGTTGAGCAATTTCGCGGAAAGCTGAATGGCGGCGCCCGCTGTCGCCACATTGACCTGCCCTGGCCGCTTCTTCGCGAGCACGATCAGTTCTTTCACCGATTTTGCGGGCAGCGAGGGATGCACCGCCAGCGTGAACGAGCCGGACGCAAGCTGCGTCACCGGGGCGAAATCCCTGACGAAGTTATAACTCAGCCGGCGGTAGAGGGTCACGCTGATCGAATGGGCAATATTGGCCATCAGCAGCGTGTAGCCGTCGGCCGGCGCCTCGGCAGCAACCGAAGCTCCGAGGTTGCCCGCGGCGCCGCCACGGTTCTCGATGACCACCTGCTGCCCGAGTGCTGCCGACAACTGCGGCTGAATGAAGCGTGCGACCGTGTCGTTTCCGCTGCCCGCCGAAAACGGCACGATGAATCGTATCGACCTGGTCGGATATTGGGCATGGGCCGGCGCCATGCCTGCCAGCACCACGGCCATCGCAAACCAGACACTGCAAGTCGTTATTTTCATGGTTTCCTCCTTGAGAATACGCCGCCCACACGATGCCAGCCGATATCTAGTATGCCACGGGATGAAGAATGAGGGATAAATGCGAAAAGATGAGGGATGAAAGAATATCGGGCGGACATTTGATTCTTAGCTGAGCTTGTTTCTCGCGATGCGTGCACGTAACCTCAGCGGATGTCACATCGTTTTATAGCGCACCTGGATATGGACGCGTTCTACGCGTCGGTCGAGCTGTTGCGTTATCCGCAGCTTCGCGGCCAGCCGGTGGTCGTCGGCGGGCGGCGGCGCGCTGCCCAGGACGATCCGGCGGACAACGCGATTCCACGACTGCGCGATTACTCCGGGCGCGGCGTGATCACGACCGCTACCTACGAAGCGCGTGCGCTCGGCGTTCACTCGGGAATGGGGCTGATGAAGGCCGCGAAGCTCGCGCCCGACGCGCTGCTGCTGCCGGCGGATTTCGACCAGTACCGCCGTTGTTCGCGGCTGTTCAAGGACGCGGTGCGCGGACTGGCACCGCTGATCGAAGACCGCGGCATCGACGAAATCTACATCGATCTGACTGGTCTGGTCAGTTCCACTGCTGCTGAGGGTGCGCCGGATCCGTGGGCGCGGGCGCGGGGTATCGCAGTGGATCTGCAACGCGCCGTGCGCGATGCGACCGGGCTGTCGTGCTCTATCGGCATCACGCCGAACAAGCTGCTGTCCAAGATCGCGTCCGAACTAGAGAAACCCGGTGGCATCACCGTGCTGCATGAAGCCGATATTGCGCCCCGCATCTGGCCTTTATTGGTTAATAAAATAAACGGGATAGGACCAAAGGCTGCGGCCAGGCTGGAAACCCTGGGCATCTGCACCATAGGCGAACTGGCACGTGCCGATCCGGCGCTGCTGGTCGAGCACTTCGGCAAGAGTTATGGTGCGTGGCTGTTAGATGCCGCGCACGGACGCGACGAGCGGGATGTGGTCACCTATAGCGAACCGAAATCGATCAGCCGCGAAACCACGTTCGAGCACGACCTGCACCCGGTGCGGGACCGCGAACAACTCTCGCGCATCTTTACCGACTTGTGCGTGAGGGTGGCGGGTGATCTGCAGCGCAAGGGTTATGCGGGCAAGACGATCGGCCTCAAATTACGCTATGACAATTTCAAGACCGTCACTCGCGATCTCACGATCAACGCGCCGACGCAGGACGCCGGTACCATACGCCGCGCCGCCGGCGAGTGCCTGAAGCGCGTGCCGCTCGACCGGCGCATCCGGCTGCTCGGGGTGCGCGTCGGCGCGCTGAGCAAGCCCGGCGTTCAAACGCGCGATGGCGCGCCAGGATTGTTTGAGTAATCACCGGACCGCAAGGCGCCAGAGCGAAGTCAGTTCGGCCGCGCGCGCAGCGTGCAGCGGATCGGTAACGTCGGCGGCACGGGGATGCTTGGGCCGGACTTCCGTGCGGGCCACTACTTTCAGGCCTGCCTCGTCTATGGCAGTAAGCAGTTCGGCCCGCGTGCGCAGGCCCAGGTGCTCGGCTATATCCGAGAGCACCAGCCAGCCTTCGCCCCCCGGTTCCAGATGTGCGGCAAGCCCGCTCAGAAAGCCGCGCAGCATGCGGCTTTCGGGATCGTAAACCGCATGTTCAAGGGGAGAGCTGGGTCGCGCCGGGATCCACGGCGGGTTGCAGACCACGAGCGGCGCCCGTCCTTCGGGGAAGAGATCTTCCTGCACGACTTCCACCTGCGCGGTGAGGCCGAGACGCGCGAGGTTGTCGCGGGTGCAAGCCAGTGCGCGCGGTTCCTGGTCGGTGGCCACGATACGCGCGACGCCGCGGCGGGCCAGCACCGCGGCCAGCACGCCGGTCCCCGTGCCAATGTCGAAGGCCAATGCACGCGAAGGCAATGGCGCTGCATCCACCAATTCCACGTACTCGCTGCGAACCGGTGCGAACACACCGTAATGCGGGTGGATGCGCCCGCCGAGCGCCGGAATTGCGATCCCTTTCTTGCGCCACTCGTGCGCGCCGATCAGGCCCAGCAGTTCCCGTAGCGTGGCCACGAAGGGCCCGTCTTCGGGGCCGTAGGCTTCCGCGCAGGCGGGGCGCACGTCGGGCGCGCGACGCAGCGGAATGCTGTAATCGGCATCAAACGGTATCAGCAGCATTCCCAGCGTGCGTGCGCGCTGAGACTGGGCCTGACGATGCAGATGGAAAGCGTCAGCCAAAGCTGGTGTGGGCTGTGCGCCCGGTTTGCGGGGTTTGCGGTCAGCGCGCCGTGCCAGCGCCTGCAGCAACTGGCGTGCGTTCTGAAAGTCGCCTCGCCACAATAGTGCCGAGCCTTCGCAGGCCAGCCGATACGCGGCGTCGGCCGTCATCCGATCGTCGGCGATGACTACGCGTTTGGGTGGTGGTAACCCGCCTTCGGATCGCCAGCGGGTAGTGCGGGTTTCGCCGGCCTCAGCCCAGCTGACGACCGGGGTGCCCGCTCACGACGCATTGTTCTTGGGCGGCCGCTTGTGAAATTTCTTCGCCGGCCGCTTGCCGCGTTGCCCGCCGCCTGGTTTGGAATGACCGCCGGGTGTGGGATTGTTGCGCCGAATGTTCTGGTCCGGCGCGCCTTCGCGGTTTCCGGGTGCCAGCATAATCTCAAGTTCATTGAGTTCATCCCACTGGGCCTCGGTCCGCAGCCGTTCCGGAATTTCCTGGAGCGCTTGCAGACGTTGACGTGGGGAAAGGGGTTGGGGTTCGTCCATAACGCTATTATCTCATCGTTCGGCCGTGATAGCTTGATTTTGTTGCTTATTCTGCTGTTTTCAGCTCAGTTTTCGCTGCCCGCCGGCCGGCATGCCGGCGCGCGCACGAAAGGTGAGCCGGTATATATGTCGATGACAAAAGGCGTGCATCCCCTTCATTACCTAGGCCCGCCCGGCATGTGCCAAGTCACGACGTGCCAGAAGCCCGGATTCCGTGATGACTTCGGCGATTGAGCGTTCCTGCTTGGGTCCCATCATGCGCGCCAGCCACGCCCTTGATCTCGGCAAGTTCCTGCAACAGTTCGACGCAGATGCGCCGGCCTTCCGTTTCGGGATGCGGCGCCAGTTCAAGCCGCCGGATCATGGTCTCCGGAACGTTCACGCCGTAGAGGTTGGCGTTCATCCAGCGCGCGAATTTCGCCGAAGGCATCGGCCCGATGCCGACGATGACGAACACCCGCTCGAGAATGCCGTGCCCGGCCAGCGCCGCGAGGTAGCGCCGCAACAATCCGAGATCAAAGCAGAACTGCGTTTGCACAAACTCGGCGCCGGGGTCGATTCTTGGCTCGCAACCTGTCCGGTTTCCAGCCCGGCTTCGGATCGACCGGCGTGTCGGCCGCGCCGATCAGCAGTCCGGGCCGCGAGTGGAGGGCGCGGCCCGAAGGAAGCGCGCCCTCATCGCGCATGCGCCGGGCCGTGTTCATGAGTTCGCGGCTGTCGATGTCATGGACCGCCTTGGTCTCGGGTTGATCGCTCTTCGAAATATCATCGCCGTGCAAACACAATATGTTCGGGACGCCGAGCGCCGCAGCCCCGAGCAGGTCCGCCTGCAGCGCGATCCGGTTGCGGTCCCTGACCGTGAACTGCAGCACCGGCTCGATGCCGTTGCGGGCGAGGATCGCAGCCGTGGCGAGCGCCGACATGTGGCTGCGGGCACTGGGGCCGTCACAGACGTTGACCGCGTCGGCGTACCCATTCAGACATCCCGCGCGCTCCAGTACCGGAGCGGACGTCGCCGCGTCCAGCGGCGAAGTTTCCGCCGTCATCACAAAGTGGCCAGCGCGCAGCGCAGCCTCCAGCCGCCCGCTCGAACGGTACATCGCAGAAGCTTTCATTCAGTCCATCTTTCTGGTTTACCTAGTAAAGGCGATCTTATCGAGGATAGCGGGGGATGGGAAATCCAATTTTCGGTCACGCGCTGCGGTCAGTTTGCGCGAATTTTCGCCCGATGAATAACGCGTCGCTCCATTTCTTGATTTCGCTCTTGATGTGCGCGGCAAATTCGGCTGGCGTGCTGCCGACGGATTCCGAGCCATCGTTCGCCATGCGCTGCACGACTTCAGGTTGTTGCAGGACCACGGCGATTTCCTTGTGCAGCCTATCCAATTGCTACGCGCGGGTTTTCGCCGGCGCCATCACGCCGCACCACTGCGTGACATCGAAACCGGCGATGCCGGATTCCTGTAAGGTTGGTGTGTCGGGCAGCACCGGCGCGCGCGTGCGACTGGTGACGCCGAGCGCACGCAGCCTGCCGCTTTTCACGTGCGGCAGCACCGAAATGATGCTGGGGAAAGCAGTCTGGATGCGGCCCGCGAGCATGTCGGTATAAGTTGCGCCCATGCCTTTGTACGGCACGTGGACGATGTCGATGCCGGTTATGGTTTTGAACCATTCTGTGGTCAGATGGATGAGGCTGCCGTTACCGGCGGAGGCATAGTTGAGCTTGCCCGGATTCGCCTTGGCGAAGGCCACCAGCTCGCGCACGCTGGTAGCCGGCACGCTGGGATGCACGATCAGCACGTATGGCTGGCGGCTCGCCTGCGTCACCGGCGTGAAGTCACGCAGCACATCGTAGCGCGCCCCCCCCCCCCCCCCCCCCCGGTAGAGCAGCGGGTAGATCAAGCGATGCTCGCGCTTGCCATGAGCAGGGTATAGCCGTCAGGATCGGCGTGCGCGGTAAGCTCGGCGCCGATGGCGCCGCCCGCGCCAGGACGGTTGTCCACGACGACGGTCTGTTTGAGGCGTTCCGAAAGCGGCTGGCCGATGCCGCGCGCGGTGGTGTCCATGCCGCCGCCCGCTGAGAGCGGCACGATGAGCCGGATCGGTTTCGTCGGGTAGCTCTGCGCCGGGGCCAGTGCCGGCAGCGCAAGAATCAGGCCCGCGCATGCGAGATGAAATATTTTCATTACGATCTTTCCCCTATAAAAACTTAAAGGAATCCTCTGCGGCAATAAAGGTCTTGATTTTATTCAAGCTTGCTTCGCGAGCAGTCGCGCGAGTTCGCTCGCATCGCTGAGTTTTTCCACCTCGAGCATCGTATCGCGCAATTCTTCGACCCGCGCGCCTGGGGCAGCGCCTTGATCGCAAGCTTCTCGAATTTCTCGATGATCTCGGCGTCGGTGGCAAAAAAGTCTTCACTGCCGCGCGCAGCCGTGACGGTGCGTTTCATCACCGTGCCGTCGTTGAGATGCAGTTCAACATGGACCTTGTGACGCAGCTTGGCACCCAGTGCGGTGATCGCCGGGTCGTGGAGGACTTCGACTTTCTCCGCCAGTTTCATGCGCGCCGGGTCGGCCACCATTTCTTCGGTGAACTGGTCGACGAAACAGTCGCCTTCGATCAGGTAAGTCGCGATGCAGTACGGCAGGTTCAGTTGGGCCGAGGTCAGGCCCTGCGGCACGTACTTCCAGCCGACATGGTCCATTGTCACTTGGGAACCGCGCACCACCACCTTTTTGATGTCACGGGGCCCGAAGTGGCGTTCCTTGCTGCATATCGCGCAGCGCATCGAGTGTGGTGTGGTTGCTGCCGACGCAGGCGTAGAACTTGAGCGCCACGCCCATGGTCTGCCAGACCTCGCCGAGCCGGCGGTGAGTTCCTCCAGGTTGAACTGGTCGGTGGACCGCGAGACGTCGTGCAGAAGCCGCCATATTCGCTCTCGAGCACATTGACGATGCCGGTGAAGCCGGCGCTTCGGCGAACAGCGCGCCGTAAAGCCCGGTCTGCGACGATCGCCCGGCATGCATGCGCTTGACCATCGCGCCGTACTGCGCCGCCATCAGGCCGCCGGCCTGGGTGCCGGCAATGCCCAGCGCGTGCACGGTTTTACCGACATCGAGTTTAAGCACGCGCGCAGCACCCGCGGCGGCGGAGAACACGCCCAGCGTGGCCCGAGTGCCAGCCCTGGGCGATGTGCTCGGGGCCCATGCACAGACCGACGCGCGGGCCGATCTCGTAACCGGCGACGGCAGAGGTGAGGAAACTCCTTGCCGCTCATGCCGGGTTTCAGTTCCGTGACCGCGATCAGCGCCGGCAACACCACGGCGCCGACATGCAGCACGCCCGCGCGGTGCACGTCGTCGAGTTCGAAGCCCTGCACCTGCGGTGCCGTTGACCAGCGCCGCATGCGGCGCGGAGAGGCGCTTTGCCGGTGCCCCAAACGCTGCATGGTGCGTCGCATCGATGCGCTCCAGCTTGTCCTGCAGGATGCGGCACCATTCGAGGTCGGCACCGTAGAGCGCGCAGCCCAGAGAATCGAGCATCAGCAGCTTGTTGCGATGGCGGACTTCGTCCGGAATGGTGTCGTAGCGGAAGTCCGGAGACGAACTTCGCGATGCCGCGGGTGTAGGGATTGTCGGTGGAGGCGTCGTGCGCCATTGTTCATAGCTCCGTTTACTGGCTCAAAAACAAAGCATGGACACGAAGGACACAGAGGACACGAAGGAAAAGCAATAACTTTTCAAAACCTGATTTGAGCGACCGGACTCAAGGGTTCAGCTTCTTTTCCTGATTTCCTCTGTGTCCTTCGTTTTTCCTTCGTGTCCTTCGTGTTGATGCTTTTCGAGATCAGCTTTTTGCTGCTTTCGCGGCACCCGCGCCGGCAATTCTGCCGAACACCGCGCCGGACACCAGCCCGGTGCCGCTGGCGTAGTTGAAATAGAACAATCCGCCGACCATCTCGCCCGCGCAATACAGCCCGGGAATCGGGTGGTGGTTGGAATCGAGCACCTGGCCGCTGTCCTTTACAATGCGAAGCCCCCCGAACGTGAACGTGATGCCGCAGGTCGTGGCATAGGCGTCGTAGGGCGGTGTATCCAGTGCCTGCGCCCAGTTCGATTTCGGCGGTTCGATGCCGTCCGTGCCCTTGCCGTCCTTGATCACGTGGTTGAACGGCACGTCCTTTTTCACCGCCGCGTTGTATTCGCGCACCGTCTTGAGGAATGCGTCGGGATTCACGCCCTCGAGCTTGGTCGGCAGTTCTTCCAGCGTGTTGGCGCTGACCTTGGTGACGAACTTGATGCGGTATTCGGAGCGCAGCAGCTTGGTGACCTTGGAGTCGAACACCTGCCACGCAAACTGGCTGGGCTGTTTCAGCACCTCGCCGCCGTATTTGGCGTAGGTGAATGAATGGAAATCCGCGCCTTCGTCGACAAAACGTTTGCCGTCGGCATTGATCAGCAGGCCGAAGATGTAGCTGTGCTTCTGGAACTGGTCGCCGACATTGACATCACCAAACTCCGGCGCATAGCGGTCCCAGCCGGTGGCATGGCAGCCCGACCAGTTGCCGTAGGGGGCGGCGCCGATGTCCAGCGCCATCTGCAGGCCGTCGCCGACGTTGAAACGTGTGCCGCGCACTTTGGCCAGTTCCCAGCCCGGGCCGAGGTAACGCGCGCGCATTTCGGGATTGGCCTCGAAGCCGCCGCAGGCGAGCATTACCGACTTGGCCTTGATGTCGAAAGCCTTGCCCCTCTGGCGCACGCGCACGCCGCTGACAGCGCTGCGCCGTCGCAGATCAGCGACATGGCGCGGGTCTCGGCGATGACTTCGATGCCGGCCTTCTTGCGCGGCATTGTCGAGAAACTGCACCAGGCCGGCGCCGCCACCGTTGACTTCAATTGGCATGTTGCCGAAGAACTTGCGCTTGCC
The DNA here is from genome assembly GCA_942492335.1 of uncultured beta proteobacterium. Classification (GTDB taxonomy): domain Bacteria; phylum Pseudomonadota; class Gammaproteobacteria; order Burkholderiales; family SG8-41; genus CAKKQX01. The sequence continues at coordinate 59,456 of CALOEN010000006.1, read as the reverse complement.
ATCGACCACCGCCGACTGGCGGCCCCAGTTCGGCACGAAGCGCACGCCCTTGGAGCGCAGCCACACCATGGTCTCCAGGCTTTCGTTGACCAGAATCTCCGACAGGTCGGCATCGGTGCGGTAGCTGGTCAGCTGGTAGATCTTGTCGAGGAATTCCGCACGCGTATTGGTGCCGAAGTCGCTGTTGGCGACTTCCTCGTCGTGATGTCGGTGACGCCGCAGGTCCTCCACGGTGCTGTAGGCGAAACGCATCACGCCGCCCGCGAAACGGCCCTCGCCGCCGGACTCGTCCTCATTGGCAGCTTCGAGCATAACAACACTCGCACCTTGGTCATGGGCTGACAGGGCGGCACACAAGGCGGCATTGCCTTTGCCGGACGACAATCACATCGTTCATTCATGCATCTGCTGATCATCTGTGATTGATTCCAATTTAGAGTGCAGGGCGGTGCAAGATCTTCTCCACGCATGGCGCGGATCGTTGTATCTGGTTTTCCTGGTTGCATCGAACGCGATGCAGCGACAAACCCGGCGTTGCGCGTGCCGATCAGCGCGCGTGCCGCGCAGTTGTCGAATTTTTCCTTGAGCTTGTCCGCAGGCAGCGGTTTGTCGACGCTGCGGCCCAGTGCCTGGTCGGTCTTGGTGCTGACCACGCGGCCGTCGGTCATGGTGACTTTCACTTCAGCGCCGAAATGGTTGTCGGCGGGGAACTGCGCGGTGGTGTAGGTGGTGGAATGAATTTTCGGCAGGATCGCGCGCGTGGCCGGGTCTTTCCAGGTATCGCCTTCGAACTGTTCGATTTTGACCGTGCGGTCCTTCAGTGCGCGCGCCAGCGTGTATTGCACGCTGAACTTGGCGTCGAGTGAGGACTGCGGATCGGGGCGGTTGGTGTGTTCCAAGCGCCGCGGATGGGTCCAGGATTCTATTTTTGCGACATTGTCCGGCGTCAGATTGTGTTTGTGCACCAGTTCGATCATGCAGTCGATGGCCGGATGCGTGCTGCCGCAGCAGGGGTAGGACTTGATGGCGATGCCGGGACGGGTGATGTCCAGCGGGTTGGCCCAGGCCGGCAACACCTTGGTGGCGTCGTAATTGCCGGCGCCGTTGAAGACTTCGAAATAACCCTGCTTGTGTTCAAAGGCCTCCGGTCCCGCGGTGAAGCCGTCGCGCGCCATCAGCGCGGCGAACAGGCCGTTGCGTGAGCAGTGGCCGACGTGCAGCGGCTTGGTCATGGTGCCGAAGTTCGATTTGACGCCGCTGGAGAACGAGGCCGCGATCGACAGTGCGGTCGCGGTTTGGGCGTCGGACAGTTTCAGCAGATGCGCGCAGGCGGCGGCAGAACCGAACACGCCGAGCGTCGCCGTTGGATGCCAGCCGCGGGTGTACTGATAAAAGTTGACGGCCATCGACAGCTTGCATTCGGTTTCAAAGCCGGCCACGTAGGCGGCAATAAAATCCTGACCGGTCGCGCCGATTTCATCGGCGAGCGCAAACAGCGCCGGCAGTATGGGCGCCGAAGGGTGGCCGCCCAGCGTGTTGTTGCAGTCGTCGAAATCCAGCGCGTGTGATGCAGTGCCGTTGACCAGTGCGGCGTCGAGTGCGCCGATGCGTCGCGCGTGACCGAACACCAATGCTGGTCCGCTGCTGCCGCCCGACACACCCAGTGTAATACGCGTCGCCTCTTCGGCCGCGCCGGCGAGGGTGACGCCGACGGTGTCGAGGATGCCGACCTTGGCCCAGTGCACGGCATCTGCCGACAGGGCGTTGTACTGTAAATTGTTGATTTTATTTGATAATTTCAGGGCGAAACTCATCGCGATTCCTCCTGCTGTGGCGTTGCCTGCAACGCTGCCGCGCGCTGCGGCCTGTGTGGTGGCGGAAGAGAGTGGGAGTCGAACCCACACAGGACCGCTCGCGGCCCCTACCGGGTTTGAAGTCCGGCCGCCCCACCGGGAGCGATTCCCTTCCGCTGTTCTGCACTACGCGACCGCCATTGTAAGTCGGCACGGCGCTCGCGCGAAATCTGGTTCCAGACTGTGGGGCCCGGGGCCTGGAAAAAGCAGGGGCCGGGGTATACTTTCGCGCACTCAAAACTAAATAACAGGAGGATGTAATGAATTCAGCGAAGTGGTTTGCACTTGCCATGGCGGGAGCGTTGTCGCTGTCGGTGAATGCGGCATCGGCTGCAGCTTACCCGGAGAAACCGGTGGAAATGGTGGTCGCGGGCAGCGCCGGCGGCGGACTGGATACGGTTGGTCGCGCAATCGATACCGCGCTGCGCGAAACCAAGCTGTTCCCCGAAAATTTTGTGATCAAGAATGCCGGCGGCGCCGGCGGCAATGTGGCGCGGGCGCAGGTGCACCAGAAAAAAGGCGATGGCCACGTGTTGTACGTGGAATCCAACCGCATTTACGTCAACCGCATCGTCGGCACGACCAAGCTGACCCATAGGGATGTGACGCCGGTGGCGCGGCTGATTACGGAGTACATCGCCTGGGTGGTGCGCGCAGATTCGCCGTACAAAACGCCCAAGGATATTTTCGACAAGCTGAAGCAGGACACGGATTCCGTGGTGTTCGGCGTCGGCACCGTGCCCAGCAATGACCAGATGAACATCCTGCGTCCGGTGATGGCGGCAGGTATCGATCCCAAGAAAATCAAGGTGGTGGCATTCAAGAGCGGCGGCGATCTGATGATCCAGTTGCTGGGCGGCCATGTGCCGGTGATCTCCACCGGATTGTCGGAAGCGATGGAGCAGGTCAAAGCCGGCAAGGTGCGCGTGATCGCAGTGTCAGCACCGAATGCGCTGCCCGGTGAACTGGCCAACGTGCCGACCTGGCGTTCCATGGGCATAGACGTCGCCATCCTGCACTGGCGCGGCGTGTTTGCGCCGCCGGGGATTTCACCCGACGTACTCGCGTACTGGAACAAGACCTTCGGGCAGATGGTAAAAACCGAGGCCTGGAAAAAACAGCTGGCGCTGTACGGCTGGTTTGATGCGTACGCGGATTCGACGGCGTTTGCCAGGGATCTGGATGCAGAAGAGAAAACCTACGCTGAAATCCTGACCGAGTTGGGCATGGCCAAGGGCCTGAAGAAATAATCGGCTGCGTTTGGTTTATAATGTCTGAAAACCGCCGGTTGCGACCGGCGGTTTTTTTATGGGTTGCGGGCGGCGCTGAGCAGCACCGGCGCAATTTCCACGGTACGCGCGCCGTCGGTGAGCCATACCGTGCCATCCTGAATCGTGCATTGCAGCTGCATGTTGCGCTGCGCGAGTTCAGCCATGCCCAGTGATGCGTCCTGGGGTATCTCAATCGCCGTCGTGCCGGAGCAGAGCCCTGGCATCCTGCGCGCCAGCGCTGCATCGGCAGCCCGGCAAAGGCGGACCTGTGTTGCTGGATCGCACGGCTAGCGACCACGTCAGGCAGCCGGCTTCCAGCGCGCGCAGAAAAGGTCCCGGCACCCATCATGCCAACGCATGCGTTCGGCGTCACTCTCATCCGTGCCCACATCCAGGAATTGCGGCGCGGGGTGCAGCCGCTCCATCAGGCGGCCTTCGGTTCCAAGGTGGCCGCCGCTTCAGATGGGTCTTAATAACCGGGTCCTGTTCGGCATGGATCAGTGCGAGCTTGAACGACAGTTGCGTTCAGCGCGCATGCGATTTCTCTGCATGATGTCGAAGGTCCTTAAATGATTCCTAATGATGAGGCCGTAATGCGGCATCCGCGCAACTGGCTGGCCAAGGCCGATCCGATCAGCAGCGCATGCCGAGCGCGGCAGTATACGCGCCAACCGATCCGTCACGCCGTCAGGTCGCGCTTGACGGCAGAGGCGCTGCTGGAAACGCTGCGTGCCCTGCGCCAGATGGCGGGCCTGGATGAAACCGTTAGCCGGCGTCGCAGCCGATGAAATCCGCAGGTGAGGGCGAGCGCGCTCTCGAACGATGATTCGGAGCAAAGCCCGATCCCATTCCGCCGGTTGGAAGCAAGAATTGCAGGTCGTCGGTATTCATGCGAATCGTCACGACTTGTTCCGGGGATGCGTGAACCCGGAACCAAACGCCGCGTTCCGACGATCTCGAAAATGGCGGAAGAGAGTGGGAGTCGAACCCACACAGGACCGCCAGCGGCCCCTACCGGGTTTGAAGTCCGGCCGCCCCACCGGGAGCGATTCCCTTCCATGTAACACGTTCCCGCCTGGGGCTTACTACCATCCCCGGGCGTATTTTATTGACTGCACTCGCGTATCGATTCCGCAACGCGCCGGCCTTCATCCGCCGCGTCGCGCAACAGCCCGCTGTATCCGGCGCGTACCGCGCCTATCGCCCAGACGCCGGGCAGTGCTGTTTGCAACTTGTCGTCGGTGACGACGCAACCGGCATCGTTGCGCGCGATGTGCGGCGGCAGGAATGCCGAATTTGGCGTCAGTCCGATATAGGCAAAGACACCGGCGCACGGTATTTCCTGAACGCGGCCGTCGCCCAGTTTAACGCAAACCTTCTCAACCATGCGACTGCCGGCGATGCGTTCGACAGTGGCATTCCATATCGTGGCGATCTTCGGGTTGGCCTTGACCTGCTCGACGAAATGTTGCTGCGCCCGGAAACTGCCGCCGCGGTGAACGAGATGGACCGTGCGGCAGAAATGCGCCAGCACCAGCGCTTCCTGCAATGCCGAATCCCCGCCGCCCACCACGATCACGTCCTCGCCCTGATACATGGGGCCGTCGCAGTCGGCGCACTGTGACACGCCGCGGCCTTCGAACTCGGCCTCGCCGGGCACGCCGAGCTTCCTGAGTTGCGCGCCGGAGGCGACGATCACGTGGCGCGCGTTGTAGCTGCCGCCCGCGGTGAGTGCGTGTTTGATATCACCATCAAGGTTGAGGCCGGTCACCTCTTCCTGAATGCTGGCGATGCCGAGTTCGGCATTGGCCTGCACCAGTTCGGAGGCAAATTCAGCGCCTGAAACAGCGCCGTCCTGCGGCGCCGGCTCGAGCTCGTTGACGTTGATCACCAGTCCGCCGAACAGCGTGGCTTCAAACGTGGCGGTTTTCAGGCCGTGCCTGGCCAGCGCCCCGGCCGCGGTGAGTCCGGCGATGCCTTCGCCGATCACGATGACGTCAAATGAGGTAGTGGACATGGGGTTCTTTCAATAGCGTTTGTTGCGCAAAGGCGGGCGTTGCTGTTGTGGTTTGCGCGCTTGTGGTGCCGGAGTCGTGCCTGGTGCAGGTCGCGGCGCCGGCTCGGCGGCACCGAGTATGGCGGTAAAATCCTTGCGCATCTTGCGCGCGTCGCCCACGCGCTGGGTGACGGTCAGGGTATCCAGCGATTCGAGGATTTCAATGGCCAGTGTGCGGCCGATGCCGGTGGCGTCGCGGTACTGCGCCGCGGTAAACATGCCGTTGGACTGTTTCGTCGCCGTGGCCTGCGCGGTTGCCGCCAGCGTGGCCATGGTCGCTTTCAGGTAGAAGCGTTCGGCGCCGACCCGGTACAGGTTGCCGGCTTTCATCTGGCGGTAGAGGAAATCCTTGAGGATCGCGTCCTTCAGCTTCAGTTGCGGCGCAAGTTCTCGCAGCGGTGGTGGATTGAAGCCGGCTGCGGTGAGCACCGGTTGCACGGTCTGCCACATCTGCTCATCGGCGCTGTTGGCGGTACTGTCATACCCGGGTTTGCGCACCAGTGAACTGTGAAGCTCTATTTTTTTCTGGTCGGCAAGCAGGCGCAGTACGTGGCCGAAGACGTCGGTATCGAGTTCCGGGGCGGTCTCAGCGCGCAGGGTTTCGCTTTCAATGCCCGGGGCCTGCGGCTGCGCCTGGTGGAAGGCCAGCACGTGCTTCGCCACGACATCGTGTAATGCATCGAGCCGCGACTGGGTGATGGCGAATCCGGTGATCCTTGCCCAGCGGCACCAATGTGGCTCGGGCGTAGGCGGCAGCGGCAATCTCCGGCAGCAGATTGAAGCTGGCCTCGAAATGGGCCAGATCGACCGGGCGGTCGGCGGCAGTCAGCGCAGCCAGCGCAGCGTCGGCATCGGCGGACTCGAGCGCGACCAGTGTGGCATCGCGTGACTTGCTGCGTCGCACGGCCGGGGGTGACGGATCGATGATGATGCCGCCGCCGATCGTGCGTGTCGACGACTGGTCGCGCAGGATGAACCGGTCACCGTGCAGCGCCGATACCGGCTCGTCCAGTGTCAGTTGACCGATGCGGCCGGTGCCGGGTGCAACTGCCTCGCCGCGGCGCAGTGAAACGCGCGCCGTGACATCGGCGGTGGCGAGATGCAGGTGCACCGGGGTCCAGTGTTTCAGTGCGTGGGCTTCTGCCGGCAATACGCTCAGCCGCACATCGAGCTTGCGCGTCGGGTGGTGGATGGCCGCGGCCATCACCCAGTCGCCGCGACGCACCGATTCGACATCGGTACCGGTCAGGTTCAGTGCGCAGCGCTCGCCGGCACGCGCCTGTTCTGCCGGCTTGGCGTGAATCTGGATGCCGCGCACGCGGACTTCGCGTCCGGCCGGTGAGATCACCAGTTTGTCACCGGTATGGACAGTGCCGTTGAACACCGTGCCGGTGACCACGGTGCCGCTGCCCGCGACACTGAATGCGCGGTCGATGGCATAACGCAGATGCTGACCTTCGGCGCTGCGCAGGGTTTGCGCGGCAGCCTCGCGCAGCAGCATGGTTTTCAGTTCGGCCATGCCGGTGCCGCTGACCGCGGACACGGGATGGATCGCTGCCGCGGCAAGTTGCGTAGGCGCCAGCAGGGCGTGCACCTGCTCGCGCACTGCATCAATGCGTGCCGCATCGACGCGGTCGATTTTGGTAATGACGGCAGCGCCGCGGCGGATGTGCAGCAGATCGAGGATCTGCAGGTGTTCTATGGTTTGCGGCATGACGCCGTCGTCGGCAGCGACGATCAGCAGCGCAAAGTCGATGCCGGATACCCCGGCCAGCATGTTGCGGATGAAGCGTTCGTGCCCCGGCACATCGACAAAACCGATCACCTGGCCGTCGGGCAGCGGCAAATAAGCAAACCCCAGGTCGATGGAAATGCCGCGCGCTTTCTCTTCAGGCAGGCGGTCGGTGTCGACGCCGGTGAGCGTTTTTACCAGCAACGTCTTGCCGTGGTCGATGTGTCCGGCGGTGGCGACGATCATTTATAAACCTCCCCGCAATGAAAAACCTTACCGCAGAGGCGCAGAGGCGCTGAGGAACGCCAAGAAAAAATAAAGTAAAAACAATTAGTTATCGGATCCCGGTATTCAAGAAACCAGATCATATAGTCATTTGGTTTTTCTTTGCGAATCCTTTGCGCCTCTGCGTCTCTGCGGTTCATTTTTTTACGATTTTCAACTGACTGAGTTGCGCGACGAATTCCGCTTCGTCATCCAGGCAGCGCAGGTCCATCAGGTACGCGCCATCCTTGATGCGGCCGATGACCGGCACCGGCAGCGCGCGGAACGCCATTTCGATTTTATTGGCGGAGCGTTTACTGTTCTCGCCGCCGCTCACGGCTATGGCCAGCGCTGCTGGCAGCGTATCCACCGGCAGCGCGCCGCTGCCGATCTGGCTGCTGCAGGCTACGATCGTTACTTGTCCGTGGCTTCCAAGCGCAGAGGCGACATGCGATAGCAAACGTCCGGCCTGGGCTTCGATGTCGGCGAGGGGCCGCGTCAGCCACCGCAGTGTCGGCAGTTCTTCGGTCAGGCGCTGCGGGTTGGCGTAGAGCCGCAGCACGGCTTCCAGCGCCGCCAGCGTCATCTTGTCCACGCGCAGCGCGCGCTTCATCGGGTTTTTCCTGATACGCGCGAGAGTGTCCTTGCCGCCTGCGATCAGTCCGGCCTGCGGCCCGCCCAGCAGCTTGTCGCCGCTGAAGGTGACGAGATCGGCGCCCTGCGCCAGCGTCTCGCGCGGTGTGGGCTCATGCGGCAGGCCGTAGTCTTCAAGATTGACCAGGGAGCCGCTGCCCAGATCGACGATGAAGGGCAGCCCGTGCTCATGGGCCAGCGTCGCGAGTTCGGTTTCGGCTACGGTGGCAGTAAAACCCATGACCGCATAATTGCTGGTGTGCACCTTCATGATGGCCGCGGTGCGCGGGGTGATCGCGGCGGCATAGTCTTTGAGGTGGGTGCGGTTGGTGGTGCCGACTTCGACGAGTTTCACGCCGGCGCGCGCCATGATGTCGGGAATGCGGAACGAGCCGCCGATTTCCACCAGTTCGCCGCGCGACACCAGGTCCTCTTTTTTCAGGGCCAGCGTATTGAGCGCCAGATACACAGCGGCGGCGTTGTTGTTGACTACAAGCGCGGCTTGCGCACCGGTGAACCGCGTCAACCAGCGCTCGATGTGGCTGTCACGCTCGCCGCGTGCGCCGCCGCCGAGGTCAAATTCGAGATTGGTGGGCCGCGTCATCGCCTCAATTACGGCGTCAGCCGCGCACTTCGGCATCACGGCCCGTCCGAGATTGGTGTGCAGCACGGTGCCGGTGAGGTTGAATACCGGTTTCAGCGACGATTGCATCACACCGGCCAACTGCACCGCACACGCGGCGATGAATTCTGGTTCTGCGAAGGAGGCCGGAGCGGCAGAGGAGCTTGCAAGTGCGGCGCGCCGCTCATCGAGCAGTGCGCGCAGGGTTTCGGTGACCAGCGGTCTGCCGAATTCGGAAATCAGTGCGGCAACGGCTTCCAATCCGAGCAGGTGGTCGATCGAGGGAAGCGCGCGACGCGCGGCTGCAGACGGATTCACCATGGGGGTGCCGTGCGACGGACGACTGAATCGGGAATGCCTGAATACGTTGACATAGGGCGGCAATGCATGCACATCTGAAGGGCGTTAAGTTTAGCGTATTTATGGTCAATATGATAGTTGATCGGCTGGCGATCCAGGGCGGCAACGAACTGGTGGGCAACACGCCCGGGTCGCGCAGCATCGGGTTGGTGCGCGGCGAAGCGCGGGGAGCAGGACCCCCAAATTCAATGGGGATGCGACCGTGCAGGCGCGCAACTGACCGACACGTAGTCGTCCAATAATTGTCATGAGCAATACGGAGGCCGCGCGCGTTCAACGGACGAGTTGAATTGCCGTTCAGCGACTGGCAATCGGGGAGAGATTAACGTTTTCGATGACGCGCGCCAGCAAGCGCGGTCAGCGCTTGCCTCGCGTCGCTGTCGATCGGATGGTTAGACGTCATCTTTCTCCGCTCCGCTCATTTATACACTACGTACCTGTACACGAGGACGATCAAGCCGATTCCAATTAGCGCATATAGTATCCGACCACCGACTGTAGCGAGACGTGGTGCGCTCTGAGCAGACAGGTCCACACAGGCAGTACGAGGCTCTGACCATAGAGCGCAATCGTTGGGGCGCAGGTCGACGATACCAAACGTGCATTATTAATGAACTCTCTGCTTTTCCTTCGTGTCTTTGCTCGGGAATTTCTTGGCGTTTTGGCGGTTCAATTTTTGTTTTTCAGCGCGTAGCGCGCCTACGACAACTGCCCAAACGCCTCAGTGGATCCTGATAAATGGATTATTCAGAGGGGTATGTCCCCTTTCGCTCCTGATCCAGTCGCCAATTTTTTCGATGGTTTTCTCTTCGATTCCAAGAAGCCGTGTGCGGTCATGGGATTGCAATGTTGGTATCCAAAGGGGGAAGCTTCCAACCTTTGAGTTGGAGATACTTGGCTGCACGCACGCCCGTCAGCCTTTTCAAAATCCGTTTCGAATCTTCTGGTTTTGTCACCCTGCATTGATCGGCTTTGTTGCTGACAATCAACGTGGGCACATGAATATTTTCCAGCGCCACGCCGTTCAAATCTCCCGCTCCACTGGGTCCGGTAAGTGAGGAAGTCAGTACGACGCCGTCCGGACCATTTGGCGCCGGGCCCAACTCCGCCGCAGCTCGCGCCGCGGATACCGTGCCCCGGCTTGTGCCGACCATCCAAAGAGGCATCTTGGGAAACCGGCTTCGAAGATCCTTGATGAGTGCATCAAGATCCTGCAGATATTGAGTGCTGTAAGGGCTTCCATTTACTCGATGCCCCCTTAGTCCTTCAGGAAGTGCAAGAAAATCCGATGCCGCGTCGACCACGGCAACAATGAATTTTTGCGCAGCAAAATGATAACGGGTCCGAACAACAAAATTTGTCGAGCCGGTGTTGGTTTGCCCTGGCTGCAGATTTAGTTGACCCGCTCCACCCGGAAACAGGACGAGGACCTCAAGAGGCGCGATGTCACTTTGTCCGTCTCCTTCTACTCCCGCTGGCATCTATCGGCTGCACGTCGACATTTCCTGTGTCGATGAGCAGATATCTTTGGATTGCGTCAGTCGCCGGATCGTCAAATCTCTTCCGATATCCCGTTACGCTCACCACAGTGGGCTGGACGGCAACTGCTGCTTGTGACGAGGGGATTTCCAAAAAGTCGAAGAGCAAGACCACCCCGACCACAAACCCTATCGCAATCTTCCCGAATCGTCCGCTTCCCCCGCCATCCAGGCTACTCGATTGCGGGCTGCGACCATAACAAAACGTTGTCATATTTGCCTCCGCTCATTAAACAATGGGGCCAGGTCTTGCAATCCAACAATCTCCATGCTGGAAAACCAAATCGACGAAAATGTAGATTGCAAGACCTGCCCCTTTATCCGCTGTCATCACGACCCGGGACCTGTTCGCATGTCCGCGACCATGCCCCAAAATGCCAGGCAGTCTCAGTATCTGAGGCTCCGGGAAAGAGTTCTACGTAGACAAAGTTGCCTTGAGGATTTCGCGCAACGTTCCATTCGAATGTATGGTTGTAAGCCATCCCGGCGTAATAGGAGCCAACAAGTGGGGGGTGCACCGCTGTTGTTTCCCGAGTGTTGGATGCCGTGTAAACAACGTCAGTGAGCGGCGTAGTCGTTCTAAGGATGAGTGGCGTATCGACAAAGGAAGGCTCTTCCCGTTACTGACGCTGGCTCATTCAATATCCAAGCACGAACTCGAACCTTGCTGGCTGCAAGGGCGGACGTGCCGATGTTCTTGAATGTCACGTGGAATTTGGCGCGACATACCTCGGGCGACGCTGTATCCGACCACTTAAGATGGCTAGAGCCGTCGACGCGCGATGCCAGCATGGGAGCGTCTTTGAGCACAAACCCGATAGCCTCCTCCGATTGGAACCGGCGGCCGTGGCTGTGCAAGACCGGTATGTTCGAGCAACTCCGTGATACGGTGTCTCTTGGCATTGTGAAACTCCGTAATACTTAGCTAGATCGTCTCGATGCAAGTGATGCCCAACGTGTATTGGCGGTTAAAGCCTGCTCTTATTCCCACAGTCGTTCAGGCAACGGCAGCCCGGCCAGATCTTCCGGGGTCAGCCTGCCATCGGGCTCGATGCCGAAGCGTTCAAGCACCGCGGTGAGTTGTCGCGCGTGCTGCGCCGAGTGCCAGGTCGAGCGCTCGAGCAGCATGTGCATCGGCGGAGTGCCGAAAAAGGTGTTTACTTTCTGCGAGCACGTTTTGTCGGCCAGCGTATTCCACCACTGCTCCAGCCGCGCGATGACCCGGTCGCCGTAGCCGGCGACTTCATCGCCGGAGTTGAAGCTGCCGTTCGCGGGCGGCAGCGTTGCAAACGTAGCGCTGTACTCGGCGCCATCTGTCACTGTTTCGAGAAAGGCTTCGCCGATGCGGAACACATGATGGCACAGCAGCCGGATGGAACGGTCGCGATTGTCGATGACGCGCTCGCCGAAACGGGCGGCCGGCATCTGCCGCATATAACGTTGTGCCGCGCGCAGCACATTAATCCATTTCTTTATCAGCGCATCCGGGGGCAGCGGGGTATGTCCGGTACCGTGCAGACCGACAAACTCCGCCACATCCTCTAGATTCTGTCCGAATACAAACTCGTCGCCCTTGGCGACGACAGGCACGTTGCGCACGCCGTGCTTAAGCAATTGCTCACGCCCCTGCGGATCGTTCAGCACATCGATCGCAATGAAGTCTATGCTCTTACGCGAAAGAAACTCTTTCGCCCGGAGGCAGCTGCTTCACCCGGGCTGGGTGAACAGGATGAACTTGTCGGTGATGGACCCCATGGTTCCGGTATGCAGACGTTTAAGGTGGAAAGTGAAAACAGAGTAATCCCTGCGTTGGATTACGGTCAAGCTGATCACATGGAATGAATGCGGACCGTGGTCTTCGCCTGGGAAAAAAACGACAGGCCGGTGCTATAATGGCGCGCCTTTTTAACCAGCCCCCGAATTTCACAGATGCTGAAGCTGATCGGTACGCCCACCAGTCCCTATACCCGCAAGGCGCGTATCGTGCTCGCGGAAAAGCGTATCGAATACGAGTTCGCGATCGATATCCCCTACGACGCGAAAACGCAGGTAACTGTCTACAATCCATTGGGAAAAGTACCTGTGCTCTTGCTTGACGATAATACGGCGATCTACGATTCCCGCGTCATCGTCGAATACCTGGACCTGGCCAGCCCGGTGGCGAGACTGATACCCGAGGATACGCGCCAGCGCATCCAGGTCAGGCGCTGGGAGGCGCTTGCTGACGGTTGCACTGATGCTGCCGTGGCGGTGGCCGTGGAAAAACGGCGGCCTTCGAACCTTCAGTCTTCCGGCTGGATCTCGCGCCAGGGTGCCAAGGTCGACCGTGCGCTCAAGGTAATGGCGGATGAACTTGCCGAGCGGAATTGGTGTAACGGAGAATCTTTTAATCTGTCGGATGTCGCAGTCGGTTGCTGCCTGGGTTATCTGGATCTGCGGCTGAGCGACCTGGGCTGGCGCAGAACTTATCCCAATCTCGCCAAACTTTCGGAAAAACTTCTGCTGCGCGCCGCATTCAGGGATACTGAACCGCCGCCGGATTAAAGGATGAAAGCGGATAATTTTTCCCTCATCCCTCATCCCTTAATAATCCCTCCGCCCAGACACACCTTGCTTTCATATACCACCGCCGATTGCCCGGGCGTGACCGCCCACTGCGGTTCGGCAAACTCGATGGCACAATCGGCCGGGCTGACCGCGGTGATAGCGCACGGCGCATCCTTCTGCCGGTAGCGTGTTTTTGAGCCATATACCCATTGGCAGTGCGGGGCGGTACCGCTGATCCAGTTCAGATCCATCGCGATCAGATGGTCGGAGAACAGCGCAGGATGATCGTGCCCCTGCACGACGATCAGGCGATTGTGTTCGAGATCTTTCCCCACGACATACCAGGCCTCGCTCTCGGTGCCGCAAGCATCGTCATCGTTTCCACGCCGCCGGCCGCCTATGCCCAGCCCCTGCCGCTGACCGACCGTGTAATGCAGCAATCCCGTATGGCGGCCCACCGCTTCGCCCTCCAGCGTGCAGATCTCCCCAGGCGCGGCCGGCAAATAGCGGTTGAGGAATTCCCGGAATGGCCGTTCGCCGATGAAGCAGATGCCGGTGCTGTCTTTCTTGTCAAAGTTGGGCAGTCCCTCATCATGTGCTATCCGGCGTACGTCACGTTTGTAGAGTTCTCCCAGCGGGAACAGCGTTTTGGAAAGCTGCATCTGGTTGAGGCGATATAGAAAATAGCTCTGGTCCTTGGTGCCGTCTTCGGCCTTCAGCAACTGATGCAGGCCGTCGACTTCGCGCACCTGGGCGTAGTGGCCGGTGGCGATGCTATCGGCGCCGAGCGCCAGCGCATGATCGAGAAAGGCCTTGAATTTGATTTCCGCATTGCACAGCACGTCTGGATTGGGTGTGCGGCCGGCGCGATACTCGCGCAGGAATTCGCTGAATACACGTTCTTTGTACTCGGCCGAAAAATTGACGGCCTCGATCTCAATGCCGATCCGGTCCGCCACCGCTACGGCATCGATCAGATCCTGGCGTGAAGTGCAGTATTCGTCGGTGTCGTCATCTTCCCAGTTCTTCATGAACAGGCCGGTCACTTTATGCCCCTGCTGCTTGAGCAGCAGCGCGGCGACCGAGGAATCGACTCCGCCCGACATGCCGACAACCACGCGTTTTCCTGCCATGTTCAGCCTTGTGCGCAATAATTAGTGATCAAATCCAGCGGGTGGCGCCGGCCTGCGAGATAATCCTCGACGCAACGCATGACCAGTGGCGTGCGGTGATGTGCGCCTTGACTGCGGATTTCTTCGACCGTCAGCCATGAAGCGCGAATAATGCCTTCATCCAGCTCACGCGCGGTGTCGTGGCCGGTTATTTCTCCGGTGAACGCAAAGCGCAGATAGGTTGTGTCATTTGGATCGTGGTGAAACTGGTAAATACCCAGCAAAGCGGTTGGCAGGAACGCGTAAGCCGTTTCTTCCAGCGTTTCGCGGACAGCGCCTTCCATCAGGGATTCACCCGGCTCCAGGTGGCCGGCCGGCTGATTAAACCGGATCCCGACGTCCGTGTGCTCTTCGACCAGCAGGAAACGCCCGTCGCGTTCGAGCACCGCGGCGACGGTAACATTGGGTTTCCAGATCAGCGGTTCGGCGGACATAGGGTTATTTTACTCCCGGCCGCTGGCGGGGGGGGAAGGCGGGCTAAAGGGGCGGGCACCCGGCAGTACTAAGAGTCCCTAACATAATGAAACACGTGTGCGTTGCGAGTCAAAATTGATGATGACGCGAAGGACGGCGCAGAGCATATCGCGAATATGGTCAAGCCGGCCGACAATGTCAGCGCCGATTTTGGCCGCAACCCTTCGGGCTGGCACGAGTTTTGGCCCATGACTTTGTCGCTCCCCTTGCCAATATTCGCGATATTGCCTGCGGGAAGCTTCGCGTCCTGAGCCAAAATCGTGACAGCGCATCGCGCGTTTCATTATGTTAGGGACTCTAAATAAAAAAGGCAGGGTGGATACCCTGCCTTTTCAAAACAGAAGGAAGAATTACTTCTTCGGTTCTTCTTTCATGTCTTTCTTGTCTTTCTTGGTTTTTTTGTCTTTCTTGGTTTTCTTAGTTTTCTTGGTTTTCTTGTCTTTCTTGACTTCTTTCGTCATTTCTTTCGATTCTTCTTTCTTCGGATCGGCGGCCATCGCGACCGGGGTGATGGTCACAGCAGCAAAGGCGGCGGCCAGCAGGATGGACAGAAGTTTGCTCATGTTGATTCCTCTTGGTGTGTTGAAAATAGTTAATTTGACAACAAAAAAGACCGGATTAGATGGTCAACGCCAATAACGCCCGCCCGAAAATTCGGTTGACAGCTTTTCTATTGAGCGTTTCATAATGGATGACAGTCGGAACGCTCAATTCCTCTCCCCTCGGGGAAGAGGGTGAGAACAGCACTAATTCGCTGTCGCAAATTAGTGAAAGATCAATAAGTCCTGCTGCATGACGCGCTCCAGGCGAAGCCGCGCGGTTGAATCAATAATAAAAATCAATAAATACAAGAAGATAGAAAATTAAACTTGTCCCGATTTTGCCGTGTGCTGAGTAAGCCTTATTTGAATGCGGCTGGCGGTGCATCGGCCTGTGCCGGAGTTTGGGCGGCCGCAGAGTAGGTGGTTGCGGCCAATGCCGCGGCGATCAGGATCGCCATCAGCTTGGCCATGGGCATTCCTTTTAAAGAGGTTAACAGGCCCTAACCCGACATGTGTCATCGGTCATTGGTGTCAATGCAAACTAACTTGGGCGCTTGCCGGTGCCTTGCGGTTTTGGTGGTCTGCCGCCCCGGTTTTCCCGTGGTCGGGCGGGCCTGGAGGCCGATGGTTCCATGGTTTGTTCACACCATTCGCCCGAACTGAGGCCGTCTATCGTCCAGTTGCCAATCCGGTAGCGGATCAGGCGCAGTGTCGGACAACCGGCCGCCGCGGTCATGCGTCTGACTTGGCGGTTTTTGCCCTCATTGAGCGTAAGTTCCAGCCAGGTCGTGGGGATGTGTTTGCGAAAACGCACCGGCGGCACGCGCGGCCACAGCCAGGCCGGCGGTTCCACCCACCTGGCCAGGGCTGGCAGCGCCCTGAACTCGCCCAGGTCGATGCCCGATCGCAGTTGGTGCAGCGCGGTTGCGGAGGGCGCGCCTTCGACTTCGACAAAATAGGTTTTTTGCAGCTTGTGGCGCGGATCGGTGATGCGATGCTGCAGGCGACCGTCAGCCGTAAGCACGACCAGGCCCTCGCTGTCGGTATCGAGCCGCCCGGCCGGATAGACATCGGGCTGGGGCAGATAATCTTTGAGCGTGGGTCGTGCTGCAACCGGAGCATTGGCGCCCGGGGCGGCCTGAGCGCTGAACTGGCAGATTACGCCATAAGGTTTGTTGAACAGGATCACGGATGCCATGGTTGCCGCCATTGTACGTAAAAACGCCCCCGCAAGCAGGGGCGTGGATTACAGCGAGCACGGCCGATCAGGCCGCTACCGCCATTTTCAGGTCGCGCGTCAGCCATTCGTAGCCGGGAAGCGTGAGGAACTCGACGTAATCATCGTTGGTGGTGATTTGGTCGAAGAGCTTCGCTGCTTCTTCATATTTGCCGGCTTTCCAGGCATCTTCCCCCAACAGGGATCTGACCTTGGCCAGTTCTTCCGGCAACAGCTTGCGGATGAGATCTGCTGTGATCTTGCGGCCGTCTTCCAGCACGCCTTTGGGACTCCTGATCCATTGCCAGATTTGCGAGCGCGAGATTTCCGCTGTCGCCGCGTCTTCCATCAGGTTGTAGACCGGAACACAGCCGTTTCCGGCAAGCCAGGAACCGATGTACTGGATGCCGACGCTGATGTTGTTTCTGAGTCCGTCTTCGGTAATCGGCTTCTCGGGCTGGAAATTGAGCAGGTCTTTTGCCGTAACGTTGATATCGTTACGCTTCTTGTGGACCTGATTGGGGGTCGGCATATGCTGGTCGAAAATCGCCTTGGCGATTTCCACCAATCCCGGGTGGGCGACCCACGTGCCGTCGCAGCCGTCGGTGGCTTCACGCAGTTTGTCGGCACGCACCTTCTCAAGGGCCGCGGCATTGGCGGCAGCGTCGTTCTTGATCGGAATCTGGGCAGCCATGCCGCCCATGGCAAAGGCGTTGCGGTTGTGACAGGTCTTGATCAGCAGCAGCGCGTACGCGCGCATGAACGGCGCGGTCATTGTCACTTGCGCCCGGTCAGCAAGGCAGAAATCCTTGTTGGAGCGGAATTTCTTGATGCAGCTGAAAATATAATCCCAGCGTCCGATGTTCAGCCCGGAGGAATGCTCTCGCAGTTCGTAAAGAATTTCGTCCATTTCAAACGCCGCGAGCACGGTTTCGATCAGCACCGTGGCCTTGATCGTGCCCTGCGGCACGCCCAGTTCGCGTTGTGAACAGACAAAGATATCGTTCCATAGCCGCGCCTCGAGATGGCTCTCCATCTTCGGCAGATAGAAATATGGGCCGGTGTGCTTTGCCAGCAGTGTCTTGGCGTTATGAAAGAAATACAATCCAAAGTCGAAAATCGAGCCCGATATCGGCTCGCCATCGACCAGCACATGCTTTTCCACGAGGTGCCAGCCGCGGGGGCGCACCAGCAGGGTGGCGATCTTGTCGTTCAGCGCATAACTCTTGCCTTCCGGGCTGGCAAACGTAATGCTGCGGTTTGCTGCGTCGCGCAGATTGATCTGCCCGTCGACCATGTTTTCCCAGCTGGGGGTGTTCGAGTCCTCGAAGTCGGCCATGAATACGCTGGCACCGCAGTTCAGGGCATTGATCACCATCTTGCGGTCGGTTGGGCCGGTGATTTCGACGCGGCGGTTTTGCAGGTCATGCGGCACTGGCGCAACAGTCCAGTCGCCTTCGCGTATGTTCCTGGTCTGGGGCAGGAAATCAGGCAGTTTGCCGGCATCGAACTCGGTTTGGCGCTTGCTCCGTAGTCCAACCAGTTCGCGGCGGCGGGATTCAAATTTACGTGCAAGCTTGGCCACAAAGGCCAGCGCCTGCGGTGTCAGGATCTCGGAAAAAGCGGGCGTCAGTTTGCCCAGAATTTCGATACCATTTGGAATATGTGATTGATTCATAATATATTTATCCTTGCATACGGTTCGGATTAGCAGCTCACCCGAATTAATTTCACATTATGAAAATGTATATCGCAGCTAATGCTGCAGCGCATTAAAAGTAAAATAACATGATCATCAGGGTTTGAGCTATTTTTTTTTTGAATAGCCATAACAATCCGGTTTATGAGGGGTAGCTGCGGCTCGCAGCAGACGTGTATTTGCCGTGAGGTCGGAGGCGCGCGCTTCGACGCTATGTCACTGCTGCATCATTGTCCCAAAAGGTTCGGTATCGGTCCCGAAGCGCGGGTGCCGCATTGCGGGAGCGCAAATGACAACGCCCGCTGTTGCGGGCGTTGTTGACGGGCTGTGAGCCTGGTGACTCAGCGGATATGACGCCTATTTGCTGCCCCAGGGTTTGATTGCTTCCTTGAGTTTTTTGTAGCCATCGAGGTAACGGGGCCGCTTGCCGCCATAGATCTCGTCGAAGGTTGCGAGTTGCGCGTCCAGCCATTTGGCGAGCTCGGTATTGCCCGGATTCGCCGCCTTGTAGGCTTCGTTGATCAGGACGAAGTGGATGCGCGGGTCATAGGGCTGCTTCTCGCCGCCGACGGTTTCATCCCCGTCCAGCAGGCGCAGCAGCATCGCATCGGCGGAGCCCAGCGTCTGTTCGAAAATCGGCGCGCCTTCCATGCGGTACATGACACTGGTCATGTCCTTGCCGTTGGTCATGGTGAAGCCCATCTCTTTCCAAACGTCCTGCATTTTTTTACCGGTCTTGGCATGGTCGAGCACCATCTGTCCCCAGTCGCGCAGCACATCGGGCGCATCCGCCATCAGGTCGGTCAGACGGTCACCGTCGAGGTCCGTTGCATAAACGATGCACTTGCGCTGGTGGATCATGTCGTGCAGCAGCAGTCCGAAGTTGGTGTCGGAGATGTGCTCATTGATCTCGCCCCCCCAGTTTTCCATGCCGGCCTTGAAGTCCTTGGGCAGCAAGGCAACGATCGCATCGATGTTTGCCTTTTGTTCCTGGTAGGCATCGACGGTGTATTGGCGCTTGAGCTGGAACTTCGTGCCCTGCATCAGCCAGCGCACAATTCCGGCATTGATCGCATCTTCCTGGGCCTGGGTCGGCTTGGTGGCGACCCGGCCGATCTGGCGGGTCTCGTGCACCATTTTCAGAAAGAGCCGGGCCGCGTAGGCCATGCGGACACCGGGGGTGTTCATTTCGGAGTGGACATTGCCGGTGGTGCGGTCCACGGTAAATTTTTTCTTGTCCTGCGAGTACGGCAGGCCGGGCATGAAACGCACGCTGGTGATCGCCCCGTAAGGCCGGACATTGCAATAGACCCCGGCCGCGGTGCGCAGCGGCGCATTGGCGGACTTGCCGGCCACCACGACCTTCTTGCCGTTATCGTTGACCATGAAATCGCCGGCAGTGGACCACTTGAGCGCGGTGAAATCGAGCTTGCCGAACCATTCGAGCGATGCAAGCTGCGTATCGTGGCGGAACTGCGCCATCATGGGCACGCCAAGGAACGGCAGGCCGAGAACATCCAGCGCCATGATGGTGCCGTTCAGCGCGAACATGTCGGTGAACGCGTGTGCGACCGGTTTTACGCCGCCATGAGGATTGCCGCCTTCCCAGATGATCGCGTCGGAAATGCCGCGCGGCTGGATCTTGGAGCGCTTGTAGGTGCTGTCCAGCAGTTTGAACAGGTCGCCGCTCTGTTCTTCTTGTGCAATCTTCAGCAGGTCGAGTCGTTCAGTCATGATGCATGGTCTCCGTTCGGAATTGAGTTGGTAAGGTTGTAGGTGAATGTAGGCGGGCTGCCGGGACGCCTGGAAGGGGTCTGCGGGCGAATCCACTGCATCACCCGCTACCCTTCCGGTATGGGTTCGGGCGTGATTATCTCATTTATTGAGTCCCGCATAAATGGCTATCAACACCATGGGCGATTATAGTGCGCGGGATGCCACGAGGAATTTGCGTTAGCGCAAAAATTGCCCATGCCTGCTTCATCGCGCCCGTTCGCAAACACAGTTCGAGGCGGGCATAAACGCGGACATGCGATATTGCGTTCTGGCGCTGATTCAACAGGATGCGGGCGGACGCATCCCCGCCGTTACACCCGGTCGGAATGTGCGGCACCCGGCCTTTCCCGCCCTCGTGGGCACGAAATCGAAGGCAAAAAGCCCACCCGACCGGAAAGGTCGTGTGGGCTTTTTTTAATTAGGTTTCACGCTCACCGGGCCAGGCCGGCAATGCGCTCAGGTTGCGGCTTGGATGTTTGACGCCTGCTTGCCTTTGGGGCCTTGGGTGATTTCGAACGACACTTTCTGGCCTTCTTTGAGCGTTTTGAATCCGCCCATCTGAATCGCCGAAAAATGCGCGAACAAATCCTCACTGCCGTCATCGGGCGTGATGAATCCGTAACCCTTCGCGTCGTTGAACCATTTCACAGTACCTGTTGCCATATTTCCTGCCTTCGTCAAAAAAAGCGGTCGGTAATCCCCGCAAACTGTTTGAGATTCAAGGATCGCATACAGGCAGACCGGTACTGCGAAAAAACTTGAAGCCAAACACCCGATTTGCTTTCTAGGCTATTTAAATGAGGAAGTCAAGTATACTCCTGAAAAGGGTGGTATTTTCCACTTGAAAATTTCCGGATTACGGTGAAAATAGCAATTGGCCCGCGGGATTAAATCGGTTGTCGGTATGGCGACAAGGCAGCGTGAAGACACAGTACTCGAGGCGAAGAAGAGCAGGGTAAAGCCGCCGCCGATGTTCAAGGTGCTGCTATTGAACGATGATTACACGCCCATGGATTTCGTCATTGCTGTGCTGCAAAAATTTTTCGCATTGAGCCGGGAAAAAGCGACCCAGATCATGCTCAAGGTGCACCGTGACGGCGTCGGGGTGTGCGGTGTGTTTCCCAGGGATGTCGCGGCGACCAAGGTGGAACAGGTAAAATTGTATGCCAAGCAGCACCAACATCCGTTACAGTGCGTAATGGAAGAGAATTGAGATGATCGCGCAAGAACTCGAAGTCAGTCTGCATATGGCCTTCATGGAGGCGCGGCAGAAGCGTCACGAATTCATAACCGTGGAGCATCTGCTGCTGGCGTTGCTCGACAACCCGTCGGCTTCCGAGGTGCTGCGCGCCTGCGCAGCCGACATCGACGATCTGCGCAAGCTCCTCTCCGATTTCGTCACTGAGCACACGCCGATCCTGGCGGGCGACGAGGTCGATACCCAGCCCACCCTGGGCTTTCAGCGTGTAATCCAGCGCGCCATCCTGCACGTGCAGTCCTCGGGCAAGAAGGAAGTGACCGGCGCCAACGTGCTGGTCGCGATATTCGGCGAGAAGGATTCCCATGCCGTCTATTTCCTTCACCAGAAAGGTGTCACCCGGCTGGATATCGTGAATTTCATTTCGCACGGCATCAGCAAGGTGCCGCAGGCCGCGCCATCGAAAAGCGACGCCGACCCCGAAGGCGAACACGAAGCGCAAACCGGCGGTGCGCTCGAGAATTACACTCTTAATCTCAATGCCCAGGCATTGGCGGGAAAAATAGATCCGCTAATCGGGCGCGAGCGTGAACTCGAGCGCGTGGTGCAAACGCTGTGCCGGCGGCGCAAGAACAACCCATTGCTGGTCGGGGAAGCCGGCGTCGGAAAAACGGCAATTGCCGAAGGCCTGGCGCGTCGCATCGTCGAAGATGATGTGCCCGAAATCCTCAAAAACTGCAACGTCTATGCGCTGGACATGGGGGCGCTGCTTGCAGGCACCAAATATCGCGGCGATTTCGAGCAACGCCTCAAGGCGGTTCTGAAGCAGCTCCTCGATAATCCGAACGCCATCCTGTTCATCGACGAGATCCACACGCTGATCGGGGCGGGGGCGGCCTCGGGCGGCACGCTCGACGCCTCCAATCTGCTGAAGCCGGCGCTTTCCACCGGCCAGCTGAAATGCATCGGGGCCACCACTTACAACGAATACCGCGGCGTGTTCGAGAAAGATCATGCGCTGTCGCGCCGTTTCCAGAAAATCGACGTGGTCGAGCCGACTGTCGAGGAAACGGTGAAAATCCTGCGCGGGCTCAAATCACGCTTCGAGGAGCATCACGGCGTCAGATACGTTGCCGCCGCGCTGACTGCGGCTGCGGAGCTTTCAGCGCGCTTCATCAACGACCGGCATCTTCCCGACAAGGCGATAGATGTCATCGATGAGGCGGGCGCAGCACAGCGCATTCAGCCCAAATCGCGTCAGAAGAAAGTCATCGGCAAGCACGAGATCGAGGAAATCATCGCCAAGATCGCGCGCATCCCGGCGCAGACGGTATCTTCAGACGATCGCAGTTCGCTCAAGAATCTTGGCCGCGATCTGAAAGCAGTGGTATTTGGCCAGGACAAGGCCATCGATGCATTGTCCGGGGCGATCAAGATGGCCCGCAGCGGCCTGGGCAATCCACAGAAACCGATTGGCTGCTTCCTGTTCTCGGGACCGACCGGCGTCGGCAAGACCGAGGTCGCGCGTCAGCTGGCTTACACCATGGGTGTCGAGCTGACCCGATTCGACATGTCGGAATACATGGAGCGGCACGCCGTGTCGCGTCTTATCGGCGCGCCGCCCGGCTACATCGGTTTCGACCAGGGCGGGCTGCTGACCGAAGCCATAACCAAGCACCCGTATTCGGTGCTGCTGCTCGACGAGATCGAGAAAGCGCATCCCGATGTCTTCAACATCCTGCTGCAGGTGATGGACCACGGCACGCTCACCGACAACAACGGGCGCAAGGCGGACTTTCGTAATGTGGTGGTCATCATGACCACCAATGCCGGCGCTGCCGAGCTGTCCAGGACCTCGATGGGCTTTACACTCAGCACGCAGGCCGGTGACGAGATGGCGGAAATCAAACGCCAGTTCACGCCGGAATTCCGCAACCGCCTGGATGCGATCATTTCGTTCGCGGCGCTCGATCGCGAGATCATCCTGCGCGTGGTCGACAAGTTCCTGATGCAACTCGAGGAACAACTGCACGAGAAAAAGGTGGACATTACCTTCACCCCGGCGCTCAAGGCCCACCTCGCGAAGAAAGGCTTCGATCCGTTGATGGGCGCGCGGCCGATGGCGCGACTGATCCAGGATACGATCCGCAGTGCGCTTGCCGATGAATTGCTGTTCGGGCGCCTCGCCAGTGGCGGCAAGGTGACCATCGACATCGACGATACCGGGAAGGTGCGGCTGGTGTTTGCCGAGGAACCGGCAAGCATCGCTTAAACGGCTGGCGGTTTCTCCGGCAGCGTCCGGGCGGCAGAGTCGTAAACACACCCAAGACGAATACAAAAGACGGGAGTATGCAGCCCTGCCGCGCCCCGCTTTTTATTTGTGCCGATCCGGACGCACCAGCCACCACGTCGCCGCCACGACCAGCGCAAAGACGACATAGGACACGGTAAACACCCATTCCGGAAAGTTGTAGAACAGGATGCGGTGGACCCAGCGCGCGATGAAACTGGTCTCCCCGCGCGCGCCGCCGCGCAGCAGGTCTTCCCATACCGTCAGCGGGCACCACACGCCGGCGAGCGCCTCCGCGGCAACAAAAAAAATCGCTGCCAGATGTGCGCTTCGAAACCAGAAGTTGCGCACCCACTGCCAGCCCAGACCAGCGCCGGACCAGGTTAGCGCCAGGCCGCCGATGATGAACAACACGAAAGCAAAGTGGACGATCAGGATAACATCGGCAAGGACGGCGTTCATGTCGTGTCTAAGGTTCTGCGTTCAACGGCCCGGGTTAAAAGTTCGCGGTTAATCTGAACCTTAAACCTTAAACCTCGACAGGTCGCTCCGGGTCGGCGCACCACTCACTCCAAGAGCCGGGATAAAGGCGCGACCCGGATAGGCCGGCGATTTCCATCGCCAGCAGATTGTGGCAGGCGGTGACGCCCGAGCCGCATTGATGCACCACGTTTTGCAGCGCATGCGCGCCGATGAGATCGGAGAATTCCTCGCGCAGCTCTGTGGCGGATTTGAAGCATCCGTCGGTATCGAGGTTGTATTTGTGGAATCGATTGAGCGCGCCCGGGATATGGCCGCCAACGGGGTCCAGTGTTTCATTGATGCCGCGAAAGCGTTCGGCGCTGCGTGCGTCGAGCACGCAAACTTCAGCCTTGCCCGCATGGGCCGCGACATAAGCGGCATCCACTGCAAGGCGGGGTGCAAGCCGGGCTGAAAATGACGCGGGTTTGATCGCAGGATGAGCGGCCGTGACCGGATGGCCGGCGTTGACCCATGCCTCCCAGCCGCCGTCCAGCACTGCGACGCGGTCGTGCCCCACCCAGCGCAGCATCCACCACAGGCGCGAGGCGTAATAGCCGCCGCTCGCGTCATAGGCGACGATCTGCTTCCCGTTATCGATGCCCAGTTCCCCCAGTCGTTGGCAGAAGGTCTCGGGATCGGGCAGTGGGTGGCGGCCGTTTTTCCCCGTTGTCGGCCCCGAAAGATCCTTGTCGAGGTGCACGAAACGCGCGCCCGGGATATGCGACAGGTAATAGGCACTGCGGCCGGATTCGGTGTCGACGAGATCGTGCCGGCAATCGCAGATCACCCAGTTCGGGTCGTTTAAATGCAACGCGAGGTCGGAGACGGAAACTAAAGTTGTGTGATGCATCGTATGCTTGCTGTGACCCGAACAGGGTGAAGTGTTGAGTGATGAATTTTGAGTGTTGAGTGAAAACGACGCTCTGGTAACAGCAAACTCAGTACTAAACACTCAAAACTAAACACTGAACTAAAGATGCGGCCCGATCCGCCGACGCAGGAATTCGTGGAAATGCAGCATGCCATCTTCCAGTGGCGACTGGTAGGGGCCGGCTTCGCTGATACCCTGCTTATATAGCGCCTGGCGGCCCTCGGTCATGCGCTGGCAGATTTCTTCATCCTCGATCGCGGTTTCCTTGTATGCGGCCTGCTCGGCTTCGACAAATTCGCGCTCGAACAGCGCGATGTCCTCGGGATAATAGAACTCGATCACATTGGTGCAGGCTTCGGGGCCGCGCGGGACGATGGTGCTGATCACCAGCACATGCGGGTACCACTCGACCATGATATTCGGATAATAGGTGAGCCAGATCGCGCCGTGCGGCGGCAGCTTGCCTTCGTTGTAGCGCAACAGCACCTCTTGCCATTTCGCATAGGCCGGCGACCCCGATCGGGCGAGCCCTTTGTTGATACCCCCCCCCGCAAGTCTGCACGCTGTGCCACTCGCCGAACTGCCACTGGAGGTCGGAGACGTTGACGAAATTGCCCAGCCCGGGGTGAAACGGCTCGACATGGTAGTCCTCGAGATAAACTTCGATGAAGGTCTTCCAATTGCACGCATATTCATCGATTTCGACGCGGTCGAGCATGTAGCCCGAGAAATCAAGGTCCCGGACCACGCCGACGCTGGCAAGATCGCGCGCTACGTCGCGCTTGCCGTTGAACAGCAGGCCATTCCAGTTGACGAGCGGTGATTGAGCAAGATCGAGACAGGGATTGCCGGGGAAATGCGGCGCGCCGAGCAGCTTGCCGTCTAACGCGTAGGTCCAGCGGTGCAGCGGACAGACGATGCTTTTGGTCTTGCCGCGACCCTTGAGCATGATGGCCTGGCGGTGGCGGCAGACATTCGAGAGCAGTTCGAGGCCATGCGGGTTGCGCACCAGCGCCTTGGCGTGGCCCTGCCAATCCAGCGTCTGGTAATCGCCGGGGTTGGGCACCATCAACTCGTGGCCGATGTAGCCCGGCCCCTGATCGAACAGCAGGCGCTTTTCCAGTTCGTAGATCGCGGGATCGAAATACCAGCTTACGGGAAGTTGCGGTGAGGTCTTGCTGAGTGCAGCAACGCTTGATAGGTCCGACATGCAGTATGGTCTTCAGTCAAAAATTAATCCGATCCCCGGCGCTGGATGAGAACCACGATTTCGAACCTGGCTGGCCCGGCAAAAGAGGCGCTATTTTTCCCCAAAGGTCTTGAAAATGCAAGGTTATTTTAGTGCTGCCCCAAGTCGCGGCTGATCGTTGCCAGCCTAACTGCCCGTTTCCGCAGGGAAATGTTGTCACGTTCCACGCTCAACCAAAACTTGTTGATTGCCCCGGGTCCAGCATGCCGGACGCGAGCAAGCGCTGGTAATCCGCGGGACGGTCTACATCCCACAGGGTTTCAAGTTCAGTCCAGCGCCATTGCAGCCGCTGCAGGCGTTCGCGGGTCGAAGTCATGACGCTGGCACTGCTCCATTCGATGTCATGAAACAACAAAGCATCGCAGCGGGTAAGGCCGATCAGCGCGTAACCGCCGTCTTCGGCCGGAGTCAGAACCGCATCGTTGCCTTCAGTCAGCGCGTGCGCGGCCTGGCGCAGATGCGATGCAGTCAGCGCCGGGCAGTCGCTGCCGATAAGAATCACGTGCCGGGCGGCAGGCAGCGTGCGTGTGAACGCATCCCGCATGCGCGCACCGAGATCACCCTCGGCCTGAGAGGTGAGGGAAATTGCGTAGCGTTTAGAGCAGTCTCCGAAGAACGGATCGTCGGTTCGCGGAGAGCAGCACAGTTCGACCGGGCCGACACCCGCTGCGCAGGCCGTGGCCAGCGTGTGTCCGACGAGCCGCGCATGGAGTGTCGCGGCAGCTGCGGCGCCGAGCAGGGGAATCAGCCGGGATTTTACGGCGCCGGGCCGGGGCGCTTTGGCAAACACGACAACGCGTACTTCACTGCTTGTGGGCGGCATAGCGCAGCGCAAGCTCTTTGGGGTCAGCACCCAGCCAGTAATACAGACGCAACCGCCACATCAGCAGGATGGTGCGCAGCACGCCGTGCTTTTCCCAGCGCCGGCCGGAGGTGACGATGACATGCCGCAGATTCAGGGGGGCGCCAAAGCGCTTAAGGCGCCTGGACAAGGCAATGTCTTCCATCAGCGCAATTTCAGGATAGCGGCCCGCGGCTTCGAACAGGGAGCGGGTCACGAACAGGCCCTGGTCGCCGGTGGCGATCCCGGTCAGGCGCGAGCGCAGGCTCATCAGTGCTTCGATCGCTCGCAACAGCGGGTGTTTACCGTCGATGCGCACGTCGAATCGGCCCCAGCTTTTTCGCTCGCGGCTCAGGCCGTTGATGATCAGGCCGTCCGCTTCCTCCGGCGGCCGGCAGTCGGCATGCAGGAACAGCAGGATTTCCCCCTGCGCGCAGGCAGCGCCGGCATTCATTTGCACGGCGCGGCCGCGCGCTGCAGTCAGCACCTGATCGGCCCACGGCGCGGCCTGCGCGACTGTCCCGTCGCTACTGCCGCCGTCGACCACGATCACTTCCACGCCGCGGTGCCTCAGAGGCTGCAACGTTTCGAGCGTGCCGGCGATGCCTTCGGCTTCGTTGAGACAGGGAATGATGATGGAGAGCGACACAAATATGGGTAGTGGATAGTGGGTAGTAGGGAGGCGCAAACCGGGCAGGGGGTAATCCCATTACTCATTACCCATAACCTATGATGCGTCACTTACTTGGCATCATTTAGCCTCCAATCATAGTCCAGAAAACGCAGTTCCGTCTTCTGCTCGCGGATGATCTTCCTGTGCCCGGGGCTGTCGGCCAGCAGCTCTGCGTATCCGGCGAAGAACTGCTCGCGCGACACTATGCCTTTCAGGCCGCCGGTGAAATCGACGCTGTACCACTTGAATATCTCAGAGATTTCGAGCACGTTGCCGTCGGAACTGAAACGGTTGCGCGTGCGGTCTGACAGAAAACGCCGGGTCTGTTCCTCGAGTTGGCCGTCGAGCCGCTCGGCGACATAGGCCTCTTCGCGCAGCATGGGACAGCCGACCGAGGCGCAATTTACAGCGAAATGGATGCGCGGATCGCCATAGACACCCTTGGCACGTATCGTGTCATGTTCGATCATGTCGAGCGAGAACTCACGGCCGAACAGGGTGAAAAACCGGTCCTTGAACGGATTGCCGAAGATTTTTCCAAAATCCCACACCGATTTGATATCAGGGTAGCGGGTGAGGATTTTCTCGGTCATGAATGCGTTGTAGGCATTGATCAGGAACGCAAGTTGCCGGGGTTTGCTCCAGCCCGTGAATTCTTTTTCGCTGACTTTCGATAACGATCCCAGATACGCCTCGAGCTGGGCGCGGTCCTGTTGCATGCCGGCGTATCGCATCTGTGAAGCCTTGCCGCCGTCGATCAGCACGACGTGTTTTTTGAGCAGCGTAGACCATGCCTGGTGCTGGTGATCGAACGGGACCTGTGCATTCGCGCTGCCCGATGCAAGTTGCACGAACAGCGCGGCTAATAAAATAATTTTACCCATTACCCATTACCCATTACCCATTACCCATTACCCACCCTATCCACGCATCCACGCATGAAATTTTTCCACCCAGCTTAACAATTGCTGAGGGGCGTGCGCGCGTTTCCAGTTGCCGGCGACGAACTTGTTGGCTTCCGCGAGCGTGGGATAAATATGTATGGTGCCGAGGATTTTGTTGAGCCCGAGCCCGTGGCGCATGGCGAGGATGAACTCGACGATGAGATCTCCCGCGTGTTCGCCGGCGATGGTGGCGCCGAGGATCTTGTCCTTGCCCGGCACCGTCAGAACCTTGACCACGCCGTGCGCATCCTCGTCCGCAATCGCACGATCGAGATCATCGATGCCATAGGTCGTGACTTCGTAAGGAATGCCTTTTTCCCTGGCCTCGATTTCATTGAGCCCGACGCGCGCCACTTCCGGATCGGTGAACGTCGCCCACGGTATCACCGAGAAATCGGCGCGGAATTTTCTGAGGATGCCAAACAGGGCATTGACTGCCGAGTACCACGCAGTGTGCGCGGCGGTATGGGTGAACTGATAGGGCCCGGCGACGTCGCCGCAGGCGTAGATATTGGGATAGATCGTCTGCATGAACTCGTTGACCTCGACGGTGCGCGTCTTCGCGACCGGAATGCCCAGTTCCTCCAGGCCGTAGCCCTGGGTGTTGGCGATGCGTCCGACGGCGCACAGCAGTGCGTCGAATGGTACGCGCACTTCGCGGCCGTCGTGTTCGCAGATCAGGATCTTCTCGCCGTTTTCGCTCAGAAACTGTTTAGCTTTGTGATTGACCAGGACATTGACGCCTTCGTTTTGAAACTGCTTGAGCACCATGTCGGAGATTTCCGGATCCTCGCGGATCATGATGCGCGGCAGCATCTCGACCTGTGTGACCTGGCTGCCCAGGCGCGCAAAGCACTGCGTGAGTTCGCAGCCGATCGGCCCGCCGCCCAATACCACGAGCCGCTTCGGCAGTTCGCGCAGGTCCCACACCGTATCAGAGGTGAGGCAGCCGACCTGGTCTATGCCGGGAATCGGCGGCACGAAGGGCCGGGCGCCCGCTGCAATCACGATCGCCCGCGTGGTCAGTTTGCGCGTGCCGTCCGCGGTTTTGACTTCTACCGTCCAGGGCGAGGTGATTTTAGCCTCGCCTGTAAGACACTCGACGCCGAGCTGGGTGTAGCGTTCAATGGAATCGTGCGGTTCAATGGTCTTCACCACCCGCTGCACGCGCTCCATGAGGTCGGCGAAATCGAACTCCGCAGTCGCCGACTTCAATCCGAACGCCTTCGCACGCTTCATGGTGGCCAGCAGTTTCGCCGATTTGATCAGCGCCTTGGACGGCACGCAGCCGGTATTGAGGCAGTCGCCGCCCATCTTGTGCTTTTCGATCAGCGTGACTTTGGCTTTCACTGCCGCAGCGATATAGGCGGAGACCAGCCCCGCGGAACCGCCACCGATCACCACCAGGTTGCGATCGAAGGATGCCGGTTTGGGCCACTTGGCAAACACCTTGCGCGCCTTGATGGCGCTGACCATCCATTTTGCAATCAACGGGAAGAGTCCGAGCAGCGTGAACGAAATGATCAGACCGGGAGACAGGATGCCGCGCAGCGATTCTATTTTCGCTATCTCGGTGCCGGCATTGACGTAGACCAGGGTGCCGGCGAGCATGCCGATCTGGCTGACCCAGTAGAAAGTCCAGGTCTTGAGCGGCGTCAGCCCCATCACCAGGTTGATGACGAAGAACGGGAAAGCCGGCACCAGGCGCAGCGTGAACAGATAAAACGGACCGTCTTTTGCCACGCCCGCATTGATCGCTTTCAGATTGCCGCTGAATCTGCTCTGGATGGCATCGCGGAACAGGAAGCGCGAGGCGAGAAAAGCCAGGGTCGCGCCCAGCGAGGAAGCAAAGGATACGATCACGGTGCCCCACAGCAGACCGAATATCGGCGCCCGCCGACGAGGGTCATGATGCCGCACCCGGCAGCGATAGACCGGTCACCGCGACGTAAATCAGGAAAAACAGCAATCCGGCCTGCAGCGGACTTGCCTGGACGTAACCATCGATCGCCGCCTGCTGCGACTTGAAAAAGTCGAGCGTGAAATAGCGGTTGAGATCAAAGGCGAAAAACGCCGCGATCAGGACCGCTATGATGACCATCAACAGCACTCTGTTTTTTTTCATCTTGATTTTCCTCGGGAGGCGACTGATTGGTCGCCGTCATGCCGCCAAACTTACACTGAACCGTGCGGCTCGCGCCATGTCGTAGGCGGGGCCCGTTGTGATGCGCTGATAATAAGAAGCATGGGCAGCAGAATCTTCGGGCCAGTTGGCCAGAAATTCGCGCCGCCAGCGCGCTTGATCGTAGCGCACGGGCAGCGCCTCGATACGGACCGTGTCGAGACGCGTGCCGTAGAGCGGTACCACATGATTCGCCCGCTGCGTCGAGATGCGCGTGATGACGCCATAGCGCGTCGCCCTGAAGTTCGGCATGCCGGCGGCGCCGTTGTTGACGAGCGCGCACCGGCCTAGTGTCGTATCGAGATCGAGTGCCACCGGCAGGCAGGTGTGACTGCTGGCGATGATGCGGGCCCGCGCTGTGTCAAATTGTGCGGCGATGGTTCTGCGGTGCGCGGTGTCAGAGAGCGCCTCCTGGGAAAAATCCCAGCCGGCCAGCGATCCCGCGTCGCCGTGGACTATGGCGATGCGCAGGCCACCCACTTCCGCCACGAGATGCATGGGCAACGCGGCCAGCTTCCTGCGGATTTCCGGATGCTGAAGCGCCGTCACACGCAGGCGTTCGATGATGCGGTTCGAGTGCTCGACCTCGGCATCACCCACCCATTCGGGGTAAGCGCAGCCGCAGCCTGCCGCGGCATCATTGCCGGCGATCTCGGTCTCGACGTTGCCGCGCAACGCGACATGGTTGAGCACTTCACTATTGACTGCCTTGAAACCTGCGGCATCGACGTTAAACCAGTTGAAGTCGCCGTTAAACACCAGGGAGACCGGTCCGCTTTCTTCCGATGCCATGCCCAGCAACACCTCCAGTGCCGGAAGATTGCCGTAGAGACCGCCGACGATATACAGCGTATCGGCGATGAGATCGGGCTCGCGTGCGAGGTCGGCGGTCTGGTAACGGTAATGCAGCGGGCAGCTTCGGCCGGGCGTCACCGGTCATGCCTGCTGTAATGTTGCCACAGCACCGGCAGCAGGAAGCCGGCGAAACAGATTACAAGCCCGTACAGGTTCACGCCCAGCAACAGCGCGTATTTTCCAGTGCCGATCGCCCACGAGGACGGGATACCGCCGCCGGCGAGCATGACGCCGAGCACGATGCCGGGCCAGAACGCAAGATGGAAACTCCAGGGCGAGTGCTTCACGAGCGGCGCCAGCAGAAATATCGGTGCCAGGCCCATGACCATGGTGCCGCTGACAGTAGTGGCCTTGAGGATGTCGGTGCCGGCGATCATCGGAATATTGCCGAGGACGGCAAATGCGATCATGGTCCACACGCCGATCCTGATGGCGTTGGCGCCCGGTTCGCGCCCCGTCAGCAACGGCACTTCCTGGCCGATGGATTTCGAGATCGACGCGAAAGTGGAATCGAGCGTCGAACCCGCGGCGATGACCATGATCCCGGTCATCATCAGGTACGGCAGGATGCCGAATGAATAGGCAACCGCGCCCGGCATGTTGTCGCCCGTGGGCAGCCCTTCGAGCTTGGCGTGAACGCCGACCAGGCTGAAGGCGAAGATGCAGAAGAAACCGAGCACACCGGCAATGATCATCGCGCGCAGCATGGTTTTTTCTTCGGTGATGAAGCCGCGGTCGGTCAGCACCGGATCGTGAAACGGATAGGACAGCACTTGCAGCAGCGCAACCAGCAGCAGGTCGACGCCGGCACTGAGTTTGAATTCACCGACCGACAGCAGTTGGGCGGTGCCGTGCTGCGGCAGCACCAGAAACAGCACGGCGCCGAGGACCGCCACGAACAGCACCGACTGGATCACGTCGGTGACGATGGAACTGCGCAGCCCCCCTTTGAGGCTGTAGAACAGTGTGGCAGCCGTAAACAGCAGCGCCGCGGCGATAAACGTAAATTCTCCCGGCTTGCCGTAATAGGCGCCGACCACCGCGGTGTTGCTCCACACTTCGTTATACAGCCGGATCAGGATGGCGATGGTGAACGATAGCGCGGCCAGCCGGCCGTATCTCGCGATCAGAAACGGCACCAGACCGGTGGCGCCGTGGCGGGTGCGCAGCCTGTAAATCACCAGCCCTGCGACGGGTATCGACAGCCAGTAGGTGGCATAGGCGAGACCACCGACGATGCCGTAGGCGGCGCCAAGGTTGGCGGCATTGGTGACTGACTTGGCGAATATCCAGCTGATGAAGATGCTGCACATCAGCGCCCATTCGGTGGCCGGCCGCCCGGTGTCGTCGCTGCCGCTGAAGAAACTGGCATCGGTGCGCGAATGCGGCGATATCGCGTACATCACGCCGCCATAAAGCAGCAGGAAACCCCAGAAATAAATCGAGAATGCCGGTTCGATCATGAATGGTGCTCCGGCGCCTGGGTTTCAGTCGACCAGTGCGCCACCGCAACTGGAACCCTGTCCGGCGGTGCAGCCGTAGCAGTGATCCTTGACGACGATGGGATTGCCTTCGAGGTTTGCGCCGATCAGTTCGCGCAAGTGCGTGCGCGGGCGGTTTTTCCAGGTGAGTCGGCAATTCGAGCATCTGGTTGAAGTCGCAGTCGTAGACGTAACCCTGCCAGTCGGCACTGACAGCATCGTGCGGCACATCACCGTGTCGAGGTTGGCCGGCTGATAGGCGTTTTTAAGCAGGTTCATGTAGTGCTCGAACTGGCCTTTCGAGATCAGCATGCTGCCGAAACGCTGGATCGGCATGTTGGTCAGACATACAGCTCGTTGAAAACGATGCCGAAGCGCTCGCCAGAGCTGGCGTTGATAATCCTGCTCCAGCCTGTACTTGTTCCGGCGGCAACACGGGACCCTGCGGGTTGTAGACCAGATTGAGCATCAGCGCCGAACCGGGTCGGCCGTAGCCCAGCGCGTTCAGTTTCTGCAGCGCAGCGTATGCTGGTGTCGAACACGCCCTTGCCGCGCTGGCGGTCGACATTTTCTTCGAGATAACACGGCAGCGAGGCGACGACTTCAACTTCATGGTCGGCAAGAAATTGCGCCAGCGTCTGCTGGCCGGGCTCAAACAGGATGGTCAGGTTGCAGCGATCAATCACCTTGACACCGATCTCGCGCGCCTCTTCGACCAACTCGCGGAAGAGCGGATTCAACTCGGGCGCGCCGCCGGTGACGTCCAGGGTTTTTATTCCGGCATCCTTGAGATAGGCAATGACCTCGAATATGGTTTCGCGCGCTCATCATCTCGGTGCGGTTGGGGCCGGCGTTGACATGGCAGTGCACGCAGCTCTGGTTGCATTTGTAGCCGAGGTTGACCTGCAGGGTCTCGGGCTGCTGGCGGTGGATGGCCGGGAAATCTCGGGATTCCATCAAGGGTAGGGTGGCGTGCATTTACAGAGACTCCATATAATTACTATTATAATCAGACAGTTAAGTAAAGTGACGTATTGCCGCGCACACAGATAGTAAATCAGTCGTGTTCCGGGTCAAAACCTTACATCGTGGCACCCGGGTAACGAATGATGCGGCAACGCTGGAGTCGCCGCCATTACGGACAGATTAACGCATCGCTGGAGTTCGCGCACGACGAACAGTCCGGATGGATACAAGGCGTGCGTGCGATGGGGTATCGGACTACATAGCCAGGCTGAGAATCACCAGGCCCAGAACAAGGAACAGGCCGCGGCGTCTCTGCTGTTTCGATTCGCAACGCATATAAATTGGTGGTGCGGATGTCATTGGGTGCGATTGTTTCCTGAAGTGGAGGCCTGGTGCCGGGAACAGGATGCGCCATGACACATGGATTATTGGTTGCCCATCATCCGTCAGTGCGTCGATAATAGGACATTCGCGGCTGCTTTTCGATATTTGCCGGCAGCAGTGTCTGTCGCCGGATATGCCGGGCATAGAAAGCGTTCCGGGATCTGTCCATCATCGATACAATTCAAAAACCTGCCCGGCACGTTTCACGAGTTGTCTCGGCTGCACCGCACTTTCTGCCAACAGGGGTTCAATACCCAAACTTGTCCATCCGTTAAACCTGAGACCTTTACCAAAGGAGTTGTGATGAACGCTGTAAGCATAACGCTGGGAGGCTATCAGCCGCCGTCTTCCGTACACAATCGGGCCGCCGAAGTGTTGAAGCAACAGTTGACCAGGCGTCTTGGCGACGCAGTCGCATTCGAGATTCACGGCAACATGCCTGAGTCCCATGGGTATAAAGCCATTGATCTTCTCGGTCTCGTTGAAAAGGGCGATTTGACCATGTGTTATTTCGCGGGCAGCTATCTGGCTGACCGGGTGCCGGAAGTAGCGCTGTTCGACCTTCCTTTTCTGGTGAGCAGCCGTGAGCAGGCGTATGCCGCCCTTGACGGCAAGCTCGGCCAGTATTTGTCGGCACAGTTTCTGGAGAAGACGGGTTTTCGCGTGCTTGCCTTCTGGGATAACGGCTTTCGCCACTTTACCAACGGCGTGCGCGCGATCCGCTC
The DNA here is from genome assembly GCA_942492335.1 of uncultured beta proteobacterium. Lineage (GTDB taxonomy): Bacteria > Pseudomonadota > Gammaproteobacteria > Burkholderiales > SG8-41 > CAKKQX01. The sequence goes on along the minus strand of CALOEN010000006.1, from coordinate 24,520 downwards.
GCCGGATGATTGCGAGGGGCTGAGCATGCGCTCCATGAACAGTGAGTTGCATCAGGAATTTTTCAGACTGCTGGGTATGAAGCCGACGTTTGTTGACGTGCGCGACCTGGTGGAGGCCGCCAAATCAGGCCGGCTGGATGCCCAGGAAAATCCGCTGACGAATACGTACAACTTCGGCACTCACCACTATCACCGCCACATCACGCTGACAAAACATTACTTTGGGATTTCCTTGCTGCTTTGTAATCAAGCCATCTATGCATCCTGGCCGGACGAGGTCAAACAGGCGGTCGAAGAATCCGTAAAGATAGCCACCCAGGCACAGCGTAGGTTTGCCGGCGCCGAGGATGATGATATTCTCGCCAAACTGGATCCGGCTGAAAATGAAGTCGTCCATTTGAGCAAAGAAGAACGCGCCCGCTTCGAAAAAACCGTGGCTTCCCTTCTCGCAAAACAGCGAAAAATACTGGGCGACGAACTGTTCGCCTTGATCGGACAATGAGCAATTAAGACACAGGAGAAATCATGAGCATGACTGTTGGCGTCATCGGTCTTGGTCCCATGGGCGGGTGTGTGGCGGGCCTCCTTTTAAAAAAGAAATTCAAGGTTGTCGGTTACGACATTAAACCTGAATGTGTCGCAGCCCTGAGTGGCGACGGTCTGGAGGCGGCATCATCCGCGTCTGACGTTGCGGCAAAAGCCGATGTGCTTATTTCATCGCTGCCTAATGCGGCGGCCCTGCGCAAAGTGGTGGCTGAACTGTCGAAAAAACCCAAACCGGGGCAAATTCTGGTCGATTGCAGCACCCTGACGGTTGAGGACAAGCTCGAGGCAAATGACAAGCTGGCCGCCGCGGGCATGGTGTTTCTCGATAGTCCGATCAGCGCCACGCCTTCCATGCTGGCCAAAATGATGGCGTCCACTTACGTCAGCGGTGACAAGGCTGCTTACGAAAAATGCCGGCCGGTCATTGAAGGGTTCACGGCCAGCAATTTTTATGTCGGCGCTGTCGGCAACGGAACAAGAATGAAGCTGCTGGCCAACTATCTGGTCCATGTGAACACCACGGCCGCGGCCGAATGCATGGTCATGGGACAAAAGGCCGGACTTGACCCCGCGATGATTTACGAAGTGCTTAAAGTCAGCGCGGGAACATCCAGAATGTTCGAAATTCGCGGCGCGATGATGGCCAAATCCGATTACCGCGAAGGCGGCGGCACCATGTTTGCGGTTTATGAAAAGGATGCGACCATCATTACCGAATTCGCTGCCAGCGTGAAGGCGCCGATCGATCTCTATGTCTCATCCCGCCAGAAGATGAATTCCGCTATTGCGCTGGGGCTGGGCCATCTCGACACGTCGGCTGTCTGCAAGGCCATAGAAGTGGCGGCGGGTATCGACCGTAAGCTGGTCAAATAACGAATGTAGCGCTTTCCGGGGAAAAGAGGGCCGGTTGCGGCCCTCTTTTATTGCTGGCGCTATGGCGCTTGTTCAGTTCATTTGGTTATATATTTGCGCCTTGCGCACGGCCTTGTCGCCCAGTTCCTGCATCAGGCCGAAATATTTAAGGTAATGCGGCGTCTTGCGGTGCGACGCCAGCGCATCATCATTCTTATAGACTTCATAAAAGATGAAATCGTTTTCGTCGTCCCTGGAATACATGATGTCGAACTGAAGGCAGCCATCCTCCTTGACCGAATTGGCGGCATTTTCCAGCATGGCGGGTTTCAGCTTGTCAGCATAACCGGGTGCAACCTTGACGTTGACGATCAGAACCAGATTGGCCATTTTTCTTTCTCCTCGATGATTGTAACGATTAAAATTCTGGCGACCTTGTTGAACGCGGACTTAAGCAGGGCCGGCATAAATGCCGGGCCGGCGGTGGAATTTTCTATCTGAAGTTAAGTCATTCTACATAATGCGTACCATTATTTGAAATAGTCCGTTTATCAAAGTAAACAGCAGGAGTTTTCACATGGACTACAATTACAAGCGTTTTAGAACGACGAATTACGAATATGAAAAGTTTCCCGGCCCCAAAGCCGGTGAATTAATGCAGGATTTCACGCTGCATGGCCTGGATGGAAAAGAAGTAAAACTTTCGGACTACCGCGGCAAATGGGTGGTGATCGAAACGGGCAGCAGCACCTGCCCGATGTACGTCAAAAACATCAATCCTTACATGAAACTCATGTCCAAATATCCGGACGTCGAGTTTCTGGTGATTTATGTGCGTGAAGCCCATCCCGGATCGCGCACGCATGCGCATGAAACGCTGGACGCAAAAATTGCGCTCGCTGCGGAAATGCAGAAGGAGTATGCCGATCCCCGACCCATACTGGTGGACCGCGTCAGTGGCGAGATGCACCAGGCGATCGGTTGTTTTCCCAACATGGTTTATGTCGTCGATCCGAACGGCAAGGTCGTTTACCGGTGTGACTGGTCGTTTGCCCACCTCGTCGAGAAAGTGCTGGCAGACCGGCCCAACATCAACCCTCAGGAGCGCCAGCAGATCATAACGGCAGCGCCGTGGATCATGATTCCTGTCACGCTGAAAGGGGGCTGGGACGCGCTCTGGGATCTGGTGATCGAGTTGCCGGGCATTATCTGGGGCCACTTGAAGGTCGATGTGGCCAGACTTTTCGGGAAAACCCCGAATTAACCGGAGCTGGCTGATCCGGCAAACCAAAGATAGGTGGTGTTACGTCGGCGGCCGGCGCATGCGATCCCGAATGATTTTCACCACGACAGGGATCAGGGTAATGGCACCTAGTGCCAGGACCGAACCCGTCGCGGCCGGGGGTGGCGACAACGGGCCATCGCCCTACGACCTGCTGCTGGCCGGCCTCGGTGCGTGCACCTCGATGACCATCCGCATGTATGCCGAGCGGAAGCAATGGCCGCTGGCCGGCTTATCGGTGAAACTCACGCACGCCAAAGTCCACGCCGAGGACTGCACCGACTGCGATACCAAGCCGGGAAAAATCGATCGCATCGAACGCCAGATTACAATCGAGGGCGATCTTGACGATGCGCAACGCGAGAAACTTCTGGAAATTTCAGAAAAATGTCCGGTACATCGCACGCTGAATTCGGAAGTCCGTATTAAAACGCGGTTGGCCGATGGCTAACCGACAAAGCCAGCGCAGCGCGTGTATGGCTGTATCAGCGGCACAAATACAAACATTCATATAGATCTAAATCAGCAGGAGAGTATCGATGGACTATCCAATGCACAGCGATCTGCGAATAGGCAACCAATTTCCGGATATCGAATTGCCCGATCACACGGGTGAACTGCGAAAATTAAGCCGGCTCCTGGGCGGTTTTCCCGGTGTGCTGATCTTTGGCCGGGGAAATTATTGCCCCAAGGACCGGCGTCAGCTGATGAACTATGTCGCTGACCTGCAACCCGAATTCCGGGTCAATTATTGCAAGATGATCAGCGTTTCCGTGGACGACAAGATGGCCACGAATGAGGTCAGGGACTCGCTGGGCGCCGACTGGCCGTTTCTGATGGACCCCGACCGCAAGCTGTTGCATGAACTGGAAATGGTCGACACGACGGATTCTTTCCACGGGGAAATCTACATTCCTTATACCTTCATCCTGGACCGGGATCGCAGCATCTTCAAAATCTATAACGGATGGTGGTTTGTGGGCCGTCCCACGGCGGAAGAAATCCGCATGGACCTGCGGGCGCTGATGAGCAGGCGTCACGACTGGATCTATCCCGGCAGCGGCAAGGCCGGCGAGAAAAAATAACGCACTGTTGCAGCGCCAACCTGATGTGAAAAGATCATGTATCTGCTACCTTGTCGGGCTCTTAAACATCCCTTTGTTCTCTGGCCATGCGTATTGTTGTCCATTATCTGAAGAGTCTGACCATGGGACGCGCTGTCCTGTGGTGCTACCTGATCTGGTATCTGGTGATGGCCGCCGCTTATTTCGACCCGTCTCCGAGACTGTGGCTGACTTCGGCGGGACTCGGTCTCGTCGTCGGATTTGCGCTCGTCCTGAGCGTCGTTTCAACGCCGGGAGCACGAAGGCCGGGTCGCTGGCAGATTTTCAGGTTGTTCTTTGTGCCGTTCTGCGTGTCAAGTTTCTCCGCGCTGGTGAAAGACCGCGGGTTCATCCTGATTTTTTCTCCTGATCTCACGGAGACCGGCATTGCGTTCGCGCTGTGCGCAGGCTTTCTGGCGCTCCACGTGCTGATCCGTCGCCTTGCGTAACGCAATCCCGGCGCAGTGCGCAGCAGTCGAACCCCGCCCCGGGAGGCGGGCTTTGAGCAGGGTAAATATCTTGCCCGATCGTTGACCGCAAGCCTCTGATTGCGTTACTCTTTCAGTTTCGCCATCAATGGCGACGGCGCCCATGCCCAAGTCTGCAAAATCCCAGAGCAACCCCACCTTCGAGACGGCGCTGGCCGAGCTGGAGACTATCGTCAACGGCATGGAAGCCGGGCAGATGCCGCTGGAACAATCGCTCGCTGCTTACAAACGGGGCGCCGAATTGCTCAAGTTTTGCCAGGCCGCGCTGCAGGATGCACAGCAACAGGTCAAGGTCCTCGAGGACAACGTCCTGAAAAACTTCGGCCCTGCCGAGCAATAAAAAAGCCGTGAACTCCGCAACTGACTTCCAAAGCTGGGCGCACGCCCGGCAAAGCCGCATTGAAACGCTACTGCAAACCCTGTTGACGGCGCCTGAAATCGCGCCGCAGCGTTTGCACCAGGCGATGCGCTACGCCGTACTCGGCGCAGGTAAACGGGTGCGGCCGCTGCTGGCGTTTGCGGCGGGGGAATTGGCCCAGGCCGACCCGGAGCGTGCAGCAATAGCCGGCGCAGCGGTCGAACTGATACACGCCTATTCGTTGGTACACGATGATTTGCCGTGCATGGACGATGATGTGTTGCGCCGGGGCAGGCCGACCTGCCATGTCGAATATGACGAGGCGACCGCGCTGCTGGTGGGCGATGCGCTGCAAAGCCTGGCATTTCAGCTGGTCTGCGAATACCGCCTCGCCGACGACGCCTCGACCCAGCTCGACATGGTCAGGCTGCTGGCGGTGGCATCGGGTTCGCGCGGCATGGCGGGCGGCCAGGCGATAGATCTTGATGCCGTGGGCAAGCCGCTGTCGGTGCCGGAACTCGAGTTCATGCATATCCACAAGACCGGCGCGCTGATCCGCGCCGCTGCGCTGCTCGGTGCGCGCTGCGGCAACGGACTGGACGACAAGGCGCTCGCCCAGGTCGATCATTTTGCCAAATGCATAGGGCTGGCGTTCCAGGTGGTCGATGACGTGCTCGATGCCGAGGCCCCGACGGCGACACTGGGCAAGACCGCCGGCAAGGATGCCCAGCAGGGCAAGCCCACCTACGTGAGCGCGCTGGGCGTGGCCCAGGCCAAGGCGTTCGCCGAAGAATTGCGTAACGACGCGCTCAAAGCTCTCGATGGTTTGGGCGAGCGCGCATTGCGTCTGCGGCAGCTTGCGGATTTCATCGTGCTGCGGAAATTCTGATTAGCCGCCAAGAACGCCAAGAAGACCCAAGACATGAACTACAAAGAAAAAAAGAGCCTGTATTATTCAGGCATTGACTCATTTTTCACGCGTCCTTGGATATGGGGTTTGACCTATTCTTCCTTGGCGGCCTTGGCGGCTGATCGATAATGTACGAACTTCTTGAATCCATAAATTATCCGCACGAACTGCGGGAGCTTGAAAAGAGCCAGTTGCCGCAGCTCGCCGATGAGTTGCGCCGCTTCCTGGTCGAATCGGTCAGCCAGACCGGCGGACATCTGTCGTCCAACCTCGGCACGGTGGAGCTTACTATCGCGCTGCATTATGTATTCGATACCCCGCACGACCGGCTGGTATGGGACGTCGGCCATCAGACCTACGGCCACAAGATACTGACCGGTCGCCGCGAAGGCATGAAACATCTGCGCATGTGGGGCGGTCTTGCCGGTTTTCCGCGGCGCGAGGAAAGCGAGTTCGATACTTTCGGCACGGCGCATTCGAGCACTTCGATCAGCGCCGCGCTCGGCATGGCGGTGGCGTCCAAGCTGCAGGGCGAGAGCCGTCACTGCGTCGCCATCATCGGTGATGGCGCCATGACCGCCGGCATGGCGTTCGAGGCGCTCAACAACGCCGGCGACACCGACGCCAATCTGCTGGTGATACTCAACGACAACGACATGTCGATATCGCCGCCGGTGGGCGCGCTGAACAAGTATCTCGCCAAGCTCATGTCGGGGCGCTTTTATACGGCAGCCAAGGGCCTGGGCGAGAAAGTGCTGGGCGACCTGGCGCGGCGGGCGGAAGAACACGTAAAAGGCATGGTGACGCCGGGCACCATGTTCGAGGAATTCGGCTTCAACTACATCGGCCCCATCGACGGCCATGATCTTGACGCACTGCTGCCGACGCTGCATAACATCAAGCAACTGAAGGGGCCGCAGTTCCTGCATGTCGTGACTCGCAAGGGGCAGGGCTACAAGCTTGCCGAGGTCGATCCAGTGCTCTATCACGGGGTCTCCAAATTCGATGCCGCCAATGGCATCGTTGGCGGTAAATCCGGCGGCAAGCAGACCTACACCCAGATTTTCGGCGACTGGCTGTGCGATATGGCTGCGCTGGATGAACGCCTGGTTGCGATCACGCCGGCGATGCGCGAGGGCTCGGGAATGGTGAAATTCTCGGAGCAGTATCCGCAGCGTTATTTCGATGTCGGCATCGCCGAGCAGCATGCGCTGACGTTTGCCGCCGGGCTGGCCTGCGAAGGTAACAAGCCGGTGGTGGCCATTTATTCCACTTTCCTGCAGCGCGCCTACGATCAGCTGATACACGACATCCAGATCCAGAACCTGCACATCGTGTTCGCCATAGACCGCGCCGGCCTTGTCGGCGCCGATGGTTCGACGCATAACGGCAGTTTCGACCTGAGTTACCTGCGGTGCCTGCCCAACATGACGGTGATGACGCCATCGGACGAGAACGAATGCCGGCAGATGCTCTATACCGCGTTTCAGATGACGACGCCGGTTGCGGTGCGTTACCCGCGCGGAACCGGTCCGGGCGTCGAGATCAAAAAAGAAATGCACGCGTTGCCGCTGGGCAAGGGGGAAACCCTGCGCAATGGGAAAAAACTTGCGCTGCTGTCGAAAAAAATTGCGATTCTCGCATTCGGCAGCATGGTCCACGCCAGCCTGTCCGCCGCCGAAGAGTTGGATGCCACGCTCGTCAACATGCGTTTCGTCAAGCCGCTCGACGAGGAGCTGGTCGCGGCGCTTGCCGCCAGTCACGATCTGCTGGTAACGGTCGAGGAGAACGTGGTCATGGGAGGCGCCGGCAGCGCCGTGTTGGAAACGCTGCAGAAGCAAGGCAGCCGCATTCCAGTGCTGCAGATCGGGCTGCCCGACCGGTTTATAGAGCAGGGCGACCCGGGATTGCAGCTTGCAGAAGCAGAACTGACGCCGGACGGTATTCTCAAGACCATCCGTGCACGGCTGGCGGAGTAGAATGAGCGAATCAGCGAACCGTAAGCGGTGAGCGGTGAGCAGGACACCCGAAAAAGCCGGGTACCCTTGGCTCTTACTGCTTACTGCTTACTGCTTACTGCTTACTGCTTACTGCTTACTGCTTACTGCTTACTGCTTACTGGGCTACAGTCATGACGCTTAATAAACAGATGTTAAAAGACAACGAGATGGACGGCTACGCCAAGATCGACCAGTACAATCCGGTTGCGATCCGAAGCATTTCCGAGAACTTCCGCGCCATCCTCGAGGCAATGGGCGAGGACCCCGCTCGCGAGGGCCTGGCGAAGACGCCCGAGCGTGCCGCGAAAGCGCTGCAGTTCCTGACCCACGGCTATGATCTCGATCCGGCGGGAATCCTGCGCTCGGCGATGTTCAAGGAGGAATACCAGCAGATGGTGATCGTCAAGGACATCGAACTATATTCGCTGTGCGAGCACCATGTGCTGCCGTTTTTCGGCAAGGCGCATGTCGCCTATATTCCGGACGGCCAGATCGTGGGCCTGTCGAAAATTCCGCGCGTGGTCGATGCATTTGCGCGCCGCTTGCAGGTGCAGGAGCGGCTCACGGTGGAAATCCGCAACTGCATTGAGGAAACGCTGAAACCCCAGGGCGTTGCGGTGGTGATCGAGGCGCAGCACATGTGCATGATCATGCGCGGCATCCAGAAGCAGCATTCGACCGCAACGACCTCCGCCTTCACCGGCGCGTTCAATACTGACAAGACGCGCGCCGAATTCATGCGGCTGGTGACCCGCGCGTAATTTGGAACCCGCACAGTCATGACCACGTCCCGAAAAACCAGCGAATTCATCGTCGAGCACATCCTGCCCGACCTGCGCAAGGGGCGCATGGTGATTCTGGTCGACAGCGAGCAACGCGAGAACGAAGGTGATCTTTTCGTTGCGGCCGAGAAAGCCACCCCGGAGGCCATCAACTTTATGGCGATGCACGGCCGTGGCTTGATATCGCTGGCGCTGACCGAGGGGCGCATGCGCGAACTCGGGCTGGCGCTGATCACGGACGACACCGGGAACCAGACCAAATTCGGGACCGCGTTTGCCACACCTATCGATGCGCGTGAAGGCGTGGGCTCGGGCATGTCGGTGCATGACCGTGCCCGCACGATCGCGGTGGCAATTGCCGACGGCACGGGGCCGGCGGACCTGATACGTCCCGGACGGCTGCAGACGCTGCGCGCGCTGGATGGCGGCGTGCTGGCGCGCCGCGGGCATACCGAGGCGGCGGTCGATCTCGCGCGCATGGCGGGGCTCAAACCGGCGGGCGTGATCTGCGAGATCATGAACGACGACGGCTCCATGGCACACCGGCCCGAACTGGAACGCTTCGCCGCGAAGCACGACATCAGGATTCTGGAAATTTCCGATCTCGTCGCTTATCGCGAGAACGAGCGCCAGATCAGCCGCCGCGCCACGACCGTGTTGCCGACGCGCAAGGCCGGCGAGTTTCAGTTGATGATTTACAGTGACAGCCTGGAAACCACGATTTTTGCCGCGCTTGTGAAAGGCGAGATCGATCCCGGGCAGCCGACGCTGGTGCGGCTGCATTCGCAGTGTCTGACCGGCGATGTCTTCGGCAGCGAACGCTGCGACTGCGGCGAGCAGCTCGACGCCGCCATGGCATTGATCGAGCAGGCGGGCAGCGGCGTGCTGGTCTATATGTTCGATGAGGGCCGCGGCATCGGGTTGCTCAACAAAATCCGCGCCTATGCGCTGCAGGACCAGGGCCACGACACGGTCGAAGCCAATCATGAGCTGGGGTTTGCCGCCGACATGCGGGACTACAAGGCCGGTGCGCACATCCTGTTCGACCTTGGCGTGCGCAAAGTGCGCCTGATGACGAACAATCCCGACAAAGTGGCCGCGCTCGAGGAATATGGACTCAGCATCGCCGAGCGCGTGCCGGTCGAAGTGGCGCCGCGGCCGGCCAATCGGGAATATCTGAAGACCAAACGCACCAAGTTTGGCCATCTGCTGTCGATGGTGGGGCAGGGCGAGAAGCCCGAGTAGCGCCGCGAGCGGTTGCCGGGCACTCGGTCCCGGATGAAGCACGCTGGTGTTTAATAGCTATCTGATTATATTAGGTATTCGTCGCCAGCCCACCATCAGTAGCGTTTGGTCAGTGTCATCGTCAGGCCGTCGCGCTTCATATCCATGCGATTGAGAAAACTCATGCCCAGCAGCGCAAGCGGCAGTCCGTTGCCTTCGATGACGATCGCATCGACGTTGTGTGCCGTGATATCGCCGACTCGCACCGTATCAAGCTGGATGCGGTAGGCGGACACCACGCCATTGGCCGTCTGCGAGTAGGCGCGCTTGCCTGAAAGATAGTTGATGCCCAGGCGCCTTGCTTCACTGCTCGACAGCGTGACCAGAGTTGCGCCGGTATCGACCAGGAACTGCAGCGTATTGCCGTTGATGGCGCCGTCAGTGACGAAATGACCGCGCGAATCAGCGGGCAGAACCACGCTGGACGTGCCGGCAGCGGAGCGCCCGGCCGAGCCATAACTGCCGTTGCCGGGAGTCAGGGTCTGGCGCCTGCCGTTAATTTCCACCACCGCCGATTCGCTGCTCGCGCTGATCAACCGCACGCCTTCAGGCGTAATCTCGCCGGCCGACACCGTGCGGGGCTTGCCGCCGTCTACCACCAGCACCGCTTTATTGCTGAAAAGACCGATGACATTGACGTCTGCAGCCGCAACGGGCAGCGCAACCATTAGGAAAAGCGCGCATATTGCCTTAATTTTTTCCATTATGGGGTCCTATAATGCTAACAATGAAAGCATTAAAAATATTCCAGCCATCGCCAGCCGTGCGCGCTGAACCCCGGAGAAAATCACGATGAAACCCGTCGTTATTTTCCGGCATGTGGCGACTGAGGGCCCGGGTTATTTTGCCACATATCTTTCGCGCCACGACATCCCGTGGCAGATCATCAAGGTCGACGAAGGCGAGGCGGTACCTGAAAATCCCCGCGCATTCAGCGGCCTGGCCTTCATGGGTGGGCCGATGAGCGCCAACGACGATTTGCCGTGGATTCCCCACGCGCTGGGCTTGATCGCTGCCGCCGTGGATGCCGATGTGCCCGTGCTCGGCCATTGTCTCGGCGGGCAGTTGATTGCCAAGGCGCTGGGCGGGACGGTGACACGCAATGCGGTCAGGGAGATAGGCTGGGGCCGGGTCGATGTCGTCGGCCATCCGCTCGCCGGCGCATGGTTCGGCGGACTGCCGGCTTCGTTTGATTCCTTTCACTGGCACGGCGAGACTTTCAGCGTACCCCCGGGCGCCGCACGACTGCTTTCCAGCCCGTATTGCGAGAACCAGGCGTTTGCGATGGGGCCTCATTTCGCGATGCAATGCCATGTCGAGATGACCGAGCCGCTGATACGCCGCTGGTGCCAGGACTGGGGGAAAGAAGTCGCGTCCCTTGCGCAGAAGACACCATCGGTGCAGACGCCGGAGGAAATGATGGATGCGATCGAACAGAAAGTCGTCGCGCTCAATGCCATCGCCGATCGTATTTATGCGCAGTGGATCAAGGGGCTGCGGTAATTAGTGATTAAGTGATTAGGTGATTGGAAAATCGCCGGCGCGTGATGAGTCGGCTCAATCACTCGGTTACTCAATCACTCAATCACTGTATTAGTCCCGGAAATTCTTGAACTGCAGCGGAAAGTCCGTGATCGATTTTCGCACCAAGGCGATGACCTCCTGCAGCGTATCCTTCTTCGCGCTGGTGATGCGCACGGTGTCACCCTGGATGCTGGCCTGGGACTTGAGTTTGCTGTCTTTGACGAGCTTGACGATTTTCTTGGCGAGTTCCTGCTCGACGCCGACGCGAATGGTGATGTTCTGCTTGACCTTGTTGCCGGAGATTTTTTCGACGGCGCCCAGTTCCAGGCAGCGTACATCGAGGCCGCGCTTGGCAAGCTTGCCTGTCAGCACGTCGCGCAGCTGGTCGAGCTTGAAATCGTCATCGGCGTAGGCGGCCAGAATCTTTTCTTTTTCGTTGATCTCAACCCGGGCGTCCGAGCCCTTGAAGTCGAAGCGGTTGGTGATCTCTTTGTTGCTTTGATCCACCGCGTTATGCACCTCGACCTGGTTGATCTCTGAAACGATATCGAATGTTGGCATGAGCGGCTCCTTGGTTTTACTTCTGGCGTAATTTTACAGCAAACGACGTGATCGGCAGTCCGGTGCCGTCATCGAATTCGGCGGCGGTCTTGATCGCAAACTGAGCAATATTCTCGGCAGATTTGCGCGGCTGAGCGTAGCTTGTATACAGCGCTCCCAGCGCATAGTCGCTACCGCTGCCGAAAGCATAGAACTTCGAGAATTCCTGCACCGTGCGGTGCGCGGCGACACCGAAAATCCCGTGGGGGTTTGCAATCAGTACGTCGATGCGCGTCGATTCGAGCGCTTCCTCTTCCCCGCCGCTGGTGTGCAGATAATAATCGTGCTTTAGCGCCGCGTGCAATTTCTGCCAGGTTTTGAAGATTTCCATAGGGGTCGCAAAGTGAGCATAGACCTTGGGCCGGGAGAAATAGTCGCGCAGGATGGTTTTGAAGGTCGCATCACCCGTCACGCCCAGGTAACTGTCGCCGACCTTGAGTATCTTGGCGTGGTTGAGCACGTACTCGGCGGTTTCCTTGCCCGATCCCCACTTGGTCAGGGTATCGGCGGCGATCGCGGCGTAACCGTTCTTTTTGACGACGGCGATGGTGGTCATGATGGAAAAATCAATTTAGCCGCCAAGGCCGCCAAGGCCGCCAAGAAGGACAAAAAACAGATACTGAAATTTACAGGGCATTTAATGTTATCTGAGCTAGGGAAGGGGATGAGGCTAAGGATGAGTGGCTAACAAAGAAAGTTTGTTTTCTTTTCTTGGCATTCTTGGCAACCTTGGCGGCTCATTCTTGTTCTTACAAGAAAGAACTCAGCCGTAGTGACAAACGTAATCGAGCGTCTCAAGCGGTTCGATGTCGAAGCTCGTGTTAGCGGGCACGCTGAAACTTTCGCCGGCGCGGCAAACGCGCCAGTCCTGGTCTCCGGGCAGCCGCACGCGGCAGCTGCCTGCCGTGATTTCCATCAGCTCGGGTTCGGCGGTTTTGAAGGTGAGCGTGCCCGGAAAAATGACGCCGATGGACTTGCGGCTGCCATCGGGGAAGTGGAGCGTGTGGCTCACGCACTTGCCGTCGAAGTAGACGTTGGCCTTCTTGACGACCGATACATTCTCGTACTGGGGCATGGGTTACTTGCGGCGGCGCCTGGCGGCGATGCGCATCCTGAGCGCGTTGAGGCGGATAAAGCCCGCCGCATCGGCCTGGTTGTAGGCGCCTTTGTCATCTTCGAACGTGGCGATGGTCTCGTCGAACAGCGAGTCGGATTTCGACGAGCGGCCTGCGACCATCACTGTGCCCTTGTAGAGCTTGATGCGCACTTTGCCGTTGACCGGCTGCTGCGACTCATCGATCAGCGATTGCAGGAGTTTGCGCTCGGGACTGAACCAGTAGCCGTTGTAAATCATGCGCGCATAGCGCGGCATCAGGTCATCCTTGAGCGCCAGCACCTCGCGGTCGAGCGTGATCGATTCCATCGCGCGGTGAGCTTTGAGCATGATGGTGCCGCCCGGCGTGAGGAAGCCAATGCACTTGAAGGGTCGGATTATCGCGTCCGTTGTCGGGGCGCTGCTGGCCGCCGGCATCGCCGGCGCGGCGCAAGCGCAGGACATCGGCGATGTGCCGCGCGACCGCACGCTCGTCGTCGTGGGCTGGAGCGCCGGGTCGCCGACACTGTCGTCGCCCAACAACGGCAACTGGTATTCGCTGGGTGCCGAGCTCAGAAACGGCATCATGTTCGTCAATGAGCCGCTGTTCACCTACAACCACTTTACCGGCGAACACATCCCGTGGATCGCCGACAGCTACGAATACAACGACGATTACACCGCAATCACCGTCAAGCTGAAAGACGGTGTGAAGTGGAACGACGGTGAGCCGTTCACGGCCGAAGACGTCGCCTTCACCCTCAACATGCTTCTGGAGAACGGGCAGAACAAGAGACCGACCTCGCCGCAAGGCCATCGAGGTGGCCAACCAGATCGAAGGCGCCGAGGTGGTGACCCGCTCACCGTGCGCATCGCCGAAGCTCAAAACCCTCGATCCGCGCTACGTCTACCGCCAGCTCACCAACTATTTCGGGCACGGGCTGATCTGGGTGCCGAAGCATATCTGGTCCGAGGTGGACGACTACGCCAACTTCACCTTCCTCGACCTCGACAAGGGTTGGCCCGTGGGCACCGGTGCCTGGAAGCTGGTGAAGAACACGCCCAACGAGATCGTGCTCGACCGGCGTGACGACTGGTGGGGCGCCGAAACCGGCTTCCGCGATCTGCCCGCGCCGGAGCGGATCATCGCGATTCCCGCGCCCGACAACGAGCGCAACGCCCAGCTCGTCGTCGCCAACGAGATCGACGCCACCTTCGTCATCGCCTCGCCGTCCCTGGTGCAGTCGGTGCTCGACCAGAACGACAAGATCACCACCTTCGCCGGGCGCGAGCCGCCCTACGGCTACATGGATTGGTGGCCGATCTCGCTCTACTTCAACCACATGGCCAAGACCAAGCCGTTCGACAACAAGACCCGTCCGCTGGGCGCTCATGCACGCCATCGACCGCGACCAATTGATCGACGTCGCCTATCTCGGCGCCAACCTGCCTCCAAGTCTGCCGATGCCCCGGCTACCACCCGCTGGATGCCGTATTTCGACGCGGTGAAGGACCTGCTGGCCAAGCATGACACCAACGCCTTCGACCCGAAGATGGCCGACGGGCTGCTCGCCGGAGCCGGCTTCGAGAAGGACACCGGCGGCTTCTGGGCCAAGGACCCCTCCGGCAAGCGCGTGGGCGTCGACATCATCGGCTTCGGCGGCTCCGGCCCGGCGATGGGCCCGGTGCTGGTGGAGATGTTCAAGCGCCGCGGCATCGAATCGCAGCCTCGGCCTGCCGCCCGACTTCGACGACCGCTTCCAGAAAGGCCAGTTCACCGGCGCGATCTACGGCCATCGGCGGCTCGATCATCGAGCCCTACGCCACGCTGCGCCTCTACCAGGGCTCGTCCATCGCCGTCCCAGCGGTCACCAGGTCAACTTCTTCGTCGCGCTGGAGGAACGCCGGAGTTCGACAAGCTGGTCGACGAGATGTTCGTCATCGCCCCGGACAACCCGAAGCTGGTGGAAATCTTCCGCGCCGCGATGGAAATCTGGCTCCCCGAACTGCCCGACATCCAACTGGTCCAGAACTACCACCGCATCCCGATGAACACGACCTACTGGAAGAACTGGCCGACGGCCGAGAACCCGATCGTCAACGGCGCCCACTGGCACCTCACCTTCCCGATGGTGCTGTGGAACCTGCAACGCCCACCAGCGCAGTCGCGATGGAGACGCCGCAGTCGGATAATGGACATTGTCCGGCGCTGCGGCGTGTACTTCACCGCTCGTCCTATCGTCTGGTTAGCCTGCGGCTCGCATCAACTTCTTCCTCCCCCGGCTGACGGACCACGACCCCATCGACCAGCTGCTGCCGCAGGCGCTGCCATCGGCGGCTCGGCGATCGGCATCGAAGAGATGGTGGCGCCGATACTCAGAGCACATTCGGCCTAGACCCGCCGCTATGGAAACAATACATGTCGATGATGGGCGATATCGCCTTCAACCCTCGATCGCCAACAATTACTTCCCCGATCGCGTCGCCGACGTGATCGCCGAGGCGATCCCCTGGATATCGGCCTGCTCGGCACCACGCTGCTGTTCCTTCGTCATCGGCACCCTGCTCGGCGCCCTGCCTCTGGCGGCGCGCACCGCGCTGGATGGCACGGCTGATGCCGCCGCTCTGGGCGCTGCGTGCCATCCCGTTCTTCCTCCTCGGCCTGATCCTGATGTACCTGCTGGCCTTCCAGGTGCCGCTATTGCCGATTTTCGGCGGCTATTCCGTCGGCGTGCAGCCGTCGTTCACCCTCACCTTCATCCTCGACATCATCCGCCACGCCATGCTGCCGGCGCTGTCCATCATCCTGGTCTCGATCGGCGGCTGGGCGCTCGGCATGCGCGGCATGATGGTCACCACCATGGGCGAGGACTACGTCGTCTTCGCCGAGGGCAAGGGCCTGCGCAGCCTCACCATCTTCATGCGCTACTGCCTGCGCAACGCCATCCTGCCGCAGATCACCGCACTCGCCCTCGCCCTCGGCCAGATTCTCTCCGGCGCGGTGCTGGTCGAGGTCATCTTCGGCTACCCCGGCATCGGCACCCTGCTGTTCCAGGCGATCCGCGAGAACGACCACTTCCTCATCCAGGGCATCGTCTTCACCGTCATCGTCGCCCTGGGCCTGGCCACCCTCATCCTCGACCTGTTCTACCCGCTGCTCGACCCCCGCATCACCTATCGGCGAACCTGAGATGCGCAGCCTCTATCGCTACCTCGGGCGCAACATCTCCCTGCTGGTCGGCACGAGCTCGCGGTTGGCTGCTGTTCCTCGTCGCCTTCGTCGTCGTCGGCCGCTTCATCGTCGATGTCGAAGATGCCGAGCCCTCTCCGTCCGCCCGCTCCAGGCCCCCTCCTGGCGCTATCCCTCGGCACCGACCGCCAGGGCCGCGACCTCCTCGCCGTCATGGTCGCCGGCACCCCGCTCACCCTGCGCATCGGCTTCATCGCCGGCTTCCTCGGCGTCGGTATCGGCACCGTGCTCGGCCTTCGTCGCCGCCTATTACCGCGGCTGGACCGACACTGCATCATCCGCGGCATCGCCGATATCGGCCTTACCGTGCCCGGCCTGCTGGTCCTCATCATCATCGCCGTCGGCATCCGCGGCGGCGCTCTCGGTCAACCAGATGGCCCTGGTCGTCGCCTCGCTCGCCTGGCTCAACCCCACCCGCACCATCCGCGCCCAGGTCCTCACCCTGCGCGAACGCGGCTATGTCGAAATCGCCCGCATGTCCGGCATGTCCGGCCCCGCCATCATCTTCTTCGAACTGATGCCCAACCTGCTGCCCTACCTCACCGCCACCCTGGTCAACGCCGTCTCCTCGGCCATCCTCGCCTCCATCGGCCTCGAAGTCCTCGGCCTCGGCCCGATCGACGCCCCCACCCTGGGCATGACGCTCTACTGGGTGAACTTCAACGCCGCCATGATCAACGGCTGGTGGTGGTGGTGGCTGACGCCCACGGTCATCATCGTCCTCGTCTTCCTCGGCCTGTTCTTCGTCACCGTCGGCCTCGACGAAATCGCCAACCCGCGCTTGCGGAAATCAGCATGACCGCGATCCTCGAAGTCCAGGGCCTCAAGGTCGAATTCGCCTACCCCCTCGCGGCGCCGTCCACGCGGTGCGACGACGTCTCCTTCTCCCTCGCCGCCAACGAGCGCCTGGGCCTCGCCGGCAAATCCGGCTCCGGCAAATCCACCATGTCGCTGGCCATCCTGCGCATGATCAAACCCCCCGGCCGCATCACCGGCGGCCGCGTCACCCTCGATGGCGTTGAACTCTCGGCGCTGGACGCACGAAGCCATGCGCCGCCTCCGCCTCGCCGGCATCGCCATGGTCCCGCAAGGCTCCATGAACTCGCTCAACCCGGTCATGCGCATCCGCGCCCAGCTCGCCGACGCCTTCGCCGACCACGACATCCAGCTCTCGAAAGCCGGCTGGAAGCCCGCGTCGCCGACGCCTGCGCACCGTGGGCCTGCGCCCCGAAGTCGCCTCCACCCCCCCCCCCCCCCCCCTCTTCCCCCGCACGAACTCTCCGGCGGCATGAAGCAGCGCGCCTGCATCGCCATCGCCATCTGCCTGCGCCCCAAGATCATCATCGCCGACGAACCCACCAGCGCGCTCGATGTCGTCGTCCAGCGCCAGGTCATGGAAACCCTGCGCCCGCGTCCAGCGCGAGCTCGCCTGCGCCATCATCCTGATCGGCCACGACATGGGCCTGATGGCCCAATTCGTCGACCGCATCATGGTGCTGCGGCGCGGCCTGCTCGTGGAATCGGGCCCGGTGCGCCAGATTTTCCGCGCGCCGCAGGATGCCTATACGCGCGAATTGATCGACAGCGTTCCCGCCCTCGAACGGCGCCCCGCCACAGCCCCCGTGGTGCGCAAGGCGACCGCGGCCGCCGAGCCGCCGGTGATCGCGCTGGAGGGCGTGTCGAAGACCTATAAGCGCGGCCTGTTCGACCGCAAAGGCAACCAGGCGCTCAAGCCCCTCACCTTCTCGATGGCGTCCGGGACGCCGATGATCGTCTCGGTGGTGGGCCAGTCGGGCAGCGGCAAGTCGACCCTCGGCAGCCTGCTCCTGGGCTTCATCCGGCCCAGCGAGGGGCACGTCCTGGCGGAAGGACGCGACATGCACGGCCTTTCGGCCGCCGAGCGGCGCGAGCGCTATCGCACCGTGCAGGCGGTCTTCCAGGATCCCTACGCGGCCTACAATCCGTTCTACAAGGTCGACCACGGCCTTGCCGAGCCGCTGCGCAATTTCGGCGTCGCGACGCGCCGCAACGACATTCTGGCAAAGATGCGCTCGGCCTGCGAGCTGGTCGGCCTCGACCCGGACCAGACCATCCACCGTTTCGCGCACCAGCTGTCCGGCGGCCAGCGCCAGCGCCTGATGGTGGGCCGCGCGATGATGCTGGGCCCAAAACTCCTGGTCGCCGACGAGCCGGTGTCGATGGTCGACGCCTCGCTGCGCTCCTCGATCCTGGGCAACCTGCGCAAGATGAAAGACGACCTCGGCGTCGCGATCATCTATATCACCCATGATCTGGCGACCGCCTACGAAGTCTCCGACTACGTGCTGGTGCTGTATCGCGGCCGCGTGGTCGAGGCGGGCGACCCGGAGCGCGTCATCAAGGAGCCGCAGCACCCTTATACGCGGCTGCTGGTGGCCTCGATCCCCTGGCCCGATCCCGACCGGCAGTGGCATGGCGACGACGCGGCCGAGGCCGAGCCTTGCCGGCGGCCTGGACGGAGCCGGCGCCGGCCCCCTGCCCTTCGTGCGTTCCCTACGCTGCCCGGTCTTCACGCTGAAGGTGAAGAGACCCTCATGCGCGAGCCTCAGCCCAGAAATCGTCCCCGATCGGGCGCGTCACATGATCGACGTTGGACGCGAGCTCGGTCGGCGTCCGGCTGCCGGCGACGACGGACAGCACCGCCTGATGGCGCAGCGGGAACTGCAGTGCGGCGGCCGGCAGCGGCACGCCGTGCGCGGCGCACACCGCCTCGATGCGCGCGGTGCGGGCCATCAGGTCGGCCGGCGCTTCGCTGTAGAAGAAGGTGGCGCCGGGCCGCGCGCCGGTGGCGAGGATGCCGGAGTTGAACGGCGCCGCGACCACCACCCCGATGCCGCGCTTCAGGCACAAGGGCAGCATCTCGTCGTGCGCCGAATGGTCGAGCAGCGTATAGCGCCCCGCGAGCATGAAGAGGTCGAAATCGCCCGCCTCGGCGAAGCGCACGCACCAAGCCGCATCGTTGATGCCGACGCCGAACGCCTTGATGACACCCGCCTCGCGCAGCTCCACCAGCGCCCGGTAGCCGCCGTCCATCACCTCGCGGAACCGCGCCTCGATCGCGTCCCCCGCCCAGCGCGGCGACACGTCGTGCACATAGAGGATGTCGATGCGGTCCATGCCGAGGTGCGCGCGTCGCATCCCACGCTGCGCATGATGCCATCGTAGGAATAGTCGAACTCGGGCGTGAACGGTGCGGTCAGCTTGTCCCCCTCCGCGCGACCCGCGTAGGTGCAGGCGGCCGACTCAGACAGCAACAATTCTCGCGCGGCCGGTCGATCATCGCCGTTCCCATACGGTGCTCGGCGAGGCCAAAACCGTAGAACGGCGCAACGTCGAAGTATTCGATCCCGTTGGCGAAGGCGGCATCGACCAGCGCCACCGCCGCGCCGGCGCCCTCGGTCCGGTCGAGCGTGCCGAGCGGCGTGCCGCCGAAGCCGAACGTGGACAGCGTCAATCCGGTGCGCGTGTGGTGGCGGGCGGCAAGTCTCATGGGGCTCTCCTGTGGGGGCGTTTCGGGCTGCCGGCAGCGCCATTCGGCGGCGTTCTCGGGTAAGGGCCATGCAGCTTCAGACCATCAAGAGCCGCATTTGCGACGACATCGTCAAGGGCGCTTTCGCACCCGACACGCGCCTCACCATCGACATGCTGGCGAGCCGCTATCAGTCGAGCCACATGCCGATCCGCGAGGCGCTGAGGGAGCTCGCCGGCGAGGGGCTGGTGCGTTATGAGCCACCGCGGCGCCCGCGCCCTGCCCGTCGACCGCCGCTTCATCGAAGACCTGCTGATGCTGCGCACCGAGCTGGAGCCGCCGCTGGCGCGCCTCGCGGCCAAGAAGATCGACGATGCCGGCGTCGCCGAACTGCGCGAGATCCAGGATGGGTTCGAGGCGGCCGTCGAGGACGGCGACAACGCCGGCGCGGTGGACGCCAACAGCCGCTTCCACCGCTGCATCAACCGCATCGCCGACAACACCGAGGTGTCGACCATCGTCGACCGCCACTGGCTGGTGCTGTCGCGCCTGTGGGCTCACTACGGCCACGTGCCGGACCGCTTCCCCGGCGTCATCAGCGATCACCGCATCCTGATCACCGCGCTGTCGAGCCGCTCCAGCGACGACGCCGCAGCGCTGATGCGCGCCCACGTCATCAAAGCCAAATATCAACTCATCAAACGGGTCGACCTGATGCAGCCAACCAACCGCCCCCCACGCCGCGCCAACGGCCGCGCGGCCAAATGAGCGGCGCGCGGATCGCGTCCGCCACGCTGGAGCAGCTGCGCATCACGGACAAGACGGTGTGGTCGTTCGTGCGCCTGGAGACGAGCGAGGGGCGCGTCGGCTTCGGGGAAGCGTCGCTGCCCAACCGGCATGGCGAGGTCCAGGCGGCGGCGGACGACTGGCTCGCCACCGTCGCGGGCCGCGGCCACCTCGCGGACGTCGCCCCGGCCTGGCGCGGGCGCGACCGGATCGGCGATGCCGCCCTCGCCAGCGCGATCGACATGGCGCTCTACGACCTCGCCGGCCAGCGCGAGGGCGTGCTGGTCCATGCGCTCCTGGGCGGCGCGCGGCGCGAGCGCATCGCGGTCTACGCCAACATCAACCGCAGGACGACGGACCGCTCGCCCGCGGGTTTCGCATGGACACCGCGTGGCGGCGCGCTCGGCCGGCTTCACCGCCTTCAAGATCGCCCCGTTCGACGAGGTCGACCCGGAGGCGCGCCGGGCGGCACTTCGACGCGGGCCTCGCCCCCGGGCTGGCCCGCCGCCGCTGCGCGCGAGGTAGATCGGCCCCGACGCGCTGCTGATGGTCGACCGCCACTGGCGATACATGGACAGACGCGGCGACCGCAGATCGAGGTGTCGCACCTCACGGGCTCGACTGGTCGAGTGCCCGATTGCCGAGGTTCGCCGGAGAACGGCCGCGCCATCGCCCGCCTGCGGCGCGTAGGCCGCTGGAACCGCTGGGGCATGCGCCTCGCGGGGTTCGAAATGGGCATCGGCCTCGACGGCTTCGAGCTATACGTCGACGCCGACGCTACGACGTCGGTGATGCAGAAGATCAAGTACGTCGGCAGCAACATCGCGCTGCCATACCGCAGGCCCGCTGGAGACCACGACGTCACTTTGTCGCCCCACAATCCGACCGGACCCATCTCGCACACGGCAAGACCCCAGCTGTGCGCCGCGCTGCACCAATGCGTCACCTCTGGAGATGCAGTTCGACGAGACGCCGCCGTTCGACGAGCTGGTGGTCGGCGCTTCGGTAGCGCCGCCGGCGTCGGCGCCGTGTCTGCCCGGCGTGCCCGGCCTCGGTGTCGAGCTCGACATGCGCCGCGTGGAAGAGCTGCGCCTGGAGCGGATCGCATGAGCGGCAGCCTCGCGGGCGAGGTGCGTCGCTACCCGCTCGGCGCCCAACTCGGCGAAGCGCCGGTGTGGTGCGCCAAGAGCCGCCGGCTGTGGTTCGTCGACATTCGCGCCCCCGCCCTCTACGGGCTCGATCCCGCCACCGGCGCCATGGACCGCCACGACTTCCACAAGCTTCTGGGGATGGTGGTGCTCGCCCGCGATGGGCTTCTCGTGGGCCACGGCCATTCCGTCCTGCACTTTGACCCGGCCACCGGTGCGACCCGCCTGCTGGCCGAGCTCCCCGCCCCCAATTCGGCCATCCGCGTCAACGACGCCAAGGTGGGGCCGGACGGCAGCTTGTGGTGCGGTACTATGCGCGACGGCGGCGGCGCTCCCGGACGGCGCCCTCTACCGCATCCTTGCCGACGGCACGGTGCGGACGCTGCTGCCGGACATCGCCGTGCCCAACGCCCTCGCCTTTTCGCCGGACGGCGCCTTCGTCTATTTCACCGACACGCGCGAAGGTACGATTTTGCGCGGCGACGCGCGTGCCGACCTGCCCGGCTTCGCCCCGTTCGCGCCGCGCGATATCGCGCCCGGCCGGCCGGACGGCGCCACCGTCGACGCAAAGGGCTTCCTCTGGGTGACGCGGACCGGGGGGAGCGCCGTCGCGCGCATCGACCCGGCGGGCCGGCTCGACCGCCTCGTCACCCTGCCGAGCCAACCCACCTCGTGCGCCTTCGGCGGCGAGGATCTCACGACGCTGTTCGTCACGACCGCCCGCCAGCGGCTTTCGCCCGAAGCCCTCGCCGCCGAACCCGCCGCGGGCGACATCCTCGCCTTCGAAACCGACGCGGTTGGCATAGCGGAGCACTCGTTCGGTGCCTGAGCGTCTCGACATCGCGACCGCGGACGGCGTCATGCCGGTCTGGCGGCAGGGCTCCGGCCCGTTCGGGCTGATCGTCCTGATGGACGTGTTCGGAATCCGGCCCGAGTTGCACCGAATGTGCGCCAAGCTCGCGGCGCAAGGCTTCACCACCTTCCTGCCGCACCTGTTCTACCGGGCCGGGCCGGTCGCCTTCTCGCCGCAAGAACCGCTGCCGGACGAGGCGAAGCGGCTCAACCAGGAAACCACCTGGCAGATGAGCGCCGCCGACATCGGCGCGCTGCTCGCCGCCGCGCCAACGCCGACGCACTTCGTGGCGGCCGGCTACTGCATGGGCGCGCGCCATGCGCTGGCGGCGATGGCGACGCATCCGGCGCGCGACCAAGGTGCGCGACGCCACGCGGCGCCTCGTCAGCGACGACGACGCTCGCCCCACCCGCCCCGGCCTGCCACCCAGGCCTCGCCTACGTCGCCTTCGCCGACGATCCGGACGCCTGCCGCACCATCAGGCGATCCTGCGGCAGGCGCTCGCGGACAGCGCGCAGCCGCACCGGGTCGACGACTTCGCCGCACACCACGGCTTCATGTTCCCCGAGCGCGACGTCTTCGACCCCGCTGTCGCCGCCGCCGCCACGGACGCCATGCTGACGCTGTTCAAGACCACCCTGGAGGCAACTGCGACCACATGAAGATCGGCATCATCGGGCTGGGCGATATCGGCGGCAACCTCGCGGCCTGGCTCGTCGGGCAAGGCCACGCGGTGGCCGGCTACGACATCGACGCGGCCGCTTCGGCGCGCGCCGCCGGCCGCGGCGTCGCCGTCGCGGCATCGCGGGCGGCGCTGATCGCGCAATCGGAGCTGGTGGTGACCAGCCTGCCGAGCCTCGCCGCCATCGAGGAGAGCTATTTCGCGCCCGACGGGCTCGTCGCTGCGGGGCGGCCCGACCTCTTCACCGTCGAGTGCTCCACCGTGCCGCCGGAGCTCGCGCGGCGCATCACCGCGGCGCGGATCGCGGCCGGTGGCGGCGCCATCGAAGCCTCGGTGATCGGGATCGGCAAGGATGCCGCGGCCGGCGCGCTCTACTTCATGGTGGCGGGCCGGGCTGGCGACATCGACCGCGCGCGGGCGTTCCTGGACGCTGCCGGACGCGGTTGGCGCCACGTCGGCGACAGCGGCACGGCCGCGCTCGCCAAGGTTGTCAACAACGCCGTGGGCGCGGTGACGCTGTGCGCCATCGCCGAAGCGCTGGCATTCGCCGAGGCCAACGGCATCGCGCCGGACGTGCTGGTCGACGTGATGCGGACCGGCGCGGGCGCGGGCAAGTCCGTGGTGCTCGACCGCCACGGCACCTTCATGGTCGGCGCCGCGCCGGCCCGGCCCTTCAACCCCATCTCGCTAAAGGATTCGCAGGCGCTGGGCGCGCTCTTCACCCCGGCCCTGCACCAGAACCTGCCGATGCTGGGCGCCATGGTGGAGACCTATCGCCGCGCGCTCGCCGATTGCGACATCGCCGTGCCGGAGCGCCTGACCGCCGAGGCCCGCGGCCGGCTTGCCGACATGCCATCGGGCGGAGCCGCGGCGGCCACACACCCAACCGAGGCGGGCGGAGACACACAATGACAGAGCGCACGGCGACCAACGTCGTCATCCTGATGGCGGACGAGCACGCGGGCCGCTACACCGGCTACGCCGGCCACAAGGTGGTGAAGACCCCCAACCTCGACCGCCTGGCGCAGCGCGGCACGGTGTTTTCCAACGCCTACTGCACCAGCCCCATCTGCATGCCCTCGCGGGCGGCCTTCGCCACGGGGCGCTATCCGCACGACACCGGCTACGTCTGCAACGCGACGCCTTACGACGGCAAGGTCCCGTCCTGGGGGCATCTTCTGCAGAAGGCGGGCGTCCCGGTCACCTCCATCGGCAAGCTGCACTATCGGTCCAAGGATGTGCCGAGCGGGTTCGACGAGACGCTGATCCCGATGTATGCGCAGGGCGGCGTCGGCGACCTGTTCGGCGCCATCCGCCAGAGCGCGCCGCTGCCGCCGCGCTACGGCGTCAAGCAGGTGGCCGAGGAGGTGGGCGCAGGCGAATCCGACTACACCCGCTACGACCGTTCCATCCACGCCGCAGCGCTCGATTTCCTGCGCGATCGCGCGCCCGCTCAGCAGGAGCCGGTACT
>CALOEN010000005.1:0-12295 GCA_942492335.1 uncultured beta proteobacterium | reverse complement strand
TCCCGTTCGTCCTGACCATTGCTATGCCACCATTGCGCCTGCCAGTAGCCCTCCGGGTCCTTGGGCATCATCGGCTTGCCGTTGACATGGTCGAGATAAAGGACCACTTGCGCCGATTCAAACAGATAATTGCCGGGGCTGATCTCCAGCGTCGGCACCTTGCTGAATGGGTTTTTCGCAATCATCGGGCTGTCATCGGGCCATGGATCCTCAACCACGAATTCGCACGGTAGATTTTTTTCCTTGATCAACACCCGCGCTTTGCGCACGTAAGGCGAAGTCGTCGAACCATAGAGCTTCATGTGAAACATCCTCCCGGATCGGAACAGAAACATGTATTTTACCCTGCCTCCGGGCTTTGCACACTGCGCATTGCGCCGGAAGGCCGCCGTGACTGCGGACAACTGCGTTTCCTGTCATACTTTAAGTCAGGTTACCGACGCGACTTGCACACAATTCGGATGATATTCCGATCCATCCAACAGCAACCCGTCAAGACACCATCATGATCACTGTAAAGAAAATCGGCAAGCATCTGGGCGCTGAAATGAGCGGCATCGATCTTTCACTACCTCTGGATGACAACACTTTTGCGCAAATTGCCAGCGCCTTCTTCGAACACGAGGTTGTGTACTTCCGCCATCAGAAGCTTGCGCCGGAACAGCATATTGCTTTCACCAAGCGCTTCGGAGTACTCGAACAGCATGTGCGCAAGGAAAGCCGCCTCGAAGGCTATCCCGAGATCCTGATCATTTCCAACCTGATCGATGACAACGGCAATGCAATCGGCGCCCAGGATGCAGGCCGCTTCTGGCATAGCGACCTCTCCTACAAGCGCGAGCCCAGCCTGTTATCGGCCCTTTACTCCGTCGAAGTGCCTGTCAAGGATGGAAAGGTGCTGGGTGATACCAGTTTCGCCAGCACCACCGCCGCCTACGAGGCATTGTCTGAAGACATGAAGCAAAGGCTGCGGGCACTCGGGAACGTCCACAGCTATCGCCACTACCGCGACAAGAACGCCCGGGCACAGCAGGAGGAAGCGACACGAGGCGGGCGCGTGATACAGGAACACGCGCCGACCGAGGAACAGCTGGAGAGCGTGCCGGATGTCGAAATGCCACTGGTGCGCACGCATCCCGTCACCGGCCGCAAAGGCCTGTTCATCAACGAAGCGCACACCTCTCACCTCACCGGCCTGCCCAAAGATGCAGCCGGAGCCCTGATGACTGAGCTTTGCCAGCACATCGTCAATCCCGAATTCCAGTACCGTCACAACTGGCAGCCCGGCGATCTCCTGATGTGGGACAACGTGGCTGTGCAGCATAAAGCCAATTTCGACTATGACCTGCCGCTGCGTCGGCTAATGTACAGGACGACGGTACGTGGCACGGCACCCTTTTAGTCGTTGTGTGACCCTGTTCAGGTGTAATATCACTAGCGAAACTGCGTTACCTTGACGCCGCTGCCACCCTCACGCAGTCCAGATAGTGAAAATCTGGATTCACTCAATATCAATCGCTGAGCAATCAGGCATGATCGATCCACTGGTGCTGATCCGCATCGAGGAACGCGAGGCCGGTCGCATCGCCCACATCACGGTCAACAACCCGCAGCGCCGCAATGCGCTCGGCAGGAAAGGTAAGGAAGAACTGATCGCGGCGTTCACGGCGCTCGCGCGCGACGCCGAACTGCGCGTGGCGGTGCTGACCGGCGCCGGAGACAAATCGTTCATCGGCGGTGCCGACATCGGGGAAATGGCCGAAATCGGCATCGTAGATGCCGAGGATATCAGCACCAAAACTCATCTGGTTTGTGACGCGATCCGCCACCTGCCGGTGCCGGTGATTGCACGCATCAATGGCTATTGCCTCGGCGCCGGCATGGAAATCGCGGCATCGTGCGACATGCGCGTGGGCATGGACAGCGCCAGGTTCGGCATGCCGGAAGTAAAATTCGGCATCCCCTCAGGAATGGAGGCGTGCCTGCTGCCCGGCCTGATCGGCTGGGGCAAAACGCGCGAACTGGTTTTCACCGGTGAAATGATGGACGCGCAGGAAGCGCACCGCTGCGGTTTTCTCGATCGGCTGGTTGCTCCTGCGGATCTCGATGCTACCGTCGAAAAATGGGTGTCGGCCATCCTTTCCGCCGGACCGCGCGCGATACGCATACAGAAGAAACTGGTGTTAGACTGGGAGCGTATGCCAGTCGCTGATGCCGTCAGGCAAGGAATCGCTGCGGTGGTTGAAGCGCGCAAAACCGACGAGCCGAAACGCATGATGGTCGCATTCGTCAACCGCAAGCGAAACCTGTAACCGTAGGTAGATTTGCATGTACCTACTCGAGCACGACGCAAAAGAACTGCTGGCACAGTATGGGGTCCCCGTCCCCTCGGGACGCTTGATCGACGGCGAAGAAACCATACACCGCCCGGCGCTGCCGTCCGGCCCCTGGATGGTCAAAGGCCAGTCCTTCACCGGCGGCCGCGGCAGGGCCGGCGTTATCCTCAAAGCCAGCACCCTGCAGCAGATCGTTGATCACGCCAACGCCATTCTTGGAACCGTGTTGCGCGGGCACAGGATCAGTGCCATCCGCATCGAACAGCAGGTGACCGCCGCGGAAGAGACTTATCTCGCTTTCATGA
Organism: uncultured beta proteobacterium; assembly: GCA_942492335.1. Classification (GTDB taxonomy): domain Bacteria; phylum Pseudomonadota; class Gammaproteobacteria; order Burkholderiales; family SG8-41; genus CAKKQX01. Next base: position 9,654 of record CALOEN010000005.1, on the reverse strand, counting down.
TCGATCCCGCTGCCGGCGGCGTGCGCGTCATCATGTCTGCCCGCGGCGGTGTGGATATTGAAACCCTGCCGTCCGAACTGATCAAAATGGAAGTGGTCCGCCCGGACGAGACAGCTCTGGTCGCCTGCGTGCGGCGACTGGCCGCCGCGATGCCCAGCCATAAGTCAGGCTCGATGTGCGCCTCCGCCGAAATGCTGGCGCGTATTTTTATCGAGCGTGAATCGCTGCTGCTGGAAATCAATCCGCTGTTCGTGAAAACCGACGGCCGCTGGGTCGTCGGCGACGTAAAATGGATCACTGACGACAATGCCCTGTTCCGTCAGCCGAAAATCCGCGAATTGCTCAAGAAGCGTGAAGCCGCCTATTTCTCTACTCATCTCAAGCTGGAGCACGGTTTCGACTACGTGGTCGTGGACCCGAAAGGAGATATCGGGCTGCTGACCACGGGCGCAGGCCTGTCGATGATGCTGATCGATGAAATGCGCGATGCCGGGCTCAAGCCCTACAACTTCCTCGATGTGCGCACCGGCGGACTGCGCGAAGAGACGACACGGCTGGTGCAGGTGCTGGGACGAATAGCCGAAGGCCGGAACGTCCGCGTGCTGCTGGTCAACATCTTTGCCGGCATCACCGACCTTGGGGAGTTCTCTAAGTTATTGGCCGCTGCGCTGCGTAAAGTGCCCAAGCTCAAGGTGCCGGTGGTCGCGCGCCTCATAGGCAATGGTATGGATTCGGCGCAGCCTATCCTGGATCAGGCGGGCATCCGCGTGTTTACCGCGCTCGGCGCAGCGCTCGATGAAGTGCGACGCCATCTGGCTAACGGCGGGGAAACGCCACAATGATCAACCCGCGCGTATCCCGCGGCACTCCTGTCATCGTCATGGGCATCAGTGGACGTGCAGGCACGCAGCACAGCCGGCTGATGAAAGAATACGGCACCAACGTCGTCGGCGGCGTATCGCCCACGACAGAAGAAAATAAAATCAACGGCATACCGGTTTTCGCTACGTGCAGTGACGCGGTAAAAGCAACCGGCGCCGTCCATTGCGTGGCGCTGATCGGCGCGCCGCAGTTGCTGGCGGCGATGACAGAAGCCGTTGCCGCGGGCATCAAATACATGGTGACGCCGACCGAAGGCATGCCGGTCTACGATGCGCTCAAGGCGCGGCGTCTGGCGCTTGACGCCGGCATGCTCTGGATAGGCCCGTCGACGCCCGGCATGGCTGTTCCCGGAGAAGCAAAACTCGGGTTTCTCCCGAACGACTCGCTGCTCCCCGGGCCGCTGGGCATCATGTCGAAATCAGGCACGCTGTCGTACGAAGCCTGCTACAGGCTGTCGCAGCGCGGCGTCGGGCAATCGGTGTGGGTGGGTGTCGGCGGCGACCCGGTCAAAGGCGTGTACTATTCCGATCTCGTGCCGTTCTTCGCCGCTGATAACCAGACCGAGGCGCTGCTCATCATCGGCGAGATCGGCGGCCACGAGGAGGAAGACCTCGCGGCAGCCCTGAAAGCGCAACACTTTTCCAAGCCGGTATACGCGTTGATCGCCGGACGCACCGCCCCGGAAGGCGTCGCCATGGGACATGCCGGCGCATTGATCCACGGCAAACACGGCTCCTTCGAAGCCAAGCGCAGCGCACTTGCCGGAGCCGGCGTTCAGGTATTCTCATCGCTCGATGAAATGACCAGTGTGATCAGCGGGAAATTACGCTAGGAAAATAAATATCATGCCACAGAGAAAAGACAAAGAAATTTTCACGACTTGAGGTTTGGGTTTGGAGGCCCCTCTGTGGTCTCTGCGGTTAGTATTTTAGTGCATCAAAGCAGGCCGCGCGCGATGCCTCCGTCAACCAGTACGGACTGGCAGGTCACATAACTGGCCTTATGGGACGCGAGAAACACTACCATCGCCGCAATTTCCTCCGGCCTGCCCATGCGTTTCATCGGGATCTCCCGCGAAAATTCATCTATGATTTCCTGCGGCGCAATGCCACGCTCGCCAGCCAGTTTCTCCGCGCGCGTGGTCCACAATGAAGTCAGGGTACGGCCCGGCGACACCGAATTGACGCGGATGTTGTACTTCTGAAACTCGGTGCCCAGTGTTTTCACCAGCGCGATCAGCCCGGCCTTGTGCACGTTCGATACCACTTGGTGCTCGTAGGGCATGCGCGCGCCCGCCGCGCCGAGTATCACGATGCGCCCGGCTCGTGATTTTTTCAGCTGAGGCAGCGCTTCCCGGATCAGCCGCACCGTGCCGAGCACATTGAATTCGTAATTCGCCGACCATGCGGCATCATCGAGTTCCTCGAACGCCGCGCGCTGGCTGCCGCCGACCGCGGTGACCAGGATGTCCAGTGCCGTAACCTGCTGAGCCAGCCACGCACCGAGGCGCACCACGTCTTCTGCTTTGGTGATATCCGCCGCAAACCAGCGCACCTTGCGGCCGATCGCCTTCTCAAGGGTATCCGCGGCAAGCTTGAGCTTGCCGGGGTTGCGGGAACAGATCAGGACTTCGGCGCCCTCCTCGAGCAGTCCCTTGGCGCTTTCGTAGCCGATGCCTTCGCTCGCGCCGACAACCAGCGCGGTTTCGCCTTTGATGCCTAAATCCATATGGACCCCGTAAGCGGTAAGCAGTGAACAGTGAGGGGTTTACTGCAAGTCATGAAATACCCGGCACCATTTCCTCGCCAGGCGATACCCGGAGTTAATGGTTTTGGAAGGGTACAGGCAATATCGATTAAAGCCCGCGTAATTCAATCGGGCCGCTCACGCGGCCCGATTGTCTGCCTCAGGTACCTCGGAACAATACCGGCGACGCCCTGTTTTTACTTGACGACGCCGATCTCCTTCATCAGCTTGCCGTATTTCACATAATCCGACTGCAGGCGCTTGGCATAATCCTCGGGCGTCATGTACATCGGGTCAAGAGTCTTATTGGTGAGCTGTTTAATGATTTCAGGATCGGCCAGCGCTTTCTTGAGCCCGGCGTTGAGCTTGTCGACAATCGCTTTTGGCGTGCCTTTCGGAACGAATGAGCCGACCCATGCCGTGAACTCATACCCCGGAACAGCTTCCCCAATGGCAGGAATGCCTGGCAATTGGTCGGTTCGTTCCTTCGAGGTCACACCCAGCGCCCTCATCCGCCCTGACCGGATATAAGTGATCATTGAGCCGATCGTGGCGATCGTCATCTGGGTTTCTCCCGACATGAGCGCAATCGACGAGGGACCGCCTCCACGGTACGGTATGTGCACCATTTTGACCCCGGTCATGGCAACAAACATGGCTTCGCTCAAATGCACAAAACTTCCGAGCCCCGCAGAACCATAATTGATTTCGCCCGGCCTTTTTTTAGCCAGCGCGATCAGTTGCTTGGTCGACTTCACAGGCAACGACGGATGCACGGTCAGCACGCCGACTTGCTTCGCGAGCGGGGTCACACCGATAAAGTCTCCCAGCGTGTCATACGGCAGTTTGCCCTTGTACATGAAGGCATTGGCAACGTGAGTGGTGGACTGGACCATTACCGTATAGCCGTCATTCGGGCTCTTCGCCACAATGGCAGCCCCGATACTTCCCGACGCACCACCGCGATTGTCTATCACGAACGACTGACCCATGACCTCGTCCATCTTTCTGAACACGATGCGTGCAGTGACATCGTTGGATCCGCCCGGGGGGAAAACAACAATTACTTTTACGGGTTTATCGGGATAATTCTGCGCCAACGCTCCAGCCGACAGTACGAACAGCGCCGGGATTGCAGCACGAAGGATCCAATGCATGATCTACCTCCTAATTATAATAATTGATTGTTTTTCGCATTATCGGCCAAAACACATCTCAATTCAATCGCAGGCTGTTTTTTGTCATGTCGCCATGCAACACGCTAAAATATGCCCGTAGATTCATATTAGGACGGATCCGGATTTCATATCCGGAAATCACCGGAGAAATTAATGGCGCTGCCGCTGGAAGGCGTGAAAGTTCTCGATCTCACGACGGTCATGGCCGGCCCGTATTGCACCATGGTGCTTGGAGACATGGGCGCGGATGTCATCAAGATCGAAAAATTTCCCGAGGGCGACGGCACCCGCCGCTTCGATCCCAAGATCAACGACGAGTCCTATTGCTTTGCCGTGCTGAACCGTAACAAGAAAAGCATCGGCATCAACATGAAGGAGCCACGGGGCAAGGAAATCTTTATGAAGCTGGCGGCAAAGGCCGATATCATCACTGAAAATTTCCGGCCGGGCGTGGTCAAAAAACTCGGCATTGATTACGAGATTGTCAGAAAATTCAACCCCGGTGTCATCTATGCCTCGATGTCGGGTTTCGGACAGACCGGCCCCTACGGCCACAAGGGCGGCTTTGATATCGTGGCGCAGGGCATGTCCGGCATCATGATGATGACCGGCTACCCCGGTGGGCGCCCCGCCAAGGTCGGCATCGCAATGAATGACATCTCCAGCGGCGTCACCGCGCTTTATGCAATCCTCGGCGCCTACATCGGCAAGTTAAGGTCGGGCAGCGGCCAGTACCTGGAGACTTCGCTGCTCGAAGCCGGACTGGCGTGGACACACTGGGAATCCGGCGCCTACTTTGGCAACGGCGAAGAACCGGAAGCCACCGGCACCCGCCACCGCCGCTCCACGCCATATCAGGCGTACAAGACGCAGGACGGCTATGTCACGGTCGGCGCCAACAACACGAAGCTGTGGACCAATTTCTGCACCATCACCTGCAACAAGCCGGAATGGCTGACCGATCCGCGCTTCAAGGATCTGCCTTCACGCCTGAAAAACATCGAGGTTCTGGAGCAGGAAATTGAAACCGTGTTCGCCATGCAACCGACGGCGCACTGGGTCGCGAAGCTCGACGAAGCCGCGGTTCCCGGCGGGCCGGTTTATACCTACGCGCAGGCCCTTGCCGACCCGCACATCAAGGCGCGCAACATGGTGGTCGAAATCGACCACCCGAAAATTGGTCGCATGAAATCGCTGGGACTGCCGATAAAGTCGACAGGCGAACTCACCTCTATCCGAACCGCCGCGCCGTGGCTGGGTCAGCACACGCATGAAGTGCTGCAAGACCTTGGCTATGCAAACGCCAATATAGCCGTCCTGTTCAATGGCGACGTGGTATATGACAAGTATCGCGAGCGAACGGCGGCTTCGGCTTGAAGCCAGCCAGGCTTGTTCTTAAAACAACCGTCAATTATTTTTTGTTTTTTCAAGGACGGCCGCTTCGCTCCGATTTGCGGTCGGCGGCTCCCGAACTGTCTCGTTCGGATCATTATCCATCATGCCATTCAACTCGCATTGTTTCTTGCCACGCCAGACCGTCAGAGTGCCGTTGATTTTCCCATCGGCGCCGCAATAACGCTCGCGCTCTACGTCCTTGAAGATGAAGTGAATGTTCTTGCGCTTGTTCTCGATGATAAAACTCCCTTTCTCGGTCGTGACCGTCGTAAAGCGGCCCTGGTCTTTCCATGTGCTGTAAGCATCGTCGCGTACGATGTATACCGAGCAGGTGCGCGGCTTCCATTTAGCGTAGTAGGCAAAGTTCTGAATGGCGCCGTTCACCACCTCGACGGCAATCCGCGCATGCCGGTCTTCCGTACCAAGGCGACAGGCGAGTCGCTCGACCCTTCTAGCATGTTTTCTTTTCACGGATTTTTTCACGGCGGCCGTCGGCGCTAGCGTCCCGTATTTTCCCCGCTTGTAATTCTCGACCGCTCGGTCCTGTGCCTTGGACAGGGCTGCGGCCTGTTTCTTGGCCTTTTCCGGAGCCTTGGCTTTGGCCGCCGCTGCCATGGCTTTCTGGGCATCGGATGGCGGCGGCAATTTTGCCTCGGCGATACCGGCGGCGTTGCACGCCATCAGGCATCCCAACACCATCATGCAATTGGGGTTTAACCATCGTTTCATCGATTGTTTCCTCGTACCTTGGTTACCGACTCTCGCCGTTATATGACCGGCCCGCAGCAGGCACTATCGAAATAATACATTCAGTTTCTATCTCGTATACGCGCTTTCGCACATCAGCTCAACAACAACGGCCGCAACGCGCGTGCATCCTTCACCTGATCCAGACGCCAAACCATGTCGATCAGTTCCCGTGTTTTCCGCTTGCCCAGAACCGGCGCCATCAGGTCGACACACTTCTCTTCCACGTCGACCCGCAACATTGGGTTTCCCGGAGTGCCTTTCACCGCCTGCGTGTGATGCGCTACAAGGTGCCCGTCGCGAATCCAAACCTCGACTATCGCCTGGCGGCCACCCGATCGGGTCAATGCGGCGCTTCCGCATAATTCAATTTTTTTTCTCAAATCCAGTACTTTACGGTCCCGCATGCGCTCGCGGTCGTGCGACGTGGCAAACGTGACCGTGCCATCGAGCAGCATCACGGCTATCAAGTGTTGCAAGCAGATGTCCGGCATATCGCGGTTGTCGACGATGGCGGCCTCATGATCCTGAACCTGGATTTTAACCTTTTTGATGTTATCCGGCTTCAGCCCGTGACAGCGTATCAGTGCCTGCATCGAATCGAGCGCTGCCTGGATCGGCGAGCCGACCGACCATTTTTTGATGTTGGCATTCAGAATCTCGTAGCGAACGCCGAGGCCGTGTGTGAGTTCTGCCGCGCGGTCTTCGCCGCCAAACGCGTAGAGGAAATTACGCTCGCCGGCAAACACATCGTCGACACCGCTCATGCCTCCGGCCACCATCAGCGCCGCTGAGACGCCATTTCGCGCCGGCATGCCGCCGAAGTCAAATGCTTTCTCGATGTGGTCGGGATCGCGCATCCAGCACGATATGCCTGAGGCCTGCTGCGCCGTGTAGGACAGCAGCCAGCGCGCCTGCGCTGGACTGAGTCGCGCCAACGCGCCGGCTGCGGCCGCCGCGCCAAACAGCGCCCCGAAACTATGAGTGGAGTGTCCAGCCAGGTGAAAACGCATCGCACCCAACGCGAAATTCACACGGCAACCAATATCATAGCCGAGCGCGACCGCTGACAACAGCGCACTGCCGCTCGCGCTCTGCTTTTCGGCCACGGCGAGCGCAGCCGGCACCACCGCACAACCGGGATGCCAGAAAGCCGGCTGGTGCGAATCATCGGTCTCGTCTGCGTGCGCCATCATGGCATTGGCCAATGCAGCGTTGACCGGGGACGTCACGACGCGCGTGCCCACAACTACCGCCTGGCGCGCGCCGCCCAACCGCTTCACGTAGGAAATCGCAATTTTTCCCGGGAGCAGGCGTGATCCCGATACCATCGCCGCCAGCGAGTCGATGATGTGATGTTTAGTTTTTTCGGCGACAGCACCCGGAAGCTTGCGGCGCAGCGCCAGCGCAAGATAACTGCTCAACTCCCGCATCACCGGTGAAATCGCTGTCGAAAATGCCGCCTTGTTCACAGGTAAGTATGCCAGAAAATAACCGTTTTTTCGTGCAAATAAAAACGGACCGCGCTGCCAGGAGCACGGTCCGCTTTTCCCTCCATGTTGACGAGCGTCAGTCAGGGCTTACGCTCGCAAACTATTACTTCTACCTTTGCGCTACGGCGCCAACGTCCTTAACCACTTTCGACCAACGGTTGCTCTCTGACTCCCAGAACTTGCGGAAATCCTCAGGCGATTTGCTGACGATCGCCGCCGAACTTGCGGTACCCAGCTGCTTGATCACGGTGGCATCCCTCATTGTCGTCACGATCGCCGGGAACAACCGGTCGACCACGGCACGCGGCGTGCCCGTGGGCACATAAATGCCCTGCCACGACCCGACGACGAAGTCAGGATAACCCTCCTCCGTCATCGTCGGCGCATCAGGTACCGCGCTCAATCGCTTCGGTGCCACTACTGCCAGCACGCGCAACCGACCCTGCCGTACATATGGCAGCAATGATGCAGAGGTCAGCATCGTCAACGGCACTTCTCCCGTGGCAGCAGCCAAAGATGCACCGCTGGCACCACCCTTGTAGGGCACCATCACGATCTTGATACCAGTCTGCTGCTTGAACAACTCAAACGCCAGTCGCGAATTACTGCCCGCGCCGGACGCCGAAAAATCCAGCACTCCCGGATGCGCTTTAGCAAATGCGATTAATTCCTTGACCGACTTCACCGGCAGCGACGGATGAACCACCATCATGCCCGGCACATCGACGACCTGTGTGATGCCGATAAAAGAATTCAGCGGTTTGATGCGGAACTTCGGAAATATCGCGGCATTGATCGCCATCGTGCCTATGTTGCCCAGCAGTATCGTATAGCCATCAGGCGCCGAATCAGCGGCCACCTCAACGCCAATGTAGCCCGACGCACCGGTCCGGTTGTCGATGATCACCTGTTGGCCGATTTCTTTGCCAAGCTTGTTTTGAATAATGCGACCGACAAAATCCGAGGCACCGCCGGGCGCGAATGGTACGATCATCCGCACCGGCTTCTCGGGATAAGCCGTTGCCGCCTGGGCGGGAAACGCAATAGCGGCAAGGTATCCCGCCGCGGCCAACAACAACATGGAGCGAACATTCGTCTGCATGATTTCCATCCTCTTCGAAGTTTCAGAAGCGCCTGACAGCGCACTCATTTTTCCCGGCGAATTATGTGTCTTATTATTATTGTGACACATAATTTTCGGTCAAGTTTTCATTATAAATGTATTTAAAAACATACTGTTAATTAACCTGCATACGATCAAAAACGGGAGTCAGTCGATTGCGTGCCCGATCTTCACTGTCAGCAACTGCATCACCATAACATACTCGCGCAAGTCTTTGAACCCTGTGTCTTGGTTTCCAGCATGCAAATATTCATTTCGCATGTTGTGATCAAATTACTCAGACGCGCATGACTCTTGCGACTGCGGGCACCGAAGCGCGCGCAACTTCACCCGCGTCTTTCAGCCTCGCGATGCCCCAGCACAAACGCAGCAGATTTTCCGCCTCCATCTGCGACAGGATGCCGTCGGCAAAGGCGCGGAATTTGGCTTCGAGATCAGCATCGCTCATCGGTTTGTCCACGCTGCCTATGGCATGCTCGACAAATTTCTCCAACGTCCTTCCGTCCTTGAGTCTGATCGCAACACGCACCTGGTCTTCGTGCACGCCAGGTTCGACCACAGCCGATACGCGATCGCGCAATGCGATTACCTGCGGGTCGCACACGACTTCGTCACTGTATTCCGCTTCGCCCGCCGCGCCGTAAATGATAGCGACTGCAGATGAGTGATAAACGCTGAATTTGCCTTCGAGTCCGGTCTGCGGTGTCTTTTTTCCTGTGAGCTCCAGCACCAGCGGATGCACCTTTAGCGCAATGCTCTCGATATCGTCAGCTTTCAATTTGTGCTCGTTGCGCAGCTGGATGCAGCCATCGATGGCTGGATGCTCGACTATGCCGCAGGCAAACGGCTTGTACGTGTTGAGTGAAAGCTCGAATGTCTTGCCCAGGCCCGCGGTAATCTCTTCCGGCCTGAATCCGGTGGACAGCACGTTGGCAAAACCGCGCTTCGCCTCTATGCCCTGGCCGGAGCTGGTGAAGTTCTTTTGCGCCAGCAGCGCGGCAAGCAGGCCGTTCTTCGCGGCATTGCCGGGGTGGAACGGTTTGCACATGGTGCCGAACATCTCGCGCAGGCCCGCCGATTGGGTGGCGGC
>CALOEN010000004.1:0-29089 GCA_942492335.1 uncultured beta proteobacterium | reverse complement strand
GGTAAAGATGGCGCGTATCCCTCCCAAGCCGAACGGCTGGAAGGACTTTCGAAAAACGCCGAAAAATCGTCACCTGCGTCGAAAAACCGACAACCCTAGTTCATCGACTACCATAGTCTCCTTATTTTTCAAGGACTAATAGTACAAACTTCAAGTTGTACCCGAAATAAGAGCGAGTATGGCGCAGAAAATATATAATTACCATAATAATCAGATATATACGACTTAACTCTCCCGCAACCGTGACCTAATGCAGTCACCTTGCGGCCGACATTTCATCTCTGCGACCAAGGTCGTCAGGCAGTTTGTGGCATGGATCTGCTGAATAATCGGACCTCAAACTATCCGTAAAATCGGAGGATAATAAAATGCGCAAGCAAAACGGCTTCACTCTGATCGAAATCGCGATTGTGCTGGTCATTATCGGCCTGTTGCTGGGCGGCGTGCTCAAAGGCCAGGAACTGATCACCAGCGCCCGCGTGCGCAACCTGATCTCGCAGCAGGACGGCATCAAGGCGGCGTATTTCGGCTTCCTCGACCGCTTCCGTGCACTGCCTGGTGACTACTGCCAGGCGACAACAAACATTGCTGGAGCGCCACGGAGAATGGCAACAACAACGGCCAAATTGAGTCTGACGGTGCAGTGGCGATCTAGCAAGCGACGAACACATCGCAGTCTGTGGGAACACCTGTCGCGGGCCGGGTTCATCAATAGCACCTGGACGTGCGCCTGCGAGTTACATCACTTCCTGCGCACCTCGCCAATCCTTACAGCATGTATGGTGCTGGAGATATCGACAGCGCCTACGAGGACATGTCGTATGCACGCACTGCGTAACCAACCGCCATAACTTAAAACAGGAAACCAGATGCCAGCAGATATACTCGCTGGGGAAGTGGACAGTAAAGTTGACGATGGCGTGGCAGACGGCGGCACCTTCAGGTTTTCTGCATATCTAGGACAACCTCAGGCGCTGGGACAGCCGCCGACTGGAGTTTGCTCCAGTACGGCTACCGCCGGTACTGGATCGTGGATCGCAGACTCCTGGAACCAGAACTGCGGTGGCGCCAGCCGCCTGTTCTAAGCCTCTGTCAGTTCCATATGAAAAAGCCCGCCCACTGGCGGGCTTTTCGCCTACATCGCTTTTTGTTAAAGGGTCGTCGCAAGGGCACGTTCCGCACGCCGCGCCATGTCCCAAGGTCAAAAAAAGCCCGCGGTCTCGCGGGCTTTTTAGTCCTGCATCAGCTTCATTTCCGCCGCGGCCAGGTCTTCACTGACGCCCAGCAGCACGACCACATCGCCTTCTTCGATGCGCGTGCCGGGCGCCGGCGTCACGGTGCGCACATTGCGCCGGCGCACGGCGGTCACCTCGACATGCAAACCTGCAAAATCCAGTTCGTTCAGCGATTTTCCGATCGCCGCCGCCCCCTGGACCACCGTCACCGAGTGCAGTTTCGGTTGCATCTCATCAGTATCGTCCGCCTCGTCGCTCATCCCGCGATAAAAACCCCGGAACAGGCTGTAGCGATGCGCGCGCGTCTCCCGTATGCGCCGCAGCACACGGTTGAGCGGCGTGCCGACCAGCATCAGTGTCGTCGAAGCGAGCATCAGGCTGCCCTCCATGATCTCGGCCACGACCTCCGCGGCGCCGGCCGCCTTGAGGCTGTCGATGTCGGTATCGTCGACGGTGCGCACGACGACCGGCACGTCAGGCCGCAATTCATGCGTATGCGCCAGGATCTTCAGCGCCGAGCCGGTATCGGAATAAGTAATCACGACAGCCTTGGCCCGCATCAGTCCGGCCGCCACCAGCACTTCGCGCCGCGCCGCATCACCGAAAACCACGCTCTCGCCCGCCGTGATCGCCTCCTTGATGCGCTGCGGATCGATGTCGAGCGCAATGAAGGGAATTTTCTCCTGTTCGAGCAGGCGGGAAAGATTCTGGCCGCTGCGCCCGTAACCGCAGATGACGACGTGCTCGTCGGCCGCCATCGACTGCACCGCGATGTTGTGCAGTTGCATCGCGCGGTTCATCCATTCCGCGGAACTCCAGCGCCGCGCGATATGCTCGCTCTTATCGATGACGAACGGCGCGATCAGCATCGACAGCACCATCGCCGCCAGCACCGGCTGCAGGACCTGCGGTTCGATCAGGCCGACATTAAATGCATTGGCCAGCAGCACAAACCCGAATTCGCCGCATGACCCGAGCGCCAGCCCGGTGCGCAGCGCCACGCCGGAATTGTTGCCAAACAACAGGGTCAGACCGAAGATCAGCAGTGATTTAAGCAGCACCAGCGTAATCAGCAGCACGCTGGGCCAGCCGTTCTCCACCACCACGCGCACGTCGAGCACCATGCCGACGGTGACGAAGAACAGGCCCAGCAGCACGTCGCGGACCGGCTTGATGTCCTCCTCCACCTGGTAGCGGTCTTCGGTTTCGGAGATCAGCATGCCGGCGAGGAACGCCCCCAGCGCCAGCGACAGCCCGGCCAGTTCGGTCAGCCAGGCCAGGCCGAGGGTGATCAGCAGCACGTTGAGCATGAACAGCTCCGCCGAGCGCCGCCGCGCCACCACGCCGAACCAGCCGCGCATCAGACGCTGGCCCAGGAACACCAGCACCGACAGCACCACCGCCGCCTTGAGCGCCGCCGCCGAGCGTCGCCGCGATCTGCCAGGCTCGGGGCCTGCGCCAGCGCCGGCACCAGGATCAGCAGCGGCACCACCGCCAGGTCCTGGAACAGCAGCACCCCGACGATGTCACGGCCGTGGGCGGTGTCGAGCTCGAGCCGCTCCGAGAGCAGCTTGATGACGATGGCGGTCGAGGACATCGCCAGCACGCCGCCCAGCGCCATGCCGGCCTGCCAGGCGCAGCGCTCGGCGCCGAGCAGGCGCGCAGCGCCATGCAGCGATGGTGGCCGTCACCTGGGCCAGGCCGAGGCCGAACACCGCGCGGCGCATGACGCGCAGCTTCGGCAGGCTGAACTCCAGCCCGATCGAGAACATCAGGAAGACCACGCCGAACTCGGCCAGGTGGCGCGCGCCTCGGTCTCCGGGATCCAGGCCAGCGCATGCGGGCCGATCGCCGCGCCCACGAGCAGGTAGCCCAGCATCGGCGGCAGCTTGAGCGCGCGGAACAGCGGCGACCACCAGCACCGCGGCTCGCAAGCAGCACCAGAACGGGTTGCAAGCGCGGGCCTGCAGCGTCCATGCGCAGAGTTGATCGAATGGGTTCTCAGGATGAATTGCGGCAGCGGCCTTCTGATAAGTTTCGTCCAAGTTTATCGCGCACGCCGGGAAGTCCGCCGCGGCCATGACCCGCCCACCTCGGCCGCCGCTCGATCGCTGGAGCGGCGCGCGATGTGCTGGCCATCGAGGCGGAGGCGCGTCACCGTGCGCTGATCGAACGCCTCGACGAGCGCTTTCCGGCGGCGGTCGCAATGATCCTTGGCTGCCCGGGGCCGCGTCATCGTCACCGGCATCGGCAAGTCCGGGCACATCGCCCGCAAGATCGCCTCGACGCTGGCCAGCACCGGCACGCCCGGCCTACTTCGTCCACGCGGCCGAAGCGAGCCACGGCGACCTGGGCATGATCACCCCGACGATGTGTTCATCGCCCTCCTCAAACTCCGGCGAAAGCGAAGAGCTGCTGCGCATCGTGCCCCTGCTCAAGCGCGGCCGGGCGCGCGCTGATCGCCATGACCGGCGATCGGCCGACTCGACGCTGGCCGCGAGGCCGATGTCCATCTCGACGCCGGCGTCGCCGAGAAGCCTGCCCGCTCAACCTCGCGCCGACCGCCAGCACCACGGCGGCCCTCGCGCTGGGCGATGCGCTGGCCGTCGCCCTGCTCGATGCGCGCGGGTTCTCGGCGGACGACTTCGCGCGTTCCCATCCCGGCGGCATTCTGGGCAGGAAACTGCTGACCCATGTGCGCGACGTCATGCGCACCGGTGATGAGGCGCCGCATATTCCGCGAACCGCGACGCTGCTGGAGGCGCTGTTTGAAATGTCGCGCGGACGCATGGGCATGACCGCTGTTCTCGATGACGACAGCCGCATCATCGGCATTTTTACCGACGGCGACCTGCGGCGCGCGCTTGAAAAAAATGTCGATTTGCGCACCACACCCATTGCCGAGGCGATGAAACGCAGTCCGCGCACAATCAGTGCGGACAAGCTCGCTGCCGAGGCGGTCGACATCATGGAGCGCAACAAGGTCAACCAGATGCTGGTCGTCGATGAAGAGAACCGTGCTGGTCGGCGCGCTCAACATGCACGACCTGTTCAAGGCAAAGGTGATTTAATTGTTCGGGATTCGGGATTCGGGATTCGGGATTAGTTACGCAACGCGCTGCGCTGAAAATTCCACGCGAAAGGCAGCCCCCTTCTCCAAACACCGCGACTCCGGACAGAGTTAGCCATGCAGGATATTTACCTCAAAGCACAGCGTGTCCGCCTCGCCATTTTTGACGTCGATGGCGTGCTGACCGATGGCAGCCTTTATTTCACGGACTCGGGCGAGGAACTGAAGGCGTTCAATGTGCGCGACGGGCACGGCATGAAAATGCTGCAGAATTCGGGCGTCAAGCTTGCCATCATCACCAGCCGGAAATCGCGCTGCGTGGAACAAAGGGCGAAGAATCTCGGAATCGACCTGCTCTACCAGGGCGTTTCCGACAAGCTCCTGAAGTTTCAGGAACTGCTGTCCGAACTCGGGCTCGACGCAGCAGCAACAGCCTACATGGGTGACGACGTCATCGATTTACCGGTGCTTCGCAGCTGCGGACTCGCCCTGACAGTGCCCGAGGCGGCGGCAATTGTTAAAACCCATGCGCACTATGTCAGCCGCGCTCAGGGCGGTCGCGGCGCAGTGCGCGAAGTTTGCGAGCTCGTGCTGCAGGCCCAGGGCAAGCTGGAAGCCCAGGTTGCACCCTACTTGAATTGATGACGCCGGACTTCAAACGTGAATGACAAGCTCGCCGCCTGGTTTCCTTTGCTGCTGCTGACCGTGCTTGCCGCACTGACGTTCTGGCTCGACCGCACCGTGCAGCCGCAGGCAAGCACGGGCAACGGCTCGGCCCGGCATGACCCCGATTTCATCGTTGACAACCTTTCGTCCATGCGCACGTCGGCCGACGGCAACATCACGGATACGCTGATTGCCGATAAAATGACCCATTACCCCGACGACGACAGCACGCATCTGCAAATGCCGAAGCTCGTAAGCATGGTTCCGGGAAAACCGCCGGTTACCATCACCTCCCGTGAGGCGCTGGTGTCAACGGACGGGGAAAATATTTTTTTCAAGGACGATGTCCGCGTGACCCGGAGCGCCTACGCCGACAGGAGCGAAATGGTGATGGAAACCAGCTATCTGCATGTGATACCACAAAATGGATATTGCCAAAACCGACCAGCCGGTGACGATTACTGACGCCAATACCATTGTCAAATCGATTGGCTTAGAATTGAACAACAAGACCCAGATACTGAAGCTTGAATCCAGGGTCAGGGGAACATATGAGACCAGAAAGAAATAATTCGCCCTCGGCTGCGTTCCGCGGGCATTGCTCTGCTGCGCGTGTGCTTGTCTTCACAGTGCTTTGCACATGCGCATTTGCCTGGAGCCCTTTGGCCAGCGCAGAAAAAGCCGACCGCGAAAAACCCATCAATATCGAGTCCGACCGGGTCACGGTTGACGACGCAAAGAAGATCGCCACTTTCGAAGGCAAAGTGATTCTGACCCAGGGCACGCTTACGATCCGGGGCGATCGCATGGAAGTGCGCCAGGACGCCGAAAACTTCCATAACGGCACGACGTGGGGCAACCTTGCCTATTTCCGCCAGAAACGCGACGGCGTGGACGAGTACATCGAAGGCTGGGCCGAGCGCATCGAATATGATGAGCGCGCCGACAAATTCCAGATGTTCAAACGCGCCTCGATGAAGCGCAACCAGGATACTGTGCGCGGCAATTACATATCTTATGATGGCAAAACCGAATTTTTCCAGGTCACGAGCGCCGGCAAGTCTGCGGCTCCCGATAGTCCTGACCGCCGGGTACGCGCCGTGATGCAGCCCAAATCAAAAGTCAAACCGGGCGCTTCCGCTCCCACGCCGCCCTTGCCCCTCAAGCCCGCCTCAAGCCTCGCCGCGCCACCCGAAGAAATTGTCTCTCCAAAAAAATAGTCGCGCGATGACCGATGAAGCCCACCTGGCGCAGTTGCCGTCGGCACCCGATTCTTCAGTAGCGACTGCGCTTGCAAGTGAACTGCGCGCGGAGAACCTGATGAAACGCTATCGATCCCGTGTCGTGGTCACGGACGTGTCCCTCGAAGTCCGCAGCGGCGAGGTGATCGGTCTGCTGGGGCCCAATGGCGCGGGGAAGACGACCTGTTTTTACATGATAGTGGGACTGGTCCCCGCCGACGCCGGTGAAATCTACCTGGACGGCAAAAAACTTACCCACCTGCCGATTCACCGCCGCTCCAGGCTGGGCCTCAGCTATCTGCCCCAGGAAGCATCCATATTCCGCAGATTGACAGTCGCCGATAACGTACGCGCCGTGCTCGAACTTCATACCGATGACCCCGATCAGATCAACATCAGGCTTGACGACCTGCTGCGTGACCTGCATATCAGCCACCTTGCCGACAACCCGGCGATCAGCCTTTCAGGCGGCGAGCGCAGGCGCGTGGAAATTGCACGCGCCCTTGCCACCAACCCGCGTTTCATACTGCTTGATGAGCCGTTCGCCGGCGTCGATCCCATTGCCGTCCTCGATATCCAGAAAATCATAGGCTTTCTCAAGGATCGCGGCATCGGCGTACTGATTACCGATCATAATGTCCGGGAAACCCTCGGGATCTGCGACCGCGCCTATATCATCAATGAAGGCACCGTCCTGGCCTACGGCAAGCCCGACGAAATCGTTTATAATGACAATGTCAGGAAAGTTTATCTGGGAGAGCACTTCCACCTCTAACCCATAAGCCCGTGCATCAGCCAGGGTCAACTATCTCAGCCCAAACTCAGCGATAGCCCGCGAAAATCAGATACACGCATGAAGCATTCCCTACAACTTCGGCTATCACAACATCTAACCCTCACGCCGCAACTGCAACAATCGATACGATTGCTGCAGCTGTCGACGCTCGAACTCAACCAGGAGCTGGAGCGTCTGCTTCAGGAAAATCCGCTTCTCGAGCGCGTTGAGAACAGCCGCGAACAGACGCCCGGGACCCAGGAATCCGGAACGTCGCAAGAGAACCCATCGCCCGACGAGGCCGCTGACAGAGAGCCCGGTGCTGAATCCGAAACGGCCGAGTTCAGCGCCGCCGATAATTCGACATATTCATCATCATCGCGCGATGATTCTGATGACGATGATTTTCCCCAGACCCCTGCCGTCAGCGCGACGCTGCGCGTGCATTTGCTGGAACAGCTCTCTGAAAAGACCCTGTCTGACCGCGATCATGAACTGGTAACACTGCTGATCGACACGCTCGATGATGCCGGCTATCTGACGCAGGATCTGACCGAGCTTCTAGCCATGCTGCCCGAGGAGCTGGAGGTCGATCCCCAGGAATTGCAGATCGCACTTCAGCATTTGCAGCATTTCGAGCCCATCGGCGTCGGCGCTCGAAACTTGAGCGAATGTCTTGAACTGCAGCTTGTGGCACTGCCGGAGGACACGCCCCATCGCACTGATGCGCTGGAAGTCGCAAGGCACCACCTGGAGGTGCTTGCTTCACGCGACTTCAACAAACTCAAAAAACTCCTGCACTGTGACGATAACTGCCTGCGGTCCGTGCAAAAGCTGATTACCGGGCTCAACCCCCGCCCGGGAAGCAACTTTTCACTGGATGACACACGCTATATCATTCCGGATGTCATCGTCAGAAAAATCAAAGGGGCGTGGATTGCATCGCTCAACCCGGAGGCGATGCCGCGCCTGCGGATCAACCGGCTCTATGCCGACATCCTGCAGAACAGTCGCGGCGCCGGGACCCAGCAACTCGCGAACCAGTTGCAGGAGGCAAAATGGCTGATCAAAAACGTGCAGCAGCGGTTCGAAACGATACTGCGCGTGTCGCAGGCCATCGTTGACCGTCAGCGGCATTTTTTCGAGCACGGCGCCGTCGCCATGCGCCCGCTGGTACTGAGGGAAATCGCCGAAGCGCTCGAACTGCATGAATCGACGGTATCGCGGGTCACCACCCAGAAATTCATGCGCACGTCCCGGGGCATCTTCGAACTCAAGTATTTTTTCGGCAGCCACGTCTCGACCGACACCGGCGGTGCTGCCTCCAGCACCGCGATTCGCGCCCTGATCAAGCAACTGGTCAGCGCTGAAAACTCACGCAAGCCCCTGAGCGACAGTCAAATTTCTGAAATTCTCGGGCAACAGGGCATAGTCATTGCTCGGCGCACGATAGCCAAATATCGTGAATCTTTGCAGATCCTGCCTGTCAGTCTTAGAAAGACGCTTTAATTAAACCATCGAGAGGAAAACAATGAACCTTCACCTTACCGGTCACCATCTGGAAATCACCCCACCCATCCGCGAGTACGTGGCGAACAAGCTGCAACGCATCACCAACCATTTTGACCAGATCGTCGACGTCAATGTCATCATGTCTGTCGAGAAACTCAATCAGAAAGTCGAGGCCAGCGTACATGTGCGCGGCAAGGACATCTTCTGCGAGAGCATCAATGCCGACATGTATGCGGCCATCGATGGCCTGGTCGACAAACTCGAACGATCCATAAGAAAGCACAAGGAGAAAAATCTCGACCACCGCCATGACAGCGCACCGATCAAGCCGCAGGGTGTGGAATAAAAACCCTCGAGCGCGTCATCTAGCCGCACGATTATTCAGGGTTTAAACTTACATCATGAATCTAATTGCCAAGCTTCTGCCGGAATCGAATGTCCTGCTCGATCTCGACGTATCCAGCAAAAAACGGGTTTTCGAACAGGTTGGATTGCTGTTTGAAAACAACCACAGCATCGCACGCAGCCAGGTCTTTGACAGCCTGTTCGCGCGGGAAAAGCTGGGGTCGACCGGATTGGGGCAGGGGATCGCCATACCCCACGGTCGCATCAAGAATATCAAGGATGCGATAGGCGCAGTCGTCAGGATGAAGCAACCGATACCTTTCGACGCCCCTGACGGCCAGAACGTCAACCTGATTTTTGTGCTGCTGGTTCCAGACCGGGCCACTGACCTTCACTTGCAGATTCTTTCGGAACTCGCGCAGATGTTCAGCGACAAGCCGTTCCGCGAACGTCTGCTCAACGCGGAAAATGCAGCCGATCTTCACAAACTAATCTCAGAATGGCAGCCCCATGCCTCAAGTCAGCATAGCCCGGTTGTTTGAGGACAATTGCGACAAGCTGAAACTCGCCTGGGTCGCCGGGCGCGATGGCGGCACTAAAGACCTCAACAGCGAACTCACCAAGGATTCGTCGAAAGGCCTGATCGGCCATCTCAACTTCATCCATCCCAACCTGATCCAGGTGCTGGGTGCATCAGAAGTAAATTATCTCAACGGACTGGACCCGGCCGCCTGCACCCGGACTCTGGATAAGATTGCAACCCGTGAACTCGCCTGTTTCATTGTTGCTGGCGACGAGCATGCGCCAGCCTCCCTGGCATCGGTTGCTGAAGCGACTCAAACTCCGCTGTTTCTGACGCCACTGCCAAGCGTGGAGCTGATGTGGATGCTGCGCCCTTATCTGGCGCGACTGCTTGCCGAATCAGTCACCGAACATGGCGTGTTTCTTGACGTGCTCGGCATGGGCGTGCTGATTACGGGGGACTCCGGCGTGGGCAAAAGCGAACTCGCGCTGGAGCTCATCAGCCGCGGCAGTGGGCTCATCGCCGATGACGTCGTCGAACTGTTCCGCGTAGGCCCCGAGACCATTGAAGGCCGCTGCCCGGCAATGCTCAAGGATTTTCTGGAAGTAAGAGGGCTGGGCGTGCTTAATATCCGCACCGTTTTCGGCGAGGCGGCGTTGCGACCGCGCAAGAGCCTCAAGCTGATCGTGCATCTGCAGCGACCCGCGGGTCTTGATCCGATGCAGATGGAGCGTTTGCCGCTCAACGCCTGCAGCGAGGAGATCATGGGCGTGGAAATCCGCAAGGTGATCCTT
This sequence comes from uncultured beta proteobacterium, assembly GCA_942492335.1. GTDB lineage: Bacteria > Pseudomonadota > Gammaproteobacteria > Burkholderiales > SG8-41 > CAKKQX01. The sequence goes on along the minus strand of CALOEN010000004.1, from coordinate 18,928 downwards.
CCGGTCGCCGCTGGCCGCAACCTGGCGGTGCTGGTAGAAGCCGCAGTACGCAATTACGTGCTGCAGCTGCGCGGCGTAGACAGCACGCAGGAGTTTATTAATCGCCAGGCGCAGCAGATCAAAGACGATGAATAATTAATAAAAACAATGTCTTAGACAATATACCATTACCCATTACCGATTCACGGTTTACCAGGCATGCAGCTCATCCTCATCACCGGCCTTTCAGGTTCGGGCAAAAGCGTGGCAATCAATGTGCTGGAAGACAGCGGTTTTTATTGCGTCGATAACCTGCCGGTAATGCTGCTGCCCGATCTGGTGTCGTTTCTGGACACCTCTGGTTACGAACGGGTCGCGCTCAGCATCGATGTGCGCAGCGGAAAAACCCTTGCCGAGTTGCCGCAGCAGATGGCACGTCTGCGCAGCACGGGTTTCGACATCAAGGTGCTGTTTCTCGAAGCCAAGACCGAGACACTGATCAAGCGTTTTTCTGAAACCCGGCGGCGCCATCCCTTAAGCGAGGGTGAACTTACCTTGCCGGAATGTATCGCCCGTGAACGCGAGCGGCTGGGCGATGTCGCCGAGCTTGCGCACCATATTGACACCAGCGACATGAGCCCCAGCGTGCTGCGCGGCTGGGTCAGGGATTTGGTCGGTCTGCGCCAATCCGGGCTGGCCGTGCTGTTCCAGTCATTCGGATTCAAGCATGGCGTTCCACTCGATGCCGATCTGGTGTTCGATGTGCGTTGCCTGCCGAACCCGCATTACGATCCCAGGCTACAGCCGCTGACAGGCAAGGATCAGCCCGTCATCGATTTCCTGCGCGCCAGCCCTGATGCGCAGAACATGCTCGCGGACATTCAGGGTTACATCGGGCGCTGGCTGCCGTGTTTTTCGCGGGATAACCGCAGCTACCTTACGGTATCCATCGGTTGCACCGGCGGGCGTCATCGCTCGGTGTATTTCGCCGAGATGCTGGCTGTGCATTTCCGCCCGCAGACCCAGGTGCTGGTCCGGCATCGCGAACTTTCCTAAGCCGTAAATAGTGAATCGCAAATCGTACCCCTCAAGGGGGTATAAAAAAAAATGAATCGTTGACAGCAAGATCCTATTCACCATTCACCATTCACCATTCACCATTCACATTAGGCTGCTCTTGCAAGAAATTTTCATTTTCCCGCTGCACACGGTACTGTTTCCCGGTGGCATGCTGCCGCTCAAAATTTTTGAACAGCGCTACCTCGAGATGACCAAGCTCTGTATTCGAGACGATCAGCCGTTCGGCGTTTGCCAGATCAGGGAAGGGCTCGAGGTCGGCGTACCGGCGGTGCCTGAGGCCATCGGCTGTCTGGCCACGATTACAAAGTGGGACATGCCGCAACTCGGATTATTCACACTGACGGTGCGGGGTGATGACCGCTTTCGCCTTGTCACAACCCGCATCGCCGCCAACGGGCTGATCACAGGGCAGATCGAACTGCTCCCGCCGGAATATGCCACCGCTGAAGTGGACCAGGACTGCGCCGAGGTACTCAAACTCGTGGTCGATAAAGTGGGCGCAGAGAATTTTCCATCGCCGCTCAAACTGGATGATCCCGCCTGGGTCGCTTACCGGCTCGCCGAACTCCTCCCCATGCAAGCAACCATCAAACAGCAACTGCTCGAATCACAGAATGCGGCCGCGCGCTTTTCTTTACTGCGCCAGATTATGGTTCAACAGGGTCTCATGGCTTAGGGCCTGTTATCCAACGGGTTCGCTGTCTTCACCCCAATACCCCGGAAATTCGCCGGCATAGCACGGCGGTGAACTGAACCCGGGGCCGGTGGCCTGCGCGCCGCCGCAGCGCGGAAGCCCCCTCGCCTGCAGCACGCGGGCGGCCCGGAGGCGAAACGTTTCGGCATCGAGAGCGGCAAGCCTGCCATCCTCGCTTGCGTAAACCGCCGCTTCTGTCACCACAAAGTCCATGGCGATATCGTGCGCCTGCGGATAAATCGTCTTCAGGCGCGCGAACTCATAACCGATGCCGATCGCCAGCATGCGCTGATCATAAGCGGCGAGAGTGCGGTCGAAATAACCGCCGCCATAGCCAAGACGATAGCCGTTCTCGTCGAAACCATTCATCGGCACCAGCGCGACATCCGGCACCACGACCTCGCTGCCGCTGGGTACCGGAATCTCATAAACGCCGCGCGCCATGGTCACGCCCGGCCACCATTTCCGGAACCGGAGCGGCCGGCCTTTCGCCACCACTTCAGGCAAAGCTGCAATCGCCCCCCGCTCTCTCCAATGGCGAATCGCAAAGCGCGCATCGAACTCGGCGCTGAACGGCCAGCAAAAACCGACCACCATGCCGGGTGCGATCGGGCATCCATCGCCCAGCAGTCCGGTGATCCGCTCGTTCAATGGCGCGCGCTGCTCGCGGGTTAACGCCGTCCGTCGCGCAATCAGTTCCGCGCGTCGCGCTTTACGCCAGGCAGTAATCTCTTTCCAGTCATTCATCGTCAGCTGTCTTTATACTACGGTCGGCCGCGGTAGTGAATGTCATTTTACCGGTAGCCGCCTTGACCGGGAGACTTGGCGCCCCGGATCCTTCCGCAACGGGTCTGTCATTCGTTCCAGCGCGAGCTGCGTCAGAATGCGCCTTACCGGGACCGGGATTGCAGCCGCCTTCGCCTCTTCGATTGCCAGCCAGATATGACCGGGTTCGGCTGCTCGCGGCGCGAGCTTCGTGACCTGCAGTGGCTGCGGCGTAATGCTCAGCCGGAAATGAGTAAAGCCGTGCTCCAGTACCGGCAGGGTGGGCAGACGTTTCACGCATGCACCAAAGCGCTTCAAGCAGGTTTTTTCAATACCGTCATCGTGGGCCATCTCGGGAAAACACCACAATCCGCCCCAGATGCCCGATTCCGGCCGTTTTTCCAGCAGGACTTCTCCCGCACGATGCAATATGAGCATCACGGCCGCTTTCCGCGGCAGCATCTTCCTGGGTTTCGCTGCGGGCAGGCGGTGTGTGAGGCCGTCGCGGTACGCCACGCAACTGCGATTCAGCGGGCAGGCTGCACACTGCGGCTTCCGGCGGGTGCAGATGCCCGCGCCAAGGTCCATCAGCGCCTGGATATATGTGTCAGCGCCCTTGGCGGGCACCAACGCCTCCGCCTGGCCCCACATGGCCTCCTCGACACGCTTGTTCCCCGGATAGCCGTCGATACCGAAGCAGCGCGCCAACACCCGCTTGACGTTGCCATCGAGGATCGCGCGGCGGTCGCCGAATGCAAACACGCAGATCGCTGCGGCAGTCGAGCGTCCGATGCCGGGTAGTTGCAGCGCATGTTCGTAATCCGGCGGAAACCGTCCGCCATGATCGTTCGTGACCACTTGAGAAGCGCGGTGCAGGTTGCGCGCGCGGGAATAATAGCCCAGGCCGCTCCACAACTTGAGCACCTCGTCCTGCGGCGAAGCCGCGAGCGCGGAAATATCGGGAAACCGCTTCAGGAAACGCCGGTAATACGGGATGACCGTCGCAACCTGGGTCTGCTGCAGCATGATTTCAGAGACCCAGATCGCGTACGGATCGCGCGTTTTCTGCCATGGCAGGTCATGGCGGCCATGGCATTTGTGCCAGGTAATCAGCCTGGCGGCGAAGGTCTTAATTTGAGAGGGCAAAATTACGATTAATTATTAAAAAACAAACAAACGGCCATGAGCACTCTGTGCTTCGTGGTGTGGTCTTTTAATGTTGTCACGGATTCCCGGCCCCGTCAGGCTTGATATCGAACTTGACGTTGGAAGCCCTGACGCCCGAGGCCTTGAGCGAGCCGATGCGTAGCGTGCCGTTGGCGCGCAAATGCTTTAACCCTGACAGATCGAACGGTTGCTCCGGCTGCTTCTTACCGCCCGCGGAGTTTTTGGCGGTGGACGGCGGCATATACCGGTCCATGTCGAGTTGGTCGATGTCGATGTCAAAATTGATCGCCGGCGGGGCAAACCCGACAACGCCCAGCCGGGCTTTGATGTTGCTGTCCCCGGACTTCCCGGCGAGATTGGCCTGCACACTCTGCTTGGCGGCATTGACACTTGCATTGCCGGCAAGCTCGCCGCTCAGGCTTTTACCCGGCAGATGGGGTCCGCTCGCGCTGATACTTGCCACAAGCTTGGGAAAACTTATTTGTTGCGCCTTGAGGTTGCCTGAAATCGGCGATGACAGTTTGCTTGTCACCGTGAGGTCGCCCTGCTTCATGTCCAGGTCGAGCGTCATCATGTCCGACTTGAAGGCCTGGACCGTGCTTTCGATGCCCGGCAGCGTCAGGTTGACCCCGATCGCGCCTTGCGGATTGGTGATTTTGGCGATCACCGTCACCTTGTCGCCACCCGCCGTGTCAGTCGTGAAACTGAGCCGGGGGGCAATGAGCCTGACATCGAAATTGTCCTTGCCGCTGGCGCCAGTCAGAGCGACGAGAAGATTGCGGGTGCTTAACTCGCCGGTCTTGAGACTGGCGGCAGCATCCCCAGTGATTTTCGCCGATATGTTGCTGATGTCCGCAACCTGGCCTTTGGCCTCCAGCACGAGGGCTTCCAGGACATACTGCTGCTTGTCCAGGTCGAACGTAAGCTGAGTCTTCACGTCCGCACCGAGGTTAAGCCTGGGCTGATTGCCCTTTATTGCCAAAGACAAACTGACCCTGGTCGGCACACCGTTGGCTATGCGCCCGGTCTTCAGATTGAAGTCCGACATGGCGTATTCCGCGCCTTTGGTTTCATCGCGGAAATTGATCGCTGCGTTCTCGATCGCAACGTGATCGATATCGAACGTGAACTGCTCCCGCTTCTGCCCGTCCCCGAACAAGTCGCCGATATTCAGGCGGCCGTCCTTGAAGCGCACAATACTGGCACGCACGCCCTTGATTGTTATCTCGTTCACCACCAGTTGCCTGGACAGCAGCGGCATCAGAGACAGCGACACACGCGCGCTTTCGACAGCGGCGAATTCATTGCCATTTTTGAATTCCGACAACGACAATCTGCCCAGATCGGCACCAAGACTCGGCCAGATTGCGAGCTTGATGTCGCCATCGAGCCTGAGCGTACGCTGCTGCTTCTCCTCTACCAGCCGGATGATTTGCGGCTTATAGGCATTAGGATCAAAGGTCGCGGCAACGTATGACGCCACGGCCGCCAGGACGAGCGCCAGCACCAGAACTGCAATGAGCGAGTAACGCACGAACCGCATGTTGAATCTGCATTCCTTCCGACCTGACGCCTGATATTAGTGATAGCGCTACGCGCGGGCGTCCATCTCCGCGCCGGACCTCATGCGGATCGCCCGCGGCTGTGGTCCACTCAATATCCTGTCAGGTCGATCTGGAAAACTGCGTGGCAGCGCTCGAGGCGCTAGCCAGCGTTCAGCCTATCCCCGTCGCACGGCAGGCACTAGCCCCGGCCCCAACAACTTGGGGCCGCGGGTTATGGCCGGCGAGGCGCACGCGGATCACTCATTCCGGTATGGCGTTTAGCTGATAGAGCGCATCGAATATCTGCGGCCTTTTCTTCGAAAACCGGCTGAACCACCGCTCGTATATTGCCAATATCTGGCCTGAACGATAAAGTTGGGACAGGGCCCCGTCGGCGACCAGTCGAAAGTCGGCGTCATTCCGCCTAACCGCCAGAGCAAAAGGCTCGTAGGAAAACACCTCGGAGGCAATCGCGAATTTTTCTCCCTGCGTTGTCATCGCAGTACCCATGAGCACGACCTGGTCGGCAGAAAATGCTTCGATCTTCCCACTTTCCAGCGCAGCCACGCCCTCGGCGGTCGAGTTCACCAGGACGACTTCCGCATCCGTCAAGGTTTCCTTGAGCATATTTCTCAAGACAGTCTCCGTCGTGGTGCCACGCGAGACGCCGATCTTCTTGCCGGTGAAACCGCTAAGGCTGCGAATCTCCTTGCCCGCGAGCGACATGAGAGAGGCGCCGGTGACGAAAGTAAGCTGTGTGAAGTCAACCAGTTTGCCCCGGGCCAGGGTCCTCGTCGTCGGCCCGCAGAGGATGTCGATCTTGTTCTTGGCCAGCGCGTCGAACCGGTTCTCGGCGGTGACCGGCACATATTCCACCTTTATTTCCTTGCCGACCTTGTTCTTGACGGCGGTCGCAATCAGATTACAAAGTTCCACGGAGTAACCGGTCGGCTTGCCGTCCTTGTCCAGAAACGACATGGGGGGCGAGGACTCGCGAAACCCGATCCTGAATTTTCCCGTCTTTGTAACATGCTGCAGCGTTCCAGCGGATTGTTGGGCCTGCACCGGCGCCGCGATCAGCGCGGTCAAGGCCAGCGCTACCAGTATCACCTTCATGATTTCTTCCTTGTTGTTGAATTAAAATTTCGCACTTTCGGCACTCTCCCAGGAGTGCCCGGCGCAAGAAACGGGGCCATCTACGCCATTGCGGACGCCGCACCCCACTTCGTTTGCCTGCATAGTACTACAAGAATATCGCCATCCGTGTCCAGTTGAAAAATAGACAAGCTCTTGCGCAGCCAGGGAGCGCCTTCCCGAACACGGCCTTCAGTCCCCGGTTGGCAAGGAATGGAGCGGGTGAAGGGAATCGAACCCTCGTATGCAGCTTGGGAAGCTGCCGTTCTACCATTGAACTACACCCGCGGAAGTCGGCATTTTACACGATGTTACCGACAACCCTGCCCGGGGATGTTAACTCCTAACTAACGCGCGATACCCGGCACAACAGCACTTTCAGGTTGGTCTGGTCGGAGATCGGGTCGCGCTGCGTCTTGTCGGTCAGGAAATTGACCGAGCGCCAGGGGTTGTACGGCTGGCGCTCGCCCCAGCCTATGGGGATGAACACCGCCGTCGGCCGTATGCCGGCATGAATCCAGGCCATCGCTTCGATGCTGCCGTGTGCCGATTCCACGCTCACGCGATCACCGTCCTGTATCCCCAGCCCTGCGGCCTTGTCGGGATGGATCTGGCAATAGAGGTCCGGCCACATTTCCTGCGACTGCCAGAAATAATGCGTCCAGCTGTGAAAATGCGCCGCCGCCGGCCGGCCGGTGATGAGCTCGGTGTCAAAACCCTGCGCGCGCAGTAGCGCCGCCGGATGATCAGTGCCCGGCGCCACGATGCGGCCGCGGGAAGATCCGGTGTCCGGCTTGCAGAACGGAGAGATCACGCCGGCCTCGGCATCGCTGTCCAGCAACTCGACATAGGGCAGATCGATGAGTTGCTCGCGCTCGGAATAAAACTCCGGTAGCGCCGACATGCCCAGCGTGTTGAATTTCGCTTCCAGCTCCGGCGTCCAGAATTCGAGCTTGCCGCTTTTGGTCGGAAAGCGACGGCCGGGCGGCGCGCCTATCGCCGAGGTGCCCGCCTGGTAGAGGGTCTCGATCTCGGGTGCGTCCTCGGTGGGCACCGGCTGGCGCACCCACCGATACGGCGTCGAGTGCAGACGCTTCTGCGTGCAGCCGCGCAACTGGTCGTTGTCGATCAGGCACTCATCCCAGAACACCGCCGGATCCTTGTATTCCTCCTTCAGCACGTCGCCGAAGCCCAGCCGTTTCGCCAGTTCCACCCAGATCCAGGTGTCCGCTTTCGCTTCGCCCGGCGGGTCTATCATCTTGTCTATCCACACGATGCGCCGGTCATCGTTGGAGCGCCCGATCTCCCCCTTCTCGATGCCGCTCGCCGCCGGCAGCAGGTAATCGGCATAGGCCGAGGTCTCGTTGGCGAACAACTCGATGTGCACCAGCAGGTCGAGCGCGGCAAAGGCCTCGCGCGCCCGCGTCTGGTCCGGCCACTGCGCCAGCGGGTTGTTGCAGGCGATGAGTGCGCGTATCGGATACGGCTTGCCGTGCAGCATGGCTTCGGTCCAGCCCGGTCGGGCTGCGCCGCACCCGCGGCCGCTTGATCTCGGGACAGCGTCCGGCGGGAATCTTGGGCGTGATCGGCGTGCCCGCGCTCATGTTGAAGTAGGCGCCGCCCGGCCGCCCCCAGTTGCCGGTGATGGCGGCGACGAACATCAGCGCGCGGTTGGTCTGGGTGCTGTTGGTGTGCTGGTTGATGCCGCGGCTGGCAAAAATCACGCAGCCGTCGGCGGCGGCGATTTCCTCCGCCAGGCGCCGGATGTCGTCCGCTGCGATGCCGGTGATGGGCGCCGCCCATTCCGGCGTATAGCCCTTGTCTAAAATAAAATCGCGCCAGGATTCGAAACCCAGAACCCACTCAGCGCAAAAAGTTTTGTCGTGCAGTTCGTTGGCGAGGATGTGCTGCGCGAGCGCAAGTCCCAGCGCCATGTCGGTGCCGGGACGGATCGGCAGCCAGCGGTCGGCCTTGGAGGCGGTGGCGGTCAACCGCGGATCGGCGACCACCATTTTGGCGCCGTTCCTGATGCGCCAGTCGTTGATCATGCCGAAATACACCGGCCGCGTTTCGGCCTGGTTGTCGCCGATATACACATACAGTTGCGCCGAACCGAGGTCGGTGGCCGTGTAGCTGTTGCCGGCGCCGATGCGGCCCTGCGTGATTTCAAACGCGACGTTCTTGCCGCTGGCGCAAAACGGATCGGTGCCGTCCTTGTTGGGCGTGCCCCACAACTGCGCGAACATCTTGGTGCTGCCCAGGTAATCGAGAAGACCGGTGCGCGTGCCGATGAACATCGCCAGCGCCTCGGCGCCGTATTGATCGCGCATCGTCTTCAACTTTTCGGTGATCTCATCGAGCGCCTGCGACCAGGAAATGCGCTCGAAGCGGTTTTCGCCGCGCGCGCCGACGCGCTTCTGCGGATACAGCAACCGGTGCTCGCTGTGATACATCTGCAGCGTGAGCTGCGACTTGGGACACACGCGGCCTTGCAGCAACGGATCGTCATCGTTGCCGGTTATTTTTACTAAGTCATTGTTTTTAAAGTGAAATTTAACGCTGCAGCAATTGAAGCAGATGTTGCAGCCGCCGGGCACCACGCGATCCGGCGCGGCGTCCTCGCGCGTTTCACCGTAGGGAAAGGCCGGTGATGTTGCAGCCACGGCGTTTTGCGCCGCTTCCGCATCCATGAATGCCGGTCGCCGCGAGTCACCGGGATGCGCGCGCGCCGGCGTCACCGCGGTCGCAGTGCTCTCATTGCGCGGCGTCATGCGCTCCAGATATATCGTCGCCGGCCCGAGCAGAAAATGGTCCTGGTCGCGCGGCGCGCGGCCCGACTGCTGCGCGTGGTCCAGCAGTTCGGAACGCTTGCCGAAGCGGATCGCCTGCGTCGGGCAGACACTGGCGCAGGCCGTGGTCGCCTCACCCTCGGCGCGGCGCTCGACGCATAAATCACATTTCACCGCATGATGCCCTTTCGCGTCGAACCCCATCGCGCTATAGGGGCAGGCAATCACGCACTCGCCGCAGCCGGTGCAGCGCGATTCGTCGACGCGCACGATGCCGGTGACCGGATCTTTTGCAATGGCCTTGGGATTCACCGGACAGGCGCGCAGGCAGGCAGGCCGCTCGCAGTGCTGGCAGGTCAGCGTCAGGAATGCGAGCCCCGCTTCTTCCAGCGCGCTCGCCCACACCACCTTGGTGCGGTATTCACCGGGCCCCAGGCGGTGCTCCTGCTTGCAGGCGGCTTCGCAACTCTTGCAGCCGGTGCAGCGCTCGAGGTCGATCAGCAGCGCGAGGCGCTCGCTCTGGGGCTGGAGCGTGCTCATGTGTTCACCATGCCGTCAGATGCCACCAGGTAATCGGCCCGCCGTCGGCGACATAGCCCGCAAAAAAAGTCACCGTGATGACGTGGATGACCACGCCCAGCACGAACAGCCAGGCGAGCGCCATGTGCAAAGGCCGCCACCACGCCTGCCTCAGTGATACTGCGCGCCGGCTGTCGAGCAGCAGGGATTCCTTGCGCGCAAGCTGGCTATAGGCGAAGGCCAGGCGGGGCTGGCGCATGAAATGCGGCAGGTTGACTGAAAAGGTGCCTTCATTTGCCTGTGGCTCGAGTTGTGCCAGCAATCTGCGTTTTTCCGCGATGAGCCCGCGCAGCCGCTCGCGCGTGTCCGCATCCGGCGCCTGGAATGCCGGCGCTTTCGATGCGAATGTCGCCGCGATGCGGCGCGCACCGCGCACGCGCGCCCACACGCCCAGCACAGCCAGCGCCAGCAGGGCCAGCAACAGCAATGCCGGCGGCCGCCGCAGGAAACCACCGGAATGAATCGCGATCAGCACCATGCCGGCCAGCGAACAGATGATGTGCGCATTGAACCAGCCCACGGGATTGACGCTGTGGCCGCCGCGCTTGGCCAGCACGAAAGCGAAGGGCATCAGCAGCAGCAATGTGCCCACGACACCGGTGACGTACAGCGCCGCGCTGCCCGGCGTGCGCCAGTCTTCGGGCAGGTAGATGCGCACCACGAACCATGACAGGATGGCCGCTACAGCAATGGCGGTGAATTGCAGTAAACGGGTATCGGAGATATCGCGTCGTTGCACGGGAGAGGCAATGCGGGCTGGAGGTGACCGATTGTAGCATGGGGAAAACACGGTTCCGCCCGGGACAACCGACACCAGCAACCGTTTTCTCGAACCCGCGCCGGGACCGCCATTTCCTCGCCGGCATCAGGACCGGACTGAAATTCCGAGCGGTTGCCAAAACGTTTTCAAGCTGTGAAAATCAGGCTGTAGTCTTAGAGCCCGGCTGATCTGCAAAACCATGATTTCCCTCACCATCAACGGCGAACCGCGCGAATTTCCCCATCCGCTGAACTGCAGCGATCTGCTGCAGGAACTGGAACTGGGCGGCAAGCGCGTCGCCATTGAAAGAAACGGTGAAATCGTGCCGCGCAGCCGTTTTCCCGAACAAACCCTGGCCAATGGTGACCGGCTGGAAATCGTGGTCGCGGTCGGCGGCGGTTGATATAGAAATAACAATAATGGTAACAATCAGATACGAATCATGCCCTGTTATTCTTTGACCGCAGTCATTGCACGCGCCTGACATTGCCCCCACACTGGCCCCATTACAGAAAACAAGCCCATGAAACCTCACGAAAATCTCGACCCGCTGGTGATTGCGGGAAAATCCTACTCGTCGCGTTTGCTGGTCGGCACCGGAAAGTACAAGGATTTCGCCGAAACCCGCGCTGCAGTGGAAGCGAGCGGCACGCAGATCGTCACCGTCGCCATCCGTCGCACCAACATCGGGCAGAATCCCAATGAACCCAGCCTGCTGGAAGCAATTCCGCCTTCGAAATACACATTGCTGCCCAACACCGCCGGCTGTTATACCGCGGATGATGCGGTTCGCACGCTGCGTCTCGCGCGCGAACTGCTCGACGGCCACGACCTGGTGAAACTGGAAGTGCTGGGGGATCCCAAGACTTTGTTTCCCAATGTGGTGCAAACCATCAGCGCCGCCGAGACCCTGGTGAAGGACGGCTTCAAGGTCATGGTCTATACCTCGGACGATCCGATCATCGCCAAGCAACTCGAAGATATCGGCTGCGTCGCCATCATGCCGCTCGCCTCGCTGATTGGCTCCGGCATGGGCATACTCAATCCCTGGAATCTGCAGATCATCATCGAGAACGCAAAAGTACCGGTGCTGGTCGACGCCGGCGTGGGTACCGCCTCCGATGCCGCGATCGCGATGGAGCTGGGTTGCGACGGCATATTGATGAACACCGCGATTGCCGTGGCAAAAAATCCGGTGCTCATGGCTTCGGCGATGAAAAAAGCGGTCGAGGCCGGACGCGAAGCCTTTCTCGCCGGACGCATGCCAAAGAAGCTCTATTCCGCTGCACCCAGTTCCCCGACCACGGGCATGATCACGCCTGCGGGCAAAGCCTGAGCGCCGGCAGCGGCGCCACGCGCCGGTCTCAACCCATGAGCGAAAGCCATCGTTCGATACGCAGCTATGTGCTGCGCCAGGGTCGCGTGTCGAACGCGCAGCAGCGCGCCCATGACACGCTGCTGCCGCGTTACGGCATACCCTTTTCTCCGGATGCCATCGACCTGGACCGGGTCTTCAACCGCAGCGCACCGAAAATTCTGGAAATCGGTTTTGGCATGGGCGAAACTACCGCGGAAATCGCGGCGAACCATCCGGAAAACGACTATCTCGGCATCGAAGTGCATACGCCCGGGGTGGGCGGCCTGTTAAAGCGCATTGCCGAGCGCGGGCTCGATAACGTTCGCATCATCCAGCACGACGCGGTCGAAGTGCTCACGCACATGATTACGCCGTCGACCTTCGATGGCGCGCATATTTTCTTTCCCGATCCCTGGCCCAAGAAGCGGCATCATAAACGCAGGCTGATCCAGACGGCATTCGTCGCTCTGCTGGCGGAACGCATGAAGTCCGGTGCTTATGTGCATGTCGCCACCGACTGGCAGGAATACGCGGAGCAGATCCTGGCCGTGTTCGCCGCCGAGCCCCGGCTGCTTAATACCGCTGACGGTTATGCGCCGCGCCCCGAATACCGTCCGCAGACCAAGTTCGAGACCCGCGGCCTGAAACTCGGCCACGGGGTCTGGGACATCGTGTTCCGCAAGCGCTGAAGCGGAAGGTGCCAGAGAACGCGCAAAAAACGGCAGTCCGCAGGCTGCCGTTGCAGGGAAAAAGACGCCTTGCTGAAAACCACCGAAACCGGCTGCGTTGATCAGCTTGCCCCACCTCTGGTTCTCGCTGGCGATGAATGCTCGGCTGGTGGTTCTACGAGGAAGATCTGCAGCAGATCGTTGAGAAAACGCTGCCCCAGCGGCGTAGGTGCTATACGCAGGTGGTCGCGCGCGATGAGGCCGCGCCGCTCAGCCTCATCGAGTTCTTTGAATACCATGTTAAGCGGCACCCCCGTGCGCTCCGCGAACAGGCCCACTTCGAAACCGTTGTTCAGGCGCAGCGCATTCATCATGAACTCGAAACCGACTGCGCTCACGCTCACTTCCTGCTCCTGCTGAATGGCACCGCCTGCCGTCGCGGACTGCATATATTGCTTCGGCTGCTTGTATCGCATCTGGCGCACTATCCTGTCCTGGAACGAGAGCTTGCTGTGCGCGCCGGCGCCTATGCCGAGATAGTCGCCAAACGTCCAGTAATTGTAATTATGCCGGCTGCGCGCGCCGGGTCGGGCAAATGCAGATGTCTCATAGTGCTCATAGCCATGTTCCGCCATCAGCATCTCGATCACCGACTGCATCCCGGCTGTCGCATCGTCATCGGGCAACGGCGGCGGAAAGCTGTGGAAGTAAGTGTTGGGCTCTATCGTCAGGTGGTAGGCGGAAAGATGCGGCGGCGCAAAACGAAGTGCGGTCTCGATATCCGCCCGCGCTTCCTCCGGTGTCTGCTGCGGCAGGCCATACATCAGATCGAGATTGAAATTATCGAAATGTTCGCGTGCGATGTCGACGGCGCGGCGCGCCTCGGTCGCATCGTGTATCCGGCCGATCATTTTCAAGTGTGCGGGATTGAAGCTTTGAATGCCTATCGACAACCGGTTGATTCCCCCTTCGCGGAATTGCCTGAACTTCTCCGTCTCGAATGTACCGGGGTTGGCCTCGAGCGTGATTTCAGCATCGCCTGCCAGCGGCAGCCGCGCGCGCACCATGGACAGGATCGCATCCATGCCCCGGGACGAAAACAGGCTGGGGGTGCCGCCGCCGAAAAACACGCTGCTGATCCCCCGGCCCCAGACGAGCGGCAGCGCCTGCTCCAGATCGGCGGTCAGCGCGTTGATATATTCCTGCTCCGGCACCCCGCCGCGCGCCTCGTGCGAATTGAAGTCGCAGTAGGGGCACTTGCGCACGCACCACGGAATATGAATGTACAGTGCGAGCGGCGGCAGCGCGCGGAACTGCGGCGATGGGTCATGGGTGATGGGTGATGGGAAAACCCGGGTTACACCCGTCTTTTTCTCATCACTCATCACTCATCACCCGCGCCTCGCGCAGCCTGGCAACAAGTTGCGCCAGTGCGCGGCCACGGTGGCTGACAGTGTTTTTTTCCTCGGGCGCAAGTTCGGCTGCGGTGCGACCGAAGCCGGGCAGATAAAAATACGGGTCGTAGCCGAATCCGCCGCCGCCGCGCGGTGAGTCAGTCACCTCTCCATGCCACCGGCCTTCGGCTATCAGTGGTTCAGGGTCATCTGCGTGGCGCACAAGCACGATCACGCAGTAATAGTGCGCGCTGCGATCGCTCCCGCCGTCGAGCAACACGATCAGTTTTTCGTTGTTGCGCCGGTCCTGATCCTCGCGTGTGACGGACAAGCCGTCTGGTGGAGCCCCGGCAAATCGCGCCGAGTGCACGCCGGGCTCGCCGCCGAGCGCCGAGACGCAGATGCCGGAATCATCGGCGAGCGCCGGCAGTCCGGTGTGGCGGCTGGCGTGGCGCGCCTTGGCCAGCGCGTTCTCGACAAACGTGAAGTGCGGCTCGTCCGCCTCTGACACACCAAAATCCGATTGCGGCATGACCTCGATACCCAGCGGCGCGAGAATCTGCGCGATCTCGCGCAGTTTCCCGGGGTTGTTGGATGCGATAACGAGTTTTTTCATGTTAAAAAATTATTAGCCGCCAAGGCCGCCAAGCACGCCAAGGAAAAACAGAAGATAATCAAATGAAGCCTAAGAGTAAGCAAGTTGCAGCCCGGCAAACATGTTGGCATAAGTTCTACGGTATCCGTTCAGTTTAAATTCTTTGTTTAATTATGTTTTTCCTTGGCGTTCTTGGCGGCCTTGGCGGCTAAATTAAGGGGTTAGCCGCTCAAAGCCGCATTCTGCGCCGCGACGAGTTCGCGTATGCCTTTTTCAGCCAGTGTCATCATGGCATCCAGTTCGCCGCGTGAAAACGCCGCGCCTTCGGCCGTGCCCTGCACTTCGATCAACCCCGCACCGCCCGTCATCACCACGTTCATGTCGGTGTCGCAGCGGGAATCCTCGCTATAGTCGAGATCAAGCACGGGCGCGCCCTGGAAGATTCCGACCGAGACCGCGGCCACGTTCTCACGGATCGGCGACTGCGCAATCATCTGCCTGCCCAGCAGCGTGCCCACCGCGTCATGCAACGCAACGAAGGCGCCGGTGATGCTCGCGGTGCGCGTGCCGCCATCGGCCTGGATCACATCGCAGTCGAGGTGCACGGTGCGCTCGCCAAGTTGCTCCAGATCGACGACCGCTCGCAGCGAGCGGCCGATCAGGCGCTGTATTTCCTGGGTGCGACCCGACTGCTTGCCGCGGGCTGCCTCGCGATCGCCGCGGGTGTTCGTCGCGCGCGGCAGCATGCCATATTCGGCCGTAACCCAGCCCTGGTTGCGGCCTTTAAGGTGCGGCGGCACGCGCTCCAGCACGCTCGCCGTGCATATGACCTTGGTATCGCCAAATTCAATGAGTACCGAGCCTTCGGCGTGACGGGTGTAACCGCGTGTGATGCGCA
The DNA here is from genome assembly GCA_942492335.1 of uncultured beta proteobacterium. GTDB lineage: Bacteria > Pseudomonadota > Gammaproteobacteria > Burkholderiales > SG8-41 > CAKKQX01. The sequence continues at coordinate 3,525 of CALOEN010000004.1, read as the reverse complement.
CTTCGCGCAGTTGATCTGGCCTTCTTCCACTGGGTCGCATGGGGATCCTTGAATATGTTATCTTTGTCGCTCTTGCTGCAACGCTTAGAGCCAGCGATGTTAATGGTAAATGGTGAATAGTAAATGGTAAATTGCCTGTCCGGGCGTTTTTTACCGTTCACGATTCATTCTTTTTAATACCCCCTTGAGGGGTACGATTCACTAATTCACGGGTCCATTATGATTTACAGCATGACCGGCTTTGGCGTGGCGGCAAAGGAATTCGCCTATGGCGCGCTCAACATCGAGTTGCGCTCGGTCAACCACCGCTATCTCGACATCCAGTTCCGGATGCCCGAGGAGTTGCGCAGCATCGAACCGGGGCTGCGCGAGGCGCTCACGGCCAGATTAAACCGCGGCAAGATCGAATGCCGCGTCTCGTTTTCCGTGCTCAGCGGCGCGGCGCGCTCGCCTGAGCTGAATCAAGAACTGTTGCAACAGGTTATCGCGCTCGATACCGGCGTGCGCATTGTTTTTCCTTCGGCCGAAAGCCTGAAGGTATCCGATATCCTGCGCTGGCCCGGCATGCTTGGAAGCGACACGCTGCCGGTCGAGGAACTGAAAGCGGAAAGCATCTCTCTGCTGACTGCCGTTTTGGACGAGTTCACCGCGGCGCGCGCCCCGGAAGGTGAAAAACTCAGGGACATGCTACTCGAGCGCGCAGCGGCAATGGAAAAGCGTGTGGCGGACGTCATGCCGCGCATGCCCGGGGCTGTCGCCGCCTTTCAGGAAAAGCTTACCGCCCGGCTCAGGGAGGCGATGGCCAGCAGCGACGACGAGCGTATCCGCCAGGAAATCACCCTGTTTGCCAACAAAATCGACGTTGACGAGGAGCTGACGCGGCTCACCACGCATATCGGCGAATTGCGACGCATACTCAAGAAAGGCGGCGCCGTCGGCAAGCGCCTCGACTTTCTGATGCAGGAACTGAATCGCGAAGCCAATACGCTGGGCTCGAAATCCGTCGATATCGAGGTCACGCAGATCGCGATGGACCTCAAGCTCCTGATCGAACAGATGCGCGAGCAGATACAGAATATTGAGTAGGAAACAGGATTCGGGATTCGGGATTCAGAGAAAATCTAGTCAACGGCGGCCATGCAGTTAGACAACGATGAAGTATTCAGACTTGCAGGTGTGGCAGAAAGCAATGGATCTGGTTGCTAAAATCTACGAAGTCACTCGCTCGCTACCCATTCACGAGAGATTTGGCCTTGTTTACACTTCAACGTGCCGCGGTATCGATCCTTCTAACATCGCCAGGAGCCCCCCTGCCACGGCCTATTTCAAGTTCCTGACCTTGAGACGGATGTCGGTCAGATCCCCTTGACTGGGTTCTGACTTTGTCTGTCCTGTAGACTCAATTTTATCAAGGTAACAAACGATCACTCATTACTTCATTACCCGCACCACAGTAAGTTAACCGCAGAACCCCGAATCCTGAATCCTGAATCCTGAATCCTGAATCCCATGCCAGGCAATCTGTTCATCGTAAGCGCCCCATCGGGCGCCGGAAAAACCTCTCTGGTCAGCGCGCTGCTTGCCGCCGACCCGCTGGTCCTCAAATCGGTTTCATACACCACGCGCGACTCGCGGCCGGGTGAGGTTAACGGGCGCGATTATCATTTCGTGAGCACGCAGGAGTTTTTGCGCATGACGGACCATGGCGACCTGCTTGAAAGCGCGCTTATATATGGCAATAGCTACGGCACATCGAAGAAGTGGGTAGCGGACCAGACCGCGCAGGATCGCGACATCCTGCTCGAGATCGACTGGCAGGGTGCGGCACAGGTGCGCAAACTGGTGCCGCAGGCGGTCAGCATTTTCGTCCTGCCACCGTCACTGGCGCAACTGGAGGCACGGCTTAAAAAGCGCGGCCAGGACAGCGACGAGTCGGTCGCCAGGCGGCTTGGGGCCGCGCGCGACGAGATCTCCCATGTGACCGAGTTCGATTATGTTATTATTAATGAAGACTTTACCCGGGCGGCGCAGGATCTGATCAGCATCATCCAGGCCGAACGTCTGAAGCTGGCCCGTCAGCTGACCCGCCACAACAATTTTTCTAACCTATTGAAGTAATTAAGGTAACCGACATGGCACGCATCACTGTTGACGATTGTTTGAAAATCATCCCGAACCGTTTCGATATGTCGCTCGCCGCGACTTTCCGTTCACGCCAGCTGGCCAACGGCGCGCAGCCCATGCTTGAAGCCAACCGCGACAAGCCGACAGTGATCGCATTGCGCGAACTCGCCGCGGAAAAATACGGCACCGAAATCCTGAACAAGGGACAAACCTGACCTAAAGGATGAAGGCGGAAGGATGAGTTTGGTCTGTTTCCCACCGGGTTTTAATCCTTCATCCTTCTTTTCAATACCCGCTAGTCGGGTGCTCATCCCTCATCCTTGAACACCCGATGCCCGAAGCCGCCACACTGTTCAAGGAATGGTCCGGCTACCTCAAGCCCGAGGATCTGGCCCAGGTTGAATCGGCATATCAATTCAGCCAGAACGCGCATGAAGGGCAGTTCCGCAAGTCCGGCGAACCCTACATCTCGCATCCGCTTGCTGTCGCCAACATTCTCGCTCAATGGCACCTTGATTCCCAGGCGCTGACCGCAGCACTGCTTCACGATGTAATGGAAGACACCTCGGTCACCAAGACCGAGATTTCCCTCAGCTTCGGCAAGCCGGTTGCCGATCTCGTGGACGGCGTTTCCAAGCTCGACAAGATCGAGTTCGAAACGCAGGAGAAGGCGCAGGCCGAGAACTTCCGGAAAATGCTGCTGGCAATGGCGCGCGATGTGCGCGTCATCCTGATCAAGCTCGCCGACCGCCTGCATAACATGCGCACCCTGGATGCGGTCGACGATGCCCGGCGTCACCGCATCGCCCGGGAAACACTGGATATCTATGCCCCGATCGCCAACCGGCTCGGGCTCAACAGCATTTTTCAGGAACTCGAGGACCTCTCATTCCTGCACCTGTACCCCGACCGCTACCGGGTGCTCGCCAAGGCGGTCAAGGCGGCACGCGGCAACCGCCGCGAGGTGGTGAGCAAAGTCATGGCATCGATCAAGAAGCGCCTCAAGGACAACGAGGTCGAGGCGGAAGTCCACGGGCGCGAGAAGCACCTTTATTCGATTTATAGCAAGATGCGCGAAAAATCGCTGTCTTTTTCGCAGGTGCTGGATGTCTTCGGGTTCCGTATCGTCGTCAATGACCTGCGTTCATGCTACTTCGCGCTGGGCGTCCTGCACGGCCTGTTCAAGCCCATCCCCGGGAAGTTCAAGGACTATATTGCCATACCCAAGGCCAACGGTTACCAGTCGCTGCATACCAAGCTGTTCGGACCCTTTGGCACGCCGCTAGAAGTTCAGATCCGCACTATCGACATGCACAAGATCGCGGAAGCGGGTGTTGCTTCACATTGGCTGTATAAAAGCTCCGACACTACGCTCTCCGATCTGCAGAAAAAAACCCATCA
>CALOEN010000003.1:0-47803 GCA_942492335.1 uncultured beta proteobacterium | reverse complement strand
CCATGCCACGCACCATCTGTTTCCCAAACTGCCTTATCACAATCTCGGCAAGGCGCACCGTCGCCTGGCGTATGAACTGAGTGATAACACGCTGTATCTGCAAACCGTGCGCAGCAGCCTGTGGGATGCGCTGCGACGCATATGGAGCGAGGCGGCAGCGGCAACCCGTTACGGATCGTTATCGCTGACGAAGAGATGACGCGGCGCATCCGTTGTACCCACAATTACGTGAATCGAAGAAGCGCAGCGCTGGCTCGAGCTCATCTTCGATGTACACCAGGGGCCACTTTTTCTCGGTGCCTTACCTTCCGGCTGGTCGGTCGTGCGCATAGTGGTGTTATTTATTACAGTGCGTCCTGATTCTGTTCTACCTTCGCGTCCTTTGCGTTCATGCTGTTGACTGTTAAGCTTTAGCTTACGCAAGCAGCAACCTAGTGCCGATCAGGACGAACCAAAATGGAATATTTCTTTTACTGCCGCGACAAGCCGAACAGCGGCGCTCTGCGCAAGCAGATTGTCGAGACTCACTGGTCGTTCATGGACGCTTACGCGTCTGCCTTTGTCGCGCGTGGCCCGACGCTCGCCGAAGACGGCGTGACACAGACCGGCAGCATGCACATCGTCGCTTTGCCCGGCGCTGATGCGGCACGGGTGTTCGCCTATGACGAGCCCAATTACAAGGCCGGTGTGTACAGCGACGTTTTCGTGAGCCGCTGGCGCAATGTGCTGGGGCGCACCATGTGGGAGTTCAAAGGCGATCCGGAGCACAACAAGCGCTTTCTCATCATCGCCCACGGCAAGCCGGGCGTGAACGAGATCCGCGGCCGGCTGAAGGAGGCGCGCCACAGCTACTTCATCGACAAGGGCTATCAGGACCACTTTATCGTGCGCGGGCCGCTGTTGTCAGAAGATGGCATGCAATGGGTCGGCAGCGCAATGATGATAGAGCTGCCCGATCGCGCCGCCGTCAAGGCCATGCTGGCGGATGATCCCTATATTCGTGCCGGGCTCTACGACAGCGTCGACATCCATCTCTGGCGCTTCGGCGGGCGGCACTAACCGCTGTTGTCAGCGCGGCATAAGCGCGATCACTTTTTCTTGGTGCCGTACCTTCCCGCTGGTTCCGGCCATCCGCCGTCCGGCTTGGGTTTTTTCATCGCATCTTTGATGGCCTGCGCCCAATTTCCCTTGGCCTTCACGCGTTCAGGCGCCGTGTCGGCAGGTTTCTTCTCTTTTGCTTTCATGTCATGTCCTGAAAAATAGCCATCAGTTGAAAAACGGGACCAAGCGGGATGACTCGCTATCTGCCAGCCAGTCTCGACAGTGTAAGCTCTCGCAGCGTTGCGTGCCGAGTCCATGCAAAGCCGGCGATAACGATGCAGATCAGAGCCGTCACGATGACCGTCGCCGGAGCGCCCAGCCAGTCAGCGCTGATTCCTGAAGTAAGCGCGCCGACCGAGATGAACGCGGGGAACACCGGCATCAGGCTGGCCACGCGGCCGCGCATCGCTTCCGGCGCGCTCATCTGCAAGGTCGTGACCTGGCTGTTGGCATAGACCATTTCAGCCGCTCCCGCCATGGCGAGAAACACCGCTGCAACCGCAATGCTGGTGCACAGCGCAAAGCCGATGAGCGAGAGCGCAAACGCCAGCAACGCCAGGATTTGCACCTGACCCACGCGATCGTAGCGTGCCACCGATGCGGCGAGGACGCCACCCGCCACACCGCCTACACCGACGGCGGAGAGCAGCACGCCCAGTCCCTCGGGCCCGGTCAGAAACACGTTGACGGCGAATACCGGCATCAATGCGCTGAACGACGGGATCAGCAGCAATGGCGGGATCAGTCCCATCAACACCATCATGCGCGCGACCGGATGGGTGGCGGCGAAGTGCAGGCCGGCCTTGATGTCGCCCCATGCCGTTCCGCACGCGGGCGCATGATGCACCGGGCGCGGCGCGGAGATCATGAATGCACTCATCGCGACGCCGAGAAACAGCAGGCCCTGCAGCGCAAAGTTCCAGGCGGGGCCGATCCACGCGATCATGAATCCGGCAACGGCAGGGCCCACCGTGCGCATGACACTGAAGGCGATGGTATTGAGCGCGAAGGCGTTGGCGATTTCGGCGCGAGGCACCACGTCAAGCAGCAGCGTGCTGCGCAGCGTACGGTCGAAGGTCATGCCGGCGCCCGACAGCAGCGTGAATGCGAACAGGTGCCAGACTTCGATCCGGTCCAGCGCCAGTCCCAGCGCAAGTGCTGCCGAGATCGCAAACATCATGATCTGGCTGACCGCGAGCGCAAGCCTGCGGTTCATGCGATCGGCGACCAGCCCGGAGATCGGCGAGAGCAGCAGCATGGGGATGGCGCGTATGCCGAGCACGGCGCCGAGCAGCGCGCCCGAGCCGGTCAGGTCGTAGACCACCCAGCCCAGCGTGGCCTGCTGTATCCACTGGCTGCCGGTCGAACAGATCGTTCCGGCCCACAGCCAGCGAAAATCGCGATGGCGCAGGGCGCCGAGCATCAAGGGCAGGGCGGGCAAGGAGAGTCGATCCGATTAAGAGGGTGACATTGACCGGCCTGTGGAAACGACATGAATATTAAATTAAACAGGTAGTTACGATATATAAGTCCACGCGGCAAGTCTGCCGCCCGGAATGTCTGAAGAGAAAACAGGGTTAATCGCGCCCGACTTCGCGCAACGCGTCGCCGAGTATGCCGACGAGTTCGTCGATCTGCGCCTTACTGATGATCAGCGGCGGCGAGAGCGCGATGATGTCGCCGGTGGTGCGGATCAGCAGGCCTTTCTCGTAACACTTGAGAAAAGTTTTGAACGCGCGCTCGGTGGGCTTCCCGGGTTTGGATTCGAGTTCGATGCCGGCCACCAGACCCATGTTGCGGATGTCGATGACGTTGGGCATTTCGCTCAAACCATGCACCGCCTGTTCGAAATAGGGCGCGAGTTCCTGCGCGCGTTTGAACAGGTCTTCCTCTTCAAAAGTGTCGAGCGCGGCCTCGGCGGCGGCCGTTGCCAGCGGGTGACCGGAGTAGGTGTAGCCGTGGAAGAGTTCGACCGTGCCAGGCGGCGCCGAGTTGACCACCGCGTCGTGGATGCCGCGGCGCACCAGCACCGCACCCAACGGCACCGTGCCATTGGTGATGCCCTTGGCGATGGTGATCATGTCGGGCACCACGCCGACCGCATCGGCGGCGAAGCACGGACCCACGCGGCCGAAGCCGGTGATGACCTCATCGAATATCAGCAGCAAGCCGTGCTTGTCGCAGATCTGGCGCAGGCGCTCGAGATACCCCTTGGGCGGAATCAGCACACCGGTGGAGCCCGCCATCGGCTCCACGATCACCGCGGCGATGTTGGATGCATCCTGCAGCGCGATGATGCGGGTTTCGAGTTCATCGGCAAGGTGCGCCCCCCAAGCGGGCTGTCCGCGAGAGAAAGCGTTTTCCTTGAGATTGTGGGTGTGCGCGAGATGATCGACGCGCGGCAGCAGGCTGCCGAAGACCTTGCGGTTGGCGGGGATGCCGCCGACCGAGATGCCGCCGAAGCCCGCGCCGTGGTAGCCGCGCTCCCGGCCCACCAGTACGCTGCGATGGCCTTCGCCGCGCGCGCGATGGTAGGCAAGCGCGATCTTCAGCGCGGTATCGACCGCTTCCGACCCCGAGTTGCAGTAGAAGACGTGGTCGATGTCGCCCGGCGCCATTTGCGCGAGACGCTCGGCAACGCGGAACGCGCTCGGGTGCCCCATCTGGAAGGCGGGACTGTAGTCCATGGTCTCGACCTGTTTTTTCACGGCCTCGACAATTTTGGGCCGCGAGTGCCCCGCGTTCACGCACCACAGGCCCGCGGTGCCGTCGAGCACCTTGCGACCGTCGTCGGTGATGTAGTGCATATCTTTGGCGGCGACGAACATGCGCGGCGCGGCCTTGAAGGCGCGGTTCGCCGTGAACGGCATCCAGTAGGCGTCCATCTTGGCATCATGAGGTTTCATGGCGGATCTTTGGTCAACGGGGAGGGAATCTGTATTTTGCCAGCACCCGCCACATTCGGCCATACTGTAGGCAGGTTTTTCATCGAAGTATTCGTCGGGGAGCTGCGGGTGGGACGACATATCGTTTGCATCACCTTTGATTTCGATGCGATTTCGAGCTGGATCGCGCGCGGCATGGCGACACCGACGCCGATCTCGCGCGGCGAATTCGGGCCCAACGTCGCGCTGCCGCGAATTCTTGCCCTGCTCAGGAAATACGATGTCCCGGCGACGTGGTTCATTCCCGGCCATACGCTGGAAACTTATCCGGTGCAGTGCAGTCAGGTCTGCAATGCCGGTCACGAAATCGGTCATCACGGCTGGACCCACCGCGCGCCCGCCAGCCTCTCGCGTGTGCAGGAAGAGGGCGAACTTACGCGCGCCAACGAGCAGATCATCAAACTGACCGGTCATGGTGCGCGCGGTTACCGGTCGCCGGCCTGGGACCTTTCGCCGCATACCGTCGAACTGCTGCAGCAGCATGGTTTTATTTACGACAGCAGCATGATGGGTGACGACTACACGCCGTATCAAGTGCGCCGGGCCGACATCATCGAACTGGAACAGCCGGCGGTGTTCGGCGCGACAACGAAACTCATCGAGATGCCGGTCAGCTGGACGCTGGATGATTATCCGCATTTCGAATTTCTTCGCACACCGACCGTGATCCAGCAGGGATTGATGAACGCCGGCAACGTGCTCGCCAACTGGATAGACGATTTTCTCTATCTGCGGGACAACCTTGAATGGGGCGTGATGACCTATACCTTCCATCCCTACGTGATCGGGCGCGGCCATCGCATGCTGGCGCTGGAGAAACTGCTGCGCACACTCAAGGACGGCGGTGCGATCTTCATGACAATGGAGCATGCGGCCGCCGAGTATGGCAAGCGTCATCCGTTCGACGCAGGCTGAGCGTTTATTTTGATCACCCTCGACAGCGTGGCCAAGACCTATGGCACGCACACTGCGCTCAGTCCGACGACGCTGACGGTGGAACAGGGCAGGACTACGGCTTTGATCGGCCCCAGTGGCTGCGGCAAATCCACTTTACTGCGTATGATCGTCGGCTTGATCCGCCCCGATGCCGGCCGTGTCCTCATCGGGCAGGAAGCACTGGGTCCGGACAATGTCGAGCGGCTGCGGCATCGCATCGGTTACGTAATACAGGAAGGCGGCCTGTTTCCCCACCTGAAAGCCGCGGACAACGTGGCGCTGCTGGCGCGGTTTCTGAAGCGCGACCCGGGCTGGATCGCCGAACGCCTGCAGGCTTTGGCCGACCTCATGCGCATCCCTGTCGCTCTGCTTGATCGTTTCCCGCGCGATCTGTCCGGCGGCCAGCGCCAGCGCATCGGCATCATGCGCGCGCTGATGCTCGATCCGCCGGTGCTGTTGTTCGACGAGCCGTTGAGCGCACTCGATCCGATCACGCGGTTCGAGCTTCAGGACGAGCTCAAGCGGATATTCGCAAGACTGGCCAAGACCGTGGTGCTGGTCACGCACGACATGAACGAGGCCGCGCATTTCGGCGACGTCATCGTCATGATGCAGGGCGGCCGGGTGGTGCAGCAGGGCACGCTGCGCGATCTGCTCGACCGCCCCGCAGCACCGTACGTCCGGGATTTCATGCGCGCGCAGCGCGTAGTGCTGCCGGAGCATCGCGGATGATGATCCTGCGCATGCTGCTGTTGCTGCTCGTGCCGGCATGGTGTGCCGCACAGCCCGCGCTCAACGTCGGGTCCAAGCGGTTCACCGAGTCTTACATCCTGGGCGAGATCATCACCCAGACCGTGAATGCCGCGGGCGAGGCGCGCGCCGTCCACCAGCAGGGCCTGGGCAACACTGGGATAGTGTTCGCCGCACTCAAAAGTGGCGCGATCGACGTGTATCCCGAATACACGGGCACCATCGCCTTCGAACTCCTACAGAAAAAATCGCCTGCGAGCCTGGCTGCACTCAAACGCGAGCTCGCGCCACACGGCCTCGGGGTGGCGGTGCCGCTGGGGTTCAACAACACCTATGCGCTGGCCATGCGCGAGGACCGGGCTGCGGCGTTGGGGGTGTCCAGCATCTCCGATCTGGCGCGCCATCCCGAACTCAAGACCGGCATCTCCCAGGAATTCCTGAATCGCAAAGACGGTTGGGGCGCGCTGAGCCGCGCTTACCAGTTGCCGTTTTCCGCGCTGCGCGGACTCGACCACGGCCTCGCGTATGAAGCGCTTGCGGCCGGCCAGATCGACCTGATCGACATCTACACCACCGACGCCAAAATCGGCAAATACCGGCTGCGCGTGCTCGAAGATGACCGGCACTTTTTCCCGGACTATGCCGCGGTGCTGCTGTACCGGCTCGATCTGCCGCAGCGTTTTTCGAAGTCGTGGGCGGCACTGCAAACGCTCGAGGGGCGAATTTCGGCGCAACGCATGATGGAAATGAACGCGGAGGTCGAAATAGCCGGCGCGTCATTCGCCGTGGCGGCGCAGCGTTTCCTCGCAGCGCCGGTCGGGCAAGCCGCATCATCACCGGCTACGAGAACATCATTTGCCGCCGTGCTGTTCGGCGACGATCTGGGCAGGCTGACGCTGCAGCACCTGTTGCTGGTGTTTTCTTCTCTGGCATTGAGCGTGGCGGCGGGAATTCCGCTGGGCATACTCGCGGCGCGCTCGCCGCGCGCCGGTTACTGGATCGTGTCGGCCGTCGGCATGCTGCAGACCATACCGTCGCTGGCCTTGCTGGCGTTTCTGATTGCGCTGATGGGCACGATAGGCACGGCGCCGGCCATACTCGCATTGTTTTTCTACGCGCTGCTGCCCATCGTGCGCAACACGCACAGCGGGCTCGTTGATATTGCCGCCCCACTCAGGGAATCGGCGCTGGCGCTGGGCTTGCCCGAAGCGGCGCGGCTGCGTCTGATTGAATTGCCGCTGGCGCTGCGGTCCATACTCGCTGGCATCAAGACCTCGGCCGTGATCAACGTCGGCACCGCGACCATAGCCGCATTCATCGGTGCGGGAGGGTACGGCGAGCGCATCGTCGCAGGCCTTGCGGTCAACGATAACGCGATGCTGCTCGCGGGTGCGGTGCCGGCAGCGGCACTGGCCTTGCTGATCCAGTGGGCATTCGACGCAATGGAACGCCGCATGATCCCGCAAGGGTTGCAGGGAAACGCAAGCGCTTAGCGCGAATGGGAATGAGCTATCTAACCAGGATGGTGTTGCGCGCTTCGGCCAGCGTATCCGGATAGTCGCGGCTGAAATGCAGGCCGCGGCTCTCGTGCCGCGTCTGCGCGCTTCTCACGATCAGTTCCGCCGTGGTCACCAGGTTGCGCAGTTCCAGCAGATCGTTGGTGACGCGAAAATTGGCGTAGTAGTCGAGAATTTCATCCTGCAGCAGGCGCACGCGGTGCAGGGCGCGCTCCAGGCGCTTGTTGGTGCGCACGATGCCGACATAGTCCCACATGAAGCGCCGCAGTTCATCCCAGTTGTGCGAGAGCACGATTTCTTCGTCGGCATCGGTGACGCGGCTCTCGTCCCATGGCGGCAGATCGGGGCAGGGTGCGGCAGGCTGGGCCAGGATGTCATTGGATGCCGCCATGCCGAACACCAGGCATTCGAGCAGCGAATTGCTGGCCAGACGGTTGGCGCCGTGAAGGCCGGTGAACGCGGTCTCGCCCACCGCGAACAGACCAGGCAGATCAGTCTGCCCGCTGCGATCGATCAGCACGCCGCCGCAGGTATAGTGCGCGGCCGGCACGACCGGAATCGGCTGGCGGGTGATGTCGATGCCGAAATCCATGCAACGCGCGTGTATGGTCGGGAAGTGTTCCCGGATGAATGCGACGGATTTGTGCGATATGTCGAGGTGAACGCAGTCGAGGCCGTGTTTTTTCATCTCGTAATCGATGGCGCGCGCCACGATGTCGCGCGGTGCCAGTTCGGCGCGCTGATCGTGGTCGGACATGAAACGGGTGCCGTCCGGGAGTCTGAGGATGCCGCCTTCACCGCGCACCGCTTCCGAGATCAGGAACGACTTGGCGTGGGGATGGTACAGACAGGTCGGGTGGAACTGGATGAACTCCATGTTGGCCACACGGCAGCCGGCCCGCCAAGCCATTGCGATGCCGTCGCCGGTCGAGGTGTCGGGATTCGTGGTGTAGAGGTAGACCTTGCCGGCGCCCCCGGTCGCCAGTACCGTGTGCTGCGCCGCGATGGCGCGGATTTCCCCGGTTTTGGTATCCAGTGCATAACAGCCATAGCAGCGGTTATCGGTCAGGCCGAGCTTGGCGCCGGTAATAAGGTCGATGGTGTTGTGATGCTCGAGAAGGGTGATATTGGGGTGCGCCCTGACCTTGCCCTCGAGCGTAGTTTGCACCGCGTGGCCGGTCGCATCGGCGGCGTGGATCACGCGGCGGTGGCTGTGGCCCCCCTCCGTGGTGAGATGGTAGCCGGTGTCGCTCGTGGCATCGCGGGTGAAGGGCACGCCCTGGGCGATCAGCCACTGGACGCAGTCGCGACCATGCTCGACGACGTGGCGGGTAACCTGCGCATCGCTGAGACCAGCGCCGGCGACGAGGGTGTCCCGGATATGCGATTCGGTGGTGTCATCGCCGGCCAGGACCGCCGCAATGCCGCCCTGAGCCCAGTCGCTGGCCCCGTCAATCAGCTGTTTTTTGGTGACAAGCGCGACCCGCTTGCGGTCGGCGCTATGGAGGGCCAGGGAGAGGCCTGCAAGACCGGTGCCGATAATCAGGACGTCAAACTGGGCCGGCATCTTATTCATGAAATTAGCGTTATCCGTTATCTTAGCCTATGCGGCCGGCAGGTCAACCCGGAGCCATGACCGACCGCTGCGGCAGAAAGGAACTTAAATCTGCGCGGCCGGTCATTTGTACGATGATCGTCCTTGCGGCCCCCGAATGGGGGGTGGGCGCGTATAATGTGCGCTTTGTCTGGCCGGTAACGCGCTCGACACAAAAATAAAGCTTAAGGTCAGGGACGGACGGGATGAGCGATCGCGAAATCGATCAGCAATTGGTCGAACGCGCGCAGCGCGGAGACAAGCATGCTTTCGGGCTGCTGGTCAGTAAATACCAGCGTAAGCTGGGACGGCTTCTGTCGCGTTTCATCAGAGACCCGACCGAAGTTGAGGATGTGACTCAGGAGGCCTTTATCAAGGCTTACCGGGCGTTGCCGACGTTTCGTGGCGACAGCGCTTTTTACACTTGGCTGTACCGGATCGGCATTAATACCGCCAAAAACTACCTGGTGGCGCTGGGGCGGCGTGCGCCCACCACCACTAGCATAGACAACGAGGATGCGGAAAGTATTGATGACGGCGATCAGTTAAGGGATCTGAATACCCCGGAAAACCAGCTGATGAGCCGGCAGGTTGCTGAAACAGTGAACCAATCCCTCGAACAGTTGCCAGAGGAACTAAGGACTGCGATTACGTTACGCGAGATCGAGGGGCTGAGTTACGAGGATATCGCGAATATCATGAGTTGCCCGATCGGCACTGTCCGGTCGCGGATATTCAGGGCACGTGAGGCCATAGCCGAGAAACTAAGGCCGTTGATCGGCACGAACAAAGACAGGAGATGGTGAAATGGAAAAGGTATCGGCGTTCATAGACGGCGAGCTTGACGAACATGAGTCGGAACATCAACTTTCCCTCCTGAAGCAGGAAAACGGTGCCCGAGAGACGTGGGAATTGTTTCATCTGATCGGCGATACGATGCGCGGTGATTCCCGGATATCCACGGACTTCAGCCGGCGCATCGCCGAGCGCCTGGCGCTGGAACCCACGATGCTTGCCCCGCCTCGGCGCGCCATCAGACATGCCGCCAGGTACGCAATGTCGATCGCCGCATCGTTGGCGGCGGTTTCGGTGATGGCCTGGGTCGCGTTTTCGAGCAACCCGCTGAATACGCCCGGTGCGCCTGCCACCACCCACCTGGCCGTCAGCGTTCCCGCTGTGCCTGCGCAACTGCCTAACGTCAATAGCCAGGGCGGGATGAACGAATATTTGCTGGCGCACCAGGCATTTTCCCCCAGCACCGCAATTCAGGGCGTAGCGCCCTACATCCGCAGCGTGTCGGTCAGCCGGTCTCCGGAGCGTCGCTAGTTTTTTCTCATGATCAAAGTTTTGCCATTCGTTATCCTGGGGTTGATTGCGGCCGATGTCGCGCACGCGGATAACAACAATTCCCAGGAAGCATTCGCCTTGCTCAACAAAATGGCGAATGCATCACGCCAGTTAAACTATTCCGGCACATTCGTATATCAGCATGGCGACAGGTCGGAAACGTCGCGTATCGTCCATTATGTAAATAGCGCGGGCGGCGAGTTCGAAAAGCTCGAAGCGCTCGATGGCCCGCCGCGCGAGGTGATACGCAACAACGACCAGCTCACCTGTTATCTGCCCAACCTCAAGACGGTGATTATCGAACAGCGCAACACCCAGCAGCTACCCGTCCTGATTCCGGAGCGGATGATGGGCATAGTCGAAAACTATACAGTCAGATTGGCTGAAAATGACCGTGTTGCCGACCATGATTGCCGCGTCGTGCTACTCGAGCCCAAGGACAACATGCGCTATGGCCGCAGTTTCTGCGCCGAAATCGACTCAGGACTGCCGCTGCGCACGCGCACCATCAATGAACGTCACGAAGCAATCGAGTCATTCGCTTTCACTCAGCTCACCATAGGCGGCACTTTCAACCAGGACAAGGTCAAGTCGAAATACGCGGCGAAAAGCAAAGGCTGGCGTGTGGACCGATCTGCGCTGACCATCGCACAACGCCAGGCGAAAACCGGCTGGGTTGTTGGCAACAAGCCAGCAGGTTTCAAAAAAACAAATGAAATCAATCGCTTAATAGCAGGACGGCACGGGTCAGTGTCACATATCGTGCTTTCGGACGGGATTGCCGCGGTGTCGGTTTTCATCGAGTCGAAACCGAAAGAACGGGTGGTCGTACAGGCGCTCGCTCACCAGGGCGCAGTCAATATCTATACGCGGTCCCACGACAATCATGTTTTCACGGTGCTGGGCGAAGCGCCCGCCGCAACAGTAATGCAGATCGCCAACTCTCTTGAGTTGCAGCACAATCCGGCCCCAGCCAGATAACGGCGGTCAATTTCTTGTCCAACCATCAGAGTCATGAGGTCAGTCGTATGCTAAAACGCGTTTTTGTTGCGCTGTTATTTTTTGTGCCCGCGGTGGTTGCAGCACAGCTTCCGGATTTCACGGAACTGGTCGAGAAGCAGGGGCCGGCAGTAGTCAATGTCAGCACGACACAGGCCGCGCGCAGTCCGGCGGTGCCGCAAATTCCCAACCTGCAGGAAGACGACCCATTCTATGAGTTTTTCCGGCGCTTCATTCCCAATCCCGGCCCGCGGGAATTCCAGTCGCAGTCCCTGGGTTCGGGTTTTATCATCAGCGCCGACGGCTACATCATGACCAATGCGCATGTAATCGATGCGGCAGACGAAATCACCGTCAAGCTTACCGACAAGCGGGAATTCAAGGCGAAAGTCATAGGCGCCGACCGCCGCACCGATGTGGCGCTGATTAAAATCGAGGCCACCGGCCTGCCGCTGATCACGGTCGGTGATCCCGCCAAGCTCAAGGTCGGCGAATGGGTGGTGGCCATCGGCTCCCCGTTCGGTTTTGAGAATTCTGTTACGGCGGGCATCGTCAGTGCCAAAGGACGTTCTCTGCCCCAGGAAAACTTCGTGCCCTTCATCCAGACCGACGTGGCGGTGAATCCGGGTAATTCGGGCGGGCCGCTGTTCAATCTCAAAGGCGAGGTAGTGGGAATCAATTCCCAGATTTATAGCCGCACCGGCGGCTTCATGGGGCTGTCGTTCGCGATCCCGATCGACGTCGCCAGCCAGATCGCGCAACAGCTGCGCACCACGGGCAGGGTATCCCGCGGCCGTATCGGTGTGGTGATCCAGCCCGTGACCAAGGAGCTTGCGGAATCATTCGGACTGCCGAAGCCGAAGGGTGCACTGGTCAATTCGGTTGAAAAAGGCGGCCCGGCCAACAAGGCGGGAATAGAACCGGGCGATGTGATCCTGAAGTTCGACGGCAAAGTCGTGAATGCTTCCGAAGATCTGCCGCGCATCGTCGGCGGCACCGCGCCTGGCAGCAAGGTAACGATCCAGATCTGGCGCAACAAGAGCACGCGCGACCTTTCGATCACGATTGCCGAGCTACAGGACGATAAGGCGCTTCAGCAGTCGCGCCGTGGCGGCAGGCCGCCGGCAGCCGCGCCCGCCCAGTTCGGCCTGACATTAAGCGAGCTGACGGATGCCAAGCGCAATGAACTCAAGATCGAAGGCGGAGTGATGGTCGATAACGCCCAGGGGGCGGCGGCCCGCGCCGGCATCCGCCGCGGTGACATCATTCTTTCGATCAACAACCAGGTTGTAACCGACGTCGATCATCTGTTTCAGTTGATGAACCAGGTTGATAAGGGCAGCATCATTGCGCTGCGCATACGCCGCGGCAACAATTCGCTCTACGTGCCGTTCCAGATCAATGGCAATTCGCGCTGAACCGGTCAAACTGACCGTCTACAGCCGCAACTATTGCCATCTGTGCGATGAAATGATTACCGGCCTGCGCTTGCTGCAAGCCGGTTTTCATTTTGAGCTCGATATCGTCGATGTCGACAGTCATCCCGAACTGGAGCAGCGTTACGGGGATAAAGTGCCGGTGCTTGCGTGCGGTACCACCGAAATCTGCCATTACCGGCTCGAGCCTGCGGTTATTTCTGAATATTTGGCTGCAGCATATCCGAAAGTATTTTTTAAGTCCTTTATCTAACATAGACTTAGCGGCGGTTAGCCGATTGAATTTCTAGTTCCTACCCGCATTCATACCTGCATTTTCCGGCGCTGCGAAATACAGAAATCCCGCCTTTCGGCGTTCGGACGATTAGGATGATTGGGCGGTAATTCCTTAGGTTTCCCGTCTTCTGCAGCAATCCCCGCTCAGCGGAACGAAATCCCGCCTCCTCCCGCGCCTACGCCTGGTCGTCCCCGATAGAGGGAAGCAACAAGCGCCAGTTCTTTGCCGTGTTGCATCAGCCGCCGATTGACTCGCCGCTGGTGGGCCGTGCGGGCGGCTATCGTGGCTGAGCTCAAAGCAAGGCGAAATGGGTTATGGCCGTTCTATTGGTGCTTCCGTTGGTTAGCTGCATCGCAGATCAATATTGACAATGAAGATTACTCTCGCCAGTATGCAGAAGTATTTTGACTGCGTCTTTTTGATAATGATCGTTCGGAATTAGCCGAAATCAGATAAGGGGGATCAGGGAAATGAAGTTCAATCGTTGTGCAGCTGTGGTGGCTCTAACCGCATTTCTTGCTATTCCGGGCGTGCCGACGACCACAGCGCAAGCAGCCGACCGAAACACGGTAACGATTGGAACAACTTGCGATCTTACAACGCTCGACTTGGGGCAGTTTGTCGTATTCGGCGCTGACGTGCCCATTCTCGACAACGTCTACGATTCACTGGCGAGCCGAAATCGCGACGGATCGAGCGAACCGGCAATCGCGACCGAATGGAGCGTAAGCGACGATGGTCTCGCGTGGACGCTGATACTCCGCAAGGGTGTGCGTTTCAACAATGGCACCGTGATGACGGCGAAGGATGTCGCGTATTCGCTCGAGCGATACCGGGATAAACAGTACACGAGCAATACGGCTGCGCTGTGGAGCAGCTATCTCGACCATGTCAAGATCGTTGACGACTACACGGTGATTCTGCGGCTCAAGAAGCCAACGCCGCTCCTGATGCAGGGCGCGCCCTTCTACTCGCCGATCCTTTCAGCGGATGTGGCAGCACAAAAGTCTGCAGCCGATCTGGGACGGACAGTCGCAACCGCTATCGGAACCGGGCCCTACCGAATCGTAGAATGGGTGAAAGACGAACGCGTCGTTCTGGAGGCGTTTCCCGGTCATTGGCGAGGTGCGCCGGCGATCAAGCGCGTCGTGTTCCGGCCGATTCCGAAGCCTCCGCCCGCACTGCGGCGCTGATGGCGGGCGAGATCGACATCGCCACAGCGTTTCCGATCGACCAGGTGGCGGTAGTCAAGCGTCAGCCGAATCTGAAAATCATCAGCCAGGACGGCGTGCGGCGCACGCGCCTCGTGCTCAATGCGAACAAGCCGCCGTTCGACAATATGAAAGTCAGGCAGGCAGTCAACGCCGCGATCAACCGCGATTCGATCATCAAAAACCTGCTGTTCGGCTACGCCACGCCGCTGCCGACGCTCACGGTCCCGGTCGAGGTGGGCTACAACGACAAGCTCGATCCGCACGAAAGTACAACCTTGAACGCGCCCGAAAACTGATGGCCGAGGCAGGCTATCCGAACGGCTTTGGCAACCTGCTGGAGATGGTCGTGTTCAACGCTTTCAACAAAGTCGAAGAGGCATCACAGGCGATTGCTGCCCAACTGGCGGCGATCGGTCTGAACGTACGGATCAGGTTTGTCAACGCTGCCGATTATGGTCGACTTTCGAAGCAGAGGGCCTACGACCTCAGTTTGGGTGGGCACAGCGGTGGCGGCTCGTTTCACGTCAGCAACGCGCTGATTTCGGTCTACAGCTGTGCAGGTGACGGCCATCCCGTTTTTTCCGGCTTTTTCTGCGACGACAAGCTGCAAACCATGCTGGACAAGGCAGGGGCTACGATGCAAGTCGATCCGGTGGCTGCGAACAACATTTACCGCGACATCCAGAAGTATTGCTACGAGGTGGCCTGTATGGCCGGGCTATGGACCGAGCACGCGCTATACGGAATCCGCTCCAACCCTCGAGTGGAAAACCTCACCCCATCAGGCATGTTGTGGATTTACGACGCCTCTGAAAAAAATGATCCCTCCAGCGCCGGGTTGCCGTCAGGCGTCGCAGAAGCGCCGCAACGAAAACCGGCGGGTTTTTTGATGATTGAAGCTTGCTCCAACAGCGCCGGGCATCTCGAGCGGGCCGGCGTTTTTGTTGAAACTTTCGAGCCGGACAACCACCGACGCCAGGAGACGAACATTCGAACGACTACCGTGAAAAATTCTGCCCATCGGCTGATCGAAAAGGCGCACCAGTAAATGGGCCGCATGGCTGCATTCATCCTGCGGAGGGCGCTCGCGTCGATCGTTGTTCTGTTCATTGTCGTGACAGGCGTGTTCTTCTTCATGCGGCTCGCCGGCGACCCGGTTGCGGGCCTGCTCAGCGACAACTCGACCGCCGAGCAGGTCATCAAGATCCGCGCGGAATTCGGTTTGGACCGTCCCCTCGTCGTCCAGTATGCCGACTACATGCGCGGTGTGGTCAGCGGTGATTTCGGTAGATCGTTTCGCTTCGGCGGGTCGGCCTTCGAACTGGTGATCGAGCGGTTGCCGGCCACCCCTGAACTGGTCGCACTTTCGCTGGTTATCGCCATTACCATCGCGCTGCCGATCGGTATCCTGTCGGCAATCCGGCCAGGTTCGAAGATCGACAACATCTCTCGCGTGTTCGCCGTGATCGGGCAGTCCATGCCCGTTTTCTGGCTCGGCTTGCTGCTGATCATCCTGTTTGCGGTGAAACTGAAATTGCTGCCCTCCGGCGGCTACGGCACCTGGCAACAGCTCGTGCTTCCGGCGTTTACCCTGTCTGTCTACGCAATACCGCTGACGATGCGACTGGTGCGGTCCAGTCTTCTTGATGTGCTGGTCGAGCCCTACATCACGGCGGCGCGGGCAAAAGGTATCGTCGAAAGCAAGGTCATTGTCGTCCACGCCCTTCGTAACGCGCTGATCCCCGTGCTCACGGTCCTTGCCATCAGGATCGGTCATATCGTGTCGGGCACGGTCGTGCTTGAGCAGGTGTTTGCGTATCCCGGAATCGGCCGACTCGCGATCGATGCAATGCTGTTCCTCGACTTCAACGTGGTTTTGGCTTTCGTTGCGGTCGTCGCGTCGATGATCCTGTTTCTCAACTTCGTTGTGGACATTCTTTACGGTGTGCTCGATCCCCGAATGAGGGTCGCTTGACCATGTCGGCGAAGGTTCACGTCATCGACGGAGCGCTGGCTGCTGCGCCGGGCACGCAGGCGCGCGAAGCACGGGCGTATGCGCGTGCCGCGATGCTGCGGAAGCACGGCCTGAGTCTGGTCGCGCTGGTATTGCTTGCGCTCGTGATTTTCATGGCCGCGCTCGGTCCGGCGTTAATCGGGCACGACCCGAACATGCCCCATCTCGACAGGCGCTTGCTGCCCCCGTTCTCGTCCAGTTCGGGCGGGTTGCACCTTCTGGGCACGGACGGGCTGGGCCGCGACACGGCCGCTCGCCTTGCCGTTGGCGCACAGGCATCGCTTGGCGTCGTCATTTCAGCGCTGTTGCTGGGCGGCGGGATTGGCGTGTCGCTGGGGGTATACGCCGGCTACAGCGGCGGTTGGCGCGACAGCCTGGTGATGCGGCTGGTCGACGCCCAGCTGAGCGTTCCGAACCTGATTTTTGCGATGGTCATCGCCAGCGTTCTCGGCGTCGGCTTCCAGAACACCGTCCTCGCGCTGGGACTGGCAACATGGCCTGTCTATGCGCGCTTGCTGCGCGCGGAGGTCATGGGAACCAAGACGCGCGAATATGTGATCGCAGCGAAGGTGCTTGGCGTCGGCACAAGCCGCCTGATCGGGTTCCACATTCTACCGAATGTCGTGGGGTCACTCGCCATCGTTGGCACCCTTGAACTGGGCCAGCTTGTGCTGGCCGAAAGCGCGCTGAGCTTTGTAGGGCTGGGCATCCAGCCGCCCACAGCAAGCTGGGGGTCGATGATCCGTCAGGGGCAGAACTACATTTACACGGCCTGGTGGCTGTCGGCGATCCCGGGCTTCGCGATCATGATAACAGTCCTCGGCCTAAACCTGGTTGGCGATTGGCTGCGCGACCTGTTCGATCCGCAGGTGCGAGCTTGACCGAGTTGCTGCCTACACCCGTCAAGAACCGATCCGACGCCCCCGCTCCCGGCGATACACCCTTGCTGTTAGTCGAAGACCTGGTCGTCGAATTCGTCACTGAACGCGGCGTGGTACGCGCCGTCGACGGCGTCACCTACCATGTCGACGCCGGCGAAGTTCTCGGTATTGTCGGTGGGTCAGGCTCCGGCAAGACCATTTCGATACAGGCCATTCTCGGCCTGCTCGCCGATCCCCGGGCGCGCATCGTGCGTGGGCGAGCCGCTTTTCAGGGCAAAGATTTGTTCGCCATGAAGCCACGTGCCGTCCGGTCGCTGCTTGGACGCGAGATTGGCATGGTGTTCCAGGAGCCAGTTGCCTCCCTCAACCCGGTCTTCAAGATCGGACGCCTGCTTGCTGAGGCGATCGGTGTCGACCGCCGCGCGACGGCGTCGCGGCGAACGGTGAGAGAGCAGGCCGTTGACCTGTTGAAGGAGTGAGTGTGCCGAGCCCGGAAAATCTGCTCGAAAACTATCCGTTTGAACTGTCGGGCGGGATGGCCCAGCGCGTCGGCATTGCCATGGCAGTCGCCAATGCCCCCAAACTGCTGATCGGTGACGAGCCGACGACGGCGCTCGACGTAACCGTTCAGGCCCAGGTGATGAAGGTGCTGAAAGACGCGAGAGAAAAGACGAACGCCAGTCTGATCATGATCACGCACAACCTCGGGCTTGTCGGCCAGGTCGCCGACCGGATTGCTGTAATGTACGCCGGCCGGATCGTCGAGACCGGTCCGGTCGAAGAAGTATTCCTCCGTCCGCGGCATCCCTATACGATCGGACTGCTGGCGAGCATGCCCTCGCTTCAGACGACGATTGGCCAGTTTACCAGAGGCATTCGCGGTACGCCGCCCGATCCGCTGGCGCGCCCGACGGGCTGCCCGTTCCACCCGCGGTGCGATCTCTATCGCGGGCGCGAGGACTGTCACACGGCCGCCCCAGCGCTGGCGCCGGTCTCGCTATCCCATGTATCAGCATGCCACTTCTCTGCTGAGATCAGCGATGGTGCGATTCTGATGCCGGAAAACACCGCCGAGGCGGGTGGCGGCGCGTCATGACCAGGATTCTCGAGGTTCGCGGGCTGGCCACGTATTTTCCCGTTTATACCCCGCTGCTGAGACGATTAAGCGGGTATGTGGAAAGGTGGTCGATGGCATCGACATCGACGTTGAACAGGGCGAGATCGTCGGGCTTGTGGGCGAGTCCGGTTGCGGCAAGTCGACGCTGGCCAGAACGATCATCGGCATCAATTCGCCGACTTCCGGAACGATCTCTGTCGGTGGACGCCGCATTGCTGGCGAAGACGCGCACCGGCAGGCCGTCGACGCGTCGATGATGCAGATTGTCTTTCAGAACCCCTTTGGTTCGCTCAATCCACGCCATCGCATTGGTACAATCGTCGGCGAGCCGCTGGTCATCCAGAATAAACATTCGAAGAGCGCAATCCGCGACCGGGTGGCCGAGACGCTCGAACTCGTCGGACTGACGCCCGAGCATATGCAACGGTACCCGCACGCGTTTTCCGGTGGCCAGCGTCAACGGATCGCGATTGCGCGGGCGCTGATATCGCATCCGCAACTCCTGATACTGGACGAGCCAACCGCGGCGCTCGACGTGTCGATCCAAGCCCAGATCCTTCAATTGTTGAGGGACCTGCAGGAGAAGATCGGCATCAGCATGTTGGTGATTTCGCACGACCTCGCCGTGCTGCGACTGCTGGCCCAGCGCGTCGCAGTCATGTATCTGGGCGTCATTGTCGAGGTCGGCGAGACGTCGGAACTTTTCGCGTCGCCCCGACATCCCTACACCAAGGCCCTGATATCGTCCGTGCCGAAACCCCGGTTCGACAGCGATCGCGCTGCGCCGATTATTCTCGCCGGCGAAGTCCCCAGTCCGCGCAATCCGCCGTCAGGATGCCGATTCCACACGCGTTGCTGGAAGGCCGACGGAAAGTGCGAAGTCGTCGTGCCCGGCCTGCAAGGCCTGGGATCGCATCGCGCAGCATGCCCTACCCGCTTGAGGAAATCGCAACAAGACTGGATGACAGCGACAGCCCGCTTCCCGCCTGATGGCCGGGTATGGAAGCGGAATTTTTTGAAACTAGCTACAAGGAGAATTGTTTTATGGAATGCCCCAATTTTTTCTGGCCCTGGTTTTCATCGGAAGAGTATCAGGAGGCGATACAATCTGGTGCGCAAGGGCATGGCAGAGAAGGGCTTCGACTGCCTTCTGGTCTACGGCATCAGCCGCGGCATGGGGCAGGAACCCGGACAGCCCAATATCGTCTATCTCACCAGTGTTCCGTCGTGGAGCCAGACCTATGTGGTGTTCCCGC
This sequence comes from uncultured beta proteobacterium, assembly GCA_942492335.1. Lineage (GTDB taxonomy): Bacteria > Pseudomonadota > Gammaproteobacteria > Burkholderiales > SG8-41 > CAKKQX01. The sequence goes on along the minus strand of CALOEN010000003.1, from coordinate 28,419 downwards.
TGAATGAAAAGCCCACGATGTTCGTGATGACGCCGAGCCACATTAAGAACATTCGCGACAACTCCGTCATCAAGGACGTCCGTGGCGCGGGATCGCTGTTCAAGCAGACCGGTGGTATGCTGGCGAACACCGGTCCGGTGATCGAGCGGCTGAAGGAACTGGGTCTCGAGAATAAGCGCGTCGGCATCGTAGGCGAGTCGAGCTGGCTCAACCTCAATCTGCCGCATGAAGCGCATGTCAGCATCACCGAGTCCTTGCCGAACACGGAGTTCGAGGTCGTCACCCGCTGGTACGAGAACCTGAAGCTGGTCAAGAGCGAAGAAGAGATCGACCGCATGCGCAGGTCGGCCGCAATTACCGACGCCGTCTACGACGTCATGGTCAATGCCGCCCGCCCGGGCGTCCGGCCTTGCGATCTTTACAGCATCATGGCGCGCACGGCACTCGAACTCGGCGGGCGTCTGACGTTGCATCATGTCGGCCGCACGCCGATGAGCAACCCGGACATGGACTACCCGCACTTCTATCCGCTTACGACGCCGATCGAGATGGGCGATGTCGTGATGACCGAAGTCGCGGCCGGAATCGGCGGCTATTACGGCAAGATCTGGGGCACGTTCTTCATGGGAGACCCCACGCCCGAATATGAGAAAATGTTCGAGCTGGCGGTGTCGACGAGCCACAACCTGCACGCTGCGATCCGACCTGGCGTGCAGGCAAAGGATTTGATCCCGCTGTGCCTCGACGACATCCAGAAGGCCGGCTTTCGTGCAAAGACCAGTATTTCCGGCTGGTCGGCGTGGAACGAGGCGCCGGATATCCGCGCCACCGGCGATTCCGTCACCGAATCCGACTTTGTCTTCCAGAAGAACACCTGTTTGAGTGTTACGGGCTGGCCGGTCAAGCACGACGAAACGATGGGCGTTTGGCTTGGCGACGTGTGCCTCGTTACCGATCAGGGTGCAGAGAACCTGCAGAAATACCCGATCCGTGAACTTAACATCATCACCTGAACATAATAGTCTTGATGAGATGCTCGTCGGCCGTGAAATCGAGGTGGTGCTCATCGCGACACCACGTCAGCCAGGCCATTGATGCGGGTAAGCCATTTTCTGTGAGAAGCCGTTGTCGCTGGTACTAGTTAACGCCAAAAGGGCCTTTGACCTCACCACGGCCAAAGGTCTGATGGCTCGCGGTCGGATTCAACCGGCGCCACCAGCGCGCCGTCCGACGTCAACGGCCCGAAGCCGACTGGATGGTTGCGGTTAACTACGAAATCGAGACATACGCCCCGCGCACCCGGCGGCATACACGGCGTATATTTTTGAGGAAAAGATGACCGACTTATCGCGTAAAGCCCTGAACATCGAAGACCTCCGCCAGATGGCGAAACGCCGGCTGACCAAGGGGCTGTTCGACTATATCGACCGGGGCTCGGAAGACGATGTGGCCCTGCGCAACAACCGCACGGCGCTGGAACGGATCAAGCTGCGCTCGCGCGTCCTCAACGACACGTCGGGACGGCACACGAAATCGGAACTGTTCGGCAAGCCCGTCAATATGCCCGTGGTGATCGGCCTGACCGGGCCGGCCGGGTTCCTGGTACTGCGCCGAGACCGAGCTGGCGAAGGCCGCCGCGAAGGCCGGCATTCCCTTCACCCTGGCCAGCACCGCCAACACGCCGCTCGAGCAGATCATGGAGCGGGGCGGCGGGCGCCAGTGGTATCACCTGTATGTCTGGCGCGACATGGAGGCCTCGCTCAAGGCAGTACCGCGTGCCGAGGCGGCCGGATGCGAGGCGCTGGTGCTGACGGTCGATTCAACCATTCCCTACAACCGCGACTTCGATATCCGCAACGGCGCCACCTTCCCCCGTGCGCCCAACACTGCGGACCATCTACGACCTGGCCACGCACCCGCGCTGGCTGTTCGGGACCATGGGGCGTTACGTGCTGGCCGAGGGCCATTTTCCCCGCTATGCCAATATCGACATGCCCAAGGGCCTGTCGGCGGCCGGCATGCGCAATTTCCTGTTCAAGAACGACACGCTGGACTGGGAGTTTTTGAAGCGGATCAGGGACATGTGGCCCCGGACCCTGATCGTGAAGGGCATCCTCCACGCCGACGACGCGGCGAAATGCGCCGAACTGAGCGTCGACGGCGTGATCGTCTCCAACCATGGCGGGATCGCCTCGGACACGGCACTCGCACCGATCGACGTGCTGCCGTCGATCTTGCGCGAGGTGGGTGACAAGATGACCGTGATCGTCGATTCCGGCTTCCGGCGCGGCTCGGACATCCTCAAGGGACTGGCGCTGGGCGCCGACGCCGTGATCATCGGACGTGCCACCCTGTACGGCGTCGCGGCGGCGGGTGAGCCCGGCGCCAGCCGGGCGCTGGAAATTCTCCAGACCGAGATCAAACGGACAATGGGCGTCATGGGCGTCTGCGACATCGCCTCGCTGTCGCGCGATCACGTGGTTCTTCCGACGGACCCGATCGGGTGAGACCATATCGGTAGTCGTTCGGGGCAAGCCAAGGCACGGCTGATTCGGAGCGGCGACGACGTGGAAGCCAGAACAGGCTTTCCTTGCCGTGCAATTGGAAGCGGTAGCGTCAGTGTTTCCTGCCAGAGGGGGTCACCTCAAGGTATAATCCTGCATTGTCAGTGAGCTGCATGCCTTCGCGCTCTTCTTGGCCTGTGCCACTTCGGTGTTTGTGAGCATGGGTAATCCTCCCTAGGAATCCGGCAGTGACGTATGGTGGAGCGCTTTGCAGTTGCGAAGCCTAGCGGCAAAATGAGGGTAGAGTTTTCGGGGAGGTTTTGATGGCCTGCATTCTCTACCCTCAAAATTTTGAGATGGTGTGAGTCGGCTTGATACGAAATGATACATATATATTATACTAAAACAGTATGTTGCGGTGTTTAATGATATCCGATGACGCGAGTGATACAAGTCTAAAGACCATGCAGCATATCCGCAATTTTTCCATCATTGCCCATATCGATCACGGCAAGTCGACACTGGCTGATCGCATCATCCAATCGTGCGGTGGCCTGTCCGACCGGGAAATGGGGGCCCAGGTGCTCGACTCGATGGATCTGGAGCGCGAGCGCGGCATTACCATCAAGGCGCAGACGGCCGCGCTCGAGTATCGTGCGCGCGATGGGCAAACCTACAACCTCAATCTGATCGACACTCCCGGCCACGTCGATTTCTCCTACGAAGTCATCGCGTTCGCTGTCGGCCTGCGAAGGCGCGCTGCTGGTGGTCGATGCCTCGCAGGGCGTGGAAGCGCAGACCGTGGCCAATTGCTACACCGCGCTCGAGCAGGGCGTCGAAGTGATTCCGGTGCTGAACAAGATCGACCTGCCGCCGCCGATCCTGACGTGTGCTCAGCGAAATCGAGGATGTGATCGGCATTCCCGCCACGGATGCCATCTTGTGTTCGGCCAAAAGACCGGCGATGGGGTGGCTGATATTCTGGAGGCCGTGATGCCCGCATGCCTCCGCCTGTGGAGGGCGACCCGGAGGCGCCGCTGAAAGCGCTGATCATCGATTCGTGGTTCGACAGCTATGTCGGCGTGGTGATGCTGGTGCGCGTGATCGATGGTGCGTGCCAAGGACAAACCGCATGCTGATGGCCACCGGCTCCACGTTTCCTGTGCGAACAGGTCGGCGTGTTCACGCCGAAATCGTTGACGCGCGAAGCGCTTCGGCGGGCGAGGTGGGCTTCGTGATCGCCGGCATCAAGGAACTGAAGGCGGCCAAGGTTGGCGATACGGTGACGCTGGAGTCGGCGGCCCGCTGCGGAGGCGCTGCCGGGCTTCAAGGAAATCAAGCCGCAGGTATTTGCCGGCCTGTATCCGGTGGAATCGAACGAATACGATGCACTGCGCGACGCACTGGAGAAACTGCATCTGAACGATGCCTCGCTGCGCTACGAACCGGAAGTCTCTCGCAGGCGCTGGGCTTCGGCTTCCGCTGCGGTTTTCTCGGTCTGCTGCACATGGACATCGTGCAGGAACGGCTCGAGCGCGAATACAACATGAATCTCATTACCACCGCGCCGACGGTGGTATATCAGGTGCTGCTACGGGACGGATCGGTGATCGAGATCGAGAATCCCTCGAAACTGCCGGACGCGTCAAAAGTAGAAGAGATACGCGAACCTCTCATTACGGCACAGATCCTGGTGCCGCAGGAGTATGTGGGCACGGTGATAACCCTGTGCATTCAGAAACGCGGCGTCCAGCGCAATATCCAATACCTGGGCAGGCAGGTGATGCTGACTTACGAGCTGCCGCTTAATGAAGTGGTGATGGATTTTTTCGACAAACTGAAATCGGTTTCGCGCGGCTACGCGTCGCTCGATTACGAATTCCTCGAGTACCGTGCAGCCGATCTGGTCAAGCTCGACATCATGATCAACGGTGATCGTATTGATGCACTGTCCCTGATCGTGCACCGCGCCAGTGCCCAGTATCGCGGCCGGGATCTCGCCGTGCGGATGCGCCAGCTCATACCGAGACAGATGTTCGATATCGCCGTGCAATCAGCAATCGGCGCGCAGATCATCGCGCGCGAAACGGTGAAAGCGCTGCGCAAGAACGTCCTGGCCAAGTGTTACGGCGGTGACATCACGCGCAAGAAAAAATTGCTGGAAAAGCAAAAGGCCGGGAAAAAACGCATGAAACAGGTGGGCAATGTGGAAATTCCGCAAGAGGCATTTCTGGCAATTCTTCAGGTGGAGAAATAATGAATTTTGCGCTTGTGATGTTTCTGCTGCTGGTGTTCACCGGAGCCGTCTGGCTGCTGGACCACCTGGTGCTGAGCCGATCGCGCGCCAAGGACCAGCCGGAGCCGTGGTGGATCGAGTATCCCAAAAGTTTTTTCCCGGTGATCCTGATCGTTTTCATGCTGCGGTCTTTTCTGGTCGAGCCGTTCAAGATACCCTCGGGTTCGATGCTTCCGACGCTGTTGGTCGGCGATTTCATACTGGTGAATAAATTTACGTATGGCATCCGGCTTCCGGTCATCAATGTCAAGGTGGTGGACATCAACCAGCCCCGGCGCGGTGAAGTCATGGTGTTCCGCTACCCGGAGAATCCGTCGCTCGATTACATCAAGCGGGTGGTCGGGGTGCCGGGTGACAGGATCGAGTACCGTGGCAAGCGGTTGCGGATCAACGGGCAGGACGTTAAAACCACGCCTGATGGTGAGTATAATTACGTCGAGACGGGGCTGAACTTTGTTTCCGCGCGACATTTTTTGGAAGACCTTGGCGGGCACGAGCATTCGATACTGGAACAGCAGGAAGTTCCGCCGGTGCATTTGAGCGGAGTGCGCATGTTCCCTTTCAGGGAAAATTGTGCCTACAATGAGGCCGGTTTCAAGTGCACGGTTCCGCCCGGGCATTATTTCATGATGGGAGACAACCGTGACAGCAGCAGCGACAGCCGCTACTGGGGATTCGTGCCCGAGGCAAATATTGTGGGCAAGGCGTTCCTGATCTGGTGGAATTTCGACGAATTCAGGAGAATCGGTCGATCGATCAAATGAGAGGATGATCATGCACAAGCAAAAAGGTGTAAGTCTGACGGGTTTGTTGTTCTGGTCGGTGGTTCTTGTGTTCGTTTTATTGCTCGGGTTCAAGATCGGACCCGCGTATTTCGAATACTTTTCGATCCGTCAGCAATTCAGGGCCATAGCCAATGATCCCGCCATGAAAACCGGAAATCGAGGGGAAATTGAAATGGCTTTCTACAACCGTGCGGTCATCGAGAACATCACAACCGTTACCAGGAAGGATCTGGAAATCGAGAAGGATGGTGATGGTGTGGTGATCAGCGCCGCCTATTCGGTGCGCGTGCCGCTGTTCGGAAATATCAGCGCCTGCATGGATTTTTTCCCGTCTTCCGCCAAATAAGCCCGGCAGCGCAGTTCCCGCGAGGCAAAGGATGAACCTCGAGGGTTTCAGCATCTCCATCGGTCATCGTTTCAGGGATCCCGCTCTGCTGCAACGGGCGTTGACACATCGCAGCTATAGCGCCGAGAACAATGAACGCCTGGAGTTCCTCGGTGACAGTGTCGTGAACTGCACGGTTGCGCTGGAGTTATATCGCAAGTTCCCGAATCTGAGCGAAGGCGAGCTGTCCCGGTTGCGTGCGAGCCTGGTCAGCCAGCCTTCATTGTCTGTCATCGCCCAGAATTTTCGGTTTGGTGAACTCATGCTGCTGGGCGAGGGGGAGATAAAAAGCGGCGGCGCCCGGCGTCCTTCGATGCTCGCAGATGCGCTGGAGGCGGTGATCGGGGCGGCATTCATCGATGCCGGTTTCGAGTGCGCGCATGGCGTGGTTCGCACGCTTTTTTCGTCGGCACTCGAAACCATCGATCCCAGCACCACGGGAAAAGATCCCAAAACGCTGCTGCAGGAGTATTTGCAGGGGCGCCATATCCCGCTGCCCCAGTACTCGGTGGTCGCAGTGCGTGGCGAAGCGCACGAGCAGTCATTCGAGGTGGAATGCGTAATCGCCGAGCTTGATGTCAGGTCGCGGGGGCAGGGCTCAACCCGGCGCAATGCGGAGCAGAACGCCGCGCGGCAGGCCTATGGACTGGCGGCCGGCGGATGAGCGCACCCGTGCATCGCGCAGGGTATGTCGCCATCGTTGGCCGCCCGAACGTCGGCAAGTCGACGTTGCTCAACCAGCTGATCGGCCAGAAAATCAGCATCACCTCCCGCAAGCCGCAAACCACGCGTCAGCGCATCACGGGCATACTCACGCGCGACGATGCCCAGCTGGTCTTTGTAGATACCCCCGGATTCCAGACCCAACAGCGCAGCGCGCTGACGCGCATCATGAACCGCAGCGTGACCCAGAGCCTGCAGCAAGTCGACGTCGTGCTGTGGGTGATCGAGGCGTTGAAATTCAACGAGCTCGATACGGTGCTGCAGCGCCAGCTGCCGGACAGCGTGCCGGTGGTGCTGGCGGTCAACAAGGTTGACCGGCTGGCGGACAAAAACGCGATGCTGCCATTCATAGCAGATCTCGATCAGCGATTTTCGCTCAAGGCCATCGTTCCCGTGGCAGCGCAAAAAGGCGAACGTCTGGACGAACTGCTGAAGGCAGTGGTGCCGTTGCTGCCGGAAGCGCCGCCATTATACGAAGCTGACGAGATCACCACGTCGAGTGAGCGTTTCATGGCCACCGAGCTGGTTAGAGAAAAGCTGTTCCGCCTGCTGGGAGAGGAACTGCCTTATGCAACGGCCGTTGAGATCGAGCGTTTCGAGACAGTGGGCACCCTGAGGCGCATTTACGTTTCCATCATCGTCGACAAGGCCAGCCAGAAATCAATAGTGATAGGCAAAGGCGGAGAGAAGCTGAAATTGATTGCCTCCCAGGCGCGACGGGACATGGAAAAATTGTTCGGCAGCAAGGTTTATCTCGAGGTCTGGGTCAAGGTCAAGAGCGGCTGGGCGGACAGCGAGGCGACGCTCAGGCGTATCGGAATCGAGTGAAAGGCTGTAATTTAACCGCCAAGGCCGCCAAGAAGAGGTAAAAATTTTCAGGCAAGGAATAACTCGATCGCCATTTATCGATTGTCCATCACACATCCTGCAGCAATATTTCATGATTACTGTTAATCCCTTTGGCGGCCTTGCGGTTGATCAGTGGGTTATGAATACGCTGCTGAACAAAGTCAGCCAGGATGCGCAACCGGCGTTCGTGTTGCACCACTACCCGTTCCGGGAAACCAGCCTGGTGATCGAAACGTTTACCCGCGACTTCGGCCGTGTGGCACTGGTGGCGCGCGGCGCGCGTCGGCCGAAATCGGCGCTGCGCGGCGTGCTGCTGGCGTTCCAGCCGCTGCTGATCGGCTGGTCGGGCAAGAGCGAGCTGCGCACCCTGCACAAAGCGGAATGGCAGGGCGGATATCTGCCGCTCAAAGGCCTGTCGCTGATCTGCGGATTTTACCTCAACGAGCTGCTGCTCAAGCTGCTGCCGCGGGATGATCCTCACGATCGCCTGTTCACGACTTACCAGGAAACGCTCACCGCACTGACGGGTAACGGCAGTCATGCCGAGATCCTGCGCCGCTTCGAAAAAAACCTGTTGCGCGAGCTGGGTTATGCGCTGACGCTCGACCGGGATATCGACAGCGGCCAGCCGGTTGCCGCCGAACGCAGCTATGTTTATGTCATAGAGCGCGGACCGGTTGCGTGCAACGGTGCCACACGGCGAAACGAGGTAGAATTATCGGGTCAAACCCTGATCGATATGCAATCGGATGTGTACACCCGCAATGTCACGCAACAACAAAGCAAGGCCCTGATGCGCATGCTGATCAACCATTACCTCGGTAATCAGGTCCTGCACACGCGTTCGTTGCTGCGCGATCTGCAGCAGTTATGAGCATCCCGCAACCGGCGGGGCGCAGGATCGCATGACCCGGCTCAGCGTCAATCTCAACAAGGTGGCCCTGCTGCGGAATTCGCGCACGCTGGGCATTCCCGGCGTGCTGCGCGCAGCGACCCTTGCACTCGATGCCGGCGCGCACGGCATCACGGTCCATCCGCGACCCGATGGCCGCCATATTCGCACCGGAGATGTCCGTGAGCTTGCCGGCTTGCTGAAAGACCGGCGCGCGGCCGAGTTCAACATCGAGGGCAATCCGTTTCACGAGGTGCTCGCGCTGGTGCGAGAGATCCGCCCGCAGCAATGCACGCTGGTGCCCGACGATCCGGGCGCGTTCACCTCCGATCATGGCTGGGATCTCAAACGCGACGGGCCACGACTTGCGCCCATCATCGCCGGACTCAAGGCGCTTGGCATACGCGTCAGTCTGTTCATGGATCCTGTGGCCGATGCCATGGCGGCGGCACGAGAGGTGGGAGCCGACCGCGTCGAACTGTATACCGAACCCTATGCGCAGGCTTTCGGCACTGCTGATGAAGGCGCGGTGCTGGCGCGCTACACGATGGCGGCGCGCTCGGCGCAACAGGCGGGCCTGGGCATCAATGCCGGGCACGATCTTAATCAGCGCAATCTGCCGCGATTTCTATCAGCCGTGCCCGGCGTGCTGGAGGTGTCGATCGGGCATGCGCTGATCGCCGACGCACTCGAATCCGGCCTTGCTGCCGCCGTGCGCGGTTATCTTGCCGCAATTGCGTCGGCGACACCAGGGAAAGCATCGTGATCTACGGCATAGGCATCGACGTCATCGAACCGCAGCGTGTCGAGCGCCTGCTGGCAAAATACGGCGAGCGTTTCGCCCGTCGCGTGCTGACGCCGCTCGAGTGGCCGGGCTACCTGAAGACGGTGCGCCCGATATTGTTTCTGGCGAACCGCTTCTCCGCCAAAGAGGCATTCTCCAAAGCGATGGGCACCGGATTTCGCTATCCAGTGACCCTGCAATGCATCAGCGTGGTGCAGAATCGCGCCGGCAAACCCGGATTCGAATTTCACACCAGGTTGAGCGAGATGATAAAAGACCGCGGTATCATCGCCCACCACCTGACGATCAGCGACGAGAAAAGTTTGGCCTGCACTTGCGTAATTTTGGAAAAGTGATAATAAACAACATGTTACCACTTGGTCCTGTCATGCTGGATGTCGCTGGCACGGAACTGGATGCGGACGACCGGCGCCGCCTGCAGCATCCGCTGGTGGGAGGCGTCATTCTATTCACGCGCAATTTTTCGTCGCCGGAACAGCTGGGCCGCCTGACCGCCGAGATCCATGCGCTGCGCAGTCCGCCATTGATTATCGCAGTCGATCACGAAGGCGGGCGCGTGCAGCGTTTTCGCGATGGTTTTACGGCCATACCACCGATGCGCGAACTGGGTCAGGCGTGGGATGCCAATCCGCAGTACGCACGGCAACTGGCGCAGGACGTCGGCTTCGTTCTGGCCACCGAATTGCGCGCGTACGGTATCGATTTGAGTTTTGCGCCGGTGCTCGACGTTGATTACGGCAACAGCAGCGTCATCGGCGACCGCGCCTTTCACACCGATCCCGCGGCCATCACCGATCTTGCGCGCGCACTGGTGCAGGGATTCCGCTACGGCGGCATGAGTTCAGTCGGCAAGCATTTCCCGGGGCACGGCCACGTGCGCGCCGATTCCCACCTCGAGGTGCCTGTCGATGAACGTCCTTATGACGAGATCGAGGCCTGCGATCTGGTGCCGTTTCGGCGTCTCATCGATTCCGGCATGGGCGGCATCATGCCCGCGCATGTCATTTATCCGCAGGTCGACGCCCAGCCTGCGGGATTTTCGCAAGTGTGGCTCAAATCCATTCTGCGCCAGCAACTCGGGTTCGACGGCGTGATCTTCAGTGATGATTTGAGCATGGAGGGCGCGCGCGTGGCCGGTGGCGTGATGGATCGGGCTCGCGCTGCCCTGGTCGCGGGCTGTGACATGGTGCTGGTGTGCAACAATCCGGCCGCCGCCGATGAATTGCTCGCCGGCCTGAATTTCGCCATGCCCGCGGTCAGCCTGGCGCGGCTGGCGCGCATGCATGGCAGAAAGTACGCCGAAAACATGGTCAGGCTGCGGGAGGACGAGCTCTACATGAAGTCGCTGCACGCCATCGCCGGCATCGGCTTCAAGAGCGGGGATCTTCCCCTCAGTAGCTAGGGCATGTCCACACACTCGCACACTCACCATCATCCACCCGCCGGCCGGCGCCGGCCGGCTTTCATCATCGCATTGCTGGTCACCTTCGCATATGCCCTGGTGGAACTGTTCGGTGGGCTGTGGTCGGGATCGCTGGCCCTGGTCAGCGATGCCGGGCACATGTTCTCGGACTCGATCGCGCTGGGGTTTGCCGCCATTGCCGCCTGGCTCGCGCGGCGGCCGGCGAGCCTGCGCCATTCCTATGGCTGGGCGCGCGCCGAAGTCATAGGCGCCATGATCAACTGCCTGATCATGCTCGGCATCATCGTCATGCTGGTCGTGGAAGCGGTGCAGCGGCTGCTCGCGCCGCAACCGGTGATTGCCGGTGGGGTGATCCTGATCGCTTTTGTCGGGCTCGTGGTCAACATCGTGGTGGCTTTTATTCTGAGCCGTGGTGAACGCAACCTGAATGCGCGCGCGGCGCTGCTGCACGTCATGGGCGATCTGGTCAGTTCCGTTGCCGCGCTGATCGCGGGTGCGGTGATCTATGCCACGGGCTGGCTGCTGATCGATCCCATCCTGTCACTGTTCATTGCCGCCCTGATACTGGTCAGCACACTGCGGCTGCTGCGCGATACCCTGCATGTGCTGATGGAAGGGGTGCCGGCTTCGGTTGACCTGGCGCAAATCGGCAAGGCGCTGGCCGAAGTCCCGGGCGTGGCTTCGGTGCACGACCTGCACGTATGGGGCATCACGCCGGAGAGTTTGGCGCTGTCGGCGCATCTCGACGTTGAGGATCTGGCGGGCTGGGCAACTATTCTGACTGCGGCGCGCACTGTGCTGCGCGACCGGTTTGGTATCGATCACGTGACTCTGCAGCCGGAGATTGCCGTCCAATCCCAGGTTGTCCGGCTCTGGCCGCGTCAGCCGCCGTCGCACCCGTGAGCGCAGCCAAGACCGGTTTTTCGACGGACTGCCGGCAGTGCAGCCGTCTGGCGACCCATCTCGATCAGGTGCGAGCCGAATTTCCTGATTACCATGCGAAACCGGTGGCGCCATTTGGCGTGGCGCGGCCGCGTCTGCTGATCGTGGGACTGGCGCCGGGTATGCATGGCGCCAACCGCACCGGGCGGCCGTTTACCGGAGACTACGCCGGTGTCCTGCTCTATGAGACACTGCACCGCTTTGATTTTGCCAGCCAGGCCGTGGCGGTGAGCCGTGATGACGGTCTGAAGCTCGTCTCCTGCCGCATCACCAATGCCGTCAAGTGCCTGCCGCCCGAGAACAAACCCACGACCGATGAGATCAAGTGCTGCAACACCTATCTGCGCCATGAGATCGACGACTTGCCGGGCGGCGCGGCGATCCTGGCACTGGGCGGCATTGCGCACCGCGCGGTGTTGATGGCGCGAGATCTGCGTCCCGGTGCCCGCACGTTTGCCCACGGCGCACGCCACGACTTGCCTGATGGACGCACCCTCTACGACAGTTATCACTGCAGCCGCTACAATACCCAGACCAAACGATTGACCACGGAGATGTTCCGGCAGGTATTCGAGGTCATTGTTCGTGACCTGAATACCCGCTGACGAAGAGCCATGCCCGCCCCCGAAGCACAAACTGAGACCGTAGTGGCCGCCAGTTCAGACCCGTCCCTGGTTCCGGCACGCCTGTCACACGTGCCCGGGGTCTACCGCATGCTGAATGCTGCAGGGGACGTGTTGTACGTGGGCAAGGCGCTGGACCTCAAAAAACGCGTGGCCTCTTATTTCCAGAAGCCCGGCGGCATGTCGCCCCGCATCCGGCTGATGATGTCCCAAGTGGCTTTGGTAGAGACCACCGTCACGCGCTCGGAAGCAGAGGCATTGCTCCTCGAAAACAATTTGATTAAAACATTAAGTCCTCGCTATAACATACTGTTTAGAGACGATAAAACGTATCCATATCTCGTGCTGTCCGCGCACTCGTTTCCACGCCTCGGGTTTCACCGTGGCAGCCTCGACCGCAAGCACCGTTATTTTGGTCCATTCCCCGATTCCGGCGCGGTGCGCAACAGCATACAACTGTTGCAAAAGGTGTTTCGCATCCGCACTTGCGAGGATACGGTTTTCACCAACCGCTCCCGGCCGTGCCTGCTGCACCAGATACGGCGTTGCTCGGCGCCCTGCGTAGCCGGGATCAGCGCGACCGATTATGCGGACGATGTACACAGCGCCGAGATGTTTCTGACCGGTAAGGAAGACGAAGTGGTCGAGCGCCTGATCGAGCGCATGGAGCGCGCTGCCGCCGACACTGAGTATGAGGCAGCGGCGCTCTACCGCGACCAGATCGCGGCGCTCGGTAAAATCAGGGAAAAGCAGTTCGTCAGCGACGAATCAGGGAGCGATACCGACATCATCGCCTGCGAACACGTCGCCGGTATCACCTGCGTTAATCTGGTCATGGTTCGTGGCGGTCGCCATCTGGGTGACAAAAACTTTTATCCGCGCAATGCCGAGGATACCGATGCCGGCCAGGTGTTGGAGGCCTTTATCAGCCAGCACTATTTGCAGCACGCCATTCCACCCCAGTTGGTCGTAGGCGCCAAAGTTTCGGTGGCTGCGCTGGTGCAAATGCTGTCGCAGCAGGCGGGACGCCGGGTGCAGATCTCGGTCAATCCGGCGGGAGCGCGCAAGGTCTGGCTCGAAATGGCCGGGAAAAACGCACGCTTCGGTGCCGAGCAGACGATGACGCTGCGGGCGACACAGGAAACGCGCCTGGTGGCGCTCCATCGTGCGCTGGAACTGCCTGATTCGGCGCAACGCATTGAATGTTTTGACATCAGCCACACCATGGGCGAGGCGACCGTGGCATCATGCGTGGTCTACGATAAGGTCGAAATGCAGCATGGTGAATACCGGCGTTTCAACATTACCACTGCCGTCGCAGGCGACGATTACGGCGCAATGCGTGAAGTGCTGACACGTCGATACCGTAAAATCGTCGCCGGAGAAGGCAAGATTCCCGATCTGGTCCTGATTGATGGCGGCAAGGGGCAACTGGGTGTCGCTTGCGAGGTGTTCGGCGAATTGGGATTGAATGATGTGGCGCTGGTCGCGGTCGCAAAAGGAGAGGAACGCAAACCCGGGTTGGAACAGTTGCTGATACCCGGGCGCGATCAGCCGTTGCGGCTGCCCAAGGAACATGCCGGTTTGCACCTGATCCAGCAGATACGCGACGAGGCGCACCGTTTTGCCATCGAAGGCCATCGCGCGCGCCGTGGCAAGGCGCGTTCACAGTCTCCGCTGGAAAATATTCCGGGAATAGGCGCACGGCGGCGGCAGCGACTGCTGGCGCGTTTCGGGGGCTTGCGCGGGCTTGTTTCGGCTGGTATTGATGATCTTGCGCAGGTCGAAGGCATCAGTCGCACATTGGCCGAAAAAATTTACCGGGAATTACATTAATGCCGTTGAATCTGCCCATACTGCTGACATGGTTGAGGATCATTCTGATCCCGCTGTTCGTCGGCATCTTCTATTTCGAGAAAAGCTGGGTCTCCGCATCCAACCAGAACCTGGTGGCGACGGTCATCTTCACCGTGGCAGCCATTACAGACTGGCTAGACGGCTGGCTCGCGCGGCGCCTCAATCAGACCTCGTCATTTGGCGCCTTTCTCGATCCGGTGGCGGACAAACTGATGGTGGCCGCGGCGTTGGTCGTGCTGGTCCAGATTGCGCGCGTCGATGCCGTCATTGCGCTGATCATCATCGGCCGTGAGATCACCATTTCGGCTTTGCGCGAATGGATGGCCAAGATCGGCGAGGGGAAAAGCACGGCGGTATCGTTTCTCGGCAAGATAAAGACTGTATCGCAGATGGTCGCCATCCCGCTGCTGCTCTATCACGACCGCATCGGCATGCTCGATCCCCAGCGTGTCGGCACCTGGCTGATCTACATCGCGGCGCTGCTGACCCTGATCTCCATGGGCTATTATCTGAAAATGGCGTTGCCGAAGGCGTGGAAGCATAAGAGCCCGTAACATAATGAAACACGTGTACGTTGCAGCCAAAACCGGCGGCGCGCCGAAGCGTGGAGCAGGGATCGGCGCAACGTGGAGCAGGGACCCGCTTGCGGGATGCGACCGTGGAGCCGATCGTGAGCGCGTCGTGTCAAAGCCGATCCCATGCGCGTCTGCGGGGTCAGATCCCCAAAGGGGCCCCTCTTCCGCCCTCCGACGCGCCCCGCTTGCGGGGATGCGACCGCGCAGGCGTGCGTTAGGCCCGTGCATGATGGCGCGCTTACGTCCCGCTCCGGGGTCGCATCCAAGCATAGAACGCTTGGAACCTGCTCCGCCCTGCACGGGACACTTTGTCGGCCGGCTTGACCATATTCGCGTCCTTGCCTAGAGGGCGGGGCTTACTCTATAATCCGTTCCTATTCATGCGGGAATAGCTCAGTTGGTAGAGCGCAACCTTGCCAAGGTTGAGGTCGGGAGTTCGAGCCTCCTTTCCCGCTCCAGATCCCGGGGAAAATCGGCTAGTTTTAGTTCCGGTGAACTAAAACTGGCCGTTTTCCTTTTAGTTTCGGCGGGGTGGCAGAGTGGTCATGCAGCGGCCTGCAAAGCCGTGTACGCCGGTTCGATTCCGACCCCCGCCTCCAGCATTCACCCGGACGATAGCGTCCCGCAGGCACCAGGACAGGCCAATGCCTGGTACTCCGTGCCACGCAATTTTCACTGCCAAACCCGTAGAATAGAGTCCGTGGCCCGGATGGTGAAATTGGTAGACACAAGGGACTTAAAATCCCTCGGCGGCTTAACCCGCCATGCCGGTTCGATTCCGGCTCCGGGCACCACGTAAGCCGGGTTCGGAATGGAATTGATCCGGCAATGACGCTAACCTGTTTTTATACTGACGCACGCGGAAAATACTGTGATTGTTTATGATCTGGGCTGTGAAAATCATCATCGATTCGAGGGTTGGTTTTCCTCGGCTGAAGATTTTGATCGCCAGGTAGATCAGAATCGTCTGAATTGCCCGATATGCGGCAATGCGGCTATCAAGCGCTTGCCGCATGCCTCTTATGTCAATACCGGCGCTGGTGGGCGCGCCGAAGTCGAGCAGCGTAAGCCGGCATCGGGTCCGTCCCAGCAGTACTCGAATCTCGGCGATGACATGCTGGCAAGGCTGATCGACCATGTCATAGAAAATACGGACGATGTCGGCAAGGCGTTTCCCGAAGAGGCGCGCAAGATACACTATCAGGAAGTGCCGGAACGCCATATCCGCGGCACCGCCTCGGCGCGTGACGTCGAGGCGCTCAAGGATGAGGGCATAGATGTCGTCGCGCTACCCGTGCCTATCTCGCGCGCAGGGCGGACCCACTAGAGCTCGTTATCAGACGCCAAGCCGCGGCGGCGGTTTTTGATCTGCATCAATATGCAGCCATCGCGCAGTGATAGCATGAAAACAGACAACTATCCCGATAATTGAAAGCGGAGGCATAATGTACAAGCATATCCTGGTGTCGACCGATGGATCTACGCTATCCGATACGGCGGTGGAACGCGGTATTGCCTTTGCCAAGGCTATCAAGGCCAAATTGACGGCCGTGCACGTGGTTCCTGAATTTCAAATGGTCGCCGACGAGGGTTTCGTTGCGCCGATGAGCGCCCAGTTCAAGGAGCGTTACGAGAAGGCATCCCGGGCCAGTGCGCAAAATGTGCTCGATAAGGTCGAGAAAATGGCGAAAACCGCGGGTGTCGACTTTGACGGTGTTGTCGTCAGCAGCGATATTCCCTATCAGCAGATCATACATACCGCGCAAAAGAGCAAGTGCGACCTGATCATGATGGCTTCGCACGGCCGCCGCGGTCTGTCGGGTATGCTGCTTGGCAGTGAAACCTCCAAGGTGCTCACGCATTCCAAAATCCCGGTATTGGTCGTGCGTTGATCCGCAATAGCTGATGAGTAGGGCGTTTTGAGCGGAATACCGAATCCACCAGTTGAGTCTCTGATCAGCGCCACGATCGGATTTCTCGCGCACCATTCGCCTTTCGATATCATGGAGCCCGAGGCGCTGCGTTTTTTGGCGGCGCGGCTCAGCCTTGCTTATCATCCGCAAGGCGCCACGATACTTTCACCGGACCATGGCGAGCCGCAGGTTTTTTTCATCGTTCAGCGCGGCACCGTGAGTCTGGGCCAGTCCGATGCGTCGCGGATGGCGAATGGCCCGGGGGTGGCCATGGGGCCGGGCGAGTGTTTTTCAATCGGCGCACTGATGGAAAAACGGCCGGTGACGGTACCGTACACCGCTGCCGAGGATGCCTTCTGCTATCAGCTTCCCGTGGCGGATTTTCGCGAACTGCTGCGCCTCAGTTCCCGTTTTCAGGAATTTGCCACTGGATATCTGACCAGCTTGCTGCGCGAATCCCGCTTGCTGCGCAGCATTCATTTTTCAAGTTCGATAGCCGAGCAGCAAACGACAAACCGCGCGCTGCGCTCGCTGATCAAGCGTGCGCCTGTCAGCTGTGCGCCGGAAACGAGCATCGGTGATGCGCTGCGCACCATACACGAGGCGCAGGTAGGCTCGATCGTGATTGTCTCGCCGCAAGGCGCGCCGCTGGGAATATTCACGCGCCACGACGTGGTAGACCGGGTAGTCCTGAAGCAGTGCGACCTGGCGCAATCCATCCGCACCATCATGACGCCCTATCCGCACACGCTGAGTGGGGATGCCAGCGTTCACGATGCCACGCTGCTGATGGCGCGACACGCTATCCGCCATGTTCTGGTTGTCGACGAGGGCAGGTTGCTCGGGATAGTCACCGAGCGTGATCTGTTCGTTCTGCAACAGGTGTCCATGCGCCAGATCAACGAGACCATCGCCGGTGCGTCTACGGTCGAAGAGTGGCGGCAGGCCGCCGGCTACATCCGCCGTCTGGCCGAGAATCTGCTCGGACAGGGGATGGCCGCAGAACAACTGACGCAGATCATTTCCACCCTCAACGATGCGCTGACCGGCCGTATCATAGAGCTTGAAAAAATTAACCATGCTCTCGCCGGCATCGATTGGTGCTGGCTGGCCTTCGGCAGCGAAGGCCGCAACGAACAAACCATCAGTAGTGATCAGGATAACGGGCTGATTTTCAGCGATTATCAGAATCGCACTGATGAGGAAGCACGGGCACTGCTGTTGCCCTTCGCGCAGGCGGTCAACCGCGCCCTCGATGCCTGTGGTTTTCCACTGTGCTTGGGCAATATCATGGCTGGCAACCCGAGATGGTGCCTGAGTCTGAAGGAGTGGCAGGGGCAGTTCGAGACCTGGATAAGGATTCCCGAGCCTGAGGCGCTGATGAACGCCGCGATATTTTTCGACATCAGGCCGCTTTATGGCAATTACAGGCTGGTCGACGAGCTGCGCGAGACGCTGCGCGCACTGACCTTGAATAACCAGCAGTTCCTGCGGCAAATGGCCCAGGAAGCACTGAAAGTGAAGCCGCCGCTCGGTATGTTGCGCGATTTCGTGACCGCGGAGAACGGGGAACTGAACCTCAAGAAATCCGGTGCCCGCCTGTTTGTCGATGCCGCGCGCGTGTTCAGTCTGGCGGCAGGTATCTCGCCAACCAGCACGGCACTACGACTGCGCGAGGCCGGTGCTTTGCTCAATGTGAAGGAGGATGAACTCGCT
The DNA here is from genome assembly GCA_942492335.1 of uncultured beta proteobacterium. Classification (GTDB taxonomy): domain Bacteria; phylum Pseudomonadota; class Gammaproteobacteria; order Burkholderiales; family SG8-41; genus CAKKQX01. The sequence continues at coordinate 10,131 of CALOEN010000003.1, read as the reverse complement.
GCAATGGTGGATGCGTTTTTTTTCATACAATTGCTGCGCCTGCGTGAGCAAATTACTCCGGATTCGGTGGGCTCGGAGGAAGATCGCAACCGCATCAATCCCGACAAACTCAACGTTATCGACCGTCGCATCCTGAAAGAATGCTTACGCCAGGCGCGCAGACTCCAGACGCGGTTGACTCTCGATTATCAGCTATGAATTGGCTTGCCGGCCTGTTGCGTCTTGCGCCCAAGCTGGGCGCCGAACCGGACCGGGCCGTCAAGGCGTACCGCAAACTGCCGGCGCCGGATCTGCGCAAACCGTTGCACGCGCAGCGCTACGTCGTCGTGGACGTGGAAACCAGCGGCCTCAACCCACACCGGGACCGATTGATATCGATAGGCGCGCTGGCGATCAGCGATGGCCTGATACGGCTCGACGATAGTTTCGAAGTGGTGTTGCGCCAGCAGGTGCCGAGCGATGACCGCAATATCCTGATCCACGGCATTGGCGGCACGACCCAGATCTCGGGCAAGAACCCGGCGGATGGATTGATCGATTTTCTGAATTTTTCCGGCAAGGCGCCGCTGATTGCTTTCCACGCTGATTTCGACCGGGTGGTGATTACCCGCGCCCTGCACCAGGTGCTTGGCCTCAAGCTGGCCAACGTGTGGCTGGATGTGGCCATGCTGGCGCCGGCGTTATTTACCGAACATGCACCAAACGCCCATACTCTCGACGAGTGGATGCAGGTCTTCGGTATCGACAACTACGCGCGGCACGACGCCGTTGCCGATGCGTACGCCACAGCGCAGCTGTTCCAGATAGTCGCGTCTCAGGCGACCCGGCAGGGCATGAAGAACTGCGCCGACCTTGTTAAACTCGAAAAAGACTGGCGCTGGCTGAAATCCCAGCGGATGTGATAGTAATGCGCATGGACAGCCTGCAGGCACTACTTAGTCCCAAATAGATCTTGATCTGTTTTTAAGATATTGTCTGACTCATGAGCATCACCCTGCAGCATATTCGCGAGGCGGCAAAGACCATCCGTGGCAGCGTGATGGAAACGCCCTGCCTGCATTCACGCACGCTGTCGAACATCTCGGGCGCCGAGCTCTACCTCAAGTTCGAGAACCTGCAGTTCACCGCTTCGTTCAAAGACCGCGGTGCACTCAACAAACTGTTGTCGCTGGGCGGTGAACAACGCAAAGCCGGTGTGGTCGCCGCTTCCGCCGGCAACCATGCCCAGGGCGTCGCCTATCATGCGAGCCGCCTTGGCATTCCTGCTGTCATCGTCATGCCGCGGCACACGCCGGACGTGAAGGTCGAAAACACCCGCGCATTCGGAGCCGAAATCGTTCTCAGGGGCGAAAACTTCGACGAGGCCATGGATTGCGCCATCGGTCTCGCATCACAGCGCGCACTGCAGCTCATCCATGCTTATGACGACGAGGCCATCATAGCCGGCCAGGGCACTGTGGCCCTCGAAATGCTGGCGGTCGAGCCCGATCTCGATGTCCTGGTGGTGCCGATAGGCGGCGGCGGGCTGATTGCAGGCATGGCCATCGCAGCCAAAGGCATCAAGCCGCAGATCGAGATCATCGGCGTGGAAGCTGAACGCTTTCCATCGATGTCCTGCGCAGTGAGCGGCAAAAAGCCGGTGTTTGGTCCGGGCACCATAGCCGAAGGCATAGCCGTAAAGGAGCCCGGCAAGCTGACCGTGCCCATCGTGCGTGATCTCGTGAGCGACATCGTTCTGGTAGACGAAGGCGATTTTGAGCAGGCGATCGTTTTGTTGCTCGAAATCGAAAAGACAGTGGTGGAGGGCGCCGGAGCGGCAGCACTGGCCGCGGTGCTGAAATACCAAGCGCGTTTTCAGGGTAAAAAAACCGGCCTGGTGCTGAGCGGCGGCAACATCGATCCGCTGATGCTGGCGTCGATCATAGAGCGCGGCATGGCGCGCTCGGGCCGTTTGATGCGGCTGTCGGTAGAAATCCGGGATCAGCCAGGCGCGCTGGCCAAGGTTACTGCATGTTTGGCACAGGCCAATGCCAATATTGTGGAGGTCTATCATCAGCGCACGTTTACCCGCCTGCCGGTGCAGGCTGCGGTGCTTGAATTCGTGCTTCAGACCCGCAACCATGAACACATGGCCGAAATCATAGACGCACTGCGGGCTGCGGGATTTGACGCCAAACAGGTCGACAGCACATAACAGGCTGTTGCGTTCGCCGATTTCAAACATGCTGAAACTATCCATAAGGCGGTCAGGGTATCTGTTTTGGCTGCTGCTATTGGCGCATGCCGGCGCGGCAGCGTTGTTGTGGCCGCTTGCGATGCCGGCATGGGGCAAGGTCGCCATCATCCTGGTCGTGATTGCGAGTCTGATTTATTTTCTGTACCACGTGGCTTTGCTCAGGACAGCCGAAGCAGTGCATGCGATCGAAATCAAAGAGGACGGAAAAATAGTTGTTCAGACCCGTCGCGGCGAATGGCACGAGTGCCGGTTGTCTGGAGATAGTTTCGTATCCGACTGGCTGACGATAATGGTGTTGGCACAGGAGAACCGGCATGCCGCAAGGTATGTCGTGATCACGCCGGACAATGTGGATGCCGAGGACTTCCGGCGCCTGCGCGTCTGGTTGCGCTGGGCCGCTCAGCGCACGGTGACCCCGCGTTAAACGATACCAGTAACCTGCGTTGACAGCACTACGCTTAGCTGCGTTTTTTGCGTGATGACACCGTGTTGCGCAGCGTGCCGATTTGCTCGATTTCACACTCGAGCTGGTCGCCATGCTGCAGATACCACGTGCCTACGCCCTTGTAACCGGCGCCGGTGCCGGCCGGACTGCCGGTCGAGATGATGTCGCCGGCCTGCAGGCCGGCATGGGAGTACCAGGCGATCTGCTGCGGTATCTTGTGGATCTGGGTGGCAGTGCTGGCATCCTGCCGCACTTCGCCGTTGACCCGGGTGTTTATCCTCAGTTGATGCGGATCGGGAATCTCGTCTTTGGTCACGATCCACGGCCCGAGCGGAGCGGCCGTCGGAAAATTTTTCCCCATCATGATGTTGCCTTCTTTGCGCTCGGCGTATTGCACGTCGCGCGCCGACAGATCGGCCATGATGGTATAACCGAACACGTGGTCGTAGGCGGCTTCCGGCGGCACTTCCGAGCAATCGTCGGCGATCACCACGGCCAGTTCGTTTTCGTAATCGAGCTTATCGGTCCAGCCGGGTTTGCGTATGGTCTCGCCGTCGGCAATGATGGTGTCGGTGTGCTTGATGAAGCCGCTGGGACGCGTGTAAGCGACGCCGCCGACCTCCGCTGCGTGATCCGAGTAGTTCTTGCCCACGGCCATGATCTTGCCCGGGACCAGCGGCGCCTTGAGCGTCACATCGCCCAGGGAAAACATGTGTTCAGGCATGTTCCCCGCAGCAAGGCCTTGTTCCGCAGCCGACAGTGCCGCTTTAACCAGAGCCAGTGACGCAGCGCCGCCCCGGATGCAGGCCAGCATGGTGTGAGGCATGGCGCGGCCGGTTTTGAGCCCGGTGATGTCGAGTACCTTGCCGTTGGATAACAGCACGCCGAAACGGTCGGTGCGCGCGCGCGGGGGGCGGAATGTAAGCAGTTTCATCAGCGTTTCCTCGTTCAGGGTTTTATAGTTGAAAAATCAGCGCTCTTCCGGCGGTTTTATTTTTCCGAACATTCTGAGCAACAAAAGGTCATAGGTGATTTTCAGTACACCGCAAATGACCAGCGGCCACCCGAATGACGAGACAGCAAACAGGTAACCGGCTATGCTCGGACTGACTGCGGAAGCAAGGCTGCGCGGCACGGCGGTCACACTCGCGGCGGCAGGGCGCTCTCCGGGAGATACTACCGCCATTACGTACGAAGTGCGAGCCGGCACGTCCATCTGCGATAAAAAGCTGCGCAGGAACAGAAACAACAATGCCAGAGACAGTGTCGGCATGAACGGCACCAGAATAAGAAAAATGCTTGCAGGGATGTGCGTGAACACCATGGTGTTGATCAGACCGTAGCGTGCGGCGAGTTTGGATGCGAGCAGTTGCGACAGCGCGCTCAAAACACCCACCCAGAAGAAAATGGTTCCCGCTGCGCTGATCGAGAGCGCAAAACGGTCGAACAACCACAGTGCGAGCAAAGACTGCACTGCAAAACCGCCGGCAAAGGAATCGAGACTGAATAGCGCCGCCAGTTTGCAGACTATGCCCTTGGAGGGGCCAAGAGGCACCGGCACGTGCGTCTCTTCGTGAACATCGAGGCGCGGTGACAGACGGCGGTAAAGCAATAGAACCGACACGCCCAGCACGCCGTAGAGCACGAACATGGCTTGAACTGCGGATTTCAAGTCCAGACCCAGCACCCCGGTGGCGGCGCCGGTCAGCCCGGCAGCCTGCGCCCCCACTGCACCCACCAGTGCGCCAACCAGGCTGTAGCGCGCGAACAGCGCGGTGCGCGATTGTGCCTGCACGGTGCGCGCGAGCAGCGTATGTTCCAGCGGTGAGAAAACGCTGACGTCCCCGGTCGAAGGGTTGAGCGTGCCGATAAAGGCAATGATGACCAGCGGCCAGAAATCACGAGCGAACACCATGGCGATGCCGCTGGCGGTCATCAGCACGGCAGCCGCCAGCAGCAGGCTGCGGTTGGAGTGGCGATGGGCGATCAGACCTACCGCGAGCGTCATGAGACCGGAGCCGAGCAGCGTGGCCGTGATGATAAGTCCGACTTCAAATACGCCGAAACCCAGCAGTGTCAGGTAAAACGGCAACAGCAGGCTGATGAACCCGTCGCCGAAAGCGCGCAGACCTCGAGACCACAACAACAAACCGGCGTCGGATGTCGTGCCGGTGGGAATGAAAAATCGGGCGAGTGTGGCGCGCAGCATAATGATTTCTGGCCAAGATTAACAGGAATGTCCACATGTTGTCAGTGGCGCCTATATCGCATATTTGCTGCGGTATACTGGAACATTCCGCACAATACATCACGATGGGAGAAATAATGATCGATGTCTACAGCTGGGCCACACCCAACGGCCACAAAGTCCACATCATGCTCGAGGAAACCGGTCTCAAGCACCGCATCCACGGCGTGAACATCCGCACCGGTGACCAGTTCAAGCCGGAATTTCTGAAGATCAGCCCCAACAACCGTATACCCGCCATCGTCGATAACGATGGTCCCGACGGCAAGCCGTTGTCGCTGTTCGAATCGGGCGCAATCCTGCTTTACCTCGCATCCAAGTCCGGCAAGTTCCTGCCCGAAGACCTGCGCGAACGCTGGCTATGCCTGCAGTGGCTGATGTGGCAGATGGGCGGAGTAGGGCCGATGTTTGGTCAGGCCAATCATTTTCGCCGCTACGCCGTGGATAAAGTACCCTACGCCGTCGAGCGCTACACCAACGAGGCGAACCGGCTCACCAGTGTGCTCGACAAGCGTCTGGGCGAGGCGCGTTTCGTCGCGGGCGATGCTTACACCATTGCCGACATGGCGATTTTCCCCTGGATGCGCAATGCCGAAAGCCGCGGCATCGACATGACGCAATATCCCAATGCCCAGCGCTGGTTCGACGAAATCAACACTCGTCCCGCGGTACAGCGCGCACTCAAGATATTGGTAGACGAAAACTCGGCCGTGCCCATAGATGACAAGGCGCGCGAGGTGATGTTCGGCAAGACCCAGTTTCAGCGGCGCTGAATATTGAGGTAATGAGTAAAGAGTAATGAGTAATGGGGTAATGAGCAGACCCTCAGCGCTTTAGCCTTTACGCATAACGCATAACGCATCACCGATTACCCATTACCCATTACCCATCACCCATCACCCATCACCCATCACCCATCACCCATCACTGACCTTCATGGATCTGGCTAAAAAGAACGTCGCCCTGTTGTGCGCGACCCAGGCGCTGCTGTTCACCAACAACACCATTCTGATCTCCATCAACGGCCTCGCAGGTTATGCGCTCGCGGCCGACAAATCCCTGGCGACACTGCCGGTTACTACGTACGTGATTGGCGCAGCGCTGACGACCCTGCCGGTATCGCATCTGATGCGGCGCGTGGGTCGTGTAAACGGGTTTTCTCTCGGGACGCTGATCGGCATTCTCGGCGCGATGATCTGCGGCTACGCGGTGTACAGCCATGCCTTCTGGACACTGTGCCTGGGCACGCTGGTGATGGGAATCTATAACGCCTCGGGCCAGTACTACCGCTTCGCCGCGGCCGATGTAGCGAACATCGATTTCAGGAGCAAGGCGATTTCACTGGTCATGGCCGGCGGGTTGGTCGGCGGGGTGCTGGGCCCGGAGAGCAGCAAGTTCACCAAGGACCTGCTGCCGACGGAATTCCTGGGCAGCTACCTCGCGTTGATCGGTTTTTGCGTGATTGCCCTGGTGCTCCAGCGCATGATGCATATACCGCGGCTGACCGCCGCCGAGCAAAAGGACCACGGCAGGCCGTTAAGGGAAATTGCCCGCCACCCTGCATTCATTGTTGCCGTCCTGTCCGGCACGGTCGGCTATGGTGTGATGAATCTGCTGATGACGGTTACACCGCTCGCGATGAAGTCCTGCGCCCATCCGTTCAGTGATGCCGCTTTTGTAATTCAATGGCATGTCATCGCCATGTTTGCGCCGTCCTTCGTCACCGGCACCCTGATCAAGCGCTTTGGGGTGCGCGCGATTTTGGTTACCGGGGTATTGCTGAACCTGGTCTGCGTGGCCATCGCACTCTCCGGTGTCGATGTGATGCATTTCTGGCTGGCCATGATCATGCTCGGCGTGGGCTGGAATTTCATGTTCCTGGGCGCTACGACGCTGCTGACCGAAACCCATACGCCATCGGAAAAAGCCAAGGTGCAGGGTGCCAACGACATGGCCATATTCATCACCATGGCCATCAGTTCCGCGTCCTCGGGCTGGCTGTTCTCGGTGCGCGGTTGGGAACTCATGAACTATGGCGCCATTCCCTTCCTGCTGGTAACCGGGTTGGCCATCATGTTTCTGAACCGGCGTCCTCGGCCTGTCACCCCTTCGAGCAGGACCTGACGCCGCCTGGGCAGATGATTTGCGGTAGAATGAAAGCAGACTTAAGTTTCTTGCCGAAAATATATCTTAGGTATCTGTTATTAAACAGATAAATACTGTATCCCTCCATCTGGAGAATACCCGAATGAACCGGCCCGCCACAGCGACAACCGCCGCGCCTGCCATTGATGCGCCGACCTACGTCACCAACACGAAACTGAAGCAGTGGGTGGCGGAAATTGCAGCGCTGACCCAGCCCGATCGCATTTTCTGGTGTGACGGTTCGCAGGACGAGTATGACCGGCTGTGCAACGAGATGGTCGACTCGGGCATGCTGACCCGTCTCAATCCGGAAAAACGCCCGAACAGTTTTCTGGCGCGTTCCGACCCCGATGACGTGGCGCGCATGGAAGACCGCACTTTCGTCTGCAGCAAGAACAAGGATGATGCCGGTCCCAACAATAACTGGGTGGCGCCCGATGAGATGCGAGAGACGCTGGGCAAACTGTTCAAGGGCTGCATGCGCGGACGCACCCTGTACGTGATTCCCTACAGCATGGGACCGCTCGGTTCACACATCGCGCATATCGGCGTCGAACTCACCGATTCGCCGTACGTAGTGGTCAGCATGCGCATCATGACCCGCATAGGGCGCAAAGTACTCGACATTCTCGGCCCCGGCGGTTATTTCGTGCCATGCCTGCATTCGATAGGCGCGCCGCTCGCGCCCAATCAGAAGGACGTGGTCTGGCCGAGCAACAAGGAACACAAATACATCGTGCACTTTCCCGAGACCAAGGAGATCTGGTCGTTCGGCAGCGGCTACGGCGGCAATGCGCTGCTCGGCAAAAAGTGTTTTGCGCTGCGCATCGCGTCGATCATGGCCCGGGAGCAGGGCTGGCTCGCCGAACACATGCTGATCCTCGGCATACAGCCACCGGGGGGCAAAAAGCATTACATCGCAGGGGCGTTCCCCAGTGCTTGCGGCAAGACCAATCTCGCGATGCTGATTCCACCGGCGGCGCTGAAGGGCTGGAAAGTCACGACGGTGGGCGAGGATATTGCCTGGATCAAGCCCGGCAAGGATGGCAGGCTGTACGCCATCAACCCGGAAGCGGGTGCATTCGGTGTGGCTCCCGGCACCTCGGAAGAAACCAATGCCAACTGTCTGGCGGCAGTCAAAAGCGACACCATCTTTACCAACGTCGCGATGACGTCCGATGGCGATGTGTGGTGGGAAGGCATGACCAGGACGCCACCTAAAGAACTGACCGACTGGCAGGGCAAGCCGTGGACGCCCGACAGCGGACGGCTCGCAGCCCACCCTAACTCGCGCTTTACCGTCGCGTCCGGCCGCATCCCGTCCATCGATCCGGATTGGGAAAATCCGGACGGCGTGCCGATCAGCGCGTTTTTGTTCGGTGGCCGTCGCGCCACCACGGTACCGCTGATAGTCGAGGCCAAGGACTGGAAACACGGTGTTTATCTGGCGGCGACCATGGCCTCGGAGACCACGGCCGCGATCGTCGGCAAAGTCGGCGTGGTGCGGCGCGATCCGTTTGCGATGCTGCCGTTTTGCGGTTATCACTTCGGTGATTACTTCGGACACTGGTTGAAAGTGGGGGCCAAACTCGAGCAGACACCGAAGATTTTTAGCGTCAACTGGTTCCGCCGCGACGAGAACGGCAAGTTCATGTGGCCGGGGTTCGGCGAGAACATGCGCGTGCTCAAATGGATCATCGAGCGCTGCGAAGGCAAGGGCGGGGCGGTGGATACGCCGGTCGGACAAATCCCGCGTTATGAAGATCTCGAGTGGCAGGGGCTGGACAGCGTGAACCGCGAGACCTACGCCAAACTGAGTGCGGTCGATGCCAAACTGTGGCGCGATGAACTCAGGGACCATGCCGAGTTGTTTGACAAACTCAAGTCACGACTGCCGGGCGAGATGGTGAAGCAGCGCGAGGAACTGGGGCGGGCGCTGTAGGGTACTGCAAGCTCAAAAAAACGGCGGACCGGATGGGTTCGCCATTTTTTTGGCGGAATTTATGTTTCGCGAAAAGCATGAAAAGTAGCAAGCGCATGATATTAATATCAGGGAATAACACTTCTAAAAATAAAAGGAGCATGCCTGCATGTCGGATGAAAAAAGAAATTCCGGTTCCTGCTGATTCACGCATTTACCCTGCCGGAAACCTCCAAGTACCTGCACCGGCCGCTCGACGGACCCAAGGAATCGAGACTTCCGAATTACGAGATCGTCAAACATGTGCTCGAAGACGTGGAATGGGATGTGCATCCCGGCCCCCTTGCCCCTTACGGAGACTGGGCGGTGGAAAACCGCGCCGAGTTTTGCATGGTGGCCGCCGGCCGGATCCCTATCGTCCGCGAGGCGTGCGAGAGTGGCAAGTACAACGCAATTGTGCTGCTGGGCGGGGGTGAACCGGGCTTCCAGGAAGCAAGAGAAATCGCGCGGCAATATGGTATTCCTGTAACTGCATGCGCCTTCTCGCAAATGCACGTCGCCACCATGCTGGGCAACAAGTTCAGCGTGATCGATCTTGCCGAATCACACAACATGTACTATTACAATCTCGTGGTGCAGCACCGTTTCACAGGGCGCTGCGCATCCATCCGCAATGTCAATTTCCCGTTCCCACGCCCGGGACACGCAGCAGGCTCTTCGCCGCGCGAGGAAAGGTTGAAAGCGCTGAGAGGGGAAAAGTCGGCGATGGTCGAGGCTGCCGTCACCGAGGCGGTGGCCGCGATTGAAGAGGATGGCGCCGAGGTCATCACTTTTGGCTGTTCCGCCACCTTCTGGATGCAGCCGTTTGTCCAGAAGCGCCTCAGCGAGATGGGGTGGGAGATTCCCGTTCTGGAAGGCTACAGTTGCGCCATTACTCTGGCAAAAGCCATGGTCGGCCTCGGAGTTGACGCCAGTGGCCTGACTTTCCCTAGCGACCGTCCGAAAAAATGGCGCAGGAAGAAAGTGTTCTGACACCTGCCGTCATAAAAGAGGAGATCAACGGATTGCCTCCAGATCTCCTTATGCCGTAGCGTCTCAGATTGTGGCCTGATCGCTATAAACTATTTTGTTTTTCT
>CALOEN010000002.1:0-138368 GCA_942492335.1 uncultured beta proteobacterium | reverse complement strand
TAAAGTGGGGCAATGCGCCTACTGCGGAATCAACAGAGCAAGTCGCTGATGAGTCGTCTGGTGGCAGTCGAAAAGTGGGTGAATTTGAGTGACTGTGGTCGTTGCACTCTCCTCACACTCTTTTGTCACCACGGCAAAACAAGGCCACGTCGTTGAACAGATCTCACTGCATATACCTATAGGCTCACTGTTTACTCTTAAGTTACTGTTACCACCATTCAATCACTCGAGCAAAGTCATCTTTAATCTTAAATTAAAATATCAATCGTTGACTACTAACATTTATCGATGACGAAATGCGCATATCACTAACATTAGTAACCTCCATAAGCAACGACAATCAACACCTGCCTCCATTTTGAATCGGGGAACACACTCCTTCGCCATAGTCGGTCAAGGATGGAATGACGACACCCACCACTAGCAAAGCTGTCAGGACCACAATGAGTGATCCTGCAACCACTTTGGTAATGAATGGGTCTGTATTATTGTCCAAGGCAAAGTACAAGTCATATTCGTCTTCATCGTCATTGATTCCAAGCTGTTTGCGGCGCTTTGGAGAAATTTTGGAATCTGGTTTGGCATGCAATGGTGTTCTTGGACGTGTCATCAGTCAGTTTCCTCCTTCCTCTGACTGGCGGTGCAAATGCCAAGGCGCCTGAAACAAACAGGCTTGCAATCAAAATTTGAATAAAAAGCAAACGCATCATTATATCACTGAATGGGAAGGGCACAAACACTTAGTCTAAGTTGTTTGTAAAATGTGGTATATGGTCTTTGTTCAACGCAGCGGGAGGTGATGATGATGATGATGCGATGACGCGTTGAGTGACGTTTGCGCGCCTCCCACCAATAGACAAAACGACTCCGCGGGCCATTCTCCGCGTGAAACTGGGCTAGTGTTTGGTACTGCTGATGCCAACGACTCTCCAATGGTTCCCAATCCATACCCAACTGTTCTAACTCCACGAACGATCTTTCATTAATGCACTATCCCAAGGCATTTCTTGATAGATGCGATATTGTGATCTAACGTAAATGAGCCACAATGCCAGTTCGAGGTTCCGAGCCTTTGTGACTTGGACATGCCCATGCTCTTTCTTAAAATCTTTGAGCTGTTGTATTCTTACATCCCACATGGAAGCAAGAGGATCCCAGTCGAGTCCAAGTCGATCTAGTAATATGAATCGTCGTTTTGTCATGGAACTTGGTATGTCATGTTTCCATCGTCGATATTCTGTTCGTTGAGTCTGAATCCAAAGGTTCAAACCTGGAAAGTTGTCTACAGCGCCCTTTAAGACTTGTACATGGCCATGATTCTCCTTGAATCGCTTCAATTGAGCTAATCGATCATGCCAACAAAGATTAATCTTGAAGGAAAAGCCAAGATCATATAGCATTTGTATTCTCAATGGAGTCAGCGGGTTGATCTTTCGACCAATCGTTCCATCGGACTGCCTCTCGTGCTGAAAGTAATTGTTTCGCGCCAATCGTCGATACAATACTCGCTGCTTGAATACCCATCGACCAAGAGATTCATCGTGGTCCCACTCGAGTGGAACATTGACATTGTCAAAACGCCAAAAGAACGTGGCCAGTTTTGTATAATATACCAACCATCGTTCGTCATCCAGCTCACAACCAAACTGCAAGTCATCTCGCAGTTTGCGGTTGGTCCCCATCCCGCGTTCTCTTGGTGGGAGGTTCAATGGTCCATTCCACGGAATGGGCAGTTGTACCTCCATATACATATTAGTAGTATTAAAAGACGGATGGAGTGTTTGCCGATACAAGTATTGTGTTGCCACCATGTCATGTCGCGTCAATCCCTTGTCTTGAAGTGCCTCTTGCGTACGCCACGCATAGCCATTCTTATCAATGACTAGGCGATGTTCATTTGTCTCGTACAAGTGTGGAACAGGTCGTTCGCCGCCGGTTTCATTCGACGATATCCAGCGACCCGCTTGGACTACTCGTCCCATTCGGTACCAGATGCGTTGGCCGTCAATTGTCAATTTTTCATGTTCGGGACCAAATGTTTCCGAGAAATCACAAGCAGCAATGAGTCCATCATTTTCGGTCTCGACAATTCGATTGGCAATGGTGACGCCGTCATCTTGAGTGTATTGTCGCGGGCGGCGAGCAAAGGGGCGCGCGGCAGAAACGTGTCGTCGGGCGGGTTCCCCTGTCGAGAATCCATGTCAATCACTACAGCAGCTCTATAACTGAAACAAAGAGGACTATTATGGCGAGGGTATGCATGGTTCTTGTGCATAAACAGTGAACAAGTGATGCATCATCATGCAATCATCATGCAATCATCATCATCGGCGCATCGTCGTCATTCGTCATCAATTTCGTTAATCATTGACACGTGTAATGTTGTTCGCTCGTCACAGCCGACCATTTTCACATCATTCAACGCATCAAGGTGGCAAAAGGGACAAGAAAGCCTCTTGTAAAGCACTTTCTATCAGATCACAGTGTATTTAAGCGACTCTCAATCTTGTTGTTATAGTCCATGAAGTGTCAGTGAATCGCTATTGCTCATTTATCGGTAACAGGTGGGCGCGCGCCGAGAAAAGCTCATTACACGATTAATAAAGTCCCGGGTGAAAAATCTCTCGAATCTTGAATATCCCAGATTACCAAGAGCTGTCAAAAGACATTTTATTCATTATGGAAAAGGAAGAATCAATAAAAGAGCACGAGGAGCCACTCAAGGATAGCAGTGGTGCCGGCGGACCTCGACGAACACTTCATCCTCGACCTTTGGAACTACGACGACGATGATGACTCCAATGCTTACTTCATGTCGGAACCCTCTGTCAGTGAAGCAGAAAGTAGTGAATACGTGCTAAATTTTCCTTCTCTTTTGGAACCACGTGCCGAATCTCCGTCCAGTACGAGTAGCCGAGATTTGCTTCCGGCACGATCGCCTCCTCCTGCTCCTCAACAGCATCATCAACAGCCTCGGGCGCACTTGTTGTCCTACCCAGTCTCACCAGGAACCAGTCTCAGCTCGTGGGACAGTCCTCACTTGTTTCGGAAACAAGTACAATTGTACTTTTCACCCGACAAACCATCCAACAATTTGGAAGTTCCAGCGCTTCCAACGGCGAATAGAGCAAATCAACAACGTGCTGCTGGTCGCCGGAGAGCTTCCAATCACTCGACATCGTCCGAAGGTTCTGCCATTCGACGTCGATCTGATCAATTTCTGAGGGATTTAAAACAACACTCTGTAGGAGCAGTGAAGGATGCACGACCAGAAGATTTTGATTCCGACAGTCAGCTCAATGGCGCCGATCGACAAAAGGTGGATGCTGTCATTCGAAATGTACCCGTCAGCAATAACATACAAGGTGATCTTCACCAAGTAGAGAGTAACGATCAGGATGAAACGATAGTCATGGATCTATCTGCATCCGACGACGATGAAGTGACAAAAACGACAGACGAACCGTTGGATTGGGAAGCCAAGCATTCTGCGGATGACGAAAAGACGGAAGCTGAACGACCGAGAAGAGCAAAGCGTCCTGGCAGCAGTGGACACCGGAGGACGCGATGTGGAGACGAGGCGGCAGCGTCCCTCATGACGGGTGGAAAGGGATGGAAGGGAATGCAGATTGATCAATTGCCAATACCATCCGAGCATGACGATGATGAGGACGAACATGACAATAGTCATGATAGTGAAGATGCGAAAAGAGGGCCAGTGGTGCCACAGCAGCAAGAGACTGATTTGCCATCATCTAAAAGGATAGATCATGTACGATCAGAAGGCTCTGGTGGCTTTGCCGTGGGGTCGGGAAAGAATTTACGATTAACAACAAAAAAGCCGCGGCGCAATCAGCGGGTACGGAGGCCAGCACATCGTGTAATGGAACGGCACGAGACGGATTCGACTCTGGAAGAAGAGCAAGAACGAATGCCTCGTGATGCCTTTTCTCGCTATGCACTTGAATCGCCTCGGGTTCTTCCTAAATACGTGGGCAGTGCTTCACCAACAGGCGAATCTGTGTCCACTATTGATCACTACACTTCGGATCGCATAGAGAGCGATTCTTCCGGGCATGGCGGTGGACCACGACGCCATGTCCGCGCTGCTTCAGATATGAATTTCGACATGCCTAATCGCCGTCGACGAACTCTTTCAGATGCAGATATGTTTCAACCGGATTTCCAGCAGCAACGAGTCTCGGGTATTTCATTCGACTCGTCGCGAGGGCATGGTTCGTCATTTTCGTGGTTATCGAGCAATCATGATCCGAGACTGTCGGGGAGTTGGGATCCTCGATACTCTCATGAATACAACGCTTATCAGTTCGGAGGCGCACCAGAAAATTTAAATCGAGATCAGTTTGGCAACGCCGAGGATGAGACTCCAGATGACACTGGCAGTGACTATTCTCGCAGCAGCGATTATAATTCGGAAGACGAGGAGAGGGATATCCAATCCAATCGTCTCAGATATGGACCAGACATGAAGCTCGACGAGCTTGAAAGGCTTTTGGAGGACGGAATGCGAGGAAAGGCTCAACATGTCTTACGACACCGCCTATCGCCTTTCCAAAACTTTGGCAAGAAGACTGCATCGACTGCGTCAAGTCGAGCATCCTACAAACCCATCAGTGAAAATGTTGGCGATTATCCAACATTTGTCTGTCCAGTATGCAAGACTCGTCAACGTGAATTCTTTACCGCCGCCAGCGCTCCTTCACAATTCCAAGGTCCTACTGGATTTCTTGCTCTTTACTTTGCTATTTATGTTATTGCTTCATTATTCATCTTTGGATTGAAGGAAGGATGGAAACCTCTGGATTGTGTTTATTTCGCAGTCATAACACTCACAACGGCTGGCCTGGGCGATTTCACACCAACGTCCGATGGAGCAAAGGTCATGTGCTCGGTTTTCATCTATTTCGGTGTTGCTACGATTGGTCTTCTTCTCGGTTCATACCTTGCAAGTATGCTCGATGATAAGTCTTACAAACAAGCACAAAGGAATCGAGTGGAAAATTGTCCAAACTGTATTCGAATGAAGAATCTCAGAACACTTCAATTGCGTAGAGCAAGGCAAAAACGGAAATCCAATCGAAGTCGACAAAGTTCACTCCACTCGCAAAAGAGCGTTCTTGGATTCATGTCAGAGAGGCATCCAAGCGATCGCAGTCAGCTCGGTCCCCATGTTCTCGAAGCAAGAGAACAAAAGAGAGTGCGGACACATAAATCGCCCGAAAGCCATGTCAAATCATCGTCGAACGAGCCAAAACCATCTCAAAGTGCCGAACAGAAAGCCGCCAATACAGTATCTTCAGGCGTTGAGGCTAAACTGCAACAGAGTGGAGTGAGCACATCTGAAAAGGAGTCTGGCGACACGATTCCTTCTCCTTCTGAGAATCAAGAAGAGCCGGAAACCCGAGATGAATTCAAGCCTGAACTTGGCGTGATCGACTCAATTCCAGAAGCAGGCGCTTCCAATGTAATGCTGAGCCCAGAAATTACGCCCGCTACGCCACAAATGTCAGCAGGATCACCCGACAGTATGTTTGGATCGCCATTTACAGCTGACATTCTCGGCCGTCAGAGTCATACTCGACACATGTCATTTGGTGGAAATGATCTGAGTTACGGCTCTACATCGACGCAATTTAGACGACCACGCAAATACTCAGAGGATCTTTCCCGGCCATCGCATTTGTCCCGGACTATCCCTGAGAATGCTCCCGTCGAGAATCAGTCGCCAAAGTCATGGTCTCAACAAAATCCTATTGTGGAAAGTGAAAGTGAGTACGAGAGCGACGAAGAGTCTACTGTATCAGAGACATCAATAGAATCAGATGTTACGCTAGATGAAGCTGCGAGGCGCATCAAGACTGCAAAGTATGTCTTTTTGACTTTGAAACAGGCCTTGATGAATTCTGTTCTCATTATAATGATTGGAGGTTTTGGATTCTTCATGATTGAAGGGATGAGTGCCGTCGATTCCTTTTACTTTACCACAGTTCTTCTCACGACTGTAGGTTATGGTGACATTGTTCCGGTGACTTCGGCCGGGAAGCTCTTTGCCACCATTTACGTCCTCGTTGCTGGAACCGTCCTTCTGCATAACATGTCCATGATTAGTTTCATTCCTCTCGAACTCCGTAAGAGACGTATTGAGCAAGCTGTACTAACCCAATTTGGTGATCAATTGGACGATGCAGCTCTTCGAGAACTTGCGACTGGTCCTCTCGTGCAGAATCTGCAGCTCAACACTCATTCGTCTACGGGCTTGGAAGAATGTACGCGAGAAATGTTTGCCTTGGCAATGCTGGTCCGCTTAGGAAAGGTGTCCGAAACTGACATTAAGCAAACATTCAAGGCCTTTCGTCGGCTCGACGTGGATGACGATGGGATGTTGACTACAAAATCCATCATTGCTGGAATGGTGCAAAAGCATCGCTCTTCGCATGGTTCCGTGTCAAACCTCCGAAAGATTGTGGAGGCAGTGAGTCAGCCTTCACCGCCGCCGCCCCCTCCGCCTCCACCACCGTTTGTCGACCCGACAGTCGAGCAAGTGCATAGTTCCTCCTCATATCGGTTTGGAAATCGAGGTTCACATCATGTACCAACTGAGCACGAATCGTTTTTGATGGGTAACAGTACAGGATACGATTCCTTTAGTGGCCAGCAACAAGCCTTTGGCCCTGACGTGGAGCAAGGCTACCCTCCTAGAGTGTATCAGTATGGCGAAGAAACGAGGCATGTTGCAGAATGAAGCTATGCATAGCTACGGTAGCTAGCAAAACTTTTCTGCTTAAGTGCTAAGTGCTCCGGCTTTGGTATGCATACTAATAGTAATACTCCGGTTTAAAATTCGTCGCCGGAGTGAATTGGAGAGACTCCACTTTACAACGCTGTCTGGTGGGGGGGGACTATGCTACCATTTCACTATTACTGAATATGGGTGCAGATCCCGGCATAACAAACAATCATGGACATACGCCACTTCATGAGGCTAACAGGTTGGGACGAGATCCCACTATTACGAGCAATGATGGCGAGACTCTTTTGCAAGTTGCTCAAAGACGAAACAATCAAAATTGTGTTGCCACCATTAAGTTGCATACAAACGCCTCCTTTGAAGAATTCGTAACCTCCGCCGTTCAGAAGTGGGCCAATAGAGAACGCCAGCGACTGAGAAGCGTGACGGATACTGCAAAGGCTGAGTACGAAAGAATTATTCCTCTTTCCGATTCACCTCAATTCACACGGGAGCAATGTGATCCAGTACCATCCAATATACTACCCTGGAGACTCCGTTTGATCAAGAGGAGTATGCCGTGCTTCGCAAACGGTTCTTGGAGGAACGAGTTTACAGGAATGAAGAACTTCCAATGGGTCGCGTGCTGCGAAGAAAAGTACTACCTCCCTTTATTGATACGGATCAACCAGGATTCAAACAGTTGAAATCGAGGCAGTCGGGTTATTAGTCTTAGTTTACCTTGCATTACTTTGCTGCTTATTCTTGTGTCGATTGGTTTGACTTCCAGTCCAAGAGTCCAAAGCTCGTGTTTTCCTTAGGTGGAGCAGGATATTTGAAAAGAAAAGAAAAAGAAAAGGAGAGAAAGAAACAGAAAAGAAAGGGAAGAAAAAAGAAGAAAAGAATTACGACTTAACCCAGAAACTCCCTTGGACTACCGCAACTCCTGCAACGACTTTGACGGGCTGCTCAGCCGGCTTTTGCTGCATGGGTGGCCCGCCAATGTGCGACGAAAAGCACGTGATTTTACGGTATTAAAAAATAACCGTCAGGACCATTTCGACTATAATTCATTGGGAGATCCCAATGCCAGAATGACACTCTGGTGCAAAATCTGAGAACCTATTGGAATGTCTGATTAAGGACTGTCTGAAGAATGATTCGTACTTCCCGTAGAGTGGTCATTTTGTGCGGATGAGTGATTGCAAGTATCGGCGACTGTACTTTCCCAGGGACACCCAGAAAATGTCACTCTGGATATCAAAATGCACTTCGTAGTACTACTCCGTAGAATGGTCAGGTGATTTCTGACGTGTGGTCATTTGTCCCAGGGTTCACGCTGCTGGACGTCGTCACGGTTTGTGGCACGAATTGGCGTTCCACGAGACATGTGTCACACTGTCAAGCACACGAGGACATCCGCGCTCTGGTGGGGAGCCAATTATCTCTTGTCCATTCTTCCGCCGACCCCCCCCTTCTCCCGCATGGAATTTTGCCCACCTGGTGCACCTGGCACCCCCTGAAGAGCCATGGGGTCACCGCGGGGCGCGGCTCCCGGCGCGGCGCCGCCGGGCAGGTCGCGGCATTCCTTCCCAGCTGCGTGCAGACTGCGCCGGCACCGCGCGGCCGGCAGCCGGGGCGGCGGGGTCGGACCAAGGGAGCGCGTCAGGTCAACATTCAAGATTGCCCGTGTCGTGTACATGTCATGAGATTTTGTCTAACGAACTGGTTGGGGTCAAAGACTCAAGACCCTCCCCGGAAAGCGCCTCGGGCGCGGCCACCACAGAAGCGGTCCTCGGCACAGGGTCGCTCCTTCTCTGCGGCGTGGCTCGGGCGCGCCCGGCAGTCACCAAGATTTGCGACCTCTGCAGTTTATCGATGGACAGTCTGGCTGCGGGCCTGAGCAGCCCCCCCCCGCACACCGGGCGACCGATGCCGTGGCAGGCGCTCAAGTTCCGCACGCATTGTCGCGCGCATCGGCCGCCCCCCCCCCCTTCGGAGGGCCCGCGCTGCGCAGTTCAATGCGGTGTCGGAGGTTGAAGGTGTCGGGACCCACTGCTTCAAGCCGTCAGAGAACCAGAATGGTCATTTTTTGCGGCCCTGCACCCCAAAGCCTCTTTTCGGGTCCCAGCATATGCACCGACGCGAGCCTCATTGCCCGGCAGACACCTTTCTGCTATGAATGCCACTAACGCGACTCGGCAGCCCTGGGTCTCGCAAGCAAAGTTTCGAGCGCTCTGGGATGTCCCTCGGGTGACAGGGCTTGCTGTCTCTGGTTGGCTCGGGCCTCGTTGTCCTGCATGATTTTGAGATCTTCCGCGAACCGGCTGAGAAACACACAGAATCGATTGCTGTTCGCCATCAGCGCTGTCGACATTCCGTTTTCTCTCATGTGCGTCCTGGGGACGATCCTCATGCCCCGCGACTCACCGACCGAGGGGACCTTGGCGCCAGGCAAACCTGCGCGTTTCCAGGATCCGCCATCCAGCTGGGATGCGCGCAGCCCATCTACGATGCGTATCTCATGATGTGCTATGCCATCGTCGTAACTGACGCCGTTCGACAAGACAAAATTACCAAGTGGATTGAACCGATCTTTCAAGGGTCCGCCCTTCTCTTTGCATTCGGAACGGCCTTTGCGGGTGTTGCTTTGGAAATCTTCGATCCTGTGCGAACAGGAAGATGTGGTATTTCACCTTACCCTGCAACCTGCACCTATAATCCAAGAGTCGACTGCGAACGAGGAGAGCATCACGAGGGGTACAAGTGGGCCTCCAACCTAGCACCTCTCCTGGCATCTGTGGCACTTCAGTTTGCCTCTCTCTTTGTAATTTGCCTGCATGTTCTGCGTCACGAATGTACCAAGTTGTCGAGAGGCATTCCGATGAAACTCGAGCCTGGATCCTCTTGCCGCGCGTGCCGTGATGACCTCCGCTAGAAGATCACATGGCAATCGGGTCGTAATCCGGGCGTCTCTCTACGCTTTGAGTTTTCTCGGCACGTATTCTTGGATCACAGCGAGCAGTATGTACCGGTTCATTGGCGACAAACGAGCTCCCTATTGGCTGATGCTCACGGCGAATATGATGCAACCCGCGCAAGGCTTCTTCAACTTCTTATTGTACCTTCAGCCAAGATACTCTGCGGTTCGCCGATACCGCGTCGACTGGTCGTGGTGCCAGGTTGTTTGCTACTCGGTCAACAAGGGCACCGTGAACATTCCTGGTTCGAATTCAATGAGGAGGAGGAATAGCACTATGCTACCTGGTGCATACAATCAAGGAATGGGACGTGCCTACGCGATGAAGGTCGAGGGGCAGTCGAGCCCGAGCAACTCCGAGGAAAACGAACCAAAGATAATGCCGCCCGTGGGCACTGACATAAAAAGGGGACGTACATACACAGTGAAGGTCAAGGAGGCGTTGAGCTTGAGCAGCTCCGAGGAAAAAGAACAAAAGATAACGCCACCCATGGGCACTGACATTGAAAGCGGACTTACATACTCAATGGAGGTCGAGGAGTCGCCGAGCTCGAGCGACTCCGAGGAAAAAGAACGAAAGATAACGCCACCCGTGGGCTCTGACATAAAAGGGGACGTACATACACAGTGAAGGTCAAGGAGCCGTTGAGCTTGAGCAACTCCGAGGAAAAAGAACGAAAGATAACGCCACCCGTGGGCACTGACACTGAAGGGGACTTACATCCATAAAAAAATGCATTCTTGAACAATGTTCCCACCTATTATCGTGCACATATACTCCCACCTGGCAACTGCTACGAGTATTTCAACCATCTTCCTCTAGGCATCATGCAGGTGAGCAACGGCATCGGATTCAGCAGCAGCAGCCATAAACTCATCCGTGGCGACACGAACACTGTGGTTGGCATTTTGAAATTGAATAGAGTCATAGGCGCCACCAGAGACGTTGAAACCTCCATCATAGCCAGCATCAATTAACTTATTTCTATCAGCTCCTTCTAGAGTAAGAGCACAGTCTAGCTAGAAAAACGGCAAACAAACCGATGGCTTGGCACCCTGGCTGGCTAGAGTCATAATAATTCGATTCTTCATCAACCTGCCTCTTTTTTACAGTGATTTAGTTACAACATAACGACACAGAGAGTGTCTATCATAGCTACGAATAGTGCATCGAGGGGAGATGGTAGTAAGGAGGAAGACGATATTGTGCGAAGCTATGGCATAAAAATATGCGATGCATCGCCAGCATTCCCTATCCTTCTGCCTTCGCTCTATGCGAAGTCGAAGGACATAATCGAATAAGGCGAACGATGGGGAGTGTATCGTGGTGTGTCTAGTCACGTCGCAGGAAAAGGTTCGAGTTTTTATCATGCGGCGCCATGGGGGTGCCATTCCGACCATGTGTGGTTTCGCAGCAGCCGTTCGCCCCATTATCCTTTCCGCGGCGTTCCAACTGATCTGAACCCTTAAGTGGTTCTCTCTGAATAAAACATAGCTTTAGTTTGTTTATTTGTTGGACGAAATTGCAGAATGATGACAAAACTGTTGCTTGTGCTCGCCGCCGCCGCGGTATCCTCGTCGTTGGCACTCTTTGCCGAAGATGCGGGCGCCTTGGACTTTCTTGTTGCAACCGCAGGCCATGGTGTGAAAACAAAAGTGATTTATTCGTCTGCCAAGTCGGTAATTACATCGGATGCCACATTATCGCAATGGGATGATCCATTGTCGTCGTGTGTGGTGGCAAGTCGCAGTATCGACGATGCTACTTTGCAGTGGCGCCGCAATGTGTGTACGAGTAAAGACACACCGAATCATGCTACAGTCGCTTTTCAAAATGTAGTCTTTACCAATGGTGCTAGTGGAAGTGTTCGTGCGTGGACTGTCCAAGAAGGAGCCTTAATGTGGGATGTCTCTCCGACACTTTTCCTCCAAGAGCAACCACGAGTGTGGGCAGTTTCAAAGGATATTGTGGCTGCAACGTCAAGTGATGAAAAGGGAAATGATGTACTTACCTTGTACAATGTAGCTGATGGTCGTTCCTTGGGATCTGTCGATGCCAAGAGTGTCGGCGGTTCTCATTGGCTGTATACCATGCCCGAAAGTGACGGTTCTATTCATGCCTTGGTGGCTCATGTGTCCACTAAACATGACCAGACAATAGCATCAAAAGTAACGCTGGTGGAATTGTCAATTAGTGGTGACAATGTCAAAGTTGGGTCTCACAGCAAGCTTTCTGTCGACTCGTTCTTGGCATCTTCTCTCCAAATTCAAACCACCGGAGGCTCGTGGCACGCAGTTGCTCTTGATGCCAAGAAATCTCACCTTGTCCAGTTCTCGTCTGATTTCCATCAAGTTGTAGATATTTCAGGACTTCATCCTTCATGGACTTCCATGGTGTCAATTTCCTCTACTGCAGAATATGGCATGATTTCGATTATCGGTCGTGACAACCGATACTCTCCTCCTCGGGATTCCATGGCTCTCTTTCGATTTGATGATGCTGCTAAAATTTGGGATCAGTGGTATGCAGAGGATGGAGAAGAAGGGACTCAATTTCGTGGCATTGCGTATTGTCCAGCATCCAGACTGGTCATGGCTGTGGAGCCGTCCGGCCAAGTAACGGCTATGAATGCCAAGCCAATTCATGTAAAAGGTGACAGCGCAAGTCTTTCTCGTGGAGACCGTCATCGCACATTTAGTCCATTGACTGTGGGTGATGTCGAGGGTGATGCTGTTTCGGCGAGCGATCAAGATGCCGTTACGGGATTTGAGATTCTCTCCTGCGAAGAAAAGACCATTACTGCTCTCATCACTACCACGAGAGGTACTACGACCCAGCTGACGATTTCTCGAGAGGATAGTAGTGGAAAAATCCAGTCAAGTACAGTTTGGATTGCAGAAGAGGGCTTGGGTCAAGTATCGGATGCTCTCTTGTTGGATGCGACGCATCCTGCTTCGGTTCTCGATGCTGTTACAGAGGAGGAGGCAGCAGAAGCTCTCCGTCGTTTGTCCTTTCCAGTGCGTCTTCAATCTCAAGTAGATGATATCCTTTCCTTCTTCTCGGCTTCTGGGAGTACTGACAGTCGTGATACTGACTTTGGTTTCGTCAAGGTGGCCATGCTCCTTTCGCAGTCTGCCAACCGCGTTTGGGGCATGCCAACCTCTGGATCGTCCCGTGGAACCATTGCATGGAAGGTTGATCTGCCTCAGTCCGCAGTGAAACACTCTATTGTTCACGGTACATCTAGCTCCAAAGCAGAGGTACATGGCATCAATGGCGGTACGCATAGCCCCGAGGTACTGGTCATGTCCTTGTTTGCCGATTCCACTATTGAATGGACATGTATTGATGGTATTACGGGTGAGGTTCACTCCAGTGCCACAGTGACATCTTCATCGCCAGTTTCTCAAGTGATTCCTCTATTTGGTGGATTTGGAATGTGCCGTCAGCTTGCCATTTTGGTTCACCAAGACATGTCCATTTCTGTGATTCCTGGAGACGAGAACGGAAAAGAGACAGCGCGTCAACACATTCGGGCCAGCAACAGTTTATTTACACATGCCATCGATCGCGGAACAACTGTGCTTCAGTCGTTCGAGATTGTAGAGGAGAATGATTCCTTTGTCGCCAAGTTTGTTGGGCGTACCGATTTTCCTGGCGAGCAAATCGTCAAGGTAGCATACCCCAATCGTGATGAAGTTGTTCAAGCCCCTTGTCACATTCTCGGTGATGACTCGCTTCTTTTGAAATATCTGAATCCTCACCTTGCGGTGATCCTGACCATGTCAACCGACAGCGATTCTTCGAAACCAGACGAGCTGGCCATGGCGCTCACAACCGGTGGCAAACGGAAACCAGCAGGTGCCACACCGCCTGGAGAAGCTGCACATACCGAGCCGAAACTGGCAGAAGATGCTCCAAACTTGTTTGTCAATGTCGTGGATACAGTATCAGGCAGAGTCCTTCACCGAGCAAGTCACTCGAATGCATCGCCGGATGAAAACATTCCCGTTCTGATTTCAGAAAACTGGATCTTCTACGCTTTCTTCAACGAGAAGATTCGGAGGACGGAAATTGGCGTGTTCACCCTGTATGAAGGCATGATTGACAAGAATGGCATTACGGCATTCCGCAGCCCAGATCAAGCACTAACCTTTTCGAGCCTCGAGGCTCGTGGTTCCAAGCCCGTTGTCCTAGCAAAGACGTATGTGATCCCCAAACCGGTCAGTGCCCTGGGAATCACGTCCACACGCGGAGGTATAAGCTCCCGCTACGTCATCTTTGCGACCGGTGATGATAGAATCATGACTACGCCTCGTCAGATGCTTGAGCCGCGACGACCGACAGGAGAAGTGAAGCCGACCGAGAAGCTGGAGGGTCTCTACCAGTAAGTTGTTTGGTACTGTATGGTCTGTTAGGAGTTTGTTTGTACGGCCACGTCTTATCCCGCTGTCGCCTTTTTTCCTTCCCAACAGGTATTCTCCACTGGTGCCCCTTGTTTCGCCTCTATCACCTTCGTACAACAAGACTGTAAATGCAGAAGCAATCATTTCTACTTTTACTGCACTAGAGTCTCAGTCACTTGTGCTCGCATACGGTGGAGCCGATATCTTCTTCACTCGCATGGCACCATCCAAGGGCTTTGACTTGCTACCTGAAAGCTTCAACAGAATCTTGCTGTCCATTGTTGTGGTAGGTTTACTAGTCGCGGTTGCTGTGGTCAGGAACATGAGCACAAAGAAGATGGTTAAGATGGCATGGTCCTAGCTAGTACAAATAAGCTAGAGTGGTAACAGAGGGAAAGTACTCCCATTCGTTCGCTGAAATCTTCGGACGAAGGACAGAAGGAACATTAGTAGGGATCGGGAGTGAGCGCGTCACGCCTCCGACTTCAACTGCAAAAGTTTGCGAACTCATCGTCTCCCTCCGTCCGCGAGCGCATCATCATTTTGCTCTTGACACCTTTCTTAGTTTGGTTGGTGCGTTCTTGTGTTGATCAAAGGATTGGACCGAGCTCCTCATTATCAAAGCAGACCGCCGCAGTTATTCTTAAAGTGTACAAAGAAGCCCTTGTGTAGAGAGAAAGAGTCTCCTTGAAGTCGAGTCTTGACGAAAGAACAATAACACATCACGATGAGTCCACCCGCCAAGGAATATCCCAAGCAGTACTTTGCTGCCTCCGCACTTGCGGCCGTGACCCTGCTACCCTCTATGGAGATCCGCTGCGATTGGGCAGTCGGGTTTTAATGTGGCAACCATGTCCGTCGGGGGAGTCACGGTACCCCGAACCTTGACGCCAATGGTCTACGGTTTCATGCCTCCCTACAAGGGCATGGTAGCCACCGTCGTGGGAATGACCTGGGCCCGAGCCGCCATCTTTTGGTTAAGTGATTATGGACGCGAACTTATGCGATCAAATGGTTACTCGGATGCTTCGTCCACAGTGCTTCCTCCTCTCCTCGTGTCCACCGCCGTGCAAGTGATTAACCAGCCCATTGTGCGGTCCACTGTCACGTTGCAAGACCCCAAGTACAATCTCCCCAACGTCATGGCGTCCATGCGTCAAATCTACTCTACGCACGGCGTCCGTGGCCTTTGGCACGGAACGAGTGCCGCAATTCTCAAGACGGTACCAAAGTACTGTACGGCCATTGCCGTGAAGGACTATATGGAGGAACGTTTGCCGCAGCCTGATCCGACGTCGTCCACGTATGAGACGGATCGACTCTGGAGGTCAGCGATAAAGTCGAGCGCGGCTGGTGTGGCCGGTGCCGCACTCACGGTAAGTCAGTCAGTCCACTCGACATTTCTGCTTGTCGTGCCTTTTGCACTCTTCTCGCTAACTCGTGTGTTTTCATATAGAATCCGCTGGATGTGATTCGTAACGAGCAGTTCAATAAGCTGAAGCAGGCGGTCAAAATCGTCGCAAACCACAGCCTTGCCAGCCAGCGGCGCGACCACGGCGTTCGCGTCCCAGGTGAGGCCCGCGCTGAAGCAGAACACCTGATCTGCAACAGCAAGGCTTGCGGCAAGCCTGTCCTTCATCACGCCCTGCTTCATGGTATTGGAACGCGGCTCGAGCACGGCAACGATGCGCGCGCCGTTAACCCGGGCGCGCAGCCCGGCCAGCGTGGCGATGATGGCGGTGGGATGATGCGCGAAATCATCATAAACCGTAATGCCTCTGGCCACACCCTTGGTTTCCATACGGCGCTTGACGCTTTTGAACCGGGTCAGCGCTTCGATCGCAACAGCCGACGGCACACCGCTGTGGCGCGCAGCCGCGATGGCGGCGAGCGCGTTCAGCTGATTGTGCACGCCGAGCAGATCCCATGTGACGCGGCCCTGGCATTTGGTTTTCCACAGCACATCAAAGGCGCCGGACGCATCCTGCATTCCAGCGTTCCAGCCATCAGCCGCTGCAAAACGCTCAACCGGCGTCCAGCTGCCGCGCGCCAGCACGCGCTCGAGGTTGGCGTCGGCGCCATTGCTGATGATCAGGCCATTGGCCGGAATGGTGCGCACCAGATGATGGAACTGGGTTTCGATCGCAGCAAGGTCGGGAAAAATATCGGCGTGATCGAATTCGAGGTTGTTGAGCACGGCGGTACGCGGCCGATAATGCACGAACTTGGAGCGCTTGTCGAAGAACGCGGTGTCGTATTCGTCGGCTTCGATGGCAAAGAAGGGGGTGTCGGACAAGCGCGCAGAGACGCCGAAGTTCTCCGGCACGCCACCGATCAGAAAACCCGGCCGTAATCCGGCATGCTCGAGTATCCACGCCAGCATCGCAGTCGTGGTGGTCTTGCCGTGGGTGCCGGCAATGGCCAGCACCCATTTACCGTGAAGCACATTTTCGGCCAGCCATTGCGGCCCTGAAACATAGGGCAGTCCCTGATTGAGGATCTCCTCCATCAACAGGTTCCCGCGCGTCACCACGTTGCCGATCACGAACACATCGGGCTTGAGATTTACCTGATCCGGTTCGTAGCCTTCAATGAGCGATATGCCCTGGGCTGCGAGCTGGGTGCTCATAGGCGGATAAACCTGGGCGTCGCAGCCCGTGACCCGGTGGCCGGCCTGGCGCGCGATCGCTGCGATGCCGCCCATGAAGGTGCCGCAAATGCCAAGGATGTGGATATGCATTAGTAGAATTGAACCACAGAGAACACAGAGGAAACCAATTTAATAAAATCCGGAGCTTTCAGGGTCTTGTTCTTACAGCCCGGCGCCAACCGGTCACTACCGGGGCAATTCAGGGCACACCCGCAACCGCACCATTGGCGCAATCGACCGGGCACAGAGTTGTTCCATGGCTACCAGGACAATACCGATTTCGGCAAACATCTGCATCGGCTGATCCTGGGCGACTGACAGCAAACCGCCGGGCTATCCGCTGATCATCACTTCCGGCAATGATGCCGAGCGTGTGCCGGCCAGCGGCCGATTGTCGGCCGCATGGTAAGTGAATACCAGAGAATATTTGGTATCGGACGTGTCATTTTTCCCGGCGGCATGAAACAGCCGGCTGTGAAAAAACAGCGCATCACCGGCTTTCAGTTCGGCGGCAATCTGCGTGCGCATCAGTGTCCGGTTCTCATCGTGTTCGCTGCGTAAAAACTGTGCCGCATCGAGTTGGCCAGGGCTAAACTCCATCGTGTGGGTGCCCGGCAACAGCAACAGGCCGCCATTATCGTGATGCTCGCGGCCTAGCGCCAGCCACACTGAAACGAGCTCGGGACTTTCGAACGACCAGTAGCGGATATCCCGGTGCCAGCCGGTGCTGCTGCCGTAGCTCGGATCCTTGGTCATGATGCAATTGTGATGCACCTGCGACAGCGCCACCCGCGGACCGAGCAGTTGCTGCAACCGGCTGCCAATTGCGGGTGACGTCGCCAATTGCTGAAACCGGGAATCGCGCGCATAGGCCTGAAGCAGGCGACGCGCGGTAAGGCCGCCCGGCGCATCCAGCGCCGGAGGGGCGCCGGGATAGCTGACTTCGGCTTCATACTCAAGTGGCGCCTGTCGCGCGGCAAGATGCTGCTGCGCCAGCCCTTTCAGTTCCCTGCACAGCGCGCGCGCAGCAAGGCCACGAACGATGACAAAGCCGTCACGCCGGAACTGCGTGACATCCTCAGCGCTGAAAGAGGAAGGATTCATCAGGACGAATCGGTCTCAGGCGACGCCGGGATCATAGGCCAGCACCGGTGCCAACCAGCGCTCGACTTCGGCCAGCGGCAAGTTCTTGCGCCGCGCGTAATCCTGTACCTGATCGCGCGCCACTTTCCCGACCGCGAAATACTGCGCATCCGGGTGCGAAAAATAAAATCCGCTGACCGACGACGCCGGATGCATCGCATAGCTCTCGGTCAACCGGATGCCGGCCTGCTCGCCATCCAGCAATTCGAACAGCGCGCCCTTCTCGGTATGGTCCGGGCATGCCGGATAACCGGGCGCGGGACGGATACCGCGATACTGCTCGGCGATCAGCGCCTCGTTGTCGAGGGTTTCGGTTTTGCCGTAGGGCCAGAATTCCCGTCGCACGCGCTTGTGCAAAAGTTCGGTGAACGCCTCGGCCAGCCGGTCGGCCAGCGCCTTGAGCATGATGCTGCTGTAGTCGTCGTGCTTTTTCTCGAAGGCATCCAGATGCTTCTCTATGCCGAGACCGGCGGTCACCGCGAAAGCGCCGATATAGTCTTTGACGCCTGAATCTTTGGGCGCGATGAAATCGGCCAGACATAAATTCGGCCTGCCGCCCGGCTTCACGTTCTGTTGGCGCAAATTGTGCCAGGTCATCAGCACTTTCTTACGCGACTCATCGGCATAGATTTCAATGTCGTCGGCACCGATCGTCGCCGCCGGAAACAGTCCGAACACCGCGCTCGCCGTCAGCCAGCGGCCATCGATGATTTTTTTGAGCATCGCCCGGCCTTCTGCCAGCACGCTGCGCGCGGCTTCGCCCACCACCGCATCTTCAAGGATCGCGGGATACGGTCCCGACAGCTCCCAGGTCTGGAAGAACGGCCCCCAGTCTATGTATTCCGCGATCTCGGCCAGGTCGTAGTTCTTGAGCAGCTTGATGCCGGTCATCTGCGGGCGCGGCGGCACGTACTGGCCCCAGTCGGTCCTGAGCGCATTGGCGCGCGCCGCTCCGAGCGTGATGAGTTCCGGGCCTTTTTTCCCTGCGTGCTGGGTGCGGATGCGCGCGTAATCCGCTTTGACTTCCGCCAGGTAGTCTGTCCGCAGTTCCTCCGAAAGCAGGCTGCTGCACACGGCCACGCAGCGCGAAGCATCCGGCACCCACACGGTCGGGCCGTTGACGTAGCCCGGCGCGATCTTGACCGCGGTGTGCTGCCGCGAAGTGGTGGCGCCGCCGATCAACAGCGGCAGCGTGAATCCCTGACGCTGCATCTCGCGTGCGACGTGCGCCATTTCTTCGAGCGAGGGCGTGATCAGCCCCGACAGCCCGATCATGTCGCATTTTTCCTCGATCGCGGTGTCGAGAATTTTCTGACAGGGCACCATCACGCCCATGTTGACGACTTCGTAGTTGTTGCACTGGAGCACGACCGATACGATGTTCTTGCCGATGTCGTGCACGTCGCCCTTGACCGTGGCGACCACGATCTTCCCCTTGGGTTTGGCGTCACCCAACAGCGCTTTCTCGGCTTCGATATACGGAATCAGATGTGCCACCGCCTGCTTCATCACGCGCGCCGACTTCACCACCTGCGGCAGGAACATCTTGCCCGCGCCGAACAGATCGCCGACGATGTTCATGCCGGCCATCAGCGGGCCTTCGATCACATGGATCGGGCGCCCGCCCTGCTGTTCCACTTTCTGGCGCGCCTCCTCGGTGTCCTCGACGATCCACTGCGTGATGCCTTGCACCAGCGCATGCGAGAGCCGTTTCTCGACCGGATCGTTGCGCCATTCGAGGTTCTGCTCCTGCTTCGCGCCGCCGGCCTTGAGCGTGCCGGCGAACTCGATCATGCGTTCCGTGGCATCGGGCCGCCGGTTGAGCACCACATCTTCTGCGCGCTCGCGCAGCTCCGGGTCGAGCTCGTCATAGACGCCGACCATGCCGGCGTTGACGATACCCATGGTCATGCCGGCCTTGATCGCGTGGTACAGGAACACCGTATGGATCGCTTCGCGCGCAGGATCGTTGCCGCGGAACGAGAAACTCACGTTAGACACGCCGCCGCTCACTTTGGCGTAAGGCAGGTTCTGGCGGATCCAGCGCGTGGCCTCGATGAAGTCCACTGCGTAGTTGCTATGCTCTTCGATGCCGGTGGCGATCGCGAAGATGTTCGGATCGAAGATGATGTCTTCCGGCGGGAAGCCGACTTCGCGCGTCAGCAGATCGTAGGCGCGTTTGCAGATCTCGGTCTTGCGCTCGAAGGAGTCGGCCTGGCCCTGCTCGTCGAAGGCCATCACGATCGCCGCCGCGCCATAGCGCCTGCACAACCGGGCCTGGCGCAGGAACTCGGCCTCGCCCTCTTTCATGCTGATCGAGTTGACGACCGCCTTGCCCTGCACGCACTTCAACCCCGCTTCGATCACCTCCCACTTCGAGGAATCGATCATGATCGGCACGCGCGAAATGTCCGGCTCGGAAGCGATGAGCGTCAGGAAACGCATCATTGCCGCCTTCGAATCGAGCATCGCCTCGTCCATGTTGACGTCTATCATCTGCGCGCCGTTCTCGACCTGCTGGCGCGCCACCACCAGCGCCTCGTCGTACTGCCCGTTCAGAATGAGGCGCGCGAACGCCTTGGAACCGGTCACGTTGGTGCGCTCGCCGACGTTTACGAACAGCGACGCATCGTCGATGTTCATCGGCTCCAGCCCCGAGAGCCTGAGTTTGTGGTCGGGCGGCGGCACCTGGCGTGGCGGCACCGATTTCACCGCGGCAGCGATGGCGCTGATGTGTTCAGGCGTGGTGCCGCAGCAGCCGCCCGCCACGTTGACGAAACCCGCTTCGGCAAATTCCCTGAGCAGCGACGAGGTGATGTCCGGCGTTTCGTCGAAACCGGTGTCGCTCATCGGGTTCGGCAGGCCGGCATTGGGGTAGACACAAATGTGGGTATCGCAGATTTGCGACAACTCCTCGATATACGGCCGCATCAACGCCGCGCCGAGCGCGCAATTCAGGCCAATGGTCACCGGCCGGGCATGCCGCACCGAGTTCCAGAACGCTTCCACCGTCTGTCCCGACAGGATGCGGCCCGAGGCGTCGGTGACGGTGCCGGAAATCATGATCGGCAACACAGCGCCGCTTTCCTCGAAAAACTGATCGATCGCGAACAATGCCGCCTT
The DNA here is from genome assembly GCA_942492335.1 of uncultured beta proteobacterium. Classification (GTDB taxonomy): domain Bacteria; phylum Pseudomonadota; class Gammaproteobacteria; order Burkholderiales; family SG8-41; genus CAKKQX01. Next base: position 117,317 of record CALOEN010000002.1, on the reverse strand, counting down.
CGCGTTGAGGGTATCGAATATGGTCTCAACCAGGAACAGGTCGGCGCCGCCCTCGGCGAGCGCCCGCGCCTGCTCCAGATATGCCGCCACCAGTTCATCGAACGTGACGTTGCGCGCGCCCGGGTCGTTGACGTCGGGCGAGATGGACGCGGTCTTGGGCGTAGGGCCGAAGGCGCCGGCGGCAAAACGCGGCCGATCCGGGGTCGAATGTTTGGCGCAGGCCGCCTTCGCGAGCCGGGCCGCCGCCAGGTTCATTTCGCGGGCCAGGTCTTCCATGTGGTAATCGGCCTGCGCGACCCGGGTGGCACCAAAAGTATTGGTTTCTATGATGTCCGAGCCGGCGGCCAGATACTGCTCGTGGATCTCCTGGATCACCTGCGGCTGCGTCAGCACCAGCAGTTCGTTATTGCCCTTGACGTCATGCGCGAAGTCCCGGAAGCGCTCGCCGCGATAAGCCGCCTCGTCCAGCTTGTAGCGCTGGATCATCGTGCCCATCGCGCCGTCGAGGACAAGGATGCGCTGGCCGAGGGCGGCCGACAGTGGCGAAGTGGTTTTATTGTTCATGTGACGAGTCAAACGCGGGCAGAGAAAACCATGGCGTAAAAGTGTGCGATTTTAGCACGTGACCCGCACTGCGGCCGGTGAACTGGCAACGCTCAGGCAGTTGCGCCTATAATTGCCTTCCCCGGTTGCCGCGAGCTTTTTATATGAAACATCTCGATCCCAAGGAAGCTTACGAATTTCTCAAGAAAACCCCCGATTCGGTTTTCGTCGACTGCCGCAGCGAAATGGAATTTCTGTTCGTCGGCCATCCAGTGGGCGCCATCCTCGTGCCGTGGAACGATGGCCCGAACTGGGAAATCAATCCTGACTTTGTCGCCCATGTCAAAAAAGCGACCAGCGTCAACCGCCCTATCGTGCTGATCTGCCGCAGCGGCAACCGCTCGCTCGATGCCGGAAACGCGCTGGAAGAAGCGGGCTTTACCAAGGTGTATAACGTCCTGCATGGCTTCGAAGGCGAACTTGACGACGCTCACCACCGCAACGAGAAAACGGGCTGGCGCCACGAGGGCCTGCCGTGGGAACAATGCTGATCGCCCTGCGAGCAGCATTGAACAGTTCAAAGTTTAACGTTCAAGGCTCAACCCCGAACTCAGGAGCCGGGACGCGGGACTTGGAATCTTGAACTTAAAACCTCAAACTGCTGCCGGATTCCTGTCGCACCAGGCGGTCTACATGCCGGGTTAGTCGGCGAGTATGTTATCAGCGAGCTGATCGATGGGGCTGCGGTGGAGTCTGCGGATCCCGCTGTCTGTCAAAGTCACGGTATCGCCGACCCACACCCCCATTCGTTCGTCCTCGCTGACGACCCATCCCGCTACATTGAGGCAGTAGCCCGGCTGTAGTTCAAACTCCAAATCCGCCGCTTCGAGGCGACTCGGGAACAGCACAGGACGGGAGTTGTACATACTCCAACCCGTGATGAAGGAAAGCGACTTGTAGCCGGCTTCCGCTGCTTGGCCGGCCAGAGCAGGCGCCAGGTCTTTGCCGCGTACCCCGGGCTTGATCGCCGATATGAGCTGGTGGTAGCTCTCGACAGCCAGCTCGAACATGATCTTGTATTCAGGCGTCGGCGGCCCGATGAACGAAGTGGTGTAGAGCTTGCCGAAGTAGCCGCCGTAACCGCCGGTTAGCTCTGTCATGATGGCGTCGCCACGCTGCAGGACACGGTTCGTAGGGTAGAAGCTTGGGTAGGTCATCTCCGGCTCGCGCATGGCTGTTGAACCAACATGGCCAAAGGCGATCCGGCCACCCTGCGCATGGACGACGCGAAGAGCCTCATTGTGCAGGGCAATGTCCGTCATCCCGGGCGCAGCCATGCGCCGCAGGGCGTCGAACGCTTGATCGCAAATAGCCGCACCGGCCGCCATGAACTGAATCTCTTCTGCCGACTTCGACAGCCGGTGCTCTTCATACCACTGGGTCACGATTTCAAACGTTGCGCCGGGAAGATTCGCCGTCAGTGACTGGTAATGTTCGAGGGGAACCGACACATTCGCCCACGCAAAATTCCCGACGATGCCAATCCGGCCCCGCTCGCAATTCAGTTCTAGAATGCGGTCGCGGATGATGCCCGGCAGGTCGGTCCCGCCGCGCACGTCATTCATCACGCTTATTTCACGCGCATTGGCGAGATGCCCGGCGACGTAGATCGCCAGTGTTGGCTCACCCTCGCGGGGAAAAATGACGTAGCCATGGACGGCCGGCGCATAAGCCGCCAGGTAGGCAAGATTGGGCGCGCCGGGGTCCGTACCGAAAAAAAGCGGCGCCCCGAAAACGACGAGACAGTCCAGGCCCCGCTCCGCCATCGCTCCGCGCAACGCGTCATATCGACGGAGGTACTCGTTCTTCGAAAACTTCGGCCACCAGTCGTTCGCGACGTGCTCCATTATTTCTCCTCGGCAATCTGCATCACGAGCGAAATTCAATTCGCCCCACCGTTCTTACCGTGGCCCATGACCACGCCTACATGCCCGTCTGAGGAACTGCGGGACCTGTTGCAGTCCTGAATCACCCAATGGGCACACGTAACTCAAGGCGGATACCTGGCCGGGATGATATCAAGCACACACCGCTATTTGGATTGTCCCGGCGTGCCGCCGAACTTGTGGCGTTGCACCAGAATGCTTTCGTAAAAACCGTTCTTGTTAAACGGCTCCTCTGCGATCAGAGCTTCAACCTCTTTGCGTGTGGGCAATGCGATCAGACTGGCGCTTCCCAGCCACTCTTTGCCCTGATCGTCGAGTATCGCGCCGCGAACAATGAATTTATCGCTATCGTGGCGCGCGAAATACTCACGTTGCGCATCCAACACCGCCTGATGCCGGTCTCTATTGCCGGGGAGGCCGTATCCCCGAACGTACCAATGGATCCGGCCCTTCTCTGCGGGAAAGTCTCCCTGCGAACGTCCCAGCGCATGGTGCCAGCGGTTAACGTGGATCTCCTTGTAAATCCCGTTATTGTTGTGAGGCTCATTGTCGATGAAGGCGCGCACCGCATCCCAATCCGGAAACTCGACGAAAAAAACGCTGCCCGTGGAGTCGTTATCGTTGTCATCAGCGACCGTCGGTCCCCGGGCGATGATATGAGCGGCATTCTCGTTCAAATAGGCCCAGTGTGCCGGCACCGACTGGGACCGGCGCCCGGCAGCCGAGGGATCGTTGATCAATTGGATTTGAAAGTGCATGAATTTTCCTCTGCAACTGTCAATCGAGATTGATGTCGGTGCCGGTGTCGGAATCCAGATTGAGCTGGCGCATGACCTTGAGTTTCTTCATGATGATGCCGCCGTCGCTGTGCAACATGTTGTAGGCGTTGCGCAGGTACATCTCGACTGGAAGTTCACGCATGACGCCGCTGCCGCCGAATATCTCCATGGCGTCGCGCGTCACGTGGCAGGCCATTTCGTGGGCGAACATGCTCGCTGAACCGGGCATCTTCAAATCGACGGGCATCTTGTCGCGGTTGTCGATCATACGCGCGGCCTGCCAGACATAGGCGCGAGCCGCATTGATCTCGCTGTACATCTCGACCAGCTTGAGGCCGATCGCCTGGTGGCTGATCAATTTTTTGCCGCTCTGCTTGCGGATTTCAGCATACTCCAGGGCCGTCTCGTAGGCCGCGCGGGCGAGCCCGATCATGGCTGCCGCATTGATCAACCCGTCGCCCGCTCGCAGGTGCGAGTTAATCTTGGTGATTCCGTAGTTCTCGGGGCCGAGCCGGTTTGCCACCGGCACCTTGCAGTTCTCCATGATGATTTCGCGGTTGAGGTTCAGACGGTAGCCCATCTTGTCGTGAACGCGTCCGAACGACAGTCCCGGGGTATCGATCGGGATCATCAGCAGGGACGAGCCCTCGTTGATCCCTTTCGTTTTGTCCGTGCGTACGTACATGAAGTAAAGCTTGGCATAGCCCGCATTGGAGATGAACCGTTTGACACCGTTGACGATGTAGTAATCACCTTCGCGCACCGCCGACGTGCGAAAGCCACCGTCGGTGCCGTTGTAGGGCAGCAGGTTTTCCGAGCCGGACTGGTCCTCCGTCATGCACTGCGCGATCATGAACTCGGGGTCCTTGACATAAGCGGTCAGCCACGTCTTGCATTGCTCCGGCGTGGTGAGTTCCCGGGCCATCATGTAGCGGGTGATCTTGTTCGAGGACAAAAGCATGCCGACGACGCCGCGATCGCCCCATCCGAGTTCTTCCGCCACGACACAATGAGTAAACAGGTCGTCGATTCCGCCGCCGCCGTACTCTTCTGGAATGCTCATCGTGCGCAACCCCACCTCGTCGAATTTCTTCGCGAGATGCGGCATGTAGAACGCCTCCTTCGGATCTGTCGTGTGGTCAAGCTTCATGGCGATGGGGCGGATCTCGTTCTCCGCGAACTCGCGCGCAAGTTTCTGTATGGCAATCTGTTCTTCGGTCAAAAAGCCGTCAATCGGGCTTGGCATGATCAATCATCCTTTTTCGTTGAAAAGTTCCTTAAGTTCCACCGGGCGCTTGAGTTCCGATGATCGCATTGCCGCCAGCACGACGGCAAGCACCTGCATTCCAGCCTCGCCGTCGACTTCCGGCGACCGGTCCTCCGCGATCGCCGCGGCGAAATCGCGCAGCTCCTCTCCCAGATATTCAAAGCCCTTGAATTCCTCATAGTCGATGCGTTCGGCGTCCGGGGCCCCGATTCGCCAGACCTCGGTTCCGGTCCAGCGATCGTGATGGATACTGCCCTGGTCGCCATAGGCATTGATGTAATACGCGTGGCGCTCCCTGCCGATGCCGGGGGTAATGAAGCTGGTCCCCAGCGTGCCCAGCAGCCCCGATTCGAACTCGAGCCAGAGCACGCAAACATCCGGGTTTTCCGACTTGGACATGATCTTCCTGAATTCGGCCGAAACCCGCTTGATCGGGCCGAACAGGTAATAAAGATTGTCGATCTGATGGATGGCGACCTGCATCAGGGGCCCGCCCGGCGAACCTTCCTTGAAAAACTGCCAGTTTGCGGGCGTGTAGTTCAGGCCGCTTTCTTTCGAATAATTGGTTTCAACCAGCGCGGCCGTGCCCAGCAGGCCATCCCCAATGAGTTTTTTGCACAGCCTGTGGCCGCGCAGGCGCCGTGAGCTCGCGCCGATGGCAAGTTTCACGCCTCCCTTGCGGCACGCGTCGATCATGGCCCGTGCATCGGGTATCGTCGTCGCGATCGGCTTGTCGACGAAAACGTGTTTCCCGTGGGCGGCCGCAGCGACGGTCAAATCTGCATGCTTGTTGTTGGGTGCGGTGATGATGAGGGCCTCGACGTCGCTGCGCGCGAGCAGCGCCTCATAGCTCTCCTCCTTGCCACAACCGAACTTAGCGGCGAATGCATCGCGCTTTTCCGGGTTACGCGTAAAGCACGTAGTCAGCGCCAGCCCGGGTGTGTGTTCGACCACGCCGGCGATCGTGTTGCCCCAGCGGCCAAGACCGACCACCGCGACTTTGATGGGATTTTTTCCGAGATCTCTCATTACAGATTTCCTTGAATATCCGTGCTGTGTCTCACGCTCAGGTGGGCACTGCGATGTCGAGCCCGTTCAGGGCTTGATGCCTGGCCGCTCGCGTGGCTTGGTTTCTTCGGCCACGCTCACTCGCTCAAAGCAAACTTTGTAATTGTAGTTCTACAATTGAGAAATTGCCAATTCGCGCGCAGTGGATCTCAGATCATGACCTTGCCGCTGCTGAGCGGCAGGTTCTCGTCCGTGATAAAGCACACCCGGCCGCTCGCCAGAAAGACAACGGCGCGTTTCATCGCCACCTTATTTATCTTATGGTAAAGTATAGAAAGTGGATCGACCATCGTTATATTATGGGGCAAGCCAATAATCTTGGCGAATTCCTGGTTCGGCAATTCGCCACGCACACGGCGAACAGAACGTCTTCATCGGCACTGTAGGTCACAACTGTTCGCCCGCTTGACTGCGCTGTTTTCATTGCGTTTTGCAGCAATAGCTTGCGCCAGACTCATTGCGCAAGCCGCGCTGCGCAAACCTTGCAAGGTTGACAGGAACAATATAAGGCTGCGGCAGCTCCCAACGAGTATGGTGTCGGCTGGTGCGTAATCCGCGTAAAAAATGGGAAGCGAGTGGAGGATGGAGAAGATGACACAGTCACCGCAGAAACCGGGCGCGAATACGGCCCTGTCCGGCGTGAAAGTCGTGGACCTTACCCAGTTTGAATCGGGTACTTGCTGCACGGAAACGCTGGCCTGGCTGGGAGCGGATGTGGTCAAGATCGAACCTCCCAGCGGGGAAAGCGGCCGTTTCGCCTCCACGGAGAGACGGGATCTCGATTCCTTTTATTTCATTGTGATGAACGCCAACAAGCGCAGCGTGGTTTGCGATCTCAAGTCGGAGAGCGGCAAGGAAATATTGAAAAAACTGGTCATGAAGGCGGATGTCATGATCGAGAACATGTCGCCAGGCGCGATTGAGCGCCTGGGCTTCGGTTACGATACGGTCAAGCAGTTCAATCCAGCGATCGTCTATGCGCAAATCAAAGGCTTTGGTTTCGATGGCCCGTATGCGAAGTTCCTGGGTTTTGACACGATCGCCCAGGCCGTTGGGGGGGCATTCGCCACGACCGGGGACCGCGGAGGGCCGCCGTTGCGGCCGGGGACCCACACGGGTGATACGGGCGCCGGGTTGCATTGTGCCATTGGCATCCTCGCTGCGCTGCATCAACGCCAGTTGACCGGACGCGGTCAAAAAGTGGGGGTGTCCATGCAGGACGCCGTGATCAATTTCAATCGCATCAACTTTGCCAGCCAAATGATGCGGGGGCGAGACAAGCCGGTGGAACGAACAGGGAATCAAAGCCCGCTCGGCGCCACCGCGCCAAGCGAGCTTTATGCGTGCAAGCCGGGCGGGGCTGACGACCATGTCTTCATCTACACTTCGCGCGGAACGGACAGGCATTGGCAGCGGCTGCTCAAGGTCATCGGTCGCGAGGATCTGGCGGATGATCCGAGGTTCGCAAGTCCGCAGGCTCGGATCAAACACGTCAAGGAGGTGGATGCGTTGCTGTCCGTGTGGTGCCAGAAACACACGAAGATCGAGGCGATGGAAACGCTGCAACGTGCGGGGGTGCCGGCCGGGGCGGTTCTCGGCATGCAGGAGCTCACCGATGATCCACATCTTCGCAAGCGCGGAATGTTCGCGACAGTCGAGCATCCGGTCCGCGGGCCGATCACGATGCCGGGTTGGCCGGTTAAATTGTCCGAGTCGGAGGTGCCGGTGCGCTCCGCGCCGTTATTGGGACAGCACACTGAAGAAGTGTTGGCCGAGTGGCTGGGCCTGAGCCCGAAGGAAGTGACGGAATTACAGAACGCGTCCTCGGTGGAAATTTAAGGACATGACCGCAAGCTGATGCGCTAAACAGGAGAACAGAAGTCCATGGCCATTCACGCATCCGAACTCCTTGCCAAGGCCCTAAAGCGGCAGGGGGTAGACACCATGTTTTATTTGATGGGCGGCCCGATGTTCACGGCCGAGAGATCCTGCGTAGCGGAGGGCATCCATGCCGTCGACGTGCGTCACGAACAGGCGGCCGCCATGATGGCGCATGCCTACGCGCGCGTGCTCAACCGCACCGGTGTCTGCATGGCCGCATCCGGACCGGGCGCCCTCAACTTCGGCACCGGGCTCGCCACCTCGTTGGTCGACTGTACTCCGGTTGTCGCGATTGCCGGCTCCAGTTCATTGCGGGAATTGGGCATGGGGTCATTTCAGGAGTTCGACCAGGTCGCTGCGATTCGTCCGCTGGTAAAGTGGGCGGAGCGCGTCTATGAGGCACGGCGCATCCCGGAACTGGTCAACAAGGCGTTCAGGATCGCAGCCTCGGGCAAGCCGGGCCCGGTCTATCTGGATGTGCCGGGAGACATCCTGCACCACGAGGTGGAAGAAAGTTCGATCGTGTGGCCCGAATACGAGCGCGACACCCAGCTCGGACGCGCGTGCGGCGATCCGGCCATGGTGGAGCGTGCCATTGCGCTGCTGGCTGGCGCGAAGCGGCCGATCCTTTTGTGGGGAAGCGGCGCGATCTGGTCAGACGCGGCCGCCGCGCTGCAGGCCTTTGTCGATTCAACCGGAATCCCGTTCTACGCTACACCGCAAGGCCGCGGCGTCATTCCGGAGGATCACGAGTACAGCTACTTGACCGCCCGCAGCATTGCCTTCAGGGAAGCAGACGTCGTTCTGATCGTGGGAACCCGCATTAATTATGTAGTCGGCCACACGCGTTCGCCGCGGTTTAACGCGCAGGCGAAGTTCATTCGCATCGACATCGACGACTCTGAAATGGCAACCACGCCACGGCTGGATGTCGGTCTTGTTGGCGATGCGAAACGGATTGTGGAACAATTCAACGCGGCCAACGCCGGACGTATCCGCCCCGGGCTGTTCGATGCATGGCGGCGCCATCTGACGGAAGCGCACCAGCAACGCCAACAGGCGCAAGAGATCAAGATAAGCACCGATCAGAAGCCGATCCATCCGCTGCGCTTGTGCAAGGAGATCAGGGATTTCAAGGACAGGCAGGGGATTCTGGTGGTTGACGGTCACGAGATCCTGAATTTCGGCCGCCAGGCAATTCCCAGTTTCCTGCCCGGCCATCGCCTCAATTCGGGAACTTTCGGCACGATGGGCGTGGGACTTCCCTATGCCATCGGCGCCCAGGTAGCTCGCCCCGACCGGCAGGTTATCTGCCTGCACGGCGACGGTTCGTTTGGCTTGAACATGATGGAGCTCGACACCGCTGTCAGGCACCGGATTCCCGTGATCACCGTCATCAGTCTGAATGGCGGCTGGACCTCGGCTCAACGAGGAGAGCGGGCGGGTCGTGATCTCGGTTACACCCGCTTCGACAAGATGGCGGAGACGCTCGGTTGCCATGCGGAATACGTTGAACAAGCACAGGATATCCGGCCGGCGCTCGAGCGGGCCAGCGCTGCTGCCAAGCAGGGCGTGCCAGCGCTGGTCAACGTCAAGACCGATGCGCATGCCATGGCGACGACCGCCAAGTTCTCAACCTATTACGAAGCGGCCTGAAAAAATCCGGCACCGTGAGCTCTCGTCAGGTTTTACCAACGAACCAAGGAGAGGCGCTATGAAAAGAATTTGCTGGCGGTTCGCGGTGGCCGCAACATTGCTGCTGGCTGCAGCAAGCGCATCTGCCCAATCAGCGGATAAATTTCCATTGCGGCCATTTCGCCTGGTCGTGCCATTCGTGCCTGGCGGTTCCTCGGATTTCATCGCGCGCATCATCGGTCCGGGACTGAGGGAGGAACTGAAACAGCCTGTCATCATCGATAATCGCCCTGGCGCATCCGGCAATATTGCTGCTGAAATCGTCGCGCATAGTACCCCTGATGGCTATTCGATTCTGCTGGGCAACGTCGGTGTCATCGCAGTCAATCCGACCCTGTACCGGAAAAAGTCGCTCGATCCGCTGCGCGATCTCAGTTGCATATCCCTGGTCGCTGATCAGCCGTCAGTACTGGTAATCAACCCGTCGCTACCGGCCAAGACTTTCAAAGAGTTCATCGAATACGCGAAGAGCCACCCAAGGATCTTGAACTACGCCTCCGCCGGGACGAATGGGCAGCTCGCGATGGAAGTGTTCCTGATCAAAGCGGGTCTCGAAATCGGGCATGTCCCTTATAAGGGCGCGGGGCATGTTGTCACTTCTTTGCTTTCGGGAGAGACCATGATCGCGTTTCTGAACATCCCATCAGGCCTGTCATTGGTTCAGAGCGGCAGGCTTAAGGCCCTGGCGGTGAAAGGCCCCAAGCGTCTTGAGGCGTTGCCGGATGTGCCGGCTCTGGTGGACCTGGGATTCCCCGAATTGAACGTTGACTCGTGGTCTGCGCTGTACGTGGCTGCTGGAACGCCAAAGGTGGTCATTAGCAAGCTTCATGCGGCTGTTGCCAAGGTAATCCAGCGCCCGGAGATAATGAAAGCCATGAGCGTCCGGGGTGCGGAAGCCATAAAACCTGGCTCGCCTGAGGAATGTACCGCGTTCTCGATAGCGCAAACAGAGTTTTGGGCGAAATTGGCGCGGCAGACCGGCCTTGCCGGGACGCTCTGACCGCGGTGTTCGTGTGATTTTTGAACTGAAAAAAGGTGAATCGCCACGCAAGATAAGAGGAAATACCGGTTTGATGCCAGCGTTCCAGCTGCCCGCCGAGATCGAGCGCGTAGAACAGCAACAGCACGCGTGACACTGACTGGAAGAACGGGAACAGCGTCACCGCAAACGTAAAATAGACCGACATTCGGCCCGTTCAATAAAAACAGGTTAGGCGTAGTCCGCCTGACCCGTTTCTGCTGTGATTGGCGGGTTAATCTGTGGGACCGCCAAGGTTGTGTAGATGCCGCAAGCGCAACAACGGATTTAGACGGGTGCGACCCGAACCCCCTTGAGACCCGCCCCTTCAATCGCTTTTTGCACGATTCCGGCCGCCTTTGCTTCGTTGACGAGCTGTGTGAGTGTGGCCCGGGCCGCGGTTGATCGCCCTTTCGGGATCGCCACCCCGAACGCCACCGTATGGAACGCTCCGGGTATGATCGTCGCACCCTGCAGGCGGTCTACCATTACCACCGCATTATTGGCGCTGGTTGCATACACATCAACATCAGATTTGACGGTGCGTAACAGGTCGATGGTGGTGGCCATGTCTCCGGCAATTCGCACAACCTCCGCAAATTTCAGCATCCGGCCAAGGAGCACGTCCGCTGAAGACTTCTCGGGAACGCCAACTTTTATTCCCGCACGATCAACTTGATCGGCATCCGCAATCGTCCGTCCGGGCGCGGCAACGTAGACGAATTCCAGCAGAATCAAATCTGTAGTGAAATCGACCATCTTCTCCGAATACGCATTTTTTCCAGTGACGATAATGTCCCATTCTCCTGTAACGAAGCTTGCCGTGTAGAATTCCGCCGAAGCGTAGACCACCGGTTCGAATGCCAGACCAAGCTTCCCGGCGATGAACTTTCCGAGTTCGACGGAAATGCCGCCAACTTTTCCGCTGGCAGTTCTCTCCACCAAGGTCGCATTGTTGGCATTCATGCCGACACGCAACTTTCCGGTTGGCGCTATTTCAGTATTTATTGCCGTTTTCACCATGGCGCCACCAGACATGTGGGCGAAAATAGAAAACGGATCGCACTGCTCCGAGCGCGATCCGTTCCTCCAGACTGGTTGCGCACGTTAAAGCAAGGCCTGCGCCCGCAACCCCTTACCGTTACTTTTGCACAACGCCGATGTCTTTGACAATTTTCGACCAGCGCTTATCCTCGTTCACCCAGAATGTGCGGAAGTCCTCGGGCGATTCGCTGGTAATCGCCACGGCATCAGCCGTTGCCAGGCGCCGTACGGCTTCCGGATCCTTCATGGTGTTGACGACAGCCGGGAACAACCGTGTCACCACGGCACGCGGCGTGCCCTTGGGAACAAACACGCCCTGCCACGAGCCCACCTTCAATTCCGGATACCCGAGCTCCGGCATCGTCGGTACATTGGGCACTGCGCTCAGACGCTTGGCCGCGATCACCGACAGCAATCGCAGTTTGCCCGACCGAACAAAAGGCAGCAGCGCCGGAGTGGACAGTACGGCTATTTCCACTTCGCCCGTCGCCGCACCTATCGCGGCCCCACCGGCACCGCCTTTGTACGCGACCCTCACGACTTTGAAGCCTATCTCCCGCTGAAGGTACTGAAACATGAGCGTGGAGTTGCTGCTGACACCGGCGGCGGCAAAGTTGAGTTGACCTGGCCGGGCTTTGGCGAAGGCGATCAACTCCTTGAGCGAATGAACCGGAAGCGATGGATGCACGGCTATCCCGCTCGGCACGTCGACGACTTCGGACACGCCGATAAACGCATCGAGCGGTTTGACCTTGAACTTCGGATACACTGATGGGTTGATCGCCATCGTGCCGATGTTGCCAAGCAGCAGGGCATAGCCGTCTGGCGGTGCTTCCGAGGCAGCTTCGATCCCGACATAACCGGAAGCACCAGTCCGGTTTTCGATCACGATGTTCTGGCCGAGTTCCGACGCGAGCTTGGGCTGCATGATGCGCGCGACGAAATCCGACGCGCCGCCGGGCTGGAACGGCACGATGAGACGTACCGGGCGATCTGGGTAAGCCGATGCCGCCTGGATTGGAAACGCAAATGAGGCAAGTAATCCGGCCGCGGCTAACAACAGCTTGGCGCCAACGCTTGATTGCATTTTTTCTCCTCCCGAGTTAAGGCGCGCCGACCAGCGCACTTATTTTCTATTGCGGCGAACCGTGCACTAATATTCTACACAAATATTTTCCCGGCCAAGTTTATGCCATTTTTATTATTAAAAACATAAGGTTAATTAACTCTGGTGATCCGCACTCGGCGCCAGTCATTGGCAGAAGCGGTTATCGCCGCCTTTTCAGCATACCGATCACCAACGCCGTGTTGCGCTCAAATCTTTCATGCGAACTTGCCTCTTGCGGGTGCCGCACCAAAGCGCGCGCAGCGTTGATCGCTGCGACCATCGCCGTCACCTCATCGCGATTCCGGATATCTGCCTTGACCGCCATGGCCCGCCCGCCCGCGGCCACAATGTCCGCAACAACGTCCTCGGCCATCTGCGTCGCCGCATGGTAATGCACGCCCACTGCGGCTCCCTCGCGCGCAAGCGCGCGCGATTTCCCTGCCAATACCCCGGATCGCCCCCGTTACCAGCGCCGCGCGCCCCTCAAGACGCATGGAATGCCGACCGGCGGCGACCCGCAAGCAAGGCAGGCCGCGTACCCAGTGTGATTGGACCGGCAGACGCTGTCATATACATTTCATTTCGCGGCGGCACAGTCACGTGAGCTCACTTGCGGTGCGAGAACGGATGGGCCAGTTTTGACCTGGTCCCGATCCGCAGTTTCAATTCGTTGGAATTTTAGCTTCCTTGATCACTTGCGCCCATTTGGTGATTTCTGACTCGATCAGGTCCCGGAGACCTTCCGGCGAGGTGGCCTCCGGTTCGATGCCAATCTTTAGCAGCCGATCGCGCAGCGCGGGGTCATTCAGCACGTTCCCGACTTCGCGATTGAGCAACTGCACGATTTCGTTCGGCGTGGCCGCAGGCGCGAGCAGGCCGAAGAGCCCTTGTGACACCAGTGCCGGCAACCCGGATTCAATGGCGGTCGGCACGTCAGGCAACACCGGCGAGCGCACCGTGGTGGTGACGACAAGTATCTTAATCTTGCCCGCACGAACCAGCGGGACGTGGGCGGGTATATTGTCAAACACCATGGTAATGCGGCCGCTCATGATGTCTGGAGAAAATCTGGCACCTTTATAGGGCACGTGAAGTATGTCCAGCCCGGCTGCTTTCTTGTACAACTCGCAGGTGAGATGCAGCAGGCCACCCGTTCCGGATGAGGCGCACGAATACTTTCCGGGTGCGGCCTTGATCATTGCGGTGAACTCGGCAAGGTTGTTCGCTGGAATGCCGGGACCGACGAAAAGACCATTGGCGATCTGGCCGAATTTCGAGATCGGCGCAAAGTCCTTGCGGTAGTCGTAGTTGAGCGAACTGTAATAAGTTGCGTTGATGGCGTTTGAAGCGACAGAGCTCATTAATAGCGTATAGCCATCCGGCGCGGCCTTGGCCACCGCTTCGGCGGCGATGTTGCCGCCGGCACCTGGTTTGGGTTCTACAATCACGGATTGGTTGAGCCGGCGGGATAGCTGTTCGGCAACGGACCGGGCGAACGTATCCCCTCCGCTGCCGCTGGACAGCGACGTAATGAACCGGATCCCTTTGGTCGGATAGGTGCCGTCCTGCGCTTGGGCGATGCCCACGACCAGCTGCGGTGCGAAGAACAGGGCGCCTAAAGCAACGCCGGCCCGAATTACCGGCAATAGTGCGCCGCCAGATTTAATGCTCGGTTTGATCCATCCCTGGAAATATCGCATGACCGTGCCTCCCCGAAAAAAACATCATTGAAAATGCATCTGGTAACAATTCAAATAATGATCCCTATCGACACGCAAGAATCGAGAGCCGGCATCCTTGTTTTTCAATGCGTGCACCACCAGCACGGTCTACGACATGGCGTTCTCATCCGGCGCGCAGCGGCAAGCTCGCGCAGAAGCTCAGTCCTGCTAACCGGAGCTATTACTTGCCGGGGCCAATCAGGGCGGCGATAAATAGCAGACTATTGTTGAATCTCTCCCTCTTCTTGCCTCCTCAGTTCGGTTGTCAGGATACTCCAAAACTTGCGCTGAAGTAGCCATGCGGTATCGGATGTTAACAGGCGGTAACGCCCCCATCCAGAACCAAAGTCTGTCCGGTGATGTACGCCGCCCCCGGGCTTGCCAGAAAACAGGTCATGGCCGCCACTTCGTCAGGCCGGACGAATCGGCGTAGCGGTATGCGCGCCAGCATTTTTTCGCGGGACGTGGCGTTGGCCATCGCTGCCTGCCGGCTGGGCGACGACGTATCGGCCTTGCCGGGCGCAATGGCATTGACCCGCACGCCAAATTCGGCCCATTCGATCGCCAGCATTCGGGTCATGTGGATTACGGCCGCCTTGGAAATGCCGTAGGCCGACTGCTGCGGGGAGCCGACCACCCCATGGGTCGACGCAATGTTGATGATGGAGCCCGCACGCTTGTTGTCGATTAGATGGCGTCCCATCTCCTGGCTGGCAAAAAAGGTCCCCGACAGGTTGACCGAGATTACCGATTCCCATTCCTGCGGAGTAATGTCGAGCGCGGGCTTAACCAGCGGAACACCGGCATTATTGACCAGCAGATCCAGATGGCCCAGTGCACGAACAGCATCGGCAAACGCCACTCGAATGCCGGATGACGATCGCAGATCAATGGCCACCGGCACTGCCCGTTGGCCCGCGGCCTCGATCTCGGATACCGTAGTACCGAGCATGTCAGTGGTCAAATCGGCGACAGCGACATCGAACGCGTCACGGGCAAGCGCCACTGCGATCGCGGCGCCGATTCCGTACGAGGCTCCGGTAACGAATGCTGTCCGACGTCCGGCATGATCGCCTGTTTTCATTCAGATCAGCTTCTTCCGACGCCATTTTTTTGGACGGTCACCCGGGAAAGTCAGCCCACTGGCGGTCAAGCCCAGATTGACCATCATCTTGGCGAGTTCGATCGCGCATCGGTATCCCTCGATGACCGGGATCTCCCAGCCGATATCGCTGAGCCGTTTTTCCAGGAAAGGCTGCAGCCAGAACAGCGCGGAGCAGCCCAACATGATGACCTCGGCGCCGTCTTCCTCGATCGCCGCGATCGCTTCGGTTACAGCGGCCTCAAGCATAGCCGAGGTTTCGCCGGCCAGTACGCTTTCCTTCTGTTTCGCCAAGTGCACCTCCGGGTAACCGGGCCTCGGATGGGGCATCTGGAGATTGCGGATGGACGCGCAGCGTTCGATGAAGCGATGCTGGACGACGAGCCCCGCATAGTAACTGCTGTGGTTTTCGGCGAGATCGATTATGCTGAATCGGTTGCCAAGCATGGTGGCTACGTGCATCTGCGAAGACGCGCAGGATGTCACCGGTATCCCGTACGGCCTTGCGATCTCGCGGGACGCCTGGTAGCCGGGCTCACCGCCGCCGAGCAGGACAATCGCATTGTATTTTCCGCTTGCGCAGGCCTCGCGCACAACACCGACCCGCCCCGCTGCTGCATGGCAGAATTCTTCATGGTTCTCGACCTGCCAGTCGCCGTAGGTCGTCAGTGCGCCGGGATGCAGGTCCCATTCGACATCGGCGAGCAGATGCCCGATCTGGTCGAAGTTCTGCAGTGATTTTTCCTTCGGCCCTTCGAGGGCGCGATGCCGGTAAGGCGAGCTGGCGGGCAGCTGGAACGCTTGGATCAGGATAAAGCGGTATTTCTTCTTTTTATCTTGCATGGCGATTCGCTTTTTTTGAGTCTCGCGCCAAACAATGCGCATGGTGCAGGAATTTTAACTTGTCGCCGATCTGACAGCAATGTTCCGTTGTGTGACGCGGCACAATTGCGTGCGGAATCGTGGCTGGCCTGGTATTCCGCCGACTGCGCCAGTTAGGAGAACAGCGTCGCGCGGCGTGCCCGCCTCAGCTTCCGCGACCACACGGTAGCGATAGGCGGAGCGTTTTTTTCGCCCCAGCTTTCAAGCTCATGCATGATAATTCGCTTTCGATTCGATATGCAAATAGATCATCCACGACGACCAGCCGCTCAATAAAAAACCCGCCATGCCGAGCGCCAGCGTGATATCGGCATGCGACAGCAGAGGTGATACCACGCCCGCGACGATGGCGATCAGGAAACTATGCTGGAAGCCCAGCAGCGACGAGGTGAGCCCGCGGTTGTGCGGGAACAGGTCGAGCGCAAGCAGGGTCACGCTGGGCATTGCCAGCGCCATGCCGAAGGTATAGCACATCACCGGCAGCACGGTCCACGGCAGCGCCGGTTCGTATAGGCTGCTGTAGGCAATATTGAACGCGGCGGCGGCGAACATGATGAGGTAGCCGATTTTTATTGTTCGACGCGGTGAAATTTTGCCCGCCAGCCTGCCCGACAAAAACGCCCCCAGCATCACCCCCGAGATCCCCGGCACGAACAGCCAGGCGAATTGATGTTCGTTGAGGCCCAGCAGATTGTAAATAATCGCCGGTGCCGACACGATGTAAAGAAAAAAGCCGCAGAAATTAAGCGCGACCGTCGAAGACAGCAGCAAAAGACGGAAGCTGCGAGCGAGTTTCACATAGTTCCTGCCCAGCGGGCGCAATGCGAAAGGCTGGCGTGCGGGCGGGGGCAGCGTCTCGGGCAGGTACCGGGCACATGCCACGAGCAGCAACGTGCTATACAGGGTCAGAAACATGAATACCGACGCCCAGCCGAACGCGCTTTGCAGCCAGCCGCCTATTATTGGCGCGATCGCCGGCGCGAACGCAAAAATCATGATCACCATAGACATCATGCGCTGTGCTGCGTGGCCTTCGAAGCTGTCGCGGATAATGGCGCGCCCCACCACCATGCCCACCCCTGCCGACAAACCCTGCATGCCGCGAAATAGCAGTAACTGGCTGAAATCGGCGGCCAGCGCACAGCCTACCGAGGCCAGTGTAAAAACCATCAGGCCGGCGAGTATGACCGGCCGCCTGCCGAATGAATCCGACAGCGTACCGTGGAACAGAGTCATCACGGAAAATGAAAGAAGATAAACGGACAGCGTCTGCTGCACTTCACGGGGCGTGACATCAAAGGCCCGCGCGATCGCAGGAAACGACGGCAGATAAGTGTCGATCGTGAACGGCCCGAGCATCGCCAGACTGGCGAGAATGACCGCCAGCAGCGGCACGGATAACGGTTTGCTTTGCAAGTTGGGTGCCCTTATAGAGCGCCTATCATAATGAAACGCGTGATGCGCTTTACGTTAGGCGCGCTTCGCAGTGTATCAGCCGCGGTCAAACCGCCGATACTGTATGGCCTCCGCGATATGGGCTGGGATTATGGCTGGCGCAGCCGCAAGATCGGCGATGGTGCGCGCCACCTTGAGCACGCGATGATACCCGCGCGCTGACAACCCGAGGCGGCTGATCGCCTGTTTGAGCAGTGCCGCACCCTGGGTATCCGGCGCGCAGTGACGGTCGATTTCGCGCGTGCCAAGACGGGCGTTGGGCTTGCGCTGGCGCTGCTGCTGCCGTTCACGGGCGGCAGTCACGCGCGCGCGTATCGTTGACGACGATTCGCCCTGTTCCCCGCGCGTCAGGTCTTCCTGCGGCACGCCCGGCACCTCGATCTGCAGGTCGATACGGTCGAGCAGCGGCCCGGAAATTTTTCCACGATAGCGGAGTACCTGGTCAGGCGTGCAGCGGCAGCGGCCGTTGTCATGTCCGAGGAAACCGCAGGGACAGGGATTCATCGCCGCGATCAGCTGAAACCGCGCTGGAAACTCAGCCTGGCGCGCGGCACGCGACACGCTGATGCGCCCCGACTCCAGCGGCTCGCGCAACACTTCCAACACCTGGCGGCCGAACTCGGGCAATTCATCGAGAAACAACACGCCGTTCATCGCCATGGAGATTTCGCCCGGCCGCGGGTTGCTGCCGCCACCGACCAGCGCCACCGCTGAAGCGGTGTGATGCGGCGCGCGGTAAGGGCGTTTTTTCCAGTTGGCCACGTCAAAGCCTGCGCTGCCCACGGATTGTATGGCCGCAGAGTCGATTGCTTCTTCCTGCGTCATCGGCGGCAGGATGCCAGGCAGGCGCGTCGCCAGCATGGTCTTGCCGCTGCCGGGCGGGCCCACCATGATCACGCTGTGACCGCCCGCTGCGGCGATTTCCAACGCGCGCTTGGCATGCGCCTGGCCCCTGACATCAAGCATGTCGGGGTAAGTTTCCATGGTCACAGCGGGCATCACGTCATGGCGCACCAGCATCTCCCGGCCGGCAAGGTGCGCGCAGACCTGTAACAACGAGCGCGCCGGATAAACCACGGCATCTTCGACCAGCGCCGCTTCCGGCGCATTGTCCCGGGGCAGCACGAATCCGCGTTTATCCCTCGCCGCGCCCAGCGTCATTGCCAGCGCACCGCGCACCGGTCGCAATTCTCCGGTCAACGCCAGCTCGCCGGCAAATTCGTACTCATCCAGTTTTCCCATCGGGATCTGCCCGGATGCGGCCAGTATGCCGAGCGCGATCGGCAAATCGAAGCGCCCCGACTCCTTGGGCAGATCGGCCGGCGCCAGGTTGACCGTGATGCGGCGCATCGGAAATTCGAACCGCGCATTTTGCAGCGCGGCGCGCACGCGATCCTTGGCCTCTTTCACCTCGGTTTCCGGAAGACCGACGATAGTGAAACTCGGCAGACCGTTGGCCAGATGCGCTTCCACCGTTACCGGCAAAGCCTCCATGCCCGCGAGGGCACGGCTATGGAGTACGGCGACAGGCATCGGCAGCGGGATTCGGGATTCGGGATTCGGGTTTAGAAGATAACGCGCCACAGCGGGTGGCGGCCGACAACCGGCTGCACAAGAGTGACAAAAACTGAGGGCCCAAGCCCCGCTGCGCGGGGTCAGTCTTTCTGGATCCTGAATCCTGAATCCTGAATCCCGTTTTCGAACTCTGCGAGCCGGGTTTCGAGCAAGGTCAGCTTTTCCCGGGTGCGGGCAAGCACCTGGCGCTGCACGTCGAACTCCTCGCGCGTGACCAGATCAAGGCGGCTGAACATTGCCGCAAGCATCGCGCGCAGGTTCTTTTCCAGGTCCGCAGCCGGGCTTTGCGCCATGACCGATTTGATTTTGTCATTGATTTCGTCAAGCAGATTCTGGTCCATGATCAGCCGGGCTCCGAGTTGCACGAAAAGTGTAGCAAATTTTCACCGATATCCCGCAATGCACGAATGTGGTGCCCGCATTAATTTAAACGCCCCAGAATAGTGCACCGAGTTTCGCGGTTATCCGCACTAAATCTGTATCTCATTGTTTTTATTATTATTTATATCTGGCACGGTCCATGCTTTTAGTATGCCGCAAAGTTGCGCATTTTTTTATTAACTCTGAAAGGAATGACCATGTTCAAGAAAACCATGATGGCGGGACTGGTTGCCGCTGCCTTCGCTCCAGGCTTCGCTACGGCCCAAACCGCACCGGCTTCAGATCATACTCTGGGCGGAAACATCGGCATATACAGCCAGTATATGTTCCGCGGCCTGACCCAAACCAATCGCGATCCGGCACTTCAGGGCGGCTTCGACTACAGCCACTCCAGCGGCCTGTATTTCGGTAACTGGCTTTCCAACATCAGCTGGCTCACGGATTCAACCTCGGTAACGGGCTATACCAGTTCCAGCCTGGAGTGGGATGTCTACGGCGGCTTCAAAGGCGCTTTCGGCAAGTCGGATTTCGGCTACGACGTCGGTCTGCTCTACTACAAATACCCGGGGACGCAGAACAAGGCTATCTATAACGTAAAAGCCGACACCTTCGAAGGCTATGGTGCGGTTTCCTGGAAATGGCTGAGCGCAAAGCTTTCCTACAGCATCGACGATCAGACCTTTGGCGTCAATAACAGCAGCGGCACTTACTACCTGGACCTGACCGCCAATTACCCGATTACCGACAAGCTGAGCCTCGTCGCGCATTATGGCAAGCAGGAGTTCGATGGCAACAATGCCGGTGTCTCCAATGATGACATCGCTTCGTACGAAGACTACAAGCTGGGTCTGTCCTACGCGCTGCCCAAGGACTTCACCGTGGGCGGGTATTACACCGGTACCAGCATGAACAAGACACAGGAGGCGTTTTACACCAATGTTTCCGACAACCGGAAGCTTGGCAAGGATACCTTCACCGTGTACGTGTCGAAAACTTTCTAAGGCAATGGCATATGGGGCGGGCGACCCCCGCCCCCTTTCTTACGGGGAAACATAATGAAACTAGTCACAGCAATCATCAAGCCGTTCAAGCTTGACGAGGTGCGTGAAGCGCTGTCCGCGATCGGCGTGACCGGCATCACCGTCACCGAAGTCAAGGGGTTCGGGCGGCAAAAAGGGCACACCGAACTTTATCGCGGTGCCGAGTACGTGGTGGATTTCCTGCCGAAAGTCAAAATCGAAGCCGCGATCAAGACCGAAATGCTCGAGCAGGTGATCGAGGCGATCGAGAAATCGGCCAATACCGGGAAAATCGGCGACGGCAAGATTTTCGTCTTTGAACTCGACCAAGTGATCCGCATCCGCACCGGTGAAACCGGCGCTGAAGCACTATAGGGAGAACGGCATGAAGAAACTACTTACCATTGTTGCTCTGTTCGGTGCATTGAGCCTTGCGGGCTTTACGGCGCACGCGCAGGACAAGCCCGCTGAAGCGCCGGCTACGGCTACAGCAGCGGCCCCGGCTGCTGCTGCGCCCGCAGCTGCTCCGGCAGCCCCTGCGCCGGAAGTCAAAAAACTGGACAGCGGCAGTACGGGGTGGATGATCACCGCCACGGTTCTCGTCATGCTGATGACGATCCCTGGCCTCGCGCTGTTCTACGGCGGCCTGGTGCGGGCCAAAAACATGCTCTCGGTTCTCATGCAGGTGTTCGTGATCTTTTCGCTGGTCTCCATCCTGTGGGCGGTCTACGGTTACAGCCTCGCGTTCACCGAGGGCTCGTTCAACTCGGTCATCGGTGGCTTTAGCAAGGTATTTCTCGCCGGAATCAAGCCCGACACGCTGAGCGGCGTCATCCCCGAGTATGTGTTCGTGGTGTTCCAGCTCACTTTCGCAGCCATTACCCCCGCTCTGATTGTGGGCGGTTTTGCAGAGCGCATGAAGTTCTCTGCCGTGCTCTTGTTCTCGGCCTTGTGGCTGACCTTCGTCTACGTGCCGATCGCACACATGGTCTGGGGTGGCGGCTTCCTCGCCGGGCTTGGGGCCAAGGACTTCGCGGGTGGCACGGTCGTGCATGTCAACGCCGGGATCGCGGCACTGGTAGGCTGCATCCTGCTGGGCAAGCGCATCGGCTATGGCAAGGAAGCCATGCCGCCGCACAGCCTCACCATGACTATGGTGGGCGCGGCGCTGCTGTGGGTGGGCTGGTTCGGCTTCAACGTCGGCAGCGAACTTGCGGCAGACGGCATCGCCGGCATGGTGCTTGTCAACACGCAATTGGCAACGGCTGCGGCGGTCCTTGGCTGGATGTTCATCGAATGGATGACGCGCGGCAAGCCGACGATGCTGGGCGCAGCGTCCGGCGCAGTGGCCGGCCTCGTCGCGATTACCCCGGCCTGCGGTTTCGTGGGTCCCATGGGCTCGATCATCCTGGGCCTCGCGGCGGGCATAATCTGCTTCTGGGGCGTCTCCGGCCTGAAAGCCATGTTCGGCTACGACGATTCCCTGGACGTATTCGGCGTGCATGGTGTCGGCGGCATACTCGGCGCCATCGGCACCGGCGTCCTGATGTCGGAATCCTTCGGCGGCGTTGGTTACGACAAGGGCGTCACGATGATCGGACAGGTGACCACGCAGGCAATCGCAGTCGGAACCACCGTGTTGTGGGCCGGCATCGTCAGTTTCATTCTCTACAAGATCGTCGATATACTGATCGGCTTGCGCGTCCAGGAAGACAGTGAGCGCGAAGGTCTTGACTCGACGCAGCATGGTGAGGTCGCCTATCACCTGTAATTCGGGGAACGGCATCTAGCTAGAACGGGCGCCTGCGGGCGCCCGTTTTCTTATTTGGCTTCCGTCAAAATGCCTCGCCGCGGCCGGCGGGCCCAACAAACCGCCGGACTGAATTTTGTCGCAACCCGTTTGATTTATAAAGTAAAGCACAGCATCACGCACCGTCTGCGGCGGCGCCTGCCGGCATCGGCTACAATGTCCGCCTCACGAGGAACCCATGCCTGCCCCAAGTCTGACCACCGTCCCGACCGGCCAGCCCCGATGAAAGTTGCTTTCATCATCGACCCGCTCGACTCCTTCAAGATCTACAAGGACACCACTTTCGCCATCATGCGCGAGGCCGCGGCGCGCGGCCATGAACTCCACGTCATGCAGCAGGAAGACCTGCTGTGGCGCGACAATGTGGTGTCCGGCAATTCATCGCGACTGCATCTGACCGGCGACAAGACGAACTGGTATCGCGTTGAAGATGCTGCCGAGACGCCATTGCAGCAGTTCGATGCAGTGCTCATGCGCAAAGACCCGCCGTTCGACATGGAATACGTCTACAGCACCTATCTGCTAGAACTTGCGGAAACTCAGGGAGCAAAGGTGTTCAACCGGCCGCGCGCGATCCGCGATTACAACGAGAAAATGGCCATCGCGCGCTTTCCCCGCTACACCCCGCCCTCGCTGGTGACGCGCCAGGAAAACCGCATTCGCGAATTTCTCGCCGAGCACGGCGACATCATCCTCAAGCCGCTTGATGGCATGGGTGGCGCCTCGGTATTCCGCGTTCACTCCAATGACCACAACATCAGCGTCATCATCGAAATGCTCACGCATTACGGCCGCCGCACCATCATGGCCCAGCGCTATATTCCGGAAATCCGCGAGGGCGACAAACGGATACTCGTGATCGGGGGCAAAGTCGTACCGTATTCGCTCGCGCGCATTCCCCGGCAGGGCGAAACCCGCGGCAATCTCGCTGCCGGCGGCGCCGGCGTCACCCGCGAGCTATCCCCGCGCGACCGCGAAATCGCCGCCGCGCTGGGACCGGAACTCGTCACCGAGGGTCTGCTCCTGGTCGGCATCGATGTGATTGGCGATTACCTGACGGAAGTCAATGTCACCAGTCCCACTTGCTTCCAGGAAATCACCGAACAGACCGGTTTCAACGTGGCCGGCATGATGCTCGACGCCCTGGAGCAGGCTGTCCAGCGGTAATTCCCGGGCCGGGTTGCCAGATGCGCTGCGCTGCACAAAAGGGTAAAATAGCCGGGTTTAGATTACCCGCTGGCCGAATGCACCCATGATTGGGATATTGATAATCACCCACGGCACATTGGGCGAAAGCCTGATTCATTGTGCAAGCCACGTGCTTAACAAGCGTCCTGCGCGCTTGAAACAACTCGGAATCACCGCCCAGGACGATCCGCTGCTGCTGCTGCCGCAGGCGCGTGCCCTGATCAAGGAACTCGATGACGGTAGCGGGGTGCTCATACTCTCCGACATGTATGGCGGTTCTCCCGCCAACATTGCCGCCAAGCTGCTGATCCCGGGCAAGGTTGAAGGCGTGGCCGGCGTCAATCTGCCGATGCTGGTCCGCGCGCTGACTTACCGCGACAAGCCGCTGCAGACCATACTCACCAAAGCGGTGAGCGGAGGCTGTGAAGGAGTAGTGCGGATTCCTTCGCTTGCCGTTCACAATGCTGCAACAGGAAGCTGAGATCATAAACAAGCTCGGGCTGCACGCCCGGGCTTCGGCCAAACTCACGCAAACCGCCGGGCAGTTTAAAAGCGGCGTGTGGCTGAGCCGTAACGGTCGCAAGGTAAACGCCAAAAGCATCATGGGCGTCATGATGCTGGCCGCAGCCAAAGGCTCTAAAATCGGCATCGAGACCGACGGGCCGGATGAAGAACAGGCGATGCGCGCGCTGCAGGATCTGATCGCCGACTGCTTCGGCGAAGGCGAGTAAAAAGCAAGGTTGGGGAGGAGGGGCCAGGCCCTCATTTTAGCGACGCGGCCGCAGCACCATGCGGCGTGCCCGCGCTTGATGCGCAGCAACGGCAGACCGGAATCTATAACGTGACAGCCAACAGTTTCACCATCCACGGTATCGGCGTCTGCGGTGGCATAGCCATCGGACATGCCCATCTGGTGTCTCACACCAGCCTTGAGGTAGACCACTACGTGGTCCCGCCTTATCAGGTGCCGGAGGAATCTTCACGCTTCGACAGCGCGGTTCAAAGCGTGCGCGACGAACTCGAGCTGTTGCACGCAAACGTCCCGGCGACCGCTCCGGCAGAGTTCGCCGCGTTCATCAACCTGCATCTGATGATACTCAACGACTCGATGTTATCCGTCGAACCGCGCTTGATCATAGAAACCGAGCAGTGCAACGCGGAATGGGCGCTCAAGGTGCAAATGGATGCGCTGCTCGAGCAATTCGACACCATGGAGAATCCCTATCTTCGCGAGCGCCGGGCCGATGTAATTCAGGTCGTCGAACGCGTTCTCAAAGCGCTCTCCGGGCAGCCCGGCTACATCCCGCCGCCACCCACCGACTCGGAACATGAGCTTATCCTGGTCGCGCACGATCTGTCCCCGGCCGACGTTGTTCAATTCAAGCAGCACCAGTTTGCCAGCTTCATTACCGATCTCGGCGGGACCACTTCCCACACCGCGGTGGTCGCGCGCAGCCTCAACATTCCATCCATAGTCGCACTTCACTCTGCACGCCAGCTGATCCGCGAAAACGATCTGCTGATTATCGACGGCACCCAGGGTGTGGTGATCGTCGATCCCGGCAAGCAGATACTCGCCGAGTACCAGCTGCGCCAGCACCAGTTCGACATCGAGCGGCAGAAACTCAAGCGCATCAAGAATACGCTCGCCACCACGCTCGATGGCATCAAAGTGGAGCTTCACGCCAACATCGAGTCGCCGGACGACGTCATGGCGGCCAAAGAAAACGGCGCCACCGGCATCGGCCTGTTCCGCAGCGAATTTTTATTTCTCAACCGCGACCACCTGCCGGACGAGGACGAGCAGTTCGAAGCCTACCGCAAGGCGGCGCAGGACATGGACGGCATGCCGGTGACCATACGCACCTATGATCTCGGCGCCGACAAACAGACCGACGAAACGCAGCGGATCACCACCAATCCCGCGCTGGGCCTGCGCGCCATCCGGCTGTGCCTGACCGAACCACAGCGTTTTCTGATCCAGTTGCGCGCGCTGCTGCGCGCATCGCACTACGGCAATATCAACATCCTGATCCCGATGCTGACAAACGCCAACGAGACCTCCCAGGCGCTGCAGTTGCTCAAGCGCGCGAAGCTCAGCCTGGATGAGGCGGGAGTGCCATATAACCGGAGCATCCGGATCGGGGGAATGATAGAAGTGCCGGGCGCGGCCCTGGCTCTGGGTATGTTCACGGATAAACTCGATTTTCTGTCGATTGGCACCAATGATCTGATCCAGTACACACTGGCCATCGACCGCACCGACGACACTGTGGCGCATCTGTATGATCCGCTACACCCGGCCATACTGACCCTGCTTGCGGGCATTTTCAAGGTTGCGGGACGGGCGGGGGTGCCGGTGGCGCTGTGCGGTGAAATGGCCGGAGACATTCATATGACCCGCCTGTTGCTGGGTTTGGGCCTGCGCCAGTTACTCGATGCACTCCGCACACCTGCCCGACGTCAAGCAATGCATACTCAAGTCGAATCTTGAAACCATCAGACCGCTGGCGCAGAAAATGTTGCGGATAAACGACCCGATCAAGCTGCTCTTGCTGCTCGAGCGTATCAACGCCTGAACTGCCGCACCGGGGTAAATCCCCGGCCCGGCAAAAGCGCTCTACGCCCCCGGCACCCGAATTTGACAAGCGCGGCATCCAGATGTAACTTATAACAAGTTGTTTTATCGCGCCGATTTGATGTCAGCTTGCGGGCGCGTAACAAATCCGGCTAAAGAGATGTCTGTTGATTCTCGAACCCGGTGCCGGCGCAAGCTCACCGGGTTTTTTTATTGATCCTGACCATGGACGAAGCCAGAACCACCGCACCGACGTCGCCTGTCGTGACGCCACAGGTCGCCAAATTCAGCGAGCCCATCACGCTTAAATGCGGCGCTGTGCTGGAGCAGTACGAGCTCGTCTACGAGACTTACGGCACGCTCAACGGCGAGCGCTCAAACGCCGTGCTGGTATGCCACGCGCTCAACGCCGCGCACCACGTCGCGGGCGTCTATGCCGACGACCCGGATAATGTCGGCTGGTGGGACAACATGATAGGCCCCGGCAAACCGGTCGATACCGATCGTTTTTTTGTGGTCGGGGTCAACAACCTCGGCGGGTGTCACGGATCGACCGGCCCGAAAAGCATCAATCCCGCGACCGGCAAGCCCTGGGGCGGCGAGTTCCCGGTGGTGACCGTGGAAGACTGGGTCAACAGCGCAGGCCCGGCTGGCCGACCAGCTGGGCATAAATCGAGTTTGCCGCGGTGATGGGAGGCAGTCTCGGCGCCATGCAATCTTTGCAATGGACCATCAGCTATCCCGAGCGCCTGCACCATGCGCTGGTCATCGCCTGCGCACCCAGCCTCTCCGCGCAAAACATTGCGTTCAACGAGATCGCGCGCCAGGCCATCATCACCGACCCGGATTTCCACGGCGGCAATTATTACGAGCATGGCGTAACACCCAGGCGCGGCCTGCGCGTGGCACGCATGGTCGGCCATGTCACTTATCTCTCGGATGACGAGATGGCAGATAAATTCGGTCGGCAGCTGAAGCACGGCAGGCTCAACTATTCATTCGACGTCGAATTTCAGATCGAGTCCTACCTGCGTTATCAGGCCGACAAGTTCGCCGAGTATTTCGACGCCAACACCTATCTTCGGATCACCAAGGTGCTCGACTATTTCGACCCGGCATTTGAATGCGGCGGCAACCTCACGCGCGCGCTGACGCCGGCCAAGGCGAATTACCTGGTCATTTCCTTCACCACCGACTGGCGTTTTTCTCCAGAGCGCTCCCGGGAGATCGTCACCGCGCTGCTCGACAATCGCCGCGACGTCACCTACGCGGAAATCGATGCTCCGCACGGACACGATGCCTTCCTGCTCGACGATCCGCGTTACCACCGTCTGGTGGCGGCCTACTTCGAACGCATCGCACAGGAGATTGCACATGAATAACGCCAACGGCATCCAACGATCCGGACTTCGCGGCCATTGCCGAATGGGTAAAGCGCGGGCAAGCGCGTGCTCGACCTGGGCTGCGGCGACGGCACGCTGCTCAATTACCTGAAGCAACAGCGCAGCATCATCGGCTACGGCATCGAAATCGACGACGCCCGCCTCCTGGCGTGTGTCAGGAACGGCGTCAACGTCATTCAGGGCGACCTCGAACGCGGGCTGTCCGACTTCGAGGACAACTCGTTCGATTACGTGATTCTGTCGCAGACACTGCAGGCGATGAAGAACAGCGAGCGCATCATCAAGGAAATGCTGCGGGTCGGGCTCGAGGGCATCGTCACCTTCCCGAATTTCGGCTACTGGAAAAACCGGGTGCAGTTCGCCCGCGGCCATATGCCGGTATCCGACAACCTGCCGTATCAGTGGTTCGACACGCCCAATGTGCACCTGTGCACCATTGCGGACTTCGAAAGCTTTTGCCGGGAACGCGGGATACGCATAGTAGCGCGCAACGTGCTGACCAACGGCGCAGCCGTTAACGTGTGGGCCAATCTGCTGGGCGCACTCGCCGTCTATCACTTCGGCAGCTAACGCGGGCGTCCGTTCAAGCACGCGTGACCCAGCGCAGCAGCAACAGGCCCGGAATCGCAATCAGCGTGCACATCAGGAAAAAGCCCGGCCAGCCCAGCCATTGCGCAAGCCAGCCCGTGGGCGCGGAAGCAAGCACCCGCGGCACCCCCATCAGGCTGGACAGCAACGCGTATTGCGTCGCGGTAAAGCGCCGATCGGTCAATGACGCCATGAAACCGACGAATGCCGCCGTTCCCAGCCCCGCAGTCAGGTTCTCAACGGCAACCACCGTCGCCAACGCGCCGATGCCGTGAGCGGTCCAGCGAGCACCACAAACCCCAGGTGGACACCATCTGGCCCAGTCCAAACCACCCACAGCGCACGGTGCAAGCCAACGCGCAGTATCCATATACCGCCCAGCGTGCCGCCGGCAATGGTCGCCCAGAAACCGAACAACTTGACCACCGTACCTATCTCGGTCTTGCTGTAGCCCAGGTCCAGATAAAACGGCGTGGTCATGGCCGAGGCCATGGTGTCACCCAACTTGTAGAACAGGATAAAAGCCAGCGCCAGCCACGCGCCGTCGCGGGCGAAGAAATCGCGGAACGGCAGGATCACAGCATTCACCAGCGACGTTGGCCGGCCTTCCGGCAGCGACGGCTCCGGCGCCAGCAGGGTGACGACCATGCAGGCGGCCATGGCAAAAGCCATCAGCCGGTACATGCTTTCGAAGGAGATCCAGTCAGCGAGTATCAACCCGCCACCACCTGCAAGCAGCATGCCGACGCGGTAGCCATTCACGTACAGTGCCGATCCCAGTCCGAGTTCGTCGTCGGCCAGGCTCTCGCGCCGGTAAGCATCGACGACGATATCCTGGGATGCGGAAAAAACGCAACAAGAAGTGCCGCGACTGAAACCCACAACAGATCACCGGCCGCGGGGCGCGCCATGCTCAGGAAAAACAGCGCGGCAGCGAGTCCGGCTTGCATCACCAGTATCCATCCACGTCGCCGGCCGAAAAGCGGCGGGATGTAACGGTCAAACAGAGGGGACCACAGGAATTTGAGCGTGTAGGGCAAACCCACCAGGGCAAACAGGCCTATGCTCGCGAGATCGACGCCGCCGTCCTTGAGCCACGCCTGCAGCACCGAGCCGGTAAGCAGCAGCGGCAGCCCCGAAGCAAATCCCATCAGTATCGCCACCAGCATGCGACCGCTGAACATCGATCTCAGGGTTTCCGCCCAAGATCGCTTCACAACGGCAACAGGCTCACGTGACAAACTCATCCGCATCCGCGCCCGAGGCGCTGCTCAAAGCCCGAATTCATAATCTATCGTAAGCGATGCATGGTCGGAAAACCGTTGGTCCTTGTAAATCGACGCATTTTTTGGCCGTCGCCGCCACGCCCGGTGTTGCGATGTGATAGTCGATACGCCATCCCACGTTCTTGGCCCAGGCCTGGCCGCGGTTCGACCACCAGGTATATTGCTCCGGGCGCGTGTCTATGCGGCGGAACACGTCGACCCAGCCCAGTTCATCGAAAACCCGCGTAAGCCACGCCCGCTCTTCCGGCAGGAATCCCGAGTTCTTCTGGTTGCCGCGCCAGTTTTTCAGATCGATCTCACGGTGCGCAATATTCCAGTCCCCGCACAGAACGACTTCCCGGCCTGCATTCCGCAGCGCTTCGAGATGCGGGTAAAACCGCTCAAGAAAGCTGAATTTCACCTGTTGCCGCTCCTCGGAACTCGAGCCGGATGGCAGGTAGAGCGAAATCACACTCAGTTTTCCGAAATCCGCGCGCAGGTAACGTCCTTCGCTGTCGATATCGGCGATGCCGATGCCCTCGACGACCTTGGCCGGCGCATGCCGGGTGAAAAGTCCGACCCCGCTGTAACCTTTTTTCTCGGCGTAATGAAAATAGCCGCGGAATCCGTGCGGCGCAAGCATATCGGCGGTAATGTCGGCGGCCTGGGCCTTGAGTTCCTGCACGCAGACGATGTCGGCACCGCTGCGGCCCAGCCATTCGAAAAAACCCTTTCTGCCCGCCGACCGGATGCCGTTGAGATTAAGCGTGATTATGCGTAACATGAAAATTTAAACCATATCAAAACAGCGATGACTGATTTCAGGCAGGAATTTATCCGTTTTGCGATCGCGCAACAGGCAGTCAGCTTCGGCCAGTTCAAGACCAAGGCCGGCAGGCTGTCGCCCTATTTCTTCAATTCGGGCCTGTTTAGCAACGGCGACTCGCTGTACCAACTCGCCCAATTCTACGCGAAAGCCATACTCGCGTCCGGCATAGCGTTCGACATGCTGTTCGGTCCCGCTTACAAAGGCATCCCACTGGTATCGGCAACGGCGGTGATGCTCGCACAGTCCGGTCGCAGCCTGCCCTTCGCTTTTAATCGCAAGGAAGCAAAAGATCACGGCGAAGGTGGCAATATCATCGGCGCCGCGCTCACAGGGCGCGTGCTGATCATAGACGACGCGATCTCGGCAGGCACCGCGGTGCGCGAATCCCTGGACATTATCCGCGCAGCAGGCGCCACGCCCTGCGGCGTCGTGGTTGCGCTTGACCGTATGGAGCGTGGCACCGGGAAACTCTCGGCGATGCAGGAAGTGCAGGAGATCTACAAGATCCCGGTCATCAGTGTTGCCACGCTCGATGATCTGGTCTCTTACCTTAAGACCGACCCGGCGCGCACGGCGGATCTGGATGCCGTTGGCCGCTATCGCGATCAATATGGAGTGACGACAAATGGATAACATCATGCGTGGAATTTTTTCGGCAACACTGGCGCTGGCGCTTGCTGTTAGCGCGGGCTCGGTCCTGGCCCAGAAGGGCAAGATCGTCTGCTGGAAGGACAAATCAGGAAAAACCGTGGGTTGCGGCGATACCGTGCCCCCGGAGTATCAAAACAGCGCGACCAAAGAACTCGACAGGCGCGGCGTTACCCGCAAGACCACCGAGTCGGCCGCGGACCAGGCGGCCAAAGTCAAGCCGCCGGACACCGATCTCGCCGAACAGAAGGCGCAGAAGGACGAGGAACTGAGGAAGCAGGCCGTGCAAAGGCGTCAGGACAACGCGCTGATCAACACTTTCGCCAATGAAGAAGAGATCGATGCGAAGCGTGACCGCGACTTGCAGGTCCTCGAATTGCAGGCCAGCCAGCTCAAAGTCTCGCTTAAGAATGCGAACGATCGCCAGGCCGAGGTCAATGCTCGCAGCGAGGCAATCGAGAAAAACAAGAAGCCCGTGCCGGAAAACGTGAAGGCCGAAAAAGCACAGACCGCCGCGAACATCAAGGGGCTGCAACAGCGTATTGCCGCGAAGGAAAAAGAAATGAATGATATGCGTGCGCGCTACGCTGATTATAGAAAACGATTTTCCGATTTGAAGGGCACCCCGCAGCCGGCTACAACAACCGCGGGCAGCGGCGCGCCCAAAAAGTAGCCTGGCGACCCCTGGCTAAGGGCGGTTTTTTCAGCCCGCGAGCTTGCGCTTGAGGATTTCGTTGACCTGTTGCGGATTGGCCTTGCCTTTGGTCGCCTTCATGGCCTGGCCCACCAGGGAATTAAAAGCTTTTTCCTTGCCGCTCCTGAAATCCGCCACCTGCTGCGGGTTGGCGGCAAGCACCTGATCCACGATTTTTTCGATCTCCCCGCTGTCGGATATCTGCTTCCATCCCCTGGCCGCAATAATCGTCACCGCCGCATTCCTGCCCTCGGCCTCCCCGTTCCACATCGCATCAAATACATCCTTTGCGATTTTTCCCGAGATCGTGCCGTCGACTATGCAGTCGATAAGGCCGCGCAGCGTTTCGGGGCCGACCTTGCTCTCACCGATTTCCAGGTTTGACTCGTTGAGCCGGGCGCTCAGGCTACCGCCTATCCAGTTGGCGCACAGCTTTGCGCTCTGAGAACCGTCCGCGCCCTGTGCCGCCTGCTCGAAATAATCGGCCATCTCCTTGCTTCCCGTCAGCATGGCGGCATCAAGCTGGGTCAACCCGTATTGCGTGGCGAAGCGCTCGCGCCTGGTCTGCGGAAGTTCCGGCATGGCGGCACGCACCTCGCCGATCCACTGTTCAGAAACTTCCAGCGGCAGCAGATCGGGGTCGGGGAAATAACGGTAATCGTGCGCGTCCTCCTTGGAGCGCATCGAGCGCGTCTCGTCTCGATCCGGATCGTAGAGCCGCGTTTCCTGAACGATCCTGCCGCCGTCCTCGATTATTTCTATCTGTCGCCGCACCTCGAACTCGATCGCGCGCTCAAGGTAGCGGAACGAATTCAGGTTCTTGATTTCACTGCGCGTGCCGAGCTTGTCTGAACCAGCCGGACGCACTGAAACATTGGCGTCGCAGCGGAATGACCCCTCCTGCATATTGCCGTCGCAGATGTCTATCCAGCGCACCAGCGCATGCAGTGCGCGCGCATAAGCAACCGCCTCGGCGGCGGAATGCATGTCGGGCTCGGTTACGATTTCCAGCAGCGGCGTACCGGCCCGGTTCAGGTCGATGCCGGTTGCGCCATGGAAATCCTCGTGCAGCGACTTGCCGGCGTCTTCTTCAAGGTGCGCGCGGGTCAGACGCACGGTCTTTTCCCGGCCGTCGACCATTACCGTCAGCGTGCCGCCTTCAACAACGGGAATTTCATATTGGCTGATCTGGTAGCCCTTGGGCAGGTCGGGATAAAAATAATTTTTGCGAGCAAAAATCGAGCGCGGACTGATCCTGGCGCCTACGGCAAGGCCGAAGCGTATCGCTTTCGCCACCGCCTCGCGATTCAACACCGGCAGCACACCGGGCAGCGCGATATCCACGGCACAAGCCTGGACATTGGGTGCCGCGCCAAATGCCGTCGCTGCGCCCGAAAATATCTTCGACCGCGTCGACAACTGCGCGTGGGTTTCAAGCCCGATTACTGTTTCCCACTTCACATCAAACCCCTTTTTGCCGCCAAGGCCGCCAAGCATTCTTTTTAATACCCGCTCGACAAGCACGCCAAGATTTCAAACATAAATAATTGCGAACAACCACTATTCATATGACCGTGAAAAAAGAATCTAAATATTATCTATTGATTTTTGATGGAATCAGTTTTTCTTGGCGTGCTTGGCGGCCTTGGCGGCTAATCAATGTCTTTGGGTGCGCGCATATGCCAATCCGTCGCCAGCTGGTACTGGTGCGCGGCATTGAGCATTTTCGCTTCCGAGAAATAGTTGCCTATGATCTGCAGTCCTACCGGCAGGCCTTTGCCATCGAAACCGCACGGAATGGACATGCCGGGCAGCCCCGCCAGATTGACCGCGATGGTGTAGATGTCGGACAGGTACATCTGCACCGGATCAGCGGCTTTCTCGCCCAGCTTGAACGCCGTTGTCGGGCTGGTCGGGCCCATGATGAGGTCGCACTTTTCGAATGCCGCGGTAAAGTCATGCGCGATCAGGCGCCGCAGTTTCTGCGCCCGAATGTAGTAGGCATCGTAATAGCCGTGCGACAACACATACGTGCCGATCAGAATACGCCGCTTGACTTCGGCGCCGAAGCCTTCGGCCCGCGTTCTTTTGTACATGTCGGGCAGATCATCGTACTGACCAGCGCGATACCCGTAGCGTGCGCCGTCAAACCGGGCAAGATTGCTTGACGCTTCCGCCGGCGCCAGCACGTAATAAACCGGCACTGACAGCGCCATGTTCGGCAGCGAGACTTCCACCATTTCGCAGCCGAGTTTTTTATACTGGGCTATCGCCGCATCGAGCGCCCTGGCCACATCCGGTGACACGCCCTCGGCAAAAAACTCTTGCGGCAGGCCGACCCTGAGCCCGGCTATCGGCTGAGCCAAATTGCGCCCATAGTCTTCGGCTTCGCGCTGCAGGCTGGTCGAATCGCGCGCGTCGAACCCGGCCATCGCATTGAGCATTAACGCCAGATCCTCGGCAGAGTTCGCCATCGGGCCGGCCTGGTCCAGGCTGGATGCAAACGCAATCATGCCGTAACGCGACACCACGCCGTAGGTGGGCTTGAGCCCCGAAATCCCCGTGAGAGCCGCCGGTTGCCGTATCGACCCGCCGGTGTCGGTGCCGGTCGCAGCCGGCGCCAGGCGCGCAGCCACCGCCGCCGCCGATCCCCCGGAACTGCCGCCGGGAACGGTGCTGACGTCCCACGGATTTTTCACCGGGCCGTAGTAAGAGGTTTCGTTGGACGAACCCATCGCGAACTCGTCCATGTTGGTCTTGCCAAGAGTGACTGCGCCAGCGGCGTTCAACCGCTCGACCACATGAGCATCGTAGGGAGAAACGAAATTCGACAGGATTTTCGAGCCGCAGGTGGTCAACCAGCCCTTGGCGCAAAAAATGTCTTTTTGCGCAACCGGCACTCCGGTCAACGGCTGTGCCCGACCTGCGGCGCGAAGCTGGTCTGCTACCCGTGCCTGGCCCAGGCTGCGTTCCTCGTCCAGCGTGATAAAGCAATTATATTCACCGGATAACCTATTGATTCTATTTATATAATACTCAGTCACCTCGACACTGGAGAGCTTCTTTGCGGCAAGTTCGAGGGACAGGTTGGTGAGGGATAAGTTAAGCATGTACTGATGGGGTGCAAAAAGACAGGCGCGAGGGGAGAAGTCCGTCCGATTCTATCCCTGGCGTCTTATTATTCGATGACCTTGGGAACCAGATAAAGACCGGCCTCGACCTGGGGTGCGATAGCCTGAAACAGCGCGTGCTGATCACGCTCGGTGACGGCATCGTCGCGCAAACGCAGCACGATGTCCTGCGCGTGGGCCATGGGTTCGATGCCGGCAACGTCAACAGCCTGCATTTGTTCTATCAGCCCGAAAATGCCGGTCAACTGCCCGAGCGCAATCTCCGCCTCCGCGTCCTTCACCGCAATCCGCGCCAGATGGGCGACGCGCTTAACGTCATCGATCGTCAGTGCCATAAATCCCCGGCAAAACCCCTTAAAAATCGGAGCTGTATAGGGTATTATAACCCGTTAATACGCAGCACCATTTCCTTTTACCTGGAAAGCCTTATGCTCGGTTTCTTCAGCAGCTACTTTAATAATGATCTCGCGATCGACCTTGGCACCGCGAACACCCTGATCTACGTGCGCGGCAAAGGCATCATACTCGACGAGCCGTCGGTGGTGGCGATACGCCAGGAAGGCGGCCCCAACGGCAAGAAGGTGATACAGGAAGTCGGCCTCGCCGCCAAACAAATGCTTGGACGCACGCCGGGCAACATCACCGCGATCCGGCCGATGAAAGACGGCGTGATCGCCGATTTCACCGTCACCGAGCAGATGCTCAAGCACTTCATCAAGAAAGTTCACGATTCGCGTTTCTTCAAGCCCAGCCCGCGCATCATTATATGCGTGCCATGCGGCTCGACCCAGGTTGAACGCCGCGCGATCCGCGAATCTGCAATCGGCGCAGGCGCAAGCCGGGTCTACCTGATTGAGGAGCCGATGGCGGCGGCTATTGGCGCGAATCTGCCGGTTGGCGAGGCGACCGGATCCATGGTGGTCGACATCGGCGGCGGCACCACGGAAGTCGGCGTGATCTCGCTGGGCGGTCTGGTGTACAGCGGATCGGTACGCGTTGGCGGCGACAAATTCGACGAAGCGATCATTAACTACATCCGCCGCAACTACGGCATGCTGATCGGCGAGACCACTGCCGAGCAGATCAAGAAGGAAATCGGATCCGCGTTCCCGGGTTCGGAAGTGCGCGAGAAGGAGGTCAAGGGACGCAATCTCGCGGAAGGCATCCCGCGCAGCTTCACTATTTCCAGCAACGAGATACTCGAGGCACTGACCGATCCGCTGAACAGCATTGTCAGCGCCGTTAAGTCCGCGCTCGAACAAACGCCACCGGAGCTTGCTGCCGATATCGCCGAAAAAGGAATGGTGCTGACAGGGGGCGGCGCGCTGCTGCGCGATATCGACCGGCTGCTGATGGAAGAAACCGGGCTGCCGGTGATCATCGCCGAAGATCCGCTGACTTGCGTCGTGCGCGGTTCGGGCATGGCGCTCGAGAAACTCGAGCGGCTGGCCAGCATTTTCACGAATGACTGACAAAGCGTGAAAAGTGAAAAACGCGGGAACCAGGGTGTCGCCACAACGATGACCCGCAGTAACGACCGGCGGCCGTTCTCAGCTCTTTGGTGCCGCACCGATCGGAGCCTCACACCTTACGCCTCACGCCTCACGTTTTACCGTTGATGGAACATCAACCCCCACCCTTTTTCAAAACCGGCCCCACCCCGCTTGCCCGTCTGCTGATTTTTTCGCTGCTGTCGCTCCTGCTGCTGTTTACCGATGCGCAGTTCAAATACCTTGAATCCCTGCGCCGCGTTGCCTCGGTCATCGTCTATCCTCTGCAACGGATCGCCAACGCCCCCATCAGCATCGCGCGTCGCTTCGGCGAATTTTTCGTCACGCACTCCACATTGCGCGCCGAGAATGAACGACTGACTCAGCAGGATCTCGAGAACACCCTGTTGCTGCAGCAGCATAAATCCCTGCTGACGGAGAACCGGCATCTGCGCGAGTTGTTTGATGCGCGCGAACGCATCAAGGTCCATTCCACTTTCGCAGAAATACTCTACGCGGCCCGGGATCCCTTTTCGCGCAAGATCGTCATTGACAAAGGTTCTCAGTACGACATTCTGAGCGGACAGCCGGTCATCGACCATATCGGCGTCATCGGTCAGGTCACGCGCGTCTATCCGTGGCTATCCGAAGTCACCCTGATCACCGACAAGGAGCAGGTCGTTCCAGTGCAGAACCTGCGTAACGGCTTGAGATCTATCCTGACCGGCACTGGTGCCGATGGCGTGCTTGAACTCAAATTCATACCGCTTAATGCCGATTTCCAGAATGGGGACCGGCTGGTGACTTCCGGGATCGATGGCCTCTATCCGGCGGGACTGCCGGTCGCGGAAGTCACCAACATTGAGCGTAATTCTTCCTACCTGTTTGCACGGATCAGATGCAAGCCACTGGCCGGTGTAAATAATTACGGGCAGGTCCTGGTTGTCCGCCAGGAAGGCAAGATACCCGAGCGTCCGGCGGAACAAGCCAAGCCGCAGCGCGGCAAGAAAACGAAACGGGGCGGCTGATGCAATCGCGCGCCAGCAACCACCTGGAAATCCTGCTGCCGGTCAAGCCGGCATTCATCGCCACAACCCTGGTGGCCGCCCTGCTCCTGAATCTTTTGCCCTGGTCGGGTCTGCTGTTCTGGATAAAACCGGATTTTGTGGCACTCGTCGTGCTCTACTGGTGCATTCATCAACCGCGAAAACTGGGATTTTTAACGGCGTGGCTGCTGGGCCTGTTGATGGACGTGGCCGATGGCAGCCTGTTCGGTCAACATGCCCTAGCCTACTCCATACTCGCTTTTGCCGGCATCGTCCTGCACCGGCGGGTGCAGGGCTTCACGCTGACACCCCAGGTGCTGCAGGTGATCATGTTGTTGTTGTTCAACGATCTGATCGTGCTTGCGATCAGAATGCTTGCCGGCGGCGATTTTCCCGGATATCAGTATTTTCTGGGCAGTTTTGTGGCGGGCGCGCTGTGGCCGCCGCTGTCGGTGATGCTCAAGCTGCCGCAACGCACCAGGCCCGATCCCGATCATGTCTGAGCCATTGATCAACCAGGGGGTCGAGCTGCGCAATTCCCAGCTTGAGCTATACCACTTCCGGTGGCGGCTGGCCGTGGCTGTGGGTTTCGTGATCCTGATGTTTTCACTGCTCTTCATCCGCTTCTTCTATCTTCAGATCGTCAGACACGAGCATTACCAAACGCTGGCCGAAGCCAACCGAATTTCCATCGTGCCTATCGTTCCCAATCGCGGCATCATCGTCGACCGCAACGGCGTTGTGCTCGCTCACAACTACTCGGCCTACACCCTGGAGATCACGCCAGGAAAAGTGGAAAACCTCACGGCACTTATCGATGATCTGGCCGTCTTGATAGAAATCACGCCCAAGGACCGGCGCCGTTTCACCAAGCTGCTCGAGGAGAGCAGGAACTTCGAGAGCCTGCCGATCCGTACCCGCCTTTCGGACGAGGAAATCGCGCGCTTTGCCGCAAACCGCTTTCGCTTTCCGGGAGTAGAAATCAATGCCCGCCTGTTCCGCCAGTATCCCCAGGGCGAGATGTTCTCCCACGTTGTCGGTCATATCGGCCGCATCAACCAGCGCGATATCGAGCAACTCGAAACCAACGACCGGTTGTCCAACTACCGCGGCACGACCTATCTTGGCAAAACCGGGCTGGAACAGAGTTACGAGCGTTTTCTTCACGGCACCACCGGCGTGGAGGAAGTCGAGGTGGATTCCGCCGGACGCGCTGTGCGCAGTCTTTCGCGCACCCCGCCGGTATCCGGCAACAATCTGGTCCTCAAGCTCGATGCCAGGCTCCAGGAAATGGTCTACCGCGCATTCGGTGACCGGCGCGGCGCGCTGATCGCCATCGAGCCGGAAACCGGCGGCGTGCTGGCATTCGTCAGCAATCCCGGCTTCGATCCCAATCTCTTTGTTGACGGCATCGATCCCCAGAACTGGGGCGAACTCAATACCTCGATCGACCGGCCCATGGTCAACCGCGCGCTTGCCGGCACGTATCCCCCGGGCTCCACTTTCAAGCCCTACATGGCGCTTGCAGCGCTGTTCTACGGCAAACGCACACCGCAGCAGACACTCAAAGATCCGGGCTATTTCAGCTTCGGCGGTCGCATGTTCCGGGACGACAAAGTGGGCGGGCATGGTCTGGTTGACATGTACAAGTCGCTCGTCGAATCATGCGATACCTACTATTACGTGCTCGCCAATGATCTCGGGATCGACAACATAGCGAAATTTATGGCGAAATTCGGATTCGGCAGCCGCACCGGGATCGATATCCCCGGAGAATCGTCCGGCCTGCTGCCGTCGCAGGAGTGGAAAATGCGCCGTTTCAAGCAAAAGTGGTATTCAGGGGAAACCATCAGCATCGGCATCGGGCAGGGTTATAACGTACACCCCGCTGCAAATGGCCTCGGCCATCGCGACCCTGGCCAACGACGGCGTCATGTTACAGCCGCACATCGTCAATTACGTGGAAAACAGCACCACTCGCGAGCGCAAGTTTGTCGCTCCGGAACCTGTGCGCACCCTGAATCTGGAGCCCGAACATATCGCGGTAATCAAACGCGCTCTGGTCGGAGTCAACACGGAAGGCACGGGCGCGCGCGCCTTTGCCGGCGCGGAATACGATAGCGCCGGCAAAACCGGCACCGCGCAAGTCATCGCCATCAAGCAGGACGAGAAATATGTCGAGAGCCGCGTGCAGGAACGGCATCGTGATCATGCGCTGTTCGTCGCCTACGCTCCTGCCGACAAGCCCAAAATAGCGCTCGCGGTAGTCGTGGAAAATTCCGGGTTCGGGGCGGTCGCGGCCGCGCCGATTGCGCGCCAGGTATTTGATTACTATCTGCTTGGCAAGGAATTCCCCGGGCCGGCCAAGAAAGTTGACAATGCCGCCGGTCATTAGGCGCATAGCCCGGTTTTTCACGGCACACATCGATGGACTGTTGCTATGCGCCATCCTGCTGCTGATGGCAACAGGGCTTATCGTCCTGTACAGCGCGTCGAACGCAGGCATTACGCGCATCACCAGCCAGGCGGTGAACATGCTGGTTGCGATCACGGTGATGTGGGTGTTTGCCAACATTCCGCCGCATTACCTGATGCGGCTGTCTCTGCCCGTTTTCGTGCTGGGGCTTGCGCTGCTGATTGCGGTCGCACTGTTCGGCGACATCGTCAATGGCGCGCGCCGCTGGCTATATATCGGCGTTACCCGCATTCAGCCCTCAGAGTTGATGAAAATCGCCGTGCCACTCATGCTTGCGTGGTACTTCGACCGCTACGAAGCAACCCTGCGACTCAAGAACTATCTGATTGCAGCCGTAATCCTGATCGTGCCGGTCGGACTTATCGCGCGCCAGCCCGATCTGGGCACCGCCGTGCTCATATCCGCAAGCGGCTGCTTCGTGCTGTTCCTGGCCGGCCTGTCCTGGCGCATCATCGGCGGCATTATCGTCGCCGGCCTGGCCAGTCTGCCATTCGTATGGTCGATACTTCACGATTATCAGCGGCAGCGGATATTAACGTTGCTCGACCCGGCGCAGGATCCGCTGGGCTCGGGCTATCACACCATACAGTCAACGATCGCTGTCGGCTCCGGCGGGCTGGTCGGCAAAGGCTGGATGAACGGCACGCAAACCCATCTCGACTTCATCCCCGAGCGCACCACCGATTTTATTTTTGCGGTCTATTCCGAGGAGTTCGGGCTGATCGGCAACCTGATCCTGCTGGTGCTTTTCATGCTGTTGATCGCTCGCGGCATGGTCATCACGGCCAATGCGCCGACCCTGTTCACCCGCCTGCTAGGCGGCGCGGTAACGCTCACCTTCTTTACCTATGTTTTCGTCAATATGGGCATGGTCAGCGGCATACTGCCGGTGGTGGGTGTGCCGCTGCCACTGATCAGTTACGGCGGCACTTCACTGGTGACTATCTGCCTCGGCCTGGGCATATTAATGAGCATAGAGACCCACAAGAAGCTGATGCATACGTGAGACATAAGGAGTGAGGCGTTGAGAAAAGAAACCGGTGCGCGCAGCGCAAAATATTTGCCTCTCCCGTTTTCGCGTATTTTCGTTTTTGCGACAATCTCTGCAATTGTGCTCACAGGCTGCGGCACCACGGGCAAATCACCCGGCATTGAGCGCGGCCCGGGCTCAGCTCAACCTGCGGTGCCAGGCGGCGGCTACTATCTGGACGACGGGCCCGGCGCCAATCCACCCCCCAACCTCGGCAGCATCCCGGACGCGGTGCCAAGAGTTGAACCGCTGAACCGCGGGACCAGCCGCCCGTATACCGTCATGAACAAAAACTACGCGCCGATGACCGCACTGGCGCCGTACAAAGCTCGCGGTGTAGCCAGTTGGTACGGGCGCCGTTACCACGGCAAAAAGACCGCGTCCGGCGAAATATACGACATGTATGGCATGACCGCAGCGCACACCACGCTGCCGATCCCGAGTTACGCGCGCGTCACCAATCTCGCCAACGGCAGGTCGGTGGTGGTGCGCGTCAATGACCGCGGCCCGTTCATCGACAGCCGCCTGATCGATCTATCCTATACCGCCGCTTACAAGCTGGGTGTGCTCGGAGGCGGCAGTGCCATGGTCGAGGTTGAAAGCATCCTGCCTGGCGAGCCCGCGCCGGTTGCGGCGGCCCTGCCGGGTGCGGCGCCTACAGTCGCGTTACTCCAGCGCGAACCCGAACCGGTCGCCATGCCACTGCCTCCGGCTGATCCTCAGCCAACCGCGCCGTCTGCGCCTGTGACTCGAGATGCCAGCGGCTATTACCTGCAGTTGGGTGCTTTCGGATCGCGGGAGAATGCGGAGATGTTTCTCTCCAGGCTCAAGTCCCAGGCCGACTGGCCGGACCAGACCTTGAGCATCTTCCCTCGTGACGGCTTGTTCAAGGTCCATGCCGGGCCGTACGCGACCCAGCAGGACGCACGGCAGGCCGCGGAGCGCATCAACCAGAGCCTGGGCTTGAAGCCGATGGTATTGACGAGGTAAATCGAGAATCGAGGATGGTCAGGGCACGCGTTGCGCCAGCGGTCCCGGTTTACTTTTCACCGTTCAGGCCGTTATAGGACATAGCGCGCCAGATCCTCGCTTTGCGCCAGCGCTTTCAGCCGCTCGTCGACGTAAGCGGCATCGATCACGAGAGTTTCACCTGAACGCTTGCCGGCGTTGAACGAAATCTCTTCCAGCAGTTTTTCCATCACGGTATAAAGCCGCCGTGCGCCAATGTTCTCTGTCCTCTCGTTGACGTGCCAGGCGATTTCGGCGAGGCGCTTGATGGCGTTCAGCTTAAATTCGAGCTTGACGCCCTCGGTGGCGAGCAGCGCTTCGTATTGGCGCGTGAGGCAGGCATCGGTATTGGTGAGTATCTGCTCGAAATCGGCAACGCTGAGGCTTTTCAACTCGACACGAATCGGGAAGCGCCCCTGTAACTCGGGAATGAGATCAGACGGTTTGGCGAAATGGAATGCGCCGCTGCCGATAAACAGAATATGGTCGGTCTTGATCATGCCGTACTTGGTCGAAACCGTCGTGCCCTCGACCATGGGCAGCA
The DNA here is from genome assembly GCA_942492335.1 of uncultured beta proteobacterium. Lineage (GTDB taxonomy): Bacteria > Pseudomonadota > Gammaproteobacteria > Burkholderiales > SG8-41 > CAKKQX01. The sequence continues at coordinate 75,105 of CALOEN010000002.1, read as the reverse complement.
AATCGCGCTGCACCCCCTGGCGCGAAACATCGGCGCCAGACACTTCCGAGCGGCTGGCGATCTTGTCCATTTCGTCGATGAACACGATACCGTTCTGTTCGACATTGTCGATTGCGCTCAGCTTCATGTCCTCGTCATTGATCAGTTTTGCCGCCTCCTCCTCCGTGAGCAGCTTCATCGCATCGCGGATCTTGAGCTTGCGCTGTCGCTTGCGGCCGGAACCGAGATTCTGGAACATGCCCTGGATCTGCGAAGTCAGGTCTTCCATGCCCGGCGGCGCAAAAATCTCCATGGCCCCCTGTGTCGCAGCAACCTCGAGTTCGACTTCCTTGTCATCGAGCTCGCCTTCCCGCAGTTTTTTGCGGAATTTCTGGCGCGTCGCACCGTCGGTTTCCGACCCGCCAATCCCCGCATCCCGTGCCGGCGGCAGCAGCACATCGAGGATGCGCTCCTCCGCGAGGTCCGATGCCTGATGGCGAACTTTGCGTGTTTCGTATTCGCGCGTGTCCTTGATCGCAGTCTCGACCAGGTCACGAATGATGCTGTCCACGTCGCGGCCGACATAACCGACTTCGGTAAACTTGGTGGCCTCGACCTTGATGAACGGCGCGTCGGCGAGCTTGGCCAGGCGGCGCGCAATTTCGGTCTTGCCCACACCGGTGGGGCCGATCATCAGAATATTCTTGGGCGTGATTTCCTGGCGCAAAGGGTCGGCGACCTGCTGTCTGCGCCAGCGATTCCTCAGCGCAATCGCTACCGCGCGCTTGGCGTCGTCCTGGCCGATGATGTGCTTGTCCAGTTCATGGACGATTTCCTGCGGAGTCATTTGGGACATAAATGAGAACCTATATTAGCCACAGAGGACACAGAGATCACAGAGAGCGCAACTGATAAAAAAGTCGACTGCGGGTTGGAATTTTCTCTGTGGCCTCTGTGATCTCTGTGGCCAGAATTTATTCCAAGATTTCTATCACGTGCTGCTGGTTGGTATAGATGCACATGTCGCCGGCGATGGTCAGTGCCTTTTTGACGATATCTTCCGGTGGCAGGTCGGAATTTTCCAGCAGTGCGCGGGCGGCGGCCTGGGCAAACGAGCCGCCGCTGCCTATGGCAATCAGCCCGTATTCGGGCTCCAGCACGTCGCCGCTGCCGGTAATGATGATAGAGGTGTCAGCATCCGCCACCGCCAACATGGCTTCGAGCCGGCGCAGGATGCGATCGGTGCGCCAGTCCTTGGCCAGTTCCACCGCGGAACGCAGCAGGTTGCCCTGGTGCTTTTCAAGCTTGGCCTCGAAACGCTCGAACAAAGTGAATGCATCAGCGGTGCCGCCTGCGAAACCGGTGAGTATTCTGTCGTGATACAAGCGCCGCACCTTGCGCGCGCTGGATTTCACCACTACGTTGCCCAGTGTCACCTGGCCATCGCCGCCCAACGCGACGCGCTTGCCGCGCCGCACGGAAAGTATGGTTGTGCCGTGAAAAGTATCGGTCGTCATAGGAGTTGGTTTCAGACCTTGTTGAAGGTTTACCGCAGGCGTACGGGCAATAAAAAAAATTAACGCCGTCAAACAGGGAAAATGCGGGCTGATGCCACGAATTCAAGTGCTGATTATACCCCCAGGCCCTCCCCGGGGTCAGGTCAGGCGCCCCTGCCATGTGCGCTCACGAAACCGGTTCGAGCCGGAACACGATAGGCACCAGCACCCACGCCTCCATCGGCTGCGCACCCTGGCGCGCCGGTGCGAAACGCCACAAACGGACGGTCTCCAGCGCAGCATTGTCGAGACGCGCATAACCGCTGGTTTTGTCGACACTGACGTTCGCCGGCGTGCCATCGCGTGCGACCAGCACCTTGATTGTTACCGTGCCCTGTTCGCCGTTGCGGCGCGCGACGATGGGGTAACCCGGTGCCGGATTGCGCAAGAGCGCGGCATTGAAACTCGGTGCAGTGACCTCGTTTGGAATGTGGCCGGGCTCGACCATCTGAGCCTTGTGCGAAATTTCAGGATGGTCGGCATTAGACTTGGCTGGGGTGCCCGCGACTTCGTGCGGCTCGGGCACAGGCGCCGGTTCAGCGGCGTGAACTCCCTGCGACTTGTGCTGCATGGCCACCGGTGCGGGGCGGGGTTCTGGTGTTCGTTCACGGCGCGCCGGCGCCTGGGCTTTTTTTGCGGCGTCGTTCGTATTCCGCTGCGCTGCGGGTGGCGGTACCGGTGTTGCCGGCATCAGCACGACATCCATGACACGCACATTGAACGTGCTGCGTGTTTCGGACGAGCCCGGCAGAACCATCAACAAGGCCAGATGCACCGCCAGGCTCAGCGCCAGGCACCACACCCATACACTGCGCCAGTTGCGGCGGTATTCGGGATCCCTGCCAGCTTTGGTAATGTTTGCCATGAACCCGCGGCTATTCAGAAAATCGATCATGTTCTGCACGGGGCAGCATGAATATCACCTTAGCACATCAGGCGCCGTGCCGTGGGCGTTCGCGCCGATCCAGGTGTCTTGGTTTGTCCTATACTTGCTAGCAGATGAAAACCATTCTGCTGGCGCTGATCAAAGGCTACAAGCTGCTGCTCTCGCCGTTTTTCGGCACGCAGTGCCGCTTCTACCCGACCTGCTCGAGCTATGCGCACGAAGCCATAGAAACGCATGGCGCGCTCAAGGGTTCGTGGCTGGGGGTGAAGCGCATCCTGAAATGCCATCCGTGGCATCCGGGTGGGGTCGATCCGGTGCCTCAGGTAAAGCGCTAAAAAAAGATTGAACCGCCAAGACGCCAAGGCCGCCAAGAAAATGGGCACAAACAAATATTTTTTAAAAGTAATCGAACAAACAGGATATCTTTAACGCTGGACCGCATTCGTTTACGACATGGGCTATAGAATCTGTTTCACTTTTGTTCTGAATTTATTGGCGGCCAGTGGTGTTCTTGGCGGTTTAGTGTTTTGGCTGGAGACGCTGCAGATCAACCCTTTCAGATACTCCCCTTCCGGGAAGTTGAGCGCCACCGGATGATCCGCCGCCGCGTGCAGCCAGTCCGTCACGCGCGCATCGACTCCGGCGTCGAGCGCCGCGCCGGCAACAATTTTCTGGAACAGGTCGGCTGACACGCCGCCCGAGCACGAAAACGTCACCAGCACGCCGCCCGGTCTCAGCAATTTGAAACCAAGCAGGTTGATGTCCTTGTAGGCGCGCGCCGCCTTTTCCACGTGCGACACAGTCGGCGCAAACTTGGGCGGGTCGAGGACGATAAGATCGAAGCTCTTGCCCTGATCGCGAAAGCGCCTGAGGCTCTGAAACACATCACCCTCCATCCACTCCGCTTGCGGCAATTGGTTCAGTCCGGCGTTGCGCTGCGCCTGTGCCAGCGCATCAGCCGAGCTGTCGATGGCCGTCACTGATTTGGCGCCACCGGCCAGCGCATTCAGCGCAAAGCCGCCGCTGTAACAAAAGCAATCGAGCACATCAGCGTCCCTGGCGAGTTCGCGAACTTTGATCCGATTGTCGCGTTGATCGAGATAGAAACCGGTCTTGTGCCCGCCTTCGAAGCCGACCTCGGAACGCAGGCCGTGCTCACTGATCACGAGCGGCGCGGCGGGCGCGGTTCCGCGCAGCAGGCCAGTGCGCGGCGGCAGCCCTTCGAGGTGGCGCACTTCGGCATCCGAACGCTCCCATAGGCAGGTGGCACCTGTAACTACCTGTATATTATCAATAATTTTATCTCGCCAGCGCTCGGCTCCGGCACTGTTGAACTGCATCACCACCGTGTCACCGTAACGATCGGCAATGATCCCCGGCATGCCATCCGACTCGCCGTGTACCAGGCGCAGCGCATCGCTCGTCCCACTATGCGCCAGCGCCGCGCGAGCGTTTACCGCCCGTTCGATGCGCTCGCGAAAAAACGCGCCGTCGATGTCGCGCTCGCGCCAGTCCCAGACGCGTGCCCGGATCTGCGAATTCGGGCTGTATGCCGCCACCGCCAGAAACTCGCCGTCCGCGGAACGCACCGCGACGGTTTCACCTTCCTTGGGCTCGCCTTCGACACGCGCGACGGCGCCGGAGAATATCCAGGGATGTTTGCGTTTGAGCGATTTCTCGCGGCCGGGCTTGAGGATTAATTTGTGCATAAAACCTTAAATCAAAAACAGGATTGAACCGCCAAGGCGCCAAGAAATTCTTTAATACCTTCTTCACAAACCTGTGATTCACCGCCTGAGGCGCGCCAAGAACGCCAAGAATTCTTTTCAATACATTCCCTATAACATGCGCTCGACGGGTGTGCTTAATGGGTACGCAGAACAACAAAATCAATGGAATAGAGAACTACAGAATAGTAACTGGGAACGACGGATTAAGGGTCAATGAATGCAAAAAGGTCAGCGCACAGTCATCGGGTTGCTGCCACCGCACCGCTTCGATGCGCTTGCGATTGACGCTGAAGTCTTTACTGCCCAGTCGGGAAGCGGAGCGGACCTGTATCACGTTGTTTGCCGGATCGAACCAGAACTCTGCATCGTCGACGAATTTCATGAGCCCGGTGGTGAACTGCGCGTAGAGGTAATCGGGTTCGCTTTTCACCATCGTGGCGCCGGCCATGCCTTCCACAACCATCTTGATCCTGGCCATCGTGGCCGGGCCGCCGCCCTTCACCGCCAACGGCGCAATGTCGGCGTAGTTGCGTTGCGGATGATCGGGATAAAGCGTAGCCTGGCTGGACACGCTGTTTTCGGTCATGGACGGCGGCTTCAGCCTGCCGTCATGCACGCCCAGATCGGTTGGCGGCGTGCCTCGCAGCCAGCCCAACTGCCCGGCTGCAACGGCAAGCAATGCCAGCAGCACGATGACGATGACAAGCCAACCGAAGAGGGGCACGAGTGGGGTTCGCATTACTGAGGGAGATAAATGCGATCAGTGTAGCACTTCGATCAAGCGGATATTTCAGCTGACTCAAGGGTGACGCCGCCCCTGCCTGTTGAGCAAAGAATGGGACTGCGTCACCATTAAGTTCTCTGTGGTTGATTTGATTCATCCCTGCGGGCTTGCGGTCATTTGACCGCAATATTTCTCCAGGTTTTCTGGCAATTTTTCCGGGGAAACGCCGCACTGCCTGTTTCCCGGCACCGCGTAGTCGATAAATTTCGGATATGGCAAATTGAGATTTGCCATGATCTCTCTGAACTGCTCCGGCGTGCGCCCGTCTCCAAGTCGTGGGTTGCGCCTCTTTTCCTGAATAATGGATGAGACCCGCCGGCCCTTGTAGTCATGGGCAGGATAGACGAGCGTATCGTCCGGCAATGAAAATAGTTTTCCATGGACGCTTTCGTACAATGCATCAGCATCGCCGCCCTGAAAATCGGTACGGCCACACCCTTCGATCAGCAATGCATCCCCGGTAAAGATCCTGTCGCCGGACAGGTGGCAAAATGACCCGCGGTATGGCCGGGTGTATGAAGGGGCACCACCGGATGTTGCCGATCTGAAACGGCACACCTTCCTCGATGCCAACGTCGGCACAGGGCAAACGGTCAAAAGCCGGCACGGCAATCCTGCTGCCCGCCTTGTTTTTCAGTTCAAGTGCAGCCGTGATGAGGTCCGCATGAATATGGGTATCCAGGCTATAGGCGAGCGTCAGTCCGAGCCCGTTGATGACAGACAGGTCACGCTCCATCGAAACGATTACGGGATCAATCAAAACCGCCAGACCAGTCTCTTCTGCCCGAGGCACAATGCTGTAGGGTAGCCGGACAAGGGTTCAAGCAGCTGACGAAAGATCATAAGGATTCACCTCGAGGCCGGAAAGGAGGGCGCGAACTACCAAATGGGGCCGAGTCACATTATCGTCCTATGCAAATCTTATACTGGCCCCAATTACTCGGCTGCCTGCGCTCGACGGGTGCGCTTGACGGGCGCCCTTGAGGGGTACGCCAAGAAATACAAAGCCGGCGCACCCGTAAATTGAAGGATAGTAACCGGGAAAGGGGATTACGTTAGTGAAGCTCCCCGGATTATCGTCATCCCCTTACCGAGCGCAACAAAATCAACAAACAGAAGGAATTCACATATGAAACCCGATTTGATCGTGTCGGTGTTAATCCCGCCCCACTTCCTACTTTTTCGGCGCATGCGCAAAGCGCAGATAAGGCAGTTTAATATCGAGCTTGCCGAACTTGTCCTTCGCCTGCTTATCGTTCAGGCTCAGCCCGATAATCACGTCCTGACCGGGAACCCAGTTAGCGGGCGTTGCGACAGGTGCGCTGTCAGTGGTCTGGATAGCATCCAGAGCACGCAAAATCTCCGCAAAGTTGCGACCCACGGACATCGGATATGACATGGTAAGGCGGACTTTTTTGTCCGGGCCGATAATGAAAACGGTCCGTACAGTGGCGCTGTTGGCAGGCGTACGATTCTCAGTCAGATAGGCACCGGCTGGCAGCATGTCGTACAGTTTGGATACTTGCAACGAAGTGTCATCGATAATGGGGAAGTCGGCAGGAGCACCAGCGAAAGCTTCGATATCTCGCTTCCATTTCTTGTGCTCTTCAACGTTGTCCACAGATACACCCATGACCTTGGTATTACGTTTGGCAAATTCAGGTGCAAGCTGAGCAACTGCACCGAATTCGGTAGTACATCCGGTGTAAAATCCTTTGGATGTGAAAACAGGATGGCATAGCTGTTCGCGATCCAGTCGTGGAGTTTGATCTTGCCGGCTGTGGAATTCACAGTGAAGTCTGGAGCGATATCGTCGATGCGAATAGACATGATTGTATTCCTCTAGTTGTTGTTCAGTTAACGTTGCGAACCATGAATATAGTAAGTAAATGCACCTTCGCAGCAACATAGCAAACGCGGCTTTTCCAAATTTACTTAACGTTGTTGATTTTAATTTACAAAATTATGTGTCAGTTTAATTGACATTTGACGCACTGTTTTAGTTCCCGTCATATGCCAGCGTCACGACAACCGCAACCTTGCCGACCTACTTGTTGGGGAGCATTTGACCTTCTTGGCGTTCATGGCGGCCTTGGCGGCTAATTTTTCTTTTTCGCCCGCGGATGCGCCGCATCATAGACCTTGGCAAGATGTTGGAAATCAAGTTGCGTATACACCTGCGTCGTCGAAATGCTCGCATGTCCCAGCATCTCCTGCACCGCACGCAGATCGCCACTCGACTGCAGCACGTGCGACGCAAACGAATGGCGCAGCATGTGCGGATGCACTTTGCTGCTCAATCCCAGCTTTGCCGACCAGTGCTTGACCCGCGCCTCCACCGCGCGCTGGCCCAGGCGGCGGCCGCTTTTCCCGACGAACAGCGCGCTCTCGTCTTTTTTGGTAATCAGTGCGCGGGCATCCAGCCACGCTTTCAGCGCCGTCAGCGCCTGGACGCCGACCGGAACGATGCGCGTCTTGTTGCCTTTGCCGGTGACGCGCACCGTGGCGTCGCTGTAATTGATATCGGCCGGCGCCAACCCGGTCAGTTCCGACAGCCGCAGGCCCGAGGAATAAAACAACTCGAGTATCGCCTTGTCGCGCACGGCAAGCGCGTCTTCGCCTCCGGTGTCCATCAGCCGCCCCGCTTCGTCTGGCGACAGCGCATGCGGCAACGTCTTGGCCGATTTGGGCGCGCGTATGCCGAGGCAGGGATTGTTGTCGTAGCCGTGATCGCGCGCGAGATAGCGAAAAAAACCGCGCCACGCCGAGAGCATGCGCGCAAGCGTCTTGCCGCCCAGCCCGCGCGCGTGCAACTGGGCGACGAAGCGCCGGATCTGGTGCACCTGCAGTTTGACCAGCGGCGTGTCGGCGGCAAGCTCGAACAAGGTCGCAATGTCGCGCGCGTAGTTAGTGGCAGTGTGATCGCTCAGGCGCCGTTCGTGGGCAAGGTGATCGAGATAGGCGCGCAGCAAAAGCTGCGCGGTTTTGGGTTTCGGTTGCGAAGAGGGACGAGGGCCGGTCAACTGGGAGGAACGCTTAGTCCAGGTGCGTTAATAGCGCAGCGGCCGCCATTTCGCCGAGACGCTTCAGATACACCGTGCCCATTTCCGGATAGAAACGCTGCGGGTCTTCGCTGGCCAGCGCCAGCAGGCCGAAAGTCTCACCGGTGCGCAGCGGCACATAGGAAAACGAGCGCAAATGCTGTGCGGCCTCCCCGAACAGGGTGGCGGTATCGACCATCGCGCGGGCACTACAATACGGGCCGGTCAGGCTCGCCGCAAAATCCCGCGTGGCCTCGCTCACCGGCGCGAATTCGGGCAGGTCGGCGTGGCCGTCTCCGCGCCAAGCGCGCAGCACCACATGCGGCACCGCAAAGTCCTCACGCAAATTGAAACACACCGCGTTCAGCACCGCCCGGGCATCGCTCGCGGCCAGCAGCGCCAGCGTCATGCGGTGGGTTTTCTCGCTGATCGCGTCGTTTTCTTCGCCGAACTGGAGTAGCTCACGCAGCTTGTTCTCGAGCTTCTTGCTTTTCTCGCGCAGCGTCAGAATTTGCCGTTCGCTGATGGAAATGGTGCGGCCGCCGTGCGGGTGCGGGATATAAATTTCCGCCAGCGCATCCGCGTATTGTTCGAAAAACTCGGGATTCTCCTGCAGATAGCCTGCGACCTCTTCTGGTTTCATTATTTTCCTTAAGAACTAGTGTGCATCATGGGGTTTAAGGTATCGGGTTTGAAGTTTGAAGTTGAAATCCCGCAACCGAACTGTGCGCTGGAAACCTCAAACCTGAAACTTGAAACCTGAAACTTGAAACTCAAATTTCCAACTCGCCTTCGAATACCGTCGCCGCCGGCCCCGTCATTATCACCGGCTGCCCTTCTCCCGCCCATGATATAACGAGGTCGCCGCCGCGCGTCGTGACGCGAACGCGGGAATCGAGCAATCCTCGCATGATCCCAGCGACCACCGCCGCACACGCACCGGTGCCACAAGCGAGCGTTTCGCCCGCACCGCGCTCGAAGACCCGCAGCCGGATGTGGCCGCGATCGACGACCTGCACGTAGCCCGCGTTCACGCGTTGTGGAAAGCGGACATGACGTTCGATCAGCGGCCCTTCGCTGCCGACTGGCGCAGCCCCCACGTCCGGCACGATCTGCACGGCATGCGGGTTACCCATAGATAAAGCGCTGATTATTATTGTATTTCCATTAATCTCCAGCGGGTAGGTAAGCGCCCGCTTACTTGCATCGAACGGGACCTGCGACGGCTCGAACAGGGGAGCACCCATGTCTACCGAGACCTGACCGTCGCGCTCCAGCCGCGGCACGATAACCCCGCCCAGAGTGCCGACGCGGATTTCGGTCTTGGTGCTGAGGCCTTTGTCATGGACATAACGCACGAAGCAGCGCGCGCCATTGCCGCACTGCTCAACCTCACCGCCATCAGCGTTGAATATCCGGTAATAAAAATCGGTGTCCGCCTGGCGCGGCGGCTCCACCTGCAGGATCTGGTCACAGCCTATGCCGAAATGGCGGTCGGCTAAGGCACGCAATTGCCGGGTGTCCAGGGTCAAGGTCTGGGCAGTGGCATCCAAAACCACGAAGTCATTGCCCAATCCCTGCATTTTAGTGAATTTTAGCTTCATTTAGAGGCAGAATGCCCGATAATCGCGGTAGATACAGCGATTCATAACCACGAACATCCCGCCCTGTCGGGCCCGCAGCGCAGCCGGCACATTGACGATATCTTCTTGTATCCAAATGGATTTTAGCCTGAGCGCCAGGCACTCGTCGACTATCCCGTCGATAAACTCCGACCGGCGAAAGACATCGACCAGATCGATGGCTTCCGGGATGTCCGCGAGGCGCGGATAAGCCTTCACGCCGAGGACTTCTTTTACCGCGGGATGCACCGGAATGATATTGAATCCCCATCCCTGCAATGCCTTCGCCACGCCATGACTGGGGCGCGCCAGATTGGGCGACAGGCCGACCACCGCAATGGTTTTCACACCCTTCAGCAGCGCGCAGCATTGCTCCGGGCTTGGATTTTCGAACGTCACACCTTCATCACCCATTACTCATCACTCCTTACCGGTTTTTCCATGATGTAGTCGTCCATCACGAACCCGCCGCCGATGTCTTTCACCGCCTTGTCCCTGACCTCGAAACCGTATTTGCAGTAAGCAGCGATCGCGCTGCGGTTGTTTTTGTTCACCGCCAGGACCAGCCGAGAGCAATTCTGATCATGCGCGACCCGGCAGGCGCGCGCTACCAGCATTCCGCCATAACCTTGCCGCTGACTATCCAGTCGCACATACAATTTGTCGAGCTTCATTTCTCCCGGGCCACTCAAAAAATAAGACGAAAACGCCATGATTTCGTCGCCCAACTGCAGCTTGTCCCACCACAGATCATCACGTTGCAACTCTGCCCGGATGACCGCCGGCTCATACCGTTGCCGCAGCATGTATTCTATCTGCTCGACGTCTATGATGTCCGGATAATGCGCGAGCCAGATCTCGCGCGCGAGCGCCGCGATGTGCTCCACATCGCCTTGCTCGACCGGATCGATATGAACCGGCGCATTCTTCATACTGTCCGGCCCATTACGGACAGTATTTTTGTCTCTCATGATTTTCTTGGCGTCTTGGCGACTTGGCGGTTCAATTCCATTTCTTGAATCTCTTGGCGGCCTTGGCGGCTAATAGAACTTTTTCTCCCCCGGCGGCCGCGTCTTGAACCGCTTGTGCAGCCAGTAATACTGTTCCGGCATTTCACGCACGCGCTCCTCGATGAAGGCATTCATCCTCCGGGTGTCGGCCTCGACATCCTCCGTTGGGAAATTTTCCCACACCGGATAAAATCTGAGTTCGTAGCCGGCACCTCCGGGCAGCTGGCGTGTCACCGCGGGCACCACCACCGCACCGGCAAGGCGCGCGATGCGTGACAAACCCGTGACTGTCGCCGCCGGCACACCGAAAAACGGCACGAATACCGAGTCGCGCGCGCCCAAGTCCATGTCCGGCAGATAGTAGAAAGGCAGGCCGCGGCGCATCGCCTTGACCAGCGCCCGTATGCCCTGCTGCCGCGAGAACAATTCGGGCATCACGAAACGCGTGCGCCCGTGATACAGGATGGCATCGAACACCGGATTCTTCTGGTGGGCGTAAAGCGATGTGGCCCGGTATTCGGAACTCAGGCGGACACCGCCCATGTCGAGCCCGATGAAATGCGGTGCAAGCCAGATGACGGGCCGGCCGGCGACTGCCTGCCAGTGTTCCAGACCTTCGAGGCGGATCAACCGCTGTATGCGCGCCTTCGATGACCACCACAGAATGCCGTGCTCGATGAAGCTTCTGCCGAAGACCTGGAAATGGCGTCGCGCCAATTGAGCGTACTTTGCATCGCTCAATCCGGGAAAGCACAGGCGGAGATTGGTGAGCGTGACACGCCGGCGCTCGCGTGCAAGCAGGTAAAGCAGCAAGCCGATCGCGCGGCCGATGGGTGCGAGCAATGCCAGCGGCAGAAAGCGCAGCAGCCAGACGATGGCGAGGCCGAGACGGGTCATGTCGCTTCGCTCCGAGGGATGAGGGATGAGGGATGAGGGATGAAAAAAAACCGAAGTTCCTTCTCAGATTCGTCATCGGGAATGTTACGACTAGCTGGCCACGCCAGATTCATCGCTGTTACCCTCATCCTTCTGCCCTCATCCCTCATCCCCGCTCTTTCCGCCCTCATCCCTGATTCCCTTCATCCCTGGTTTCTCCGCCCCTGCGGGCACCTTGTAACGGTTATAGCTCCACAGATACTGCGCAGGACAGGTGCGCACAATCGCCTCGATCGCGCGATTGAGCGCGGTCTCGTCGAGACCCGAATCCGGCACCTGTTGCAAATGTAAATGGTAACCGGCGCCGTGCGGCAAACGCTCGGCAAACGCCATGATCACCGCCGCGCCCGTGGCTTTTTGCAGCCGCGCCACCAGCGTCATGGTATAGGCAGGGCGCCCAAAAAAATCAGCCCATGCGCCTTCGCCCACGCCCGGCGCCTGATCCGGCAGCAGGCCTACCGCTTCTCCGCGCTGCAACGCCTTGTACAGCGTGCGCACGCCGCGCAGGCTCGCGGGCGCCAGGTTCGACTGCCAGCGGCTGCGGCCCGCGACCATCAGCGGCTCTATCCAGCGCAGTTTGGGCGGACGATAGAGCACGGTAATCGGCAGGCGCTGTGCGCCATAGAGCGCGGATATTTCGAAACATCCGAGATGCGGCGTAAGGAATATCAGTCCTTTGCCGCCGCGCTGGGCCTGCTCGACGACGTGCCAGGTGTCGCACCGTACCCACTGCGCGACACGTTCGTCAGCACCGAACCAGACCGCGATCAGTTCGGCCGCGCCTTTTCCGGTTTCCGCCACGACCTGGCGCAACAGCACCGCGCAGGTCGCCGCTTCCGTGCATACCCCGCTGGAGAAAAGGTTATCCCTGAGGCGCGCCGCATAGGTGGGGGAGGTCCGATAGACCAGCCAGCCCAACGCGGCGCCGGCACAGTGCAGCCACGCCAGCGGCAGCCGCGCGATCAGTCGCAACAACGGGATTATCATGGATTTTGTTTTATAAATCGGAGCTTATCTGATATTCTAAGCGCCTTTTTTCAATTAACGAAACGCACACCATGAGCGACTTCCTGTTTACGTCCGAATCAGTTTCCGAAGGCCACCCCGATAAAGTAGCTGATCAGATCTCCGATGCCGTACTCGATGCCATTCTGACCCAGGACAAGCACGGCCGCGTGGCCGCCGAAACGCTGGTGGCGACCGGGCTCGTGATGATGGCCGGACAAGTGACGACCGAGGCCCGTATCGATTACGCGGATATCGCGCGCGACATCATCAAACGCATAGGTTACGACAGCTCCGATGTCGGCTTCGATTACCAGACCTGCGCGGTGCTGACCGCGTTCGACCGCCAGTCTCCGGACATCGCGCAAGGCGTGAATGAAGGCACGGGCACGGACCTCGAACAGGGCGCGGGTGACCAGGGGCTCATGTACGGCTTTGCGTGCGACGAGACGCCGCAGTTGATGCCGATGCCGATTTTCTACGCCCACCGCCTGATGGAACGCCAGAGCGAACTGCGCAAAGACGGCCGCCTGCCGTGGCTGCGGCCCGATGCGAAGTCCCAGGTCAGTGTGCGTTATGTGGACGGCAAGCCGCATCACATCGACACCGTGGTGATTTCGACCCAGCACAATCCCGAGATTTCCCACGAACCGCTGACCGAAGCGGTGATCGAGGAAATCGTCAAACCGGTGCTGCCGAAGAACATGATCACCAAGGACACGCGTTATCTGATCAACCCGACCGGGCGCTTCGTCATCGGCGGTCCGATGGGTGACACGGGGCTTACAGGACGAAAAATTATCGTGGACACCTACGGCGGCTACTCGCGACACGGTGGCGGCGCGTTTTCCGGCAAGGATCCCTCCAAGGTCGACCGCTCGGCGGCTTATGCTGCGCGCCATGTTGCAAAAAACATCGTGGCAGCGGGTCTGGCGAAGAAATGTGAAATCCAGATTGCCTATGCCATCGGCGTGGCGCGCCCCGTGAGCGTGCTGGTAGAGACCTTCGGCACCGGCAAGATCAGCGAGGAAAAAATCGCCAAGCTGGTCGAAAAACATTTCGATCTGCGTCCCAAAGGCATCATCCTGTCGCTGGATCTGCTGCGCCCGATCTACACCAAGACTGCCGCGCATGGCCATTTCGGTCGCGATGAACCGGAATTTACCTGGGAGGCGACGGATAAGGCTGCTGTGCTCAAGGCGGACGCGGGCATATAGCCGGATTTTGAGTTAAAATAGCAACTGCTGAGGAGCGTTGCGACCGGCGGGGGTATAGCCCCATGCGCCGGCCAGGCTCAGCAAGAATTAACGGCGCTCGCACCGGACACGGTGCGAGCGCTATTTTTTTGTGGGTCGATTTTCCGAGGGGCGCTGCAACCAGGGTCATCTGGTCAGGCTCGGAATACGGCCTTGCATATGGAACCGCGCCCCAATATTCAGGAGTTTTTCATGAACGCAGCAGTAATGAATGCCAAAGCCGACTACAAGGTCGCCGACATCAAACAGGCTGACTTCGGCCGCAAGGAAATCGCCATCGCCGAAACCGAGATGCCGGGACTGATGGCGGTACGCGAGGAATACAAAGGCCAGCTGCCGCTGAAGGGCGCGCGCATCGCCGGATCGCTGCATATGACGATACAGACCGCGGTGCTGATCGAGACGCTGGTCGCGCTCGGCGCAGACGTGCGCTGGGCCTCGTGCAATATCTACTCGACCCAGGACCACGCCGCCGCGGCCATCGCCGCCTCCGGTGTCCCCGTGTTCGCCCACAAAGGCGAAAACCTCGAGGAATACTGGGAATTCACGCACCGCATTTTCGAGTGGGCGGACGGCGGCACGCCCAACCTGATTCTCGACGACGGCGGCGATGCGACGCTGTTGGTGATTCTGGGCTCCAAGGCCGAGAAGGATCCTTCGGTCATCGCCAAGCCGGCCAACGAGGAAGAGCATGCGCTCTACGGCGCGATCAAGAAACGTCTTGCGACCCATCCCGGCTGGTACTCGAAAAACCTCGCCGCCATCCGCGGCGTGACCGAAGAGACCACCACCGGCGTGCACCGGCTCTATCAGATGCAGAAGGAAGGGAAACTCCCGTTCCCCGCGATCAACGTCAACGATTCGGTGACCAAGTCGAAGTTCGACAATCTGTACGGCTGCCGTGAATCGCTGGTCGACGGCATCAAGCGCGCCACCGACGTCATGATCGCCGGCAAGGTTGCGGTTGTGGCCGGCTATGGTGATGTCGGCAAGGGTTGCGCCCAGTCATTGCGGGGGCTCGGGGCCAACATCTGCGTGACCGAAATCGACCCGATCTGCGCGCTGCAGGCAACGATGGAGGGTTACCGTGTCGTGACCATGGACGAAGCCGCCGGCATGGCCGACATATTCGTCACCGCGACCGGCAACCTCAACGTCATCACCCATGACCACATGGTCAAGATGAAGAATAACGCCATCGTGTGCAACATCGGGCACTTTGACTCCGAGATCGACATCGCCAGCCTCAGGCAATACAAGTGGGAAAACATCAAGCCGCAAGTCGATCACGTAATTTTCCCCAGCGGCAAGCGGCTGATCGTGCTGGCCGAAGGCAGGCTGGTCAACCTCGGGTGCGCCACCGGGCATCCGAGCTTCGTCATGTCCAACTCGTTCACCAACCAGGTGCTGGCGCAGATCGAACTCCATACCAGCGTCGGCAAGTACGAGAAAAAAGTCTATGTGCTGCCCAAGCAGCTCGACGAGAAAGTGGCGCGCCTGCATTTGAAAAAACTCGGAGTGCAGCTCACCTCGCTGACCGAGGCGCAAAGCCGTTATCTTGACATCGACATCAACGGGCCCTATAAACCGGATCACTACCGTTATTGAGCAGGATAATGACCGAGTCACCCTCCGCGCCCCGTTCTGCTCACCCCCCCCTTGAGGGGGAAGAGACACGGGTCTTCAGCTTCGAGTTCTTCCCTCCGAATACGCCGGAGGGCTTGGAGAAACTGCGCGCGACCACCCGTCAACTCGCCCAGCTCAAGCCGGAGTTCTTTTCCGTCACGTTCGGCGCGGGCGGTTCGACCCGCGAGGGCACTCTGGACACCGTGCTCGACATCCGCGCCCAGGGTCACGCGGCCGCCCCCCACATCTCCTGCATCGCCTCGACCCGGCACAGCGTCCGCGAGATGTTGCAGAAGTACAAGGACAACGGCATCCGCCACCTGGTCGCGCTGCGCGGCGACCTGCCGTCGGGACTCGCAGCCGCAGGGGAATTTCGTTACGCCAATGAACTGGTGGGGTTCATACGCGAGGAGTTCGGCGACACATTTTTCATCGAGGTCGCGGCCTACCCCGAGTACCATCCCCAGGCCAGAAACGCCCGGGACGACCTGCTGAACTTCAAGCGCAAGGTCGAAGCCGGCGCCGATTCTGCGATAACCCAGTACTTTTACAATCCGGATGCCTACTATCATTTCGTCGATCAATGCGATGCCATGGGCATAGACGTGCCCATCGTTCCCGGCATCATGCCGATCGGCCGTTTCTCGCAGCTTGCGCGCTTCTCAGATGCCTGCGGCGCCGAGATCCCGCGCTGGATGCGCAAGAAGCTCGAAGGCTATGGCGACGACACCGCCTCCATCCGCGCTTTCGGGCTCGATGTCGTGACCGACCTGTGCGACGACCTGTTGGAGAACGGTGCGCCGGGACTGCACTTCTACACGCTCAATCAGGCGGGGCTCGCCTCGACCATCTGGCAACGGCTGGGCCTCTAACCCGCCCGCGGCGGCGGGTGTTGCCGCGCCCAAGCCTTCCGCGGCTATACTGTCGCCGTGCTCGGGACCGCCTGGTCCGCGCACTTTGAACAGGGAGGCTCCCGTGAATGCAGGCTCGCCCGCGTCGCAGCAGTCCGCGCTGACCGCGCAGCAGAAAACCCTTGCCCAGGAGGCCAAGCTGCGGCCGGCACAGAGTGCCGCGGCGCTGTTGGCTGAGCACCCGGCAGCCACTGTTGCGCCGGTGCTTCTGGCGCTCAATCCAGGATTCGCCCAAGACATACTTTCTGAATTTGCTGCGGGCTTTCGCCACGAGGTGTTGAGTGCGGCGCCAGACGAAATCGCCCGCCAATGGAAACGCAACCTCGATTATGCGGAAGGCAGCATAGGCCGCATGATGGAGCCCCCTTATGCCTTGTTCCGACCGGAGATCACTGTCGGCGACACTATCGAACGGTTGCGCATGCTGGTCAGGACCCGCTTCATCACCTATGGCTATGTCACCGATGCTGGCGGCAAGCTGGCAGGCATCATCACCATGCGCGACCTGTTGTTTGCAGAAAACGGGACGCCGCTCGAAGCCATCATGCTGCGCGATCCGTTCTATCTCAAGCCCGGCATGCCGCTCGCCGGCGCCATGAAACTGGTGCTCGACCGCCATTACCCCGTCTACCCGGTGTGCGACGACAACGGTGTGCTGCTGGGGCTGGTGCGCGGCCAGGCGATGTTCGAGGAGCAGAACCTCGAGATCACGGCGCAGGTCGGCAGCATGGTCGGCGTTGAGAAAGAGGAACGGCTGGCCACGCCGTGGAAGCAAAGCCTGAGGTTTCGGCATCCGTGGCTGCAACTGAACCTGCTCACAGCATTCGTTGCCGGCGCGGTCGTCGCGCTATTCCAGGACACCGTCGATCGCCTGGTGATTCTCGCCATGTTCCTGCCGGTGCTCGCCGGGCAATCGGGCAACACCGGCTGCCAGGCGCTGGCGGTGACCCTGCGCGGGATCACCCTGGGCGAACTCAAGCCCGGCAAGGAACGGCTGCTGGTGATCAAGGAAGCCCTGCTCGGCCTGCTCAACGGCGCACTGGTGGGCCTGGTTGCCGCTGTGGGCATGTACATCGTGGCCAGCTACCAGCACACGCCGAATGCGCTGCTGCTTGCCATCGTCGTATGGCTGGCGATGATCGGCAGCTGTGTCGCAAGCGGCATTTCCGGCGCCATGGTGCCGTTGACGCTCAAGCGTTTTGGCGCCGACCCCGCGACGGCTTCCAGCATTTTCCTCACCACGGCCACCGACGTGGTGAGCATGGGCTTGTTGCTCGGGCTGGCGACTCTTCTGATCCGCTGAAACAAAACCGGCCGCGCGCGGCGGCCGGTTCCAGCGAAAAATAAAAGGCGTTAAGCAGCGGCTTTGGCCGCTTCGCGCTTTTTCTTGGTTTGAGCTGCCTCGGCATGCATCGCGGCATACGCACCGTGGGCCGCGGCTTCGGCATCACCGACATGCACCGCATAGCCGAGATCATCTAGCACCGAACCCAGCGCCGAGAGGCACAGCATGACGTTGGCGGGCCGGCAGGAATAGCCCATCAGGCCGAAGCGCCAGATCTTGCCGGCAAGCGGGCCCAGGCCTGCACCAATTTCCAGGCTGAATTCGGACAGCAGGCGTTTGCGCACCTCGGCTTCATTGACGCCTTCGGGACATACAGATCGCGTTCATCTGCGGGATCTGGTATTGCTCCTTGACGAGGAACTTCAAGCCCATCGCTTCGAGGCCGGCTTTGAGCGCGATGTGATCGCGGCGCACGTGCCCAGGCATTCTCCAGTCCTTCTTCGCGGATCAGCAGCAGCGCCTCGTGCAGGCAAACAGCGAATTGGTCGGCGCGGTGTGGTGATAGGTGCGCGTGGTTTCGCCCCAGTAGCCGAGCAGCAGGTTCATGTCCATGAACCAGCTGTGGATCTTGTCCTTGCGCGCCTTGACGTAATCGACCACTTGCTCCGAGAACGATACCGGCGACAGACCCGGCGTGCACGACAGGCATTTCTGGCTGGCGGAATACACCGCGTCGATTTTCCATTCGTCGACCAGCACCGGCGAGCCGCCAAGCGAAGTCACGGCATCGACGATGGTCAGCGCTTTATGTTTGTGGGCAATCTCGACCAGGGTCTTGGCATCCGACAGCACGCCGGTGGAGGTCTCGGCGTGGACGAACGCGACAACGCGCACACCGGGATTTTTCTTGAGCGCGTCTTCCAGCTTCTGCGGATCGACCGGCTCGCCCCAATTGTCCTCGACCACGATGGGTATGCCGCCGCAGCGCTCGACGTTTTCGATCATGCGGCCGCCGAACACGCCATTGCGGCAGACAATCACCTTGTCGCCCGGCGCAACCAGGTTGACGAAACAGTATTCCATGCCCACCGAGCCCGGACCCGAGATCGGGAAGGTCAGCGGATTTTTCGTCTGGTAGGCATAACGCAGCAGCGATTTGAGCTCTTCCATCATCTCGACGAATTTCGGATCGAGATAGCCGATGGCCGGCTGGCTCATGGTGGTCAGCACGCGCGGATGGATTTCCGTCGGCCCCGGCCCCATCAGCGTGCGGCGCGGAGGGTGGAAAGAGCCTGATGCGTTTGGCAGGCGCGAATTGTATCATCATGTAGCTCTCCCTGAAAAGTCGTATCAAAGAAATTATTTCCCCGTCCGACCGCGACTTCCAGGCGGACCGGTTTCGCGGGTATTGGCTTCACTGAGTATTTCGACTGCCGGAATCTGACCATCGGTAACTTGTTCGACTTCCATCGCCCAGCGCGCCGGCACGTAACCGGTTTTGACCCAGTTGTTGACGACGGCGCGCGCCAAGCGAAAGCGGCGGGCGACTTCGGCTTGGGTGCCGAATATGGCGACTAGGCGTTGGGCGCAGTTCATAAGATGCGCGAGATTACCATGTCGCAATTATTTTGACAATTGCGGAGTGGACGCCCGAAGCCAAGCGTAGATATTTTATAACTTATTGATTATAAATAACTATTTATTCTATCATCCAGTGGGTCGAAGGCGCGGTCGCCATCTTCTGGTGCGATCCCGGTCGCCGCCCACGGCAGCAAAAATCGTGCAGCGCGCGGTCCAGCAGATGCGATGGCTGTGCGTTCTGCATGCCAGTGAATATGGTTTCGACGCGCCCGGGATGGCGCTTTTCCCATTCACGCAGCAGCGCCTTTACTTCCCTGCGTTTCAATGTCTCCTGCGAACCGCACAGCGTGCACGGAATGATCGGAAACTGCCTGACCTCGGCATACCCGGCCAGGTCATCTTCTTTGCAGTAGGCCAGCGGCCGGATCACGACATGCTTGCCGTCATCGGACACCAGTTTGGGCGGCATCGTTTTCAACTTGCCGCCATAAAACAGATTGAGAAAAAACGTCTCCAGGATGTCGTCGCGATGGTGGCCGAGCGCAATTTTGGTCGCACCCAGTTCGCCCGCCACGCGGTAGAGCACGCCGCGCCGCAGTCGCGAACACAGCGAGCACATGGTTTTGCCTTCGGGAATGACGCGCTTCACCACGCTGTAGGTGTCCTGCTCTTCTATCCGGAACGGCACGCCGAGCCGCGTCAGATAATCCGGCAGCACATGCTCCGGAAAACCGGGCTGTTTCTGGTCGAGATTGACCACGACGATGTCGAACTCGATAGGCGCGTGCTCGCGCAGATGCATCAGGACATCGAGCAGCGTGTAACTGTCCTTGCCGCCGGAGAGGCACACCATGACCTTGTCGCCGGCGCGGATCATGTCGAAATCGGCGATCGCCTGCCCGGCCAGGCGGCGCAGGCGCTTGGCGAGTTTGTTCGCCTCGTACTGCTGCTTCTGGACGATTCTGGATTCAGGTGCGTTCATGTTCATTCTTAAAAACGTTTGCCACAGAGAAAACAGAGGAAGGCAACAAAAATGAATCGGCCACGAAAAAACTTTCATAGCGCTGAGTGGCAGACTCTTGTGTCAATTGCAGACTTAGATTCAAGATTTTCTCTGTGTTCTCTGTGGCTGAAATTTAAAGATTCACACTACGTCCGCCGTCGACCGCAAGCACCTGGCCGGTGACATAGGGGGCGTTGGCGATCAGGAATTCCACTGCCTTGGCGATATCGTCGGGCTCGCCGATGCGCTTCAATGCCGTCTGGTTGATGATGCGCTGGCGCGAGACTTCGTCCTGCCAGCTCTCGTCGTCCGGCCACAGGATAGTGCCGGGGGCGATGCCGTTGACACGCACTTCGGGGCCGAGCTCGCGCGCAAGCGAGCGCGTCAGGGCCAGCAATCCGCCTTTTCCTGCGGTATAGACGACGTAATTTTTCATCGGGAACTCGGCGTGTATGTCGATGATATTGACGATGCAGCCGTGCGCTTTCCTCAGTTCCTTCGCCGCGGCCTGAGACAGGAACATCGGCACCTTGAGATTGGTGCCGATCAGATCGTCCCAGGCTTTCTCGGTAATTTCGCCCACCGGTGTCGGATAAAAACTCGAGGCATTGTTGATAAGCGCATCGAGCCGGCCAAATTCCTTGACCGTAGCCTTGACCAGGTTCGGCAAGGCATCGGGTTTGAGCAGGTCGGCCTGCACCAACGCCACGGAACCGCTGCGCTGCGCGGTCAATTCCGATTTGAGCGCGCGCACCTCGACGGTCGAACTGCGATAGTGCACCATCATATTGGCACCGGCGGCGTGCAGCCGGCGACAGATCGCCGCACCGACGCGTTTGGCGCCGCCGGTGATCAGCACGACCTTGCCTTCGAGATGAGTGTTGTGGGCCATAACGAGATGAGCGGCCTGCCTTCCTGGCGGCCGCTCTCAGCATATTGTTTATTTTAGCCTATTCGAGCATCATCCGTGGCGTGAAGATTCCGCTCCATCTCGCGCATCTGCCGGCGCCTTCTGCCGAAGCACAGGCGATAAGCGACCAGTTGACCACGCTGATCACCGCAGAGTTGGCCGCCAATCGGGGCTGGATCAGCTTTGCACGCTACATGGAGCTTGCGCTCTATGCGCCGGGCCTCGGATATTACAGCGCGGGCAGTCGCAAACTCGGGCAAGACGGTGATTTCATCACCGCCCCGGAATTTGCCCCGTTATTCAGCCGCTGCCTGGCGCGCCAGCTTGCCGAACTGATCGGTAGCGGCCTGCGCGATGTACTCGAGATCGGCGCCGGCAGTGGCGCCCTCGCTGCAGATCTGCTGCCGGAACTGGCCGCGCTGGGCCATGCGCCGGATCGCTACTGCATACTCGAAGTCAGCGCCGATCTGCGCGAACGCCAGCAGCAACGCATTGCCGAACGCGCGCCGCAGCAGGCCGCCAGCGCGCAATGGCTGGATGTGCTGCCGGCCGATTTCAATGGCATCATCGTCGGCAACGAGGTGCTCGACGCGATGCCGGCGCACATCGTTCGCATGCACGGCGGCACCATCGAGGAGATGGGCATCACCGAGGACAAGAGCGGCGGCGCGTTCGTGCGCGCTTATCGCGCGGCCGATGGCGCGCTGCTGGCTGCCGCCCGGACTCTCGAGTTGCCGGACGGTTACGAAACTGAAGTCCAGCTCGCAGCGCGCGCGTTCGTGAAAAGCTTCGCGCGTGTTCTCAAGCGCGGCGCCATCCTCTTCATCGACTACGGTTTTCCGGCGCACGAGTACTATCATCCGCAGCGCAGCAGCGGCACGCTGATGTGCCATTATCGCCACCACGCTCACGCCGACCCGTTGTGCCTGACGGGACTGCAGGACATCACCGCCCACGTCGACTTCAGCGCCATCGCTCACGCGGGCGCGGCTTCCGGCCTTGACGTGCTGGGCTATACCAATCAGGCGCAGTTCCTGATCAACTGCGGCATCACCGGCATACTGGGGGAGACGCCGGCGTCCGATGCACGCGTCTATGCGCCGCTCGTATCACAGGCACAAAAGCTGCTCTCGCCCGCCGAAATGGGCGAGCTGTTCAAAGTCATCGCGTTCGGCAAGGGCATCACGTTGCCGCTGCTCGGATTCGCCACTGGCGACAAGACTCATACGTTATGAATCCATGTGGGCGCTTTACCGGTAGTCCCGCCATTTCCCGCATCAAGACGCGTGCGCTATGATAAAGACCGGGCACGCGCGCCACAGCGAACATTCACCCATGGCGCGCACAACAGGATGGCTGATGACGGCTCTGAGAAAAACCCGGTGGGGAATGGGCATGCTGGCCGCCGTTTTCGCGACGGGCACGCTTGCCGCAGTGACGCCTGCTGACAATAGCCAAGACATCCGCTTGTGGAGTTTACAGCCGGTGCGCATGCCACAGAATCCCACCGGATGTCGCCAGGGCCCGCCCTGGGGCCCTGTCCACCCTCCCGACGCCTCCCTCGTCGCTCCTCTCTCTGGTCGCAAAGCCCGCACGGCACCATGCTCGAGCGCATCCTGCCGCGCGCAATCGAGCCCGCTCAATTGCCCGAACCGAAATCGGAAGGCGCGCGCCTCGCCACGCAATACTGCGTTCAATGCCATTACCTTCCCAATCCGCAAATGCATACCGCCGCCAACTGGGGAAAAACGGTGGAACGCATGGTATGGCGCATGCAGGGCAAGGGCAACATGGGCAGGCTGATGAAAGGTATGATGGACAACGTCCACGCGCCAACCGATGAAGAGGTCGCGACGCTCACGCTCTACCTGCAGAAACATGGCCAGAAGGAAATCGACCCCAAACATCCGGCGCTCGCCTCTGCAGCGGGCCAGATGTTCAGCATCGCCTGCTCGCAATGCCATGCCTTGCCCGACCCGCGCCGCCACACCGCGCGCGAATGGCCACAGGTGGTGCGGCGCATGAAGCAGCACATATCGTGGGCCAATGTCGTGGTCGGCGCCAGCGAGCCGCCCGCCCCCCGCTCCCCCCCCTCCGCCCCCCCCCCCCCCCCTCCCCTTCTCTTCTCTTCTCTTCCCCCCTTCCTCTCCCCCCCCCTACTCCCCCCCCCCCCCTCCTCCCCCCCCCCCCCTCCCCCTCCCCCCCCTACCCCCAACCCCCCAAATCCCCCTCCTCCCCCCCCCTCCCTCCCCTTCCTCCCCCCTCTCCCCCCCTCCCCCTCATCTTGACGCGTCCCATCTCCCCCTTATTCTCGATCCCTTCACTCCCCCCCTTTCCCTTTCCTCCCTCCTCTCCCCCCTCCTCTACGGCTCCGCCGCCGCGCATTCTCCCCAGTCGCGCGCCTCGGGCCGCGGTTTTCTTTCCCCCCCCCCCCCCCCCCTGGGCCCGTGTCTCCTGGAGCCCCGGTGCTCAAGACCGATGAAATCATCCGCTTCCTTCAGCGCAATGCGCGAAATGAACCTTCAACACACAAACCTTAGACGCAGAGGACACAAACAATTCGGGAGAAGGTCATGGCACACGACAAATTTCACGGCGTTTTTCCCTATCTGGTTTCACCCATAGACGATGGCGGCCGGGTCAAGGACACAGTATTGACGCGGCTGGTGAACGATCTGATAGCCGCCGGGGTCCACGGCCTGACGCCCCTGGGCTCGACTGGGGAGTTTGCCTATTTGAACCGGGAGCAACGCCATCGCATTGTGGAGGTCGTCGTGCAGGCGACGCGCGGCAGAGTGCCTGTCGTGGCCGGTGTGGCAGCCACTACCATAGCCGATGCGGCCGAACAGGTTAAAGCATACTCGGCGCTTGGTGTTGATGGCATCCTGGGGATACTCGAAGCCTACTTTCCTCTCAACGAGGACGGCGTGGTGGCCTATTTCACCGCAATGGCAAACGCTACCGTGTTACCGGTCGTGCTCTATACGAATCCGCAGTTTCAGCGCAGCGACCTCACGCTCCCCGCCATCGAGCGTCTCGCAAAAATAGAGAACGTCTGCTATATCAAGGATGCCTCCTCCGATACAGGCAGGTTGCTGAGCATTATCAACGCCGTCGGCGAGCGTATACGCGTCTTTAGCGCTTCTGCCCATATCCCTGCCTGCGTCATGTTGATCGGGGGCGTGGGCTGGATGGCGGGTCCGGCGTGCGTCGTGCCCCGGCAAAGCGTGCAGCTCTACAACCTGTGTCATGCCGGAAAATGGGAGGAGGCGATGAGATTGCAGCGCAGCCTCTGGCGCGTGAACCGGGTCTTCGCCAAGTACAATCTGGCGGCATGTATCAAGGGCGGCCTGGAACTCCAAGGCTATGAGGTCGGCGCGCCACTGCCGCCTCAGACACCGCTGTCCGAGGCAGGCCGCGCCGAGGTCAAAAGCCTGCTTGCGGACATTGGGGCATGACATGAAGCGCGCGCAGTGCGCGCACCTCATCTCTCATCCCTTCGATCCCCTCTCGCTCACGCCACCACCGGCACTTTCATCCCGCGCTGTACCGCAGGCCGTGCCGAGAGCTTGTCGAACCAGCGCTTCACGTGCGCATATTCCATGAGGTCGGTCTTGTGCCACTCGAAACGCGCCACCCACGGATAAGTCGTGATGTCGGCGATCGAGTATTCGTCGGCAAGATACTCGTGGTCCTTGAGCCGGTCGTTGAGCACACCGTAGAGCCGCTGGGTTTCCCTGGTGTAGCGCTCAATCGCGTACGGCACCGGTTCCTTGGCCGCACGCAGGTAATGGTGGACCTGGCCGAACATCGGGCCAACGCCGCCCATCTGGAACATCACCCATTGCATCGCGTCGTACTTGCCGCGCGCTGACTGCGGCAGGAACTTGCCGGTCTTTTCGGCGAGGTAAAGCAGGATCGCGCCCGACTCCATCATCGCGTAGGGCTTGCCGTCCGGCCCGTCGGAATCGACGATCGCGGGTATCTTGCTGTTGGGGCTGATCGCGATGAACCCGGGCGTGAACTGCTCGTTCTTGCCGATGTGGATGGGGTGCACGTTATAGGGCAGACCGCATTCCTCGAGCATGATGGAGACCTTGCGGCCGTTGGGCGTGGTCCAGGTGTAAAGATCGATCATTTCAGCTCCTTAGTTCGTGTCGGGTAATGGGTAATGAGCAAAATCGTGGACTGCGTTCACCCGTCACTCATCACGCATTACTCATTAACTCATCACCGCTTTCCGATGTTCGCGTATGGCGCACAGCTTCCAGTCGCGCCGAGTTGATGCGATCGCGGATGTCGCCATCCTTGCCCGCGGCCTGCGCGATCTTCCCAGCGTTGACTGCCACCGCGGCCTGCCACGCACGCTCCAGTCTGGCGCGTGACGCCGGCGCTGCCGGCTCGGCGACCAGCGCAGCCGTCATCAAATCTGTAAAGCGCTCAGGGCGGCGCCACGCATCCGAGTCATTGAATAGTTCGAGCAAAGCCTCGGCATTGAGCGCTGCGGCACCGGTGATGGCATGGGCATGGCGCGCCGCGAGCAACGCCAGGTCGCGGCATGCGGCCGGCGCGCGCAGACGCTCGGCAAGTGCTTCGACTGCCGGCGGCGTCAGCGTGCGCGCCAGCACAGCGAACCGCACCTCGAGCGCAGATCCGGCCAGCGCCGCGGCATCCAGCGCATCGAGGGCAGCACGCGGATTCGAACAAGGCATCGATCTCGGGCATGACGCGACTGAGCGCACCGCATTCGCGCAGCACCTTGAACATGCGCGAGGGACTCTGTTCCATCAGGCCACTCGCCACTTCCTGCCATACGCGCTCGGCGACCAGCGCATCGACCTCGCCCTCTGCCACCATGCTGCGCATCAGCGCCTGGGTTTCCGCGGCGATGACAAAGCCAAAGCGCGCGGCAAAGCGCGCCACGCGCAGGACGCGCACCGGATCTTCGGTAAACGCCGGGCTTACGTGGCGCAACACACCGGCCTTGAGATCGGCCGCGCCATGATACGGGTCGGTAATGGCGCCTTGCTCGTCTTTAGCGATGGCGTTGATCGTGAGGTCGCGCCGCGCCAAGTCCTGCTCCAGCGTGACATCGGGCGAAGCGCTGATTTCGAAGCCGTGGTAACCGCGCGCGACCTTGCGTTCGGTGCGCGCCAGCGCGTATTCCTCATGCGTCTTCGGGTGCAGGAACACCGGAAAGTCCTTGCCCACCGGCTTGTAACCCAGCCGGACCATCTCCTCGGGAGAGGCGCCGACCACGACATAATCGCGGTCCTTGACCGGCAGGCCCAGCAATTCGTCGCGCACCGCGCCGCCTACTGAATATATTTTCATGAGGCCGTGAATCGTAAATGGTGAATCGTGAATGGAGAACAGCGCTCGGTCCTTACCTTCTTTCCCGGTAAGGGAAAAGAGGGGGCTCTCGTTTCACGATTCACGATTCACCTTTCACGCTGGCATAAGGCTCGTCAGCCGTGACCAACCCGGTTTCCCGGCACGCCGCCGCCCCCCATTCCCGCACCGACCACGAAGAATAATTCTTGTTGCCGATGACGAGCTTAAGAGTCATGCACTGCCTATCTGCTCGCGCGGAAGCGTTGGTAGCGCGCACGCGGCGTCGTGCCCGGCGTCAGCCAGGCGGGAGCCACCGCCTCAAGCGCCGCAGGCCGTATGCCAAACGGAAAATCGCAATTGCAGACACTGTCGATTTTCATCGAGTAATGATTATCGCGGGTCATGAGCATGTTGAGCGCGCCCATGACCTGCTTGATGGGAAACAACTCCATCATAAACGCCTGCCAGTACGACAACGCAGCATTGAGTCCGATGATGGGCCGCCCGCGCCCGGTCGCAGCACCGACGAATTCGACCAGTTCGCGCAGGGTGTACACCTTCGGCCCGCACAGGTCATAGCTTTCGCCGATACTGTCGAAACCCTCCAGACTTTTCACAAATGCCGCCGCGACATCCCCGACGAATACCGGCTGGAAGCGCGCATCGGGACTCGCAAGCGGAAGTATCGGCATCAGTACCATGGGCAACCGGAGCAGCTTCGCGAACAAATTGAGAAACGAATCGTCACGCCCGAAAATCACCGATGGCCGGAATACCGTGACGTCCAATCCGGCTGCGCGCACGATGGCTTCGGCCTCGCCCTTGCTGCGCAGATAGGCGCTCGGCCCGTTGACATCGGCGTTGAGCGCGCTCATATGCACCAGCCGCCGCACACCCCGCCGCTGGCACGCGGCCACGATCTTGCGCGGCAGTTCGACATGCGCCGCGACCAAACTGTTGTTGCCGCGCCCGTCATGCAGCAAGCCAACAAGATTGATCACCGCGTCGCACCCGGCAATGACCTGCGACAGCTGCCCGGCATCATGGATATTGGCCTCGATCACATCCACGGTCGGCAACAGTATCAGCGCCTTGGCGCGTTCGCGATCCCGCGCCGGCACCCTCACCCGGTAACCGTGTGCGGCAAGTTGACGGCAAACGTGGCGGCCGACAAACCCCGAACCGCCGATCACACAAACCGTAGTGATATCCAATGGCTCTCCTTATTTAAGGAATTGTTTATTAACGATATTCACGGCGATACCGGATCATGGTGTATCGCCCAATCCGGATTCCCCGGCGCTGTTGCGCGGCGGGATGACCCCCATACGCTGCTTCAGTGTCTGGGCCTGCTGGCCCAGCACGTCAGCATAGTAGGTGGCATTCGCCATCACTTTTTTAACATAGTTGCGCGTCTCATTGAACGGTATGCTTTCGGCATAGATCGCACCTTCGATCGCGGCCTCGGGCCGCCAGCCGCGGGCCCGGCTCGGACCGGCATTGTACGCCGCGGATGCCAGCACCGGATGGCTGTCCAGCACATCGAGAACATGGCGCAGATAGTAGGTGCCGAGACTGACGTTGGTTTCAATTTCCGTCACTTGCGACCAGCGCCAGTTCCTGAGCCCGAGCTTGCCGGCCACCCATTTCGCGGTGCCTGGCATGAGTTGCATCAGACCGCTCGCACCAGCGCGTGATTTCACGCCGGCGATAAAGCGGCTCTCCTGCCGGATCAACCCATAGACCCACGCCTCATCCAGCCCCATCTCGCCCGTGCGCACCTTCAGCACATCACGGTAGGGCGCAAGATAGCGCAAAGTGAAATCGTGCAGCATGACGGTCTTGTCCGCGGTATTGATGGCCCGGTCGTAGATGCCGTTGCTCAGCGCGACGTCCGCAGCTGCGAGCAACTGCCTGTCGTCGAAGCCACGGATCGCCCAGACCCATTCGCGCACGCCTTCCACTCTCAAATCGAGGCGAAATAACGCCAATGCGCGCTGGATGCCGGGAAGCTTGGTGATTGCGGCCACGTCTGCCGTACCCGGCTTGAATGCGGTGGCCGGGCTTGTGACCCGCGCGCCGAGTTCTTCGGTTGCGAGCTGCCCGTAGAAATTGAATTCACCGGCAAGCGGCGTCCATAGGGCGGCCGCTTCCTCGTTGCGTCCCAGCTCTTTCAGCGCCCGCGCCTTCCAGTAGCGCCAGCTCGGCTCGGCGCTTTCCCTGGACGTCATGGCCTCTATCGCCGCGATGACTTCCCGCCAGTTGCGGGCACGAAGAGCGGCACGCGCCTTCCAGGCAAGCTGCACATCGCTCATGTCTCCGGCCATGGCATACCAGTCCAGTGCGCTCGGATCGTGGTTGATGGCGCCAAAATAGGCGATCAGGCCCCACACATAGCCGAGCTCGTCCTCGTTGAAGTGTTCTTCCAGCCGGGACCATTGCTCAGCGGCCTGAGGCGGTGACGTGCGCGCCAAGCGGTACGTTGCAAACATGACGGTTTCCCGTCCGGCGCGGCTCTTGAAATCGAATTGGCGCTTTCTGAGATACCCGGCAGGGTTCGAGGAAATCGCGGCCCACTTCCGGGTGTCGGGCGCCTGGGAACCCTGCAGGAATTTGGCGACGCGGCGCGCCTGTCCGATCCGTCCCGCTTCCAGTGCAAGCCGGATGCGCGTCCACAGGTCGTCGGCCGACAGCATGTTCGCCTCCACCAGCGCGTCGAACAATGGGTTGCAGCTCTCAGGAATAGATTGCGAGACGAACCACAGCGGCCGCGCCTCCCTCAGCGCATGGGCATCGTGCCTGACCCTGGATTGCAGCGCATAGCAGGCCATCTCGATATCGTCTCTGACAAGCAGCGGCAGTTCGGCTTCGAACATGTCCCACTGCTGGTTTTTGCCGAGCAGCTTCAGCCAGTCGGCGCGCAGCCGCTCGGGCAACGGGCCGTCGCGATAGGTGGCGAGAAAAGCGCGAATGTCCCGGGGATCCGCCGCCTCCAGCTTCACCTGCAACCGCCAGTAAACGGGATAAGACTCGAGGATATCGCCGTCGAGACGCTTGGCAAGCAGCGCGAGTTTCTTGCTGTCACCGACGCGAAAAGCCTCGCGCGCGGCGAGCACATCGTCATCCCGGTCCGCCCCGCAGGCGAGCGCGGCAAATACAATCAATCCGCAGCCCACGAACGCCCTGGCGATCAAAGCAAAATCTGTCATTTCGGGTTGATTATTCTATCCGGTTTCGGCGCAGCACATGGAACTTGGACAAGGCCGGCGCGCTGATGTTTCAAGAGGGCCGGGCCATGAATCATCCGCGGCACCTCCGGCAACGTCTGCCTGTCAGCCAAGGAACAGACGGTACGCCGGATTTTTGCTCTCATTGGTATACGGGTAGCCGACCTCGGCGAGAAAAGCGCCGAATTTTTTCTGGTCCTGCGGCGGCACCTGCATGCCGACCAGCACCCGCCCGTAGTCGGCGCCGTGATTGCGGTAATGAAACAGGCTGATGTTCCAGCCGCGGCTCATGCTGGTGAGAAATTTGATCAATGCGCCGGGCCGTTCCGGAAACTCGAAGCGGTAGAGTATCTCGTTTTTCACCGTCGGCGCATGACCGCCGACCAGATGGCGGATATGGAGCTTGGCCAGTTCGTTCTCGCTGAAATCGTGCGTCTTCAGTCCGTGGCGCCGCAGCGACCGCACCAGCTTCCCGGTCTCTTCCTTGTTGCGCACCTGTACGCCGGCGAACACATGCGCCGCGCTGGGGTCGGCATAACGGTAATTGAACTCGGTAATGCTGCGCGTCCCCAGGAGTTCGCAGAACGTCTTGAAACTGCCTGGATGCTCGGGAATCGTGACGGCGAGTATCGCCTCACGTTTTTCGCCCAGCTCGGCTTCCTCAGCGACAAAGCGCAGGCGGTCGAAATTCATATTGGCGCCGCAAGCCACTGCTACCAGCGTTTTGTCCTTGATCCCGGTGCGCTCGACATAGGCCTTGGCGCCGGCAATGGCCAGCGCGCCGGCCGGCTCAAGGATCGCCCGCGTGTCCTCGAACACGTCCTTGATCGCCGCACACATCGCATCGGTATCGACCCGGATCACGTCGTCGACCAACTCGCGGCACAAACGGAAGGGCTCAACACCGACCTGCTTCACGGCCACCCCGTCGGCAAACAACCCGACATGGGCGAGTTTTACCCGCCGTCCGGCCTTGAGCGAACGGTACATGGCGTCCGCGTCCACGGGCTCGACGCCGATGATTTTTATTTCCGGGCGCAGCCGCTTGACGTAGGCGGCAATCCCCGAGACCAGCCCGCCGCCGCCGATGGCGACGAATATGGCATGTATCGTGTCGGCATGCTGCCTCAGGATCTCCATGCCTATGGTGCCCTGGCCGGCGATGACGTCCGGATCGTCATAAGGATGAACAAAGGTCAGCTTCTGCTTGCGCTCCAGCTCGCGGGCATGGGCATGGGCCTCATCATAGGAATCGCCGTAAAGCACGACTTTCGCGCCGAGTTGCCTGACCGCATTGACCTTGATCTGGGGCGTGGTGACCGGCATCACGATGGTCGCCCGACAACCGAGCTTCTGCGCCGACAGCGCCACGCCCTGGGCGTGGTTGCCGGCGGAAGCGGCAATGACACCGCGCGCCAATGCAGCCGCCGGCAATTTCACCATCTTGTTGTAGGCGCCACGCAGCTTGAATGAAAATACCGGCTGCATGTCCTCGCGCTTGAGCAGCAGCCGGTTGTGCAGGCGGCGCGACAGATTCGCAGCCGCTTCGAGCGGTGATTCGATCGCGACGTCGTAGACGCGGGCGTTGAGTATGCGCTCCAGATAATCGATTTTCTTCATGCGACAGGCACCAAAAGTCAGGCGTCAAGAGTAGCAGGAATAGGCGTGCAAAGTAAGCGGTGAGCAGTAAGCCGAAAAAGCAACTCAGGGTTTCGTGGTTGAACCGCTCACCGCATTCCGCTTTCGGCCTTCAGCCATTTACCGCCCATCGCTTACCGTTTACCATTGCCACTATGACTCAAGACGAAATGAAGCAAGCGGTCGCCAAAGCGGCCATCGCCCATATCCCGGCCGGCTGCATTGTCGGTGTAGGCACCGGATCCACCGCAAACTTCTTTATTGAAGAACTGGGCAGCATCAAGGCACTGATAGCAGGAGCGGTTGCGAGCTCCGAGGCCTCGGCCCAGCGGTTAAAGCATCTCGGCATCCCTGTGCTCGACCTGAACAGCGTCGATGATCTCCCGGTGTATGTCGACGGCGCCGACGAGATTACCCGGAACCTGGCCATGATCAAAGGCGGCGGCGGGGCGCTCACCCGGGAAAAAATCGTGGCGGCGGTGGCCCGCAAGTTTGTCTGCATCACCGATCAGTCGAAGCTGGTCGACATGCTCGGCAAGTTTCCGCTGCCGGTGGAGGTGATCCCGATGGCGCGCGCCCAGGTCGCGCGCGAGATCACCCGGCTCGGTGGCCGGCCGCTGCTGCGTCAGGGATTTACGACCGACAACGGCAATGTCATCCTGGACGTGCATGGTCTTCAGATCGCCGATCCGGGCGCACTCGAATCGACATTGAACCAGATTGCCGGCGTGGTCACCAACGGCCTGTTTGCGAGACGCGGCGCCGACGTCCTGCTGCTGGGCACGGCCGACGGGGTGCTGACGCTGACCGCGGGTGCACCGACACCAAAGTGTCATAATTAAATGTTAGGGTCTGTTAACATTTACCACATGAGTGCGACGGAGGCACCAAGATGCCCAACAGCGAACATACCCTGAAGCAGTTCGACACCGAGCTCGAAGCGGTGCGCGCACGCGTGTTGCAGATGGGCGGGCTCGTCGAGCAGCAAATCGTAGGCGCGCTCGACGCGCTCTCCAATGGCAACATGCAGCTGGCTGAAAACGTGGTCGAAGGCGACCATCGCGTCAATGCGCTGGAAGTTGCGATTGACGAGGAATGCAGCACCATTATCGCCCGCCGCCAGCCGGCGGCGGGCGACCTGCGCATGCTGATGATGGTCGTCAAGACCATTACCGACCTCGAGCGCATCGGCGACGAGGCGGCAAAAATCGCGCGCATGGCGCAGTTGATATACCAATCCGATCGTCCTGCCGTGCCGCGCACCACGGAAATCCGGCATGTCGCCGATCTTGCGCTTGGCATGCTGAGGAACGCCCTGGACGCGTTTGCCCGCCTCGATCTCACCGTGGCGGCAAAAGTCGTGCGCCAGGACGAGCAGGTGGACGAGTCATTCCGTGCCATTTTGCGCCAGCTCATCACCTTCATGATGGAAGATCCGCGCACGATTTCCAACGCCATCGATATTTTGTTTATCGCCAAGGCGATCGAGCGCATCGGCGATCATGCCAAGAACATGTCCGAATACGTGGTCTACATGGTCAAGGGCAAGGACGTGCGTCATACCGGCGTCGAAGCCTTCGAGCGCGAGGCGCTAGATCCGCGTTAAGAACAAAAAAAAAGGGATTCCGGCTGCGACGCGACCTATACTTGGTTTGTGGCGGGATGACCGCCAGGCGCAAGAAAGTAAAGACTCGCAGCAACGGATAGAAATGCCTGTTTTCCTCTGTTGCATTGCTACCGCAGCCACGGCACCTGCGCTGCCTGTCCGTTGCGCCCCTGCTAATCTCCGCGTCAACTTCTCCGGTTCATGGCTGAATATTCAACTCTTGCAGCGGTCGATCTCGGCACCAACAGCTTTCACTGCCAGATCGCGCGGGTGGTGGGCGATCAGATCTATCCGCTCGATGCGCTGCGCGAGCCGGTGCGGCTCGGCGCCGGGCTGAATAAAGACAAACGGCTTGATGAGACCTCTCAGGATCGCGCGCTGGCCTGTCTCGAGCGATTTGGCGAGCGGCTGCGCGGACTGGACAAGCACACGGTGCGCGCCATCGGCACCAATACCCTGCGCGTGGCCAAAAATGCCGTCCCCTTTCTGAAAAAAGCCGAGGCCGCGCTCGGCTTCCCGATCGAGATCGTGGCCGGACGCGAGGAAGCGCGGCTCATCTATCTTGGCGTCTCGCATAGCCTGCCGGCCTCCAGAAAGAAACGCCTGGTCGTGGATATCGGCGGCGGCTCGACTGAAATCATCATAGGCGCCGGCTACGCACCACTGAAACTGGACAGCCTGTTCATGGGCTGCGTCAGTTACAGCCTGAACTTTTTCCCCGGCGGCAAGATCAGCAAGTCCGCGATGAAACAGGCCGAGCTGGCGGCGCGGACCGAATTGCAGCATGCCGTCGCAACCTTCTCTCGCGGCAACTGGCATCATGCCGTCGGCTCTTCAGGCACGGCGCGCGCGCTGGCGGATATTATGCAATTGAACGGCTTCGAAGACGGCCGCATCACCCCGGCCGGCATTGACCGCCTGCGTTCGCATTTGATCAGGGCCGGTGACATGAACCGCGTTGAACTCACCGGCCTGCGGCCCGACCGCGTGCCGGTGCTGCCCGGCGGGCTCGCCATCATGAGCGCCGTGCTGTCGGAGCTGGATATCGACGCGATGGTGACGGCGGCGGGCGCGATGCGCCAGGGCGTTCTGTACGACATGATCGGCCGCTTTCATCACCGGGACATGCGCGACGTCACGGTCGGCCAGTTCATGAAGCTTTATCACGTCGATGCATTGCAGGCGCGACGCGTCGGCACCCTGGCGCTGGAACTCAACTCCAGGCTGGCCGCCAACGGCGACGAGCAGAATGAGGATGCGCCACGCTTCATCACCTGGGCCGCGCAAATGAGCGAAATCGGCATCTCAGTCGCCTACAGCGGCTACCACCGCCATTCGGCCTACATCATCAGCAATGCCGATATGCCGGGTTTTTCACGCAAGGAGCAAATCAGGTTGAGCCAGCTGGTGTTGGCGCACCGCCGCTCTCTGCACAAAATCCGGGACCAGTTCGACCCGGAAATTGACTGGAGAACGGTGCTCGCGCTGCGGCTTGCGGTTTTGTTCTATCGCGGCCGCTCCGACACCCCGCTGCCGCCGCTGCAGGCGAAAGCGCAAGGACGCAAGTTCCGCCTGTCGCTGGATGCCGAATGGCTCAAGCGCTATCCACTGACCGTGGCCGCGCTGCACGACGAAATACAGGAATGGCAGGCACTCGGATTCGAGCTCAACATCAAGGAACTGCCGGAACCGGACGCTGCCGATGCGGGCTCCGGCTAAGACTGTCCCTGGAAACAGCAGTGTGCCGCGGAGAAAACAGCAGGATCGGCGCGCATGTCGGGCAATACTGCCAACCCCCTGCGTGCTTTGCACAAATGGAATGTTAGCTGCAGTCAGGGCTTGGCCTGTTCCAGCGCCGCCTCGACTGCGTGGCACAGGGTCTTGAGCACCTTGAGCCGCGCGTAGTATTTGTTGTTGGCCTCGACCAGTGTCCACGGCGCGATCGAAGTCGAGGTGCGGTCCACCATGTCGCACACCGCCTGTTCATAAGCATCCCATTTCTTGCGGTTGCGCCAGTCTTCCTCGGTGATTTTGAAGTGCTTGAAGGCGATTTTCTCCCGTTCCTTGAAACGCCTTAATTGCTCGTCCTTGCTGATGGCCAGCCAGTACTTGACGACCACGATATGCTGCCGAGTGAGCTGCTGCTCGAAATCGTTGATCTCGGTGTAAGCGCGCATCCAGTCGTTTTCGGAGCAAAAACCCTCGACACGCTCCACCAGTACCCGCCCGTACCACGATCGGTCGAAAATGGTGATCCGGCCGTGACGCGGGACATGCCGCCAGAAACGCCACAAATACGGCTGGGCCCGCTCCTCCTCGGTCGGAGCGGCAACCGGAACGCTGTGATAGCTGCGCGCATCCAGCGCCCCGGTGATGCGGCGGATGGCGCCGCCCTTGCCGGCAGCGTCGTTGCCCTCGAACACCAGGACCACCGATATGTTCTTGAAGCGCGGATGGCGCGACAGGACATTCAACCGGCCCTGCCACTTTTCGAGCTGTTTTCCGTAAGCGGCTTTGGTCAGCGGCTGGTCGAGCTTGAGCGCGCGCAAGACATTCAGATGATCGGCCGCGGGCAACAGCGGCGGGGTCTTGTCGGGCAGGCGCCTGGCCGGTTTCTCGTCGAGGCGCTCGCGCATGGCCGCCAGCAGGTGCCGGCCGACGGTAATCGAGCGGTAACGCGGATCGGCGCCCGCCACCACGATCCACGGCGCCTCGCCGGTGGAAGTCCGGCGCAGAAACGGCTCGCACACCTTGACGAACTTGTTATAAATCTTGAAATATTTCCACTCGAGATCGGTGACCCGCCACTTGGTTTTGGGGTCCTTCTCCAGGGCTTTCAGGCGTTTCTTCTGCTGGTCTTTGGACAGGTGGAACCAGAACTTAAGCAGCAGCACGCCCTCGTCGGCTAGCATTTTTTCGAAACGCAGAATTTCCGCGATACTCTGGGAAAATTCACCTTCGCCGATGATGCCCTGCACCCGTCCGACGACGGGCTGGTGTGCCACGCGCCGAAAAAAACCCCGATCTTGCCCTTCGGCGGCAGCGCGCGCCAGAACCGCCACATCGGCGGTCGCTCGCGCTCCTCATCGGAGGGCAGGGGAAATGCGTGCGCGTAGATGTGGCGCGGATCCATCCACTCATTGAGCAGGTTCACGGTCTCGCCCTTGCCCGCGCCCTCCACGCCGGCGATCAGAATCAATACCGGGAATCGGCCATTTTTAAAAAGATCGTATTGGGCGTTGAGCAACGCCGCGCGCAGGCCCGGCTCCTCGCGTTGATAGGCCTGCTTACTGACCTTGTGCGAAAGGTTGGCTGATTCGAACATGAGACCTCCCGTGAGACCCTGACATGATGAAATACGTGAGATGGGTTTCAGCCAGGGCGCTAAATCAAGTCTGGCGAAAGCACGGCGCGCAACACCGCAACATGGTCGCGTTCCCGCAGTTCCAGCCACCAGATCGCCCCTTTCTTGACGCTCCACTGTTGTGCGCTGCCGGTCAGCGCCAGCGCCGCCGCCGCACCCAGCGTCGGCTGATGGCCGACCACCACCACCGCGCCCTTGCGATCGGGCCACCCTGCAGCATCAAGCAGCGACTCGGGCGTTGCAGCGGTATCGACAGCCTCGCTGGTCTCGAATTTCTTGCTCAGCGCCTGAGCCGTTTGCTGGGCGCGACGCGCCGGGCTCACCAGCACTACCGTGTCCCTTCGTCAATCTTTCCCTGAGCCAGGCGGCCATCCGTTCGGCCTGCTTGACACCCTTCGCGGTCAGCTCGCGGCCCGTGTCAGGCATCCCGTCCTCGGCATCGGCATGGCGCCACAATATAAGTTCCATATCTTTCCCATCAGCACTGCACACTGCTACCAGCATTTCTTGCTGTCGCGGAACGCTGCCCAGGCAGCGTTGAGTTCATATTTTAGCGCGTCGGCCCGGCCTTTGCTCCAGCCTCGTACCATGCCGCGCGCCTCGTTCATGTCCTTGGCAGATTTTGCGCCCAAACTCTCCAGCAGACCAGCCACCGTCGCCGCGTCATTGATTGCGCCCAGGACATCCTGCAATCGGGCAAGCCGCCCCAGCATCCTGGCCGTGCGTTTTTCGTCATAGAACATGGCGAATGAATCGAGGATATAACGCAGCTTCTTGATGGCGATACGCAGCAGATGCAATTCGGCGGCCGACAGCTGCCGCAGCTTGCGGCCGCGTTTTCTGACAGCGGCAAAACGCCGTTTGAGCGCGGCACCGGCGAATGTCGGCACCGGCACACTCGACGCAGCAAGTCCGGACTCTTTCTGTTTGAAACAGGAATCGGCCAACATCCAGGCGGGGAGCATCAGGCTCAGGCGTCGAAAACGCGGGGATTCGATCGCGCTCTTAGCCCGTCGCCTGCTCGCCGTTCTGGCGCGCGCGGCGCATTTTTTCAATGCCGCCAGTCCGCCGTGCCCGCGAAACTCACTGAGGACAGGCGACAGTGTTCCGGACATGAATACGTCCCAGTCGCGAGCCGGCCCGAGTTCACGCGCCAGCCATCTGATTTCAGCCACGAAGTGAGTGGCCTCCTCTTGCCTAAGCGCATCGGAAAAAGTTCTGAAGGCCGAGCGCATCCGGCGCAGCGCCACGCGCATCTGATGCAGATATTCCGGATCACGGCTCACTTGCATGCCGTGCTCGTTGGCCTGCAACTGAGCGAGCGATGCCCATACAATCGCTTTGAACGCATCGTCGATCGACATGCCCGAATCCAATGCTACCGCTTGCGCCTTGACTGGCGCCGGATGCCCGCCGCGCAGCAAGGCATAGCCGCGCTCGGCCTTGGAACGGTTCTCTATGCGCAGGGGCACGCTTTCCAGCAGTTGCAGCGCAAGCTCATACAGATACCGTGGCGCCCCGGATTTGAGTTCAAGCTCGAGCTCGCTAATCATCTCGATGCTGTCATCGCACTTGATCACGCCGCGGTCGATGCACACTTCCACCGCGATGCCCGGCCTGGGCGTGATTATCCTGCTGGTGCGGCTGAATTGAGTAATAAATACAGGCTGAAACCGGGCACACAACCGGGGCGACGAGAACAACCCGGAAAACGCCCCGCTGTCGATCACCGTGCAGTCCGGAAATGGCCCAGCCACCTCGGACTCGAGTTCGACTCTGCGATGCAGGCCGCTTGTTACCTCTCCGCCGCCCTTTACCGCCTGCACCCATTGCGCGCCGTCTTTGCGCAACCGGAGCGCAACACCCTGTCGCCACAAATCAAGATCGGGCGTGTCGAAGTACAGGCTGTAGAGCTTTTTTGTGGTCGAACGCCCCGCACCCCTGAGCAGCGGATGTGCGCCAAGCCGGCGCGATGCGCCCGGCGGCACCAGCAACTTGAGTTCGGTCTCCGTGTCGGTGCGGGGATGAGTCAAGGCGCTTGTCTGACTGATAACGTGACGCTTCATGATAGCCGACCCGGCGCCCACTGCCAGCATATTCTGCGCGCCGGCAACGGCACTACACCGAGGGCTGGCGCGCCAAAATATCCAGCAAATAATTCTGTGAATACAATGGTTTGGCTCGCTTCGGCGATTTACATAGATATTGTCCCTGCTGGTCCATTTCCCACGCCTGCGAATTATCCTCGAGATAAGGCTTCAGGCCCTCGTTGATCACGCGCTGCTTCAGATCGGGATCGAGAACCGGAAAGCTGATTTCGACACGGCGGAAAAAATTACGGTCCATCCAGTCGGCGCTGGCGAGGTGGACATCCTGCGCGCCATCATTGTGGAAAAAGAATATGCGTGTGTGTTCGAGGAAACGACCGACTATGGAGCGCACGCGAATATTGTCGGAAACCCCCGGGACACCCGGCCGCAACGCACACACCCCGCGCACGATGAGATCGATTTCGACACCCGCCTTCGATGCTTCATAGAGCGCGGCGATGATCTCGGGCTCGAGCAACGCATTCATTTTGGCGATGATCTGCGCCTTGTGTCCGGCCTGGGCGATGCGCATCTCATTCTGTATCGCGTTAAGCATTTTCTTGTGAAATGTGAAGGGCGACTGCCACAGATGCTTGAGTTTGCTCGCCTTGCCCAGTCCGGTCAGTTGCATGAAAACGTCACTGACGTCGACGCCGAATTCTTCGTTGCAGGTGAACAGACCGAAATCCGTATAGAGTTTTGCGGTGCGGGGATGATAATTGCCGGTCGACAAATGCACGTAGCGCCGCAACCGCTCCCCCTCGCGTCGCACTACCATCAGCATCTTGGCGTGCGTTTTGTGCCCGACGACGCCATAGACGACATGCGCACCGGCATCTTCCAGTCGCTGCGCCCAGTTGATGTTTGCTTCCTCGTCAAAGCGCGCCAGCAATTCCAGCACCACCGTGACTTCCTTGCCGCTGCGTGCCGCATTGATCAGGATCTCCATCAACTCCGATTCCGCGCCAGTGCGGTAGACCGTCTGCTTGATCGCCACCACGTTTTTGTCGCGCGCCGCCTGTTCGAGAAACAGGATCACCGGCTGGAACGACTGGAACGGCTGGTGCAGCAGGATATCGCCTTCGTCAATGGCGCTGAACATGTCCCCGGGCCGCTCCAGTTTCTTCGGCAATCCCGGCGTGAAATGCGGAAACTTGAGGTCGGCCCGGTCTATCCATTCCGGTACGCTTATCAGCCGCGCCAGATTGACCGGCCCTTCAACGCGGTAAAGATCATCCTGCCCGAGCTTGAAATGGGCCAGCAGGAAATCGGAAATCGGCTGCGGGCAGTTGTCCGCAACTTCCAGCCGCACCTCGTCGCCGAAATGGCGGTGTGGCAGCTCGCCGCGCAGCGCGGCGCGCAAGTCAGTGGCTTCTTCCTCGTCGACGAACAGATCGCTGTTGCGCGTGACGCGGAATTGATAGCAGTCGATAACCTTCATGCCGGCGAAAAGCTCCGAGACATGCGCATGAAGCACCGATGACAGGAAAATAAAGTCGTGTTTGACCGCCGCGATATCGGGCGGCAGCCGGATCACGCGCGGCAGCACGCGCGGCGCCTGGACGATGGCGATGCCGGAATTGCGGCCGAAGGCGTCCTTGCCCTCGAGTTCAACCACGAAATTCAGGCTTTTATTGAGCACTCGCGGAAACGGATGCGCCGGATCGAGCCCGATCGGCGTCAGCACCGGCATCACCTCCCGCAAAAAGTAAGCCTTGATCCACTCAGCCTGCCTGGCCGTGATATCCGACCGGCGCAGGAAGCGTATTCCTT
Organism: uncultured beta proteobacterium; assembly: GCA_942492335.1. Classification (GTDB taxonomy): domain Bacteria; phylum Pseudomonadota; class Gammaproteobacteria; order Burkholderiales; family SG8-41; genus CAKKQX01. Next base: position 34,952 of record CALOEN010000002.1, on the reverse strand, counting down.
CCTTCTCGAGCCCGGGCAGGATTTCTTCGTTCAGCAGTCGGTACTGGTTCGCAACCAGATCATGGGCCTCCTTCGCCACCCGCAGGAACACCTGATCGGCGGGCATGCGGTCAGGGCCGGCCGGGGGTGAACCGGCTTCGATTTCCTCCTTGAGCCCGGAGACGCGAATTTCGAAAAATTCGTCTAGGTTGCTGCTGACGATGCACAGGAACTTCAGCCGCTCGAGCAGTGGGTGGCCGGGGTTTTCCGCCTGGGCCAACACCCGGCGGTTGAATGCCAGCAGACCGATTTCACGGTTGAGATAAAGCTCGGGGTCGAGACGGGGTTTGCTCATGAACTGCCTGTGCGCGCTAAAACGCTTACCAGATCGGCAACGGATCCCGGGGAGAAAGTCGCGGCGTGTCTACTTCGACGCAGGCGGCACGTAACCGACAGCGGCATCGGCACCGCCGCCGAAAAAGTGCTTCTCCATCTGTTGCGCGAGATAATCTCTCGCCTTTTTGTCCGCAAGGTTGAGCCGGTTTTCGTTGACCAGCATTTTCTGCTGTTCAAGCCATTGCTTCCAGGCTTCCTTGGACACATTTTCAAAAATACGCTTGCCGAGTTCGCCGGGGTAGGTTGGAAAATCCAGCCCTTCGGCTTCGCGGCCCAGCTTCACGCACAACACCATCCTTGCCATGACTCATGCTCCAGATTAGCAGTCGAATATTGCAGAATTATCGCGTTGACGTCCCGTCAGGTTAGCCGCAATTCCATGTTGATGCGAATTCGGGTGGACTCGGCCATCAGGGGATTATCGACGCGCGGTTTCTCCAGATAATAACCCTGAACACAGTCAACCCCAAAGTCCCTCAGCATCACCAGCGTTTCTTCGTCCTCGACACACTCGGCGACAGTGGTCTTGTTAAGCCCTCGCGCAACAGACACGATGGCCTTGACGAACAGCTGATTGTCGACATCCCTGGGCAGATTGCGGATGAACAGCCCGTCTATCTTGACCGAATCGGCCTGCAGGTGTTTGAGATAGGCGAAGGATGAAAAGCCGGTTCCGAAATCGTCGAGGCACACGCGGCACCCGGTCTGGCGCAGCGCTTCGATGAACCGCTGCGCGTCATGCAGGTCCGACACCGCCGAGGTCTCGGTAAGCTCGACCAGCAGCCGCCTTGGCGATACGCCATGCCGCTTCAATTGCTCGGCGATGTACTGGGGCAGCGTCGGCTCATCAAAAGAGCGCCCGGAGATATTGACCGCAAGCCCCGGAATGGATTCCAGCTCGGCGAGCATTTGTATGCTCTCGCGCAACACCCACCGGTCGATCTCCAGAATCTTGCCTGATTTCTCGGCGACCGGAATGAACTGGGCCGGCATCAGTATCAGCGCCGGCTCATTCTTGTCACGCATGCGCACCAGGACCTCAAAATACGAAAGCGACCGGTCCCTTGTCGCATAAACACCCTGAAACTGGAGATCCATCAGATTGTTCTCGAGCGCGTGCAGGATGCGGTCGTTCCACGACATCCGGGAGACCATCGCCTGCGACGTGTCGAGATCGCCGCGGTAGACTCGATACGCGTTTTTTCCCACTTCCTTGGCCTGATACATCGCAGTATCGGCGCGCGCGATAAGGTCTTCAGCGTTATCTGCATGGTCTGGAAATACCGCGATCCCGAGGCTGGTAGTCAGCCGCAGGCTCTGCCCCTCGAACTGGAAACGCACCATGGCAATAGACTGAATCATGCGTTCGGCCAGAATGCGCAACATCTCGTCTGAAATTTCCGGCACCAGGATCGCAAACTCGTCGCCGCCGATGCGGCTGAAGATTTCGTTCTTCCGGACCTGGCCCGCGACCTCGCCCGCGACCCGGATCAGCATCGCATCGCCCGCGCGATGACCGAAGGTGTCGTTGATGTACTTGAAATCATCGAGGTCGAAAAACAGCAGCGCCACGCGCGACTTGTTGCGCCCTGCATCCGCGATCATGCGCGTCAGTTCTTCGTTGAAGCGGTGGCGATTGTAAAGTCCGGTCAACGCATCACGCTCGGCAAGATAGACCAGCTGATCCGCGGTCTGACGCTCCCGCGTGACATCCTCAAACAGCCAGAGGTGCCCGACGGGCCGTCCCAGACTGTCCCTGACCGCGTGGCCCTGCTGAGTGACCAGGCGTCCGTCAGCGATCTGGATTTCGAGCGCGCCGAAAATTTCACCATCGTGCGGCTGCCGCAGCATGCGCTGCATCTGCTCCTCGGGGCGCGCCAGTGTGCAGGCCGAGCCCCTCAGAACCTCTTGTGGATTGCAGCCGATGAGCTGCGTCTCGTGCTCGATCAGCCAGATGCGCTTGAATGCGGGATTGCAGTACACGACCTTGTTGTCCTGGCTCACAAACAGGATGCCGGTATCCATGGCCGCCAGCAGCGCCGAAAGCCGGGCGTGCTCGTCCTGCTCGCGCATCAGATATTCCTGCTGCACGGCCTGTGCTTCGCGCAACTCGGCCACGCTCGCCTCCAGCTTCAGTTCGGCTTCCTTGCGCTGTGTGATATCGCGGATGCTGATGCGGATACCGAGATACCCGCCACGGCTGTCATAGATAGGCCGCCAGTCGGCCGCCGCCCAGAATTCGGCACCGTCCTTGTGTCGCGCCCGAAACTCGTAATCCTGTCCGCTGTTACCTCGCAATGCCCGCCTGATTTGGCGCACAGTGCGCTCGACATCCGAACTGCTGATGAATGGCGCCGGAAAATTTTCGGTCCCGATGCATTCCTCCGGAGTGTAGCCAAACATGTCGTGAACGCGCGGATTAATCCAGATCAACCGGCCTTCCGGATTGATCCACAATTCGCAGTCATAGCTGTAATCTGCGATGGCGCTGAACTTGCCCTCGCTCTCGGCGAGCGCCTTGACCCGGTCTTGCAGCGCTGCCGCCATGATATTGAATGCGTGGGTCAGCCTGCCTACCTCGTCCCCCCCTTCAACCGGCAGGCGCACATTCAGGTCGCCCCCCGCGAGATTCGCGCTGGCCCTGGTCAGCTGGGTCAGGCTGCGCGTCAGCCAGTAACTTATCCCCATCATCGAGATCACTGACATGATCAGCGCGATGCCGCCGATCAGCAGGTTATCCCGGATCAGTTCGTCGCGGGCGTTCATTATGAACGTCGTCGAAAGACCGAAGCGCAGATTGCCAATTTTTTGGCCGGCGCTTTCAATCTGTACTTCCGTGTGAAAATACCCGTCATGCTTGGCAAACCGGACGTTGCTGGCGGTATCAACCGGCGGCAGCGGCAGGCTGGCCTCCCAGCCTGACGCGGCAACCACCCTGCCGCCGGGATCAAGGAGCACCATGTAGGCAATGCCGTTGTCGCGACGCACAGCTTCAAGCACGGACTGCAGACCCCGGTAGTCTTCCTTGGCGAGCGGCACGGAGAGCGCGGCATTCAACAGTTGTTTTTGATCCTCCAGATGAATGCGTGTGCGCTCGTTGAGCTTGTCATCCATGATGCTGATGCCGTTGACGATCAGCAGCGCGAGCATTGCGATCTGCACAAGGGTGCTGGCGAGCAGCAGCCGGGACCGCAATGAAAGCGAGAACAGAGCAGCCTTCATGCTGGTCGTCTGTTCATGGGGATGCTGGTATCAGCTGTTTGCGGCAAGTTAAAGACGCTTGGACAGAACTACCGAGCGGCGCTGGTAATTGTAGAGTTCGCGTTTATGTCGCGGCAGCACATCCGGCGCCACCTCGGCAAAGCCGCGCTCGACAAACCAGTGCTCGGTGCGGGTGGTAAGCACAAACAGGGTTTTAAGTTTGCGCCGACGCGCCCGTGACTCGATCTCCTTCAGCAGCCGCTCTCCGGCACCGGCATTGCGGAAATCCGGATGAACGGCAAGGCCGGCGAGCTCGCCGGCCTTGTCCTCGGAAAATGGGTAGAGCGCGGCGCAGCCGACCACCATGCGGTCGTGTTCGAGCACGACAAATCGCTCAACCTCCATCTCCAGCAGATCGCGGCTGCGTTTTACCAGGGTGCCATCGGACTCCAGCGGCTCAAGAAGCTGCAGAATGCCGCCGATGTCTTCGATCCTGGCCTGGCGCAGAATCTGCAGTGCATCAGGAGTAATCATGGTGCCCACGCCCTGGCGCGTAAACAACTCGAGCAGCAGGCCGCCATCGGCGCGCCGCGAGATCAGGTGGGCCCGCACCACCCCTTGCTGGCAGGCGCGCAGCGCGCAAGGCAGGTACAGCTGCACGTCGCCATCCCGGTCACCGCCCTTGGCAAGCCGGAGCTGGGCCTGTTGCGGCGTCAATTCGCGCAGCAATTGCCCGCGTTTGCCCGTCACGCCGGTAGCATCCATGAGGAAAATCAGCTTGTCGGCGCGTAATGCGACCGCTGTTGCCTCGGCGATATTTTCCAGCGCCAGATTGAAAATCTCCCCGGTTGGCGAATAGCCCACCGGAGAGATCAGCACGAGCTCGCCATGATCCAGGCGGTCCTTGATTGCGGTGGCGTGGATCTTGCGTACCTCCCCGGTGTGCTGAAGATCGACACCGTCGACCACCCCGATAGGCCGGGCGGTCACGAAATTGCCGCTTGCCATCCGGATATCGGCCCCCGCCATGGGGGAACTGGGCAAACCCATCGAAAGCAGTGCTTCAATTTCTACGCGTAGGCTGCCGCTGGCTTCCTTGACACACTGCAGCGCAACGTCGTCAGTGACGCGCAGGCCGCGCACGCACTTGGAGCGGTGCTTGAGCTGTTTGAGCCGCGAATCGACCTGCGGCCGCGCGCCATGCACCAGCACCAGCCGCACACCCAGGCTGGCCAGCAGATTCAAGTCATGCGTGAGCCCTACGAATTTTCCGTCCGCCACCACCTCGCCGCCAAATGCGATCACAAAAGTCCGGTCTCTGAAGGAATGGATATAAGGCGCCGCGGAACGGAACCATTGGACAAATTTTTCGGGGGATGTCAGCGCCATCTCAGGGTCAGTATTGGTTATTAATCAATCACATATTATGCGAGAACGCCGCCGAGGGAAAGCGCGATCACGGTAACTGATCGCATTTACTTAAAATCCCCCCACAGCATCTGCATCGCGCTCAACGCCGCCAGGGCAGCAGTCTCGGTCCGCAATATCCGCGGGCCCAGTCTGACGGGTGTGAACCCTATGCCAAGCGCGTCTTGTTGCTCCTGCAGCGACAACCCGCCCTCGGGCCCGGCAAGCAGGGTCACCCTGCCCGCGGGTCGCGACAGACTGCCCAGCGTCGCCGGTCCCGGCGGCGACAGCATCACCCGCAGCGCCGCCGCCTGCTGGGCTTCGTGCGCCAGCCAGTCGGTGAAATCCATTACCGGCAGCACTTGCGGCAGCGTATTGCGGCCGCATTGCTCGCAGGCAGCGACAGCTATGGCCTGCCAGTGCGCCGCGCGCTTCAGCGCACGTGCGGCGTCGAGCCGCACTACGCTACGGTTGCTCGCCAGCGGCCTGATGGCCGCGACCCCCAGTTCAACGGCTTTCTGTATAGTAAAGTCCATGCGTTCGCCACTCGATATGCCCTGTGCCAGCATCACCGCGAGGGGCGATTCACGATCAACGGTGTGCGACTCGCCGACCTGCAGCGTGACCCTGGCTTTGGCGATATGGGTGATGACCGCACTTTGCTCGCTGCCGCAACCATCGAAAAGCACCACCGGCTCTCCAACCGCCAGACGCAGCACGCGTGCCACATGGTGTGCCTGGTCGGGCGCCAGATCACATACGCCGTGAACCGGAATCTCACCGGGAAAATATATTCGGGTCAAAGACTTGCCGTTCATCATCGTGTTAAAATTATGACATATGCTAGGGTTTCAGACAGCGCTTGTTCATGCCACAAGGCGACAACCCGACCGGGGCGTTCCGCCGAAGTAATCTGGCCTGTTGCACCCAAGCGGCATAGAATCGCGGTTTTTGCGGGAAGACCAGCTTGAAAATAGTCATACTGGGAGCAGGACAGGTCGGCTCCTCGGTCGCCGAAAGTCTGGTGTCCGAGGCCAACGACATTACTGTCATCGACACCGACCCGGGTCGGCTCAGAGCACTGCAGGACCGGTTAGATCTGCGAACCGTGACCGGCAACGCCGCCCATCCCGCAATCCTCGAACAGGCCGGCGCGCGCGATGCCGACATGATCCTCGCCGTCACCCAGAGCGACGAGACCAACATGGTCGCCTGCAAGCTGGCGGCGACGATGTTCAACATCCCGACCAAAGTCGCGCGCATCCGTTCCGCCGATTATCTGTCTCATCCTGAAATCTTTTCTTCAGAGAACTTTGCGGTCGACTTCTCGATCTGTCCCGAGCAGATCATGACCGATTACATAGGCAAACTGATCGAATTTCCGGAAGCCCTGCAGGTAGTCGAGTTTGCAGAGGGCAAAGTCAGCCTGGTCGCAGTACGCGCATTTCACGGCGGCCCGCTGGTCGGCAAGGAACTGCAATACCTGCGCACCCACATGCCGCAAATCGACACCCGCGTGGCGGCCATTTTCCGCCAAGGCAGTCCGATCATCCCCGAGGGCGACACGATAATTGAGGCAGGCGACGAGGCGTTCTTCCTTGCTGCCACCGAGAACATCCGGGGAGTGATGAGTGAACTTCGGCGCATGGACAAGCCCGTCAAGCGCGTCATGATCGGCGGCGGCGGCAATATCGGGCGCCGGCTTGCCCTTGCGCTGGAAGACCGCTACGCGGTCAAAATCATCGAGTACAACAAAACCGGCGCGGAACGCCTTGCCGCGGAACTCGACAAAACCCTGGTTCTGTCAGGTGACGTAACCGACGAAGATCTGCTGGAAACAGAAAACATCGGCGAGATGGATGTGTACTGCGCGCTCACCAATGACGACGAGACCAACATCATGTCCTCGCTGCTCGCCAAGCGCATGGGCGCGCGCAAGGTGATCGCGCTCATCAATCGCAGCTCCTATGTCAACCTGGTGCAAAGCGGCCAGATCGATATTGCGATCTCTCCGGCGCAGGCGACGATCGGCACCTTGCTCGCGCATGTGCGGCGCGGTGACTGCGTTGCCGTGCACTCGCTGCGGCGCGGCGCGGCCGAGTCCCTGGAACTGGTGGCGCACGGGGATGCCAAGTCCTCCAAGGTGGTCGGGCGACGCGTCGAGGAAATTGATCTTCCGAAAGGCACGACCATTGGGGCCGTCGTCCGTCGCCATGAGCGCGCCGGCCCGAAAAACGGCGATGGCAAACCGGTTTACGATCATCAGGTGATCATTGCGCACCACGACACCATAATCGAGCCTGACGACCACGTGATCGTATTTGTCATCAACAAACGCATGGTTGCCAAGGTCGAGAAACTGTTCCAGGTCGATCTCGGCTTCTTCTAGGCACGCGATTACCCGCTGCCCATCCGTTTCATAAGTCCACCACCCGGCCCACATGCACCGCGTCGCCGTCGTCGTACACGTCCTGAGCCTGGTCATAGTGATCTTCAGCATAATGATGCTGTTACCGCTGGGGGTCGCTTTGTGGTACCAGGATGCTGCTATCTTTGCCTATGATGAATCACTGGCCATCACGCTGAGCTGTGGCGGTGCGATGTGGCTGGCCACACACCGCAAAAAAGGTGACCTGCAGATTCGGGACGGGTTTTTGCTGGTCACGCTGGTATGGTCGGTGCTGCCGGTATTTGCCGCGCTCCCGCTCATGTTTTACATGCAGCATCTGTCCTTCACCAACGCCTACTTTGAATGCATGGCCGGTTTGACCACTACCGGCTCCACCGTGCTTTCCAGTCTCGACAAACTGCCGCCTTCCATCAATTTTTGGCGCGCCTTGTTGCAGTGGCTGGGCGGCATGGGAATCATCGTCCTGGCTGTGGCCATCCTTCCCCCTGCTGGGCGTCGGCGGCAGGCAGATCTACAAGGCCGAGACGCCCGGGCCAATGAAAGACGCCAAGCTCACACCGCGCATCACTGAGACCGCCAAGGGTTTGTGGCTGGTATACGCCGGCATTACGCTGGCTTGCGCCCTGGGTTACTGGGCGGCGGGCATGACGGTGTTTGATGCGGTGATCCACAGTTTCAGCACCATGAGCCTGGGCGGTTTCTCCAGTCACGACGCGAGCTATGGCTATTTCAACTCGCCGCTGATCGAGACTATCGCCATCGTGTTCATGCTGATCGCGGGCATTAATTTTGGCACGCACTTCACAGCGTGGCGCCAGAAAAGCCTGGTCCCGTTCAAACGCGACGCCGAGGCGCTGCCGTTCGTTATCATTACACTTGCGAGTTGCGTAATGCTTGCCCTGTATTTGTGGCTGAACAACGTCTATCCGGATTTCACTTCCGCGCTGCGCTATGCAAGTTTCAACACCGTGTCGATCGCAACCACGACCGGCTACGCCAGCACGGACTTCAACCTGTGGCCAATTTTCGCGCCGCTGTGGATGTTGTTTCTATGCAGCTTTGCATCGTGTTCAGGCTCGACCGGCGGCGGCATCAAGATGATACGCGCCCAACTGCTGTTCCTGCAGGGGCTGCGCGAAATGGTAAAGCTTATCCATCCACAGGCGCAGGTGCCGGTGAAAGTAAGCGCCCAGGTGGTGCCAAACCGTATCGTATTCGCGGTGCTTGCGTTCATGTCGCTCTATGGCGCAAGCGTTACCCTGATGACTTTTCTGCTGCTGGTTTCAGGACTCGATCTGGTCACGGCGCTCACGGCGGTAATCGCCTGCATCAACAACACCGGGCCGGGCCTGAACCGGATCGGCCCCGCGACCACTTACGCATCGCTCACCGATTTCCAGATCTGGGTATGCTCGGTCGCGATGCTGGTCGGCCGGCTCGAGTTGTTCACGGTTTTCGTGATATTCACGCCGGCGTTCTGGCGCAAGTGATAAACCAGGTGCCCCCTACCCCTACCCTCTGGTAAAGTTTGCTGAACGCTCGTCTGAGCGTTCACACCATAACAACCGGCCCGGGATCAATCAAGAATGAGTTGGCTGCTTGCCGTTCTTCCCATACTCGGCATCATTGCGATGGCGATGAGCCTGTCCCATCTGCTGCCGCTAGCAATCTCAGTGATTTTAGCAGACGGCAATACCCTGAACTTCGCATTTTCTATGGCAATCAACTTCGCAATCGGGGTGCTGCTGTGGCTTGCCACACGCAAGCATCAGCGCGAACTCAGCCTGCGCGAAGGCATTCTGCTGGTGGTGCTGGTGTGGACGGGCGGCGCATTGTTCGCCGCCATTCCATTGCTGCTTTCAATCCCAGAACTGTCGTTCACCGACGCCTACTTTGAAGCTGTATCCGGTCTCACGGCCACCGGCGCCACCATACTTCACGGACTCGACAACCTGCCGCCGTCGGTCAATGTCTGGCGCGCCGAATTGCAGTGGGTGGGCGGCATGGGCGTGATCGTGCTGGTGGTGGCGATACTGCCGATGCTCGGCGTCGGCGGCCGCCAGATCTCGAAATCTGAAATTCCCGGACCGATGAAAGAGGACCAGCTCACCCCGCGCCTGACCCAGACCGCCAAAGGGCTATGGCTGATTTATGCGGGGCTGACGCTGGCATGCCTGCTGAGCTACCACCTTGCCGGCATGAGCTGGCTCGATGCGCTGATCCACAGTTTCACCACGCTGTCCCTGGGCGGATTCTCCTCGCACGATGCCAGCTTTGGCTACTTTAATTCCGCTGTCATCGAGACCGTTGCGATCGTATTCATGCTGCTTGCGGGCATGAGCTTTGCCACCCATTTCCTGGCTTTACGGCAAGCGCGCCTTACCCCTTACCTGCGCGACACGGAGGTGCGCTATTTTGCCCTCGTTGTAGGGCTCAGCATTTTGGGCATCTCCCTGTTTCTGTGGCTTGCCGGCGATTATCCGAACTTCACCACAGCGTTGCGTTATGCCGCGTTCAACATAATTTCGGTCGGCACCACCACCGGCTATGCCACCGCGGATTACAGCCTGTGGCCGGTTTTCGCCCCGATGTGGGTGCTGTTCCTTGGCACTTTCCTCAGCTGTTCCGGATCCACCGGCGGCGGCATCAAGATGATGCGCGCCATCATCCTGTATCGTCAGGTCTACCGCGAGTTCAGAAAACTGGCCCATCCCAATGCAATGGTGCCGTTAAAAGTCGCCGGCCAGGTGGTTCCCAATCAGGTGGTGTTCGGGGTGCTGGCTTTCTTCTTCATGTGGGTGGCAATGCTGGTGAGCATGACCTTGATCCTCGGCTCGTCGGGTCTCGATGTCCTGACTGCTTTTTCGGCCGTGGTCGCCACGCTCAACAATATCGGCCCCGGCCTGCACCAGGTGGGGCCGGCCACCAATTTTGCAATATTGACCGATTTCCAGATCTGGGTATGCACCTTCGCGATGCTGCTCGGACGTCTCGAACTGTTCACCTTTCTCATCATCTTTACGCCGACATTCTGGCGCAAGTAAATCAGTAAGCAGTGAGCGGCAACACCCGGCGCCGCGAGCCGCGGGGTTTCGTCGCGCGCACGACCGGCCCCGCCCATCACCTCAAGCGCCTGTTTAAGAGCCCGTAACATAATGAAACACGCGATGCGCTGGCACGATTTTGGCTCAGGGCGCGAAGCTCACCGCAGCCAATATCGCGAATATTGGCAAGGGGAGCGACAATGCCATGGGCCAAAACTCGTGCCAGCCCAAAGGGTTGCAGCCAAAACCGGCGGCGCGCCGAAGCGTGGAGCAGGGATCGGCGCAACGTGGAGCAGGGACCCGCTTGCGGGATGCGACCGTGGAGCCGATCGTGAGCGCGTCGTGTCAAAGCCGATCCCATGCGCGTCTGCGGGGTCAGATCCCCAAAGGGGCCCCTCTTCCGCCCTCCGACGCGCCCCGCTCGCGGGGATGCGACCGCGCAGGCGTGCGTTAGGCCCGTGCATGATGGCGCGCTTACGTCCCGCTCCGGGGTCGCATCCAAGCATAGAACGCTTGGAACCTGCTCCGCCCTGCACGGGACACTTTGTCGGCCGGCTTGACCATGCGCCCCGGACTCGGTCTCGCGCAGCGTGGTGCGGGCAGGGGCGCCAAGCGGCGTGTGGATGCGATGGCGTCCCGGGGCTTCAGCGGCTGCTCCCGCAAACGGGCCTGCGGCTAACGAGTCGCAGCCGCCGCGATATGCTCTGCGCCACCCTTCGCGTCAGCACCAATTTTGGCTGCAACGCACACGTGTTTCATTATGTTACGGGCTCTAAGTTCAGCAATACTGTGATTGATGAACGCCGCGCGACGATAGCATCGGGATCGGGCAGCCGTGATTTTAATTGTGGCGGGGGTGTCCCGGATTTACAATATCCCATGCAAAAAGTTAACCTCACCCAGCACTTTCTCATCGCCATGCCCAACATGGTGGATCCGCATTTTGCCAAATCGCTGACCTTTGTTTGCGAGCACAACGATCAGGGCGCGCTGGGCATCGTGGTGAACCGGCCTATCGATATGAGCCTGAACAGGCTGCTCGAGCAGGTGGGCATCACATCCGCTGCAGGCGCCCTCGGTTCGCTCCCGGTCCATTTTGGCGGCCCGGTACAGACCGACCGCGGCTTCGTGCTGCACACCCCGCCGGGACAGTGGCAGTCCACGCTGGCCGTGGGCACGGATATCGGCCTGACCACGTCGAAGGACATACTGCAGGCGGCTGCCCGCGGCGAGGCCCCGCGGCAGATGCTCATCACTTTGGGATATGCGGGCTGGGCGCCGGGCCAGATCGAACACGAGCTCGCCAACAACGCCTGGCTCACGGTCCAGGCCAGCCCCGAGATATTGTTCGAACTGCCGGCCGAGGAAAGGCTGGCGGCGGCGATGGGCCTGCTCGGCGTGGACTACGCCAACCTGTCGGAAGAAGCCGGGCATGCCTGACGCCGGTCATGGGTGATGAGTGATGAGTGATAAGTTAAAACCCCAGGGCCTGAAAACCACTCAACACTCCGCCAAAACCGGCACGGTTTTGGCGTTCGACTTCGGGGAAAAGCGCATCGGTGTTGCGGTCGGCGACACCCAGACCGGCCTTGCCCACCCACTCACCACCATCGCTGCCGAGGACAACAGCGCCCGCTTTGCCGCCATCGGCGCCCTGATTGCGGAATGGCAGCCGGCTTGCCTGGTCGTCGGACTGCCGGCACACGCCGACGGCACCGAGCACGAAATAAGCCGGTTGTGCCGCCGCTTTGCCCAGCGCCTCGAGGGCCGGTTTGGCATCCCGGTACAGATGGTGGATGAGCGGCTGACCTCATGGGCGGCCGAAGCCGCGTTGCGCGAAGCGGGCGTCCGCGGCGCCAAGCTCAAGGGAGCGCTTGATCAGGCGGCGGCGCGCGAGATACTCGCGGCCTATTTTTCATCCACCCAAAAATAATCTTCACCACGGCGCCCGGGACCTCTTAAGGTTGGCGCCCAGATGTGTTACCCTAGCGGCCGCATACAAACCATACCTCATGCCGGGAAAATCGCTACCTGACGCCGAGCAGTTGCTCCAGGCGCTCACTGACAAAATGCGGCCCGAAGTCGGGCCCGAGACCGGTTTGATTGGCATTCATACCGGCGGCGCCTGGATTGCCGAACGGTTGCACCGCGACCTCCAGCTCAAAATCCCGCTCGGCACACTCGACGTATCGTTCTACCGGGACGATTACGAAAAAATCGGGCTGCACCGCAACGTCAAAACCTCTTCCATCCCGTTCGAAGTCGAGGGCCGCCACCTGATTCTGGTCGACGACGTCCTGTATACCGGGCGCACCATACGCGCCGCGATGAACGAACTGTTCGATTACGGGCGCGCCGCGAGCATCCGCCTGGCGGCGCTCGTCGACCGCGGCGGGCGCGAGCTGCCGGTCGCCGCCCAGTTTGCAGGCGCCACCATTTCCGCCGCCCCCAACCAGACCATCGAGCTCAGACGCGACAGCAACGGGCGCCTGGAACTGGTCATGCGCGAGAATTGACCGGCATGTGGCTCAATTCTTCCAACCCGCAACTCAACAAAAACGGCGAGCTGCATCATCTGCTCACGCTGGAAGGTCTGCCTGAAGCCATTCTGTGGCAAATCCTCGACACCGCCAAATCCTTCGTGGGCGTGACCCAGCGCGACGTAAAAAAAGTGCCGCTGTTACGCGGCAAAGCGGTATTCAACCTGTTCTTCGAGCCCAGCACGCGCACCCGCACCACGTTCGAGATCGCGGCCAAGCGCCTGTCGGCCGACGTCATCAACCTGGCCATCAACCAATCGTCGCAGTCCAAGGGCGAGAGCGTGCTCGATACGGTGGCGAATCTTGCGGCCATGCAGGCCGACATGTTCATCGTGCGCCACGCCGCGAGCGGGGCGCCGCACCTGATTGCGCGCCATGTTGCCCCGGAAATTCATGTCATCAACGCCGGCGACGGGCGCCACGCGCATCCGACGCAGGGCCTGCTCGACATGTTCACGATCCGTCACTACAAAAAGGATTTCTCTTCGCTGCGGGTGGCGATAATCGGCGACATTCTGCATTCCCGCGTCGCGCGCTCGCAGATCCACGCCCTGACGACCCTGGGTTGTCCTGAAATCCGCGTCATCGGGCCAAAAACCCTGCTGCCCAGCCACGTCGAGAAGCTCGGGGTGCGCGTCTATCATGATATGCACAAGGGCCTGAAAGACGTAGATGTAGTCATGATGCTCAGGCTGCAAAGCGAGCGCATGCAGGGCGCACTGCTGCCCTCGGCCCAGGAATTCTACAAGTATTACGGCCTCACCGAAGACAAGCTCGCGCTGGCCCGGCCTGATGCCATCGTGCTGCATCCGGGACCGATGAACCGCGGCGTCGAAATCGATTCCAGCGTGGCCGACGGCGGGCAGTCGGTAATCCTGCCGCAGGTTACATTCGGCATTGGCATCCGCATGGCGGTGATGAGCATACTCGCGGGAAACTGAAATCGTGATGAGTAATGAACCATGGGTAAAGAGTAAACCCCCGGTCACCGGCAGTCGGGTCTCGGGTAACTCACATTACCCATTACCCATTACTCATTACCAAGCATCATGAAGATACATATCAAAAACGGCCGGCTGATCGACCCCAAAAACGGCATTGACGCACAGCAGGATGTATTCATTGCCGCCGGCAAGATCGTGGCGGTCGGCAGCGCGCCCAACGGCTTTTCCGCCAATCGCGTAATCGATGCCTCCTCGATGATCGTATGCCCGGGACTGGTCGATCTTTCCGCGCGCCTGCGCGAACCCGGTTTCGAATACATGGCCACGCTGGAATCGGAGATGGTGGCCGCGATCGCCGGCGGCGTTACCAGTCTGGCCTGCCCGCCTGACACTGATCCACCGCTGGATGAACCCGGGCTCGTCGAGATGCTCAAATTCCGCGCGAGGAATCTTCATCAAGCCCATGTCTATCCGATCGGGGCGCTGACTCAGGCGCTCAAAGGCGAGCGCCTCACCGAGATGGCGGAACTGGTCGACGCTGGCTGCGTGGCGTTCTCGCAAGCGGATGCGCCCATCAGGGACAACCATGTGCTGTTGTGCGGCCTGCAATATGCGGCAACTTTCGGATTCACGGTCTGGTTGCGCGCACAGGATGCCACACTCGCGCGAAACGGCGTCGCCCATGACGGCCAGGTGGCGACGCGGCTCGGCCTGCCGGCGATACCGGTCTGCGCAGAAACCACCGCGCTGGCCACGTTCCTGCTGCTGGCGCGCGAAACCGGCGCCAGCATCCATATCTGCCGGCTCTCGAGTGCCGATGGCGTCGACATGGTGCGCCAGGCCAAAAAACTGGGCATAGCCGTGACCTGCGACATCGCCGTCCATCACGCACATCTGTCCGAGATGGACCTCAGCTACTTTGATCCCAACTGTCACCTGACGCCACCGTTGAGGAGCGGGCGCGACCGCGATGCGCTGCGCCTCGCGCTGGCCGATGGCACGGTCGATGCGATCTGCTCGGATCACACGCCGATAGACGAGGACGTCAAACAGGTGCCTTTCGCCGAAGCCGAGAGTGGCGCCACCGGGCTGGAACTGTTGCTGCCGCTCACCCTGAAGTGGGCCGAAGAAAGCAACATTCCGCTTTCTGCCGCGCTGGCGAAAATCACCACGGATGCGGCGCGCATCCTGAATATCGACGCCGGCCATTTGTCTGCTGGTAGCACTGCAGACATTTGCGTCTTCGATCCCGAACGCTGCTGGAAAGTCGAACCGGCCGCACTGAAAAGCCAGGGTAAAAATACGCCGTATCTTGGCCTCGAGCTCAAAGGCAAGGTCCGGCAAACCCTGGTCGAAGGCCTGATCGTCTACGAAGCAAAATAGCTCCGGCTGTTTCGCCTGACGGGAACTCCGCCGTAGTTCCGGTATCCTACTGAGTCCCGAATCCTGAATCCTGAATCCTATATCCATGAATCCTTTGCTCGATTTTTCGGGGCTGCCCCGTTTCGCTGATTTCACGCCTGAGCACGTCACACCGGCCATCGACGCGCTGCTGCAGGAGAACCGCGACTTGATCGAGCGTCAGGTCACTGACGATGTGCCGCCGACCTGGTGCGCGCTGATTGAACCGATCGAAGACGCCAATGAGAAGCTGGAGCGCGCCTGGGGCCAGGTCGGCCATCTCAATGCCGTCCAGAACAGCCCGGCGCTGCGCGAAGCTTATAACGCCAATCTGCCGAAAATAACCGAGTATTACACCGAGCTTTCCCAGCACCAGGGTCTGTTCGATAAAATAGCCGCACTTCATACCAGCGCCGAATTCGCGACGCTGGCCCAGGCGCAGCGCAAGATCATCGAAAATGACCTGCGCGATTTTCGCCGCGGCGGCGTCGATCTGCCGGAGTCAAAAAAACCCCGCTTCAAGGCCATCAAAGAGCGGCTGTCGGAACTGGAATCCAAATTCAACGATAACGTGCTCGATGCCACCAATGCCTTTGCTCACTATGTAACCGCCGAGAAGGAACTCGCCGGTATCCCTCAAGACGTATTGCAGACGGCACGGGAAGCGGCACAGGCGGAGGGCAAACCCGGCTGGAAGTTCACGTTGCACGCGCCGTCCTACCTGCCGGTGCTGCAATACGCGGATAACCGGAAACTGCGTGAGCTCATGTATCGCGCCTATGTCACGCGTGCCTCGGAATTCGGAGCCCCTGTTTCGCCCTCCGACGTCACCATCGCGCTGGACAATACCCCTCTCATCGCCGAGATCGTCGAGCTGCGCCGAGAGATGGCGAAGCTGCTGGGTTTCAAAAATTATGCCGAATACTCGCTCGAGCCGAAAATGGCCGAGTCTCCGTCACAAGTTATTGATTTTATTACACAACTTGCTGATCGTGCCAAGCCGTATGCACGCCAGGATGCGGATGAAATCAACGCCTATGCCCTCGAGTCACTGGGGATAGCCCAGCCTGAATCGTGGGATATCGCCTATGCCTCGGAGAAGTTGCGACTCGCACGCTTCGCCTTTTCCGACCAGGAAGTAAAACAGTATTTTCCGGAAACGACAGTGCTGCCCGGCATGTTCAAGCTGGTCGAAACACTCTACGGCCTGACCATCGCAGCGACCGAGGCGCCCACCTGGCATCCCGATGTGCGCTTTTTCTCCATTTACGACCGCGAGCACAATCTTGTCGGACAGTTTTACATCGACCTCTATGCCCGGCCATCGAAGCGCGGCGGCGCGTGGATGGACGTGGCCATTACGCGCAGGCGCAAGGACAACCGGGTACAAACGCCGGTCGCCTACCTCAACTGCAATTTCTCGGCGCCGGTCGGCGGCAAACCGGCGTTGTTCACGCACGACGAAGTCATCACCCTGTTCCATGAATTCGGCCACGGCCTGCACCACCTGCTGACCCGCGTCGATTACCTGGGCGTATCGGGTATCAACGGCGTCGAATGGGATGCCGTCGAACTGCCCAGCCAGTTCATGGAGAACTTCTGCTGGGAATGGGACGTGCTGGCGCCGATGACACGGCATGTCGACTCCGCCGCGCCCCTGCCCCGCACACTGTTCGACAAAATGCTCGCCGCCAAGAATTTCCAGAGCGGGCTGGCCACCGTGCGCCAGATCGAATTTTCCCTCTTCGATCTGCATCTGCATTACGATTTCGAACCGCGCGGCGCCAAAACCGCGCTGCAACTGCTGGAAGAAGTGCGCTCGCGGGTTGCGGTATTGATTCCACCCCCCTATAACCGCTTTCCCAACAACTTCTCGCACATTTTCGGCGGCGGCTATGCGGCGGGCTATTACAGCTACAAATGGGCGGAAGTGCTGTCGGCCGACGCCTACAGCCTGTTCGAAGAAAACGGTGTGCTCGATCCGGCGACCGGCAGCCGTTTCTGGAACGAGATCCTCGGTGTCGGCGGCAGCCGGCCCGCGCTCGAATCGTTCGTCGCGTTCCGGGGCAGGGAACCGAAGATAGAAGCGTTGCTCCGGCACAACGGTATGGCCGGTGCATGATTTTGCGTGACGCCGCGCGAAATGCTAGAGTCAACGGCGCTATCCTAAGAGGTGCCCCTATGAACAAAGTCATGGCTGTAACTATGATGTGCTCGGTATTGGCAATGCCGGCAACCGCGGCGCAGCTGTATCGCTGGGTTGACGATGCAGGCCGCGTCGAATGGCGCGACACTCCGCCTCCGCCCAGCGCAAAATCGGTAGAGAAGCGCAATATCAGCACCAGCACCATCCAGACCTCGGAGCTGCCCTACAGCGTACAGCAGGCCGTGAAGAACTTCCCGGTCACGCTATGGGCAAACAATTGCGGCTCAGGCTGCGACAAGGCGCGCGCCCAGCTCAATCGCCGCGGCGTGCCTTACACTGAAAAGGACCCGCAGGCCGATCTCGACGCCTTCAAGAAAGTGTCGGGTGGTGACTTGGGCATACCGCTGTTGTTCGTCGGCGGCACCAAACTCCGCGGTTACCTCGAAAGCGACTGGGACAACGCGCTCGATATCGCGGGATACCCCCGTCAGCCGGCACCGGGTTATGCCCCGCCCAAGCCTGCGGCTGCACCGCTAACAGCGAAACCCGCACCTGCCCCGCAAGCCGCCGCACCCCAGGGCACTGCGCCAGAGCCTGCACCCGCACGATATTAATTGGCTTTTCCGCCCTTTCCAGCCGGCACAAAAATCCGGTCGGGTCGCAGGCGTACCCGTGCAAAGCACGGGCATACGATGATGCCGAAACTCGAATGAATCGCCGAATCTGACCCATGGCCGATCATCGTAGACCCAGGCAAGGCGCAGCATCCGGTCAGGCGGGTGCGCCGCACAACATCAAAAGACCTTCCAGTCCGGTAATCAGCGGCCGATGGGCCTGGGGCATCGTGGCCGCGTGCGTCGTCGTTGCCGCTGCCGTCGCGGGCATCGGGTACTGGATGTTGCCAAATACATCTGTCCCGCCGCCAGCCGGTATCAGCACTGCCGGTCCGAAAGATTCAGCCAGCACAGCACAATATGTCGGCCGCAACACATGCGTCTCGTGCCACGCAGCACAGGACAGCGCCTGGCAGGGCTCGCATCACCAGCTGGCAATGCAAGAAGCGAACGCCATTACCGTGCTTGGTAATTTCAACAACGCAAAATTCAGGCACCGCGGCGTCGAATCCACGTTTTTCAAGCGCGATGACAAATTCATGGTGCGCACGGATGGGCCGGACGGGAAACTCTCCGACTTCGAAGTGCGCTACGTTTTCGGTGTCGCACCATTACAGCAATACCTGATCGAATTCCACGGTGGACGCTATCAAGCGCTAAGCATTGCCTGGGATACGCGGCCCAAGGCCGCCGGCGGGCAGCGCTGGTACTCCCTCTACCCGAATGAATCGATAGCTTCCGACGACCCACTGCACTGGTCCGGTCTTTATCAGAACTGGAATCTGCAGTGTGCCGCATGCCACTCGACCAATTTGCGCAAGGGTTATGACGCGGCAAGCGACACCTACAAAACCACTTTCAGCGAAATCAACGTATCGTGCGAAGCGTGCCATGGCCCGGGGTCGCGTCATGTGGCATGGGCCAAGCCGGCGGGCACGCCGTCCCCGAAACCGGACAACAAAGGGTTCGCTTTCCCCCTGAAAAGCCGATGGCAGGAAGCCTGGAAATTTCCAGGCGGGAATGCACAGTCCGCACGCCGCGACAGCCCCGCCGATCCGGCCGGCATGAATACCTGTGCGGCCTGTCACGCGCGCCGGTCAACCCTCGCCGAAGGGGGCATGCCGGGAGCCCCGCTCGAAGATACGCACCGCCTCGCGCTGTTGACCACGCCCAACTACTACGCCGATGGGCAGCAGCGCGAAGAGGTCTACGTTTGGGGATCGTTCCTGCAAAGCAGGATGTACCAGCAAGGGGTGACCTGCATGGATTGCCATGACCCCCATACCCTCAAGCTGCGGGCGCAAGACAATGCGCTGTGTTTACGTTGCCACCAGGCCGCGGCGTTCGACACGGAAAAGCATCATTTCCACAAAGCGGGCACACGGGGCGCGCAATGCGTCGAGTGCCACATGCCGGCGCAGAACTACATGGGGGTCGATGCGCGGCGCGATCACAGCATACGTGTGCCGCGCCCCGATCTGTCGCTAGCGCTTGGCAGCCCGAATGCCTGCACGCAATGTCATGCCGACCGCAAGCCGGACTGGGCTACCGCGGCAATGGACAAGTGGTACGGCAAGACCTGGCGTGATCGTCCGCAGTACGGCCCCACGCTCCATGCCGCCACGACAAATGGCGTGAAGGCGCTCCCGTCGCTTCTCGCGCTGGCCGACGATGCTGCGATGCCCTTGATCGTGAAGGCAACCGCGGCGGCGCTGGCACAACCCTATGTCCGGCCCGCAAACCTGCCCGTTGTGCGCAAGCTGCTTGCGAACTTCGATCCGGGCATGCGCATCGCCGCGCTGGGATTGCTGGAGCCGTTCGAGCCGGCCGTCCGCACGCAGGCGGGCGCGCCGTTGCTGGCCGATCCGATCCGGGGCGTGCGCACCGAGGCGGCGCGCGTCCTCGCGGACGTTGCCGACGGCCAGCTTTCAACCGATCAGCGTCGCCAGCGGGAGCGGGCGACGGCAGAATATGTCGCATCGCTGCAGCAGGATGCCGACTGGCCAACGGCGAACGTCTCTCTCGGCAACCTTCGGATGCGCCAGGGCCGACCCGACGAGGCGATCGCGGCGTACGAGCGCGCGCTTTCGCTGGATGCGCGGTTCGCGGGTGCGTATATCAACCTTGCCGACGCCTATCGTCAGCAGATGCGTGAAAACGATGGGGAGAAGACACTGCGGCGCGGCCTTGCGCTGCTGCCTCTCGCGCCTGACCTGCATCACGCTTTAGGACTTTTGCTCGTGCGCAAAGGCGACAAAGTCACGGCCCTCAAGGAGCTTGCCGCAGCCTCGAAGCTCGCACCGGACAACGCGCGCTATATCTATGTTTACGCCGTGGGGCTGCACTCCACCGGCAGGCAACGCGAAGCGGTGTCGGTTTTACAGGCCGCGGAGGCGCATCACCCATACGATCTGGAAATTCTCAGCGCGCTTGTTTCGATGAACCGCGAAGCGGGCAATCCTGCGGCTGCGCTCCCGTATGCAAGAAAACTCGCCGCAGCCCTGCCCGACGACCCCGAGGTGAAGCGGCTGGTGACCGAACTGGAGCGGGCAAATTAATTTTTGTAGTGGTTTCCCGGTCCAGGTCTTTTTGAAATGCACTCCAAGTCGTATATGCTGTGCCAGGACAAATAAATGAACAGCCAAAATCATCGTCTCATATGGCACTGAAAGCGTGATGGAATGAGAAAATCAAGTATCTCTTTGTTACTGGGTTTA
Source organism: uncultured beta proteobacterium (assembly GCA_942492335.1). Taxonomy (GTDB): domain Bacteria; phylum Pseudomonadota; class Gammaproteobacteria; order Burkholderiales; family SG8-41; genus CAKKQX01. Next base: position 14,153 of record CALOEN010000002.1, on the reverse strand, counting down.
GTGCTGGCGTTGGCCTTGAGCGGTACCGCAACAGCGCAAAGTGCTGCGCCTGCCACGAAAGGGGCGGGCACTCCGGCAATGGCAAAAAATATCAATATCGATGTGTTGAAGGGCGCCTGGGTTCGGCCCGACGGCGGCTACACAATCGTGATCAAAAACATCGCCCGGGACGGCCGCCTTGAGGCGATGTATTTCAATCCCAATCCGCTTCCCTTCGCCAGGGCGCTGGCATCGCAGGAGGGCTCGGCGTTGCGCGTCAGCTTCGAGTTGCAGGCGGGGGGCTACGCGGGGTCTACCTACGAGCTCACCTACGATCCCGCGGGCGATCGACTGAAGGGAGTCTACTATCAGGCCGTAGCGAAGCAGAAATTCGACATCTACTTCGTGCGAAAACAATGAAACTCGCGACCTGGAACGTCAATTCGCTGAAAGTCCGGCTGCCGCAAGTGCTCGACTGGCTCGCGCAGCACCAGCCGGACGCGCTGTGCCTGCAGGAAACCAAACTCGAGGACGCGAATTTCCCGCTGGCCGACATCGAAGCCGCCGGCTATCACGCTGCATTCAGCGGGCAGAAAACCTACAACGGCGTAGCGATCCTGAGCCGCACCCCGGCAACCGGAGCCGTTACCGCCATTCCCGCGTTCGACGATCCCCAGAAACGTGTCCTGGCCGCCACCATCAACGACGTACGCGTGATCTGTCTCTATGTGCCGAATGGCCAGGATGTCGATTCGGACAAATATCAATACAAGCTCAAATGGCTGGCTGCCCTTACGCCGTGGCTCAGGGACGAGCTCAGTCATTTTCCGCGGCTCGCCGTACTCGGTGACTTCAATATTGCGCCTGAAGAGCGCGACGTGCATGACCCTGCGGCATGGGAAGGAAAAGTACTTTGCAGCAAGCCCGAGCGTGACGCATTCAATATGTTGGTTGCGGCAGGACTAAAGGACGCGTTCCGGCTTTTCGATCAACCGGAGAAATCGTTTACCTGGTGGGATTACCGCATGTATGCGTTCCGCCGCAAGATGGGCATGCGCATCGATCACATTCTGGTCTCCGGGGAACTTGCGCAATGCTGCACGGCGTGTACCGTCGATGTCGAGCCGCGCAAGGCGGAACGCCCTTCAGATCATGCGCCGGTCATCGCCACGCTCGACCTGTAATCGTCCGTCCCCGGCCCTGCGTTCAGTCCAGATTCGATTCCGGACTACCGGAATGCGGGCACGAGTGGGTCATCTGTTGATCTACGCACTTCGCGGCGTGCGCATTGTGACAAACTCCTCGGCGCCGGTCGGGTGTATACCGACAGTGGCATCGAACTGCGCCTTGGTCGCGCCGCATTTGAGCGCCACCGCAAATCCCTGAATCACCTCGCCCGCATCGGCGCCCACCATGTGCACTCCCAGCACACGATCGGTTTTGCGGTCGACGACGAGTTTCATGAATACGCGCTCGGCGCTGCCGGAGAGGGTCCCCTTGAGCGGACGGAAGTGCGCAACATAAACCTCAACCTCTCCATGCTGCTCGCGTGCCTGGTTTTCGCTCAGCCCGACAGTGGCGACATTGGGGTGGCTGAACACCGCGGTTGGCACATTGGCGTAATCCATGCGGCGCGGTGAATTATTGAACAGCGTATTGGCCAGCGCAGTGCCTTCCGCGATCGCCACCGGCGTAAGCTGAATGCGGTCGATTACGTCGCCGATGGCGCAGATCGACGGCACGTTGCTGCGGAAAAATTCATCGACCTTGATCGAGCCGTTGGCGGCAAGTGCTACACCCGCGGCGTCGAGCCCGAGGTCGCGTGTATTGGGCGCGCGGCCCGTCGCATACAGCACGAGGTCGGTTTCGCGCGTTTCCCCTGATGCAAACTGCACAGTAAATGCCGCGCCCTTGCGTTCGATGCGCTCGATGTTCGAATCCAGCAGGATCTCCACCCCTTTTTGCGCCATCTCCTCAGCCAGCACCCGGCCCAGATCCAGGTCAAAGCCGCGCAGCAACTGCCGGCCGCGGTAAACCAGTGCCGTTTTTACTCCTAACCCATTGAATATGGATGCGAATTCCATAGCGATATAACCGCCTCCGACTACCACGGCGCGGGCCGGCAGGCGTTCCAGATGAAACGCTTCGTTGGAGGTGATGGCAAGCTCTGCGCCCGGAATCCGCGGCACCACCGGCCAGCCGCCGGTCGCGACCAGAACGTGCTGTGCCGTCAGCGTCCGTTCACCGGCCTGCACCGTGTGAGCATCGACCAGGCTGCCACGCGCCTCAATCACCGTGACGCCGGCGTCATTCAGCAGCTTCGCGTATACACCGTTGAGTCGCGAAATTTCACGGTCTTTGTTGGCGATAAGCCGCGCCCAATCGAAGTCGCGTGGCGCCACGTTCCAGCCGAAACCGGCTGCATCCGCGAAATCGTCGGCATAGTGTGCTGCATACGACAACAGCTTCTTGGGTATGCAACCGACGTTGACGCAAGTGCCGCCGAGCCGGCTCTCCTCGACCAGCGCAACCCGCGCGCCAAAGCCGGCCGACAGGCGGCTGGCACGCACGCCGCCCGAACCGCCGCCGATGGTGATGAGATCGTAATCGTAACGAGGCATCGCAACTCCGCAATCGTGATCGAAGCAGCGATTCTAAACCATGTCGGATGGGAGGCTGTCTAAATGACCTGAAACAATGGACAGGATTAACAGCATTGAGATCGGGATTTACAAGGCTATTTATATTAATCCTGTAAATCCCGACTACTCTCTTTGCCTACTCGGCCTGATCCGCTTCTTTTCCCGTTTCTATCTTGAGTTCCTGGATCTTGCGGGTCAGGGTATTGCGGCCCAGTCCCAGCAACTGCGAGGCTTCGATGCGCCGCCCGCCGGTGTGCGCGAGCGCTTTCACGATCAACGACTTTTCGAAGCGATGCGTCAGTTCCTCCATGATGCCGGTCTCTCCACGGTTAAGGCGCATTTCGACTTCCCGCTCGAGTGCCGCAATCCAGTCCTGCGCTGCCGGCGCCGCTTCCATCCTGAGTTCCGGCGGCAGATCCTTGACCTCGATTGCGACACTCGGCGCCATGACCGTGAGCCAGTGGCACAGGTTTTCGAGCTGGCGCACATTGCCCGGAAAATCCTGCGCACAAAGATATTTCAGCGTTGCCTCCGACAGGCGTTTGGCCTCAACGCCGAGTTCGTGCGCGCTTTTCTGCAGAAAATGCCTGGCAAGCAGCGGAATATCCTCGCGCCGCTCTCTTAATGACGGCAGCCGGAGCCGTATCACGTTGATCCTGTGAAACAGGTCTTCGCGGAACAGTCCCTGTTTGACGCGTTCTTCGAGATCCTGGTGGGTCGCGGCGATGATGCGCACACTGGCCTTGATGGGCTGATGTCCGCCAACGCGGTAATAATTTCCGTCCGACAATACGCGCAGCAAGCGCGTCTGCAGCTCCGGCGGCATATCTCCGATCTCATCCAGGAACAGCGTGCCGCCCTCGGCCTGCTCGAAGCGGCCGCGGCGCATGCTTTGCGCGCCGGTGAACGAGCCGCGTTCGTGTCCGAACAGCTCGGATTCAAGCAACTCCTTCGGAATTGCCGCAGTATTGATGGCTATGAACGGCTTGGCGGCGCGCGGACTATGCCGGTGCAGCGCGCTCGCCACAAGTTCTTTGCCGGTGCCCGACTCGCCGGTTATCAGCACCGTCGCGTGGGATTGCGCAAGTCGCCCGATGGCGCGAAACACCTCCTGCATCGCTTGCGCCTTCCCGAGTATCTCCGGGGCGGGTTCGCTGACTTCGGCGGCGCCCTCCTGCCGCATGCTCTCTTCCATCGCGCGCCGGATCAGCTCGACGGCATGGTCGACGTCAAAAGGCTTGGGCAGATATTCATAGGCCCCGCCCTGGAACGCGCTGACCGCGCTGTCGAGGTCCGAATAGGCCGTCATGATAATGACCGGCAGATCGGGAAAACGTTGCTTCGCCTTCTGCAGCAGATCCAGGCCGGATTCCCCGGGCATGCGGATGTCGCTCACGATGACCTGGGGAGTTTCCTCATCCAGGGCGCGCTGCGCTTCCAGCGCCGAGGGGAAAACCCTGAAAGGAATATTCTCCCGCGCCAGCGCTTTCTCGAACACCCAGCGTATCGAGCGGTCGTCATCGATGATCCAGACAGGTTTCATATGCTTCCGTGAGGAGTAATGGGTAATGGGTAATGGGGGGCGAAGGTCACCAGGACATGTGCATTACCCGTCTTGCAGCAGGTCAATGACAACATGCGGATGATGCAACCAGACACTATGTTGTGCTCATTACCCATCACTCATGACCCATTACCTGGTTCATTGACGGGCAACAAAATAGTGAAGCAAGTGCTGCCCGGTTCGCTTTCAAATGCGATGGTGCCGTGATGCTCTGAAATGAAGTTTTGGGCGAGCGTCAGCCCCAGGCCGCTGCCGCCATCGCGTCCCGACACCAGAGGATAAAAAATCTGCTCGCGTATTACGTCCGGAACGCCCGGACCGTTATCGCAAATTGTCAGCTCCAGCGCATGGCGGTAGCGTTTGCGCGCCAGGGTCACCTGCCGTGCGATACGGGTCCCGAGCCTGATCTCGCCTTCCCCTGAAAGCGCCTGCGCCGCGTTGCGCACGATATTGAGCACGGCCTGAATCAGTTGCTCCTTGTCACCCTTGAGCAACGGCAGGCTGGTATCGTAATCGCGGCGGATTACGATCCGCGGGTATTCAGCGAGGATCAGGCTGCGCACGCGCTCCAGCACTTCGTGCACGTTGACCAGCGTGGGTTGCGGCAGGCGGTGCGGCGTAAGCAGGCGGTCCATCAGTTGCTGCAGCCGGTCCGTCTCCTTCATGATCACCTGCGTATATTCGTGCAGATTCGGACGCTCGAGCTCGCGTTCCAGAAGCTGCGCCGCCCCGCGGATTCCGCCCAGCGGATTCTTGATTTCATGCGCGAGATTGCGAATCAGCTCGCGATTGGCCCGGCTTTGTTCGAGCAGACGCTCCTCGCGCGCAATCCTGAGCTGTTGTTCTGTATGCTGGAATTCCAGCAGGAAGTCCTCGCCGCTTTTGAGCTCCTCCAGCCCCACGGGAGTTACGGTGCATGACAAATGCAGCTTCCTGCCGGCGATGCCCAACTCGAGAGCATGCTCGGTGTAGCTGCTATTGTGCTCGCGTGCGTAATTGACCGCCGCCGACAGCACGGCGGCACCATCAAACAAATCACCGAGCGCCGCACCGGCAACGTTCTTGATGTTGAGTTCGAACAGATTTTCAGCTGACGGGTTCATGTAATGCACGATCAGTTTCCGGTCCACCAGCACCACGGCTGCCGCGAGCAATTCGAGGCCGGAAAGTGCGGCTGGTGTCATTATTCGACTCTAGATGGGAATGGCATTGAGTGAGCAAGAACCGCGCCAGTATGCGGGTGGCTGAAAATGACGTCTGGTGCTCGCGTGCTCATATCGCGATACCTGTGCCCGTCTGTTTACCTGGTGTTCGCCAGCTCTTTCTTGAGATTAGCGACGTTATCTTCGTGCAACTTGACCTTTTTCTTGTACGGTTCAAGCCGGTCGAGCACACGTTGATAGTTGCGCTCGCTGCCAAGACGGATGGCTTCCTGCTCGGAGAGTTCTTTTTGGGCCTGATCGAGGAGCTTTTGCTCGCCGGCAAGTTCCTGTTCCAGAATGCGGCGGCGATCGGTATCGCGCTGCTTTTGCGTCTGGGCATCGACGCTGGGAAAGTTGGCGGGGGGGGCGGCGCCCTTGGCGGCAGGTTTAGGCGATGAAACGACGCTGGGTGGCGTGACGCTTATCACTTTGCAGCCCTTGGCTTCCGAACTGATGTTGGTAAAGCGCTTGTTTCCATTCTTGTCGATGCATTCATACAAGGTATCCGCGCCATGCACCGTAAATGCCGGAAATACCACCAATAAGGCCAAAACCAGGGCACGCATGCTTTTCTCCCGCACTTTCATATCTACTTTAACCCCCAGACGGTGGTTTGGGTTGACATCATTCTGCTCAAATACGTGCCTAAGTCTATGTCAGGAAAAAAGAATTAGCAATGCACCCATATGGTGCGCCAGTTAATTGAAAGCAAAAAGGGCGGGCACACGCCCGCCCTTCCCGCAACATTCTGCTCAGGATTACAGGCTGTAGTACAGCTGAAACTCGAGCGGATGAGTGGTCACGCGGAACGCCGTGACCTCTTCCATCTTGAGCTCGATATACGCATCGATCATGTCGTTGGAGAACACCCCGCCGCGGGTCAGGAACTCGCGGTCCTTGTCGAGGTGCTCAAGCGCCATGTCGAGCGACGAGCATACATTGGGCACTTTCTTCGCTTCTTCCGGCGGCAGATCATAAAGGTTCTTGTCGATGGGATCGCCAGGATGAATCTTGTTCTGGATGCCGTCGAGCCCCGCCATCACCATCGCCGTGAATGCGAGATAGGGATTGGCGGTCGGATCCGGAAAGCGCACTTCGATGCGCCGTGCTTTCGGGCTCATGACGTGGGGAATGCGTATTGAGGCCGAGCGGTTGCGGGCCGAGTAGGCAAGATTGATCGGCGCCTCGAAGCCGGGAACCAGCCGCTTGTAGGAATTGGTTCCGGGATTGGTGATGGCGTTCAGCGCCTTGGCGTGCTTGATGATGCCGCCGATGTAGTAGAGCGCAAGCTCGGACAGCCCGGCATAACCGTTGCCGCTGAACAGGTTCTTGCCGCCTTTCCAGATCGACTGATGCACGTGCATGCCCGAGCCGTTATCACCGACGATGGGCTTGGGCATGAAAGTCGCCGTCTTGCCGTAAGAGTGCGCAACATTATGCACGGTGTACTTGAGGATCTGATTCCAGTCCGCGCGTTTCACGAGGCTTTCGAACTTCGTGCCGATCTCGCATTGGCCCGCCGTTGCCACTTCATGGTGATGGACCTCCACCTCGACGCCCTGTTCTTCGAGCGCCATGCACATCGCCGAGCGGATGTCCTGCAGCGAATCGACCGGCGCCACCGGGAAATAGCCGCCCTTGACCGACGGCCGGTGTCCCATGTTGCCGCCTTCCACGTCCTCGTTCGAAGCCCAGGCCGCCTCTTCCGACTTGATTTTCACCATCGAGCCGGACATGTCTATGCTCCACGTCACCGAGTCGAACACAAAGAACTCGGGCTCGGGACCGAAGTAAGCGGTATCGCCAATCCCGGTTGATTTGAGGAAGGCCTCGGCACGCTTGGCAATGGAACGCGGATCGCGGTCATAGCCCTTGCCATCCGACGGCTCGACCACGTCACAGGTCAAAATCAGCGTCGGCTCGTCGGTAAAGGGGTCCATGCGCACGGAATCCGGGTCCGGCATCAACAGCATGTCGGAGGCCTGTATGCCCTTCCAGCCGGCAATCGAAGAGCCATCGAAAGCATGGCCGTCGGTGAATTTATCATCAGTAAACGCTTTGGCCGGTACCGATACATGCTGCTCCTTGCCACGGGTATCGGTGAAGCGGAAATCAACAAACCTGACTTCGTTGTCTTTGACCATTTTCATTACATCTGCGGCGGATGCCATCACATTCTCCTAACGGTGGGTAAGACGGAAACGGGAAATACAAAACCTTGATATGAGCACAAAATGTGCCAGCAATTTTTATAAGGAAAGCATTGTGCCATAAGGGATTTGAGCAAAACACTAAAATTCATCGGCACCATAATGGTGCGAACATGCCATAACTTGCACCATTATAGCGCCACGATGGATCATCTCCGGGCTCGGGTAAAATAACGCCTTGTTTTTGCGCCAGATACATTTCAGCGACCTCATTTCTCCCGGATGCGGCCTGACACAAAGGAACTGCTTTGACTATTGATGACATTTTGAAAACCGCCCGCGAACGGGCCCGGCAAATGAGACTGCCTTATGAAGGCGCCCTGCTGCCCGGCGAGGCCTATCAGATCTGGAAAGAAGCGTCCAACGCCACGCTGGTCGATGTGCGCACGCACGCCGAATGGTACTGGGTCGGCCGCATTCCCGGTGCCGTTGAAATCGAGTTCCTCACCTATCCCGCCAACCAACTGAACGCGTCTTTTCTGCCCGAGCTCGAGCAAATGGTCAGCAAGGAAGCACTGGTGATGTTCGTTTGCCGCAGCGGCGCCCGTTCGCATAACACCGCGGCGCTGGCCACCCAGGCCGGCTATGCCAGGTGCTACAACGTGCTCGAAGGCTTCGAGGGCGACAAGGACGCCGCCGGTCATCGCAACGTCAAAGGCGGCTGGCGCGCGGCAGGTTTGCCCTGGATACAGGGCTGATACTTTCCTGTCAGGCTATTTTCCGCGCCACTGCACGCTGTAGAGGTCGTGGCGCCGGTCACGCAGATTTCGCACCGTTCCGTTGTTGCGCGCGGTAATCAGGGTCTCGGGACGCAGATCGGCAATGGCCACGGTCTCCGTGTTGGGCGTAGTGTCGGCGGCAATGCCGTCGCGGGCAAAGGGAAAATCACAAGGCGTCAGTATGCAGCTCTGCGCGTACTGGATGTCCATGTTGAACACATAGGGCAAATTGCCGACGTTGCCTGACATCACCACGTAAATCTGGTTCTCGACCGCGCGCGCCTGGCAGCAATAGCGCACCCGCAGAAAACTCTGCCGCTCGTCGGTGCAGAAAGGCACGAACAGGATATGAATACCCTGGTCGGTCAGATGTCGCACCAACTCGGGAAACTCCGCGTCATAGCAAATCAGCACACCGATCGGCCCGCAGTCGGTTTCGATGGCATTGAGGGTGCTGCCGCCTTCGATGTTCCACCATTGCGCTTCGTTGGGCGTCGGGTGGATCTTGGGTTGCACGTGCATGGTGCCGTCGCGCAGGAAGATATGCGCGATGTTTTCCACCCTGCCGTTGGGCATGCGCGTGGGATGCGATCCCGCGATGATGTTGATGTTGTAGCGCAACGCAAGTTCGCGCATGGCCTCCTGGAAACGCGGGGTGTAATTGGTCAGCGACTCGATCGCGTCCGCGGGGGCGCTTTCCCGATTTTCTATCGACAGCAACTGCAGCGTGAACATTTCCGGGAAGACCACGAAGTCGCCCTTGTAGTCCGACACCACATCGACGAAATATTCCACGCCGCTCATGAACTCCTCGAAGGAATGCACGCGGCGCTGCATGTACTGTACCGTGCCCACGCGTATGGTGTCTGCGCTCCTGCCACCGAATGACTGCGCCTTGTCCTTGGCTTGATCCGGCACTTTGGGATTGCGCCACAACAGATGCGCGCCATACCCCATCGATTCGTGGTCGGTGGTGAGATACTTTGGAATTACCTCGATGATCTCGAAATTATTGCGAAGCTGGAATGACAGCACGGGATCTTTAATCTGCTTGAGTTTGACCTGCTCGACGTAATTTTCCACCGACCCGGCGCGCTTGATGTGCCGCGACAATCCCGGCAGGCGGCCGACGAAGACTATGCCCTTCAGTTTCAGCGATTCGCACAGTTTTTTGCGTTCGTTATAAAGCCGCTGCCCCAGGCGGTAGCCGCGGAATTCGGGATCGACGCACACCTCCATGCCGTAGAGCCAGTCGCCCCCGTTGTCGTGGCGGGAAGCATACCCGTTGCCGGTGATTTCCACCCAGGTGTGCGGCTTGAGCGCGATTTCGCCGTTGATCCTGAAGGTGGCGCAATAGCCGACCACCTTGTCGCCTGCCAGCAAAACAAACTGCCCTTCGGGAAAGATATTGATCTGGCCGGTTACCGCACCTTCCGAATACCCGTGCATGCCGGTACTTGCATATACACGCCTGCTGAGTTCGCAGATCGCCGGCACGTCATTCAGCGTGGCGTTGCGTAACATCAGCCGTGACTTGGGATCGGAGAATTGGTTTTTATTAGAAGTCTTGTTCATGTGTATCCGCCTTTTCTGTATTTGGGGCCGGGGACCAGGGCCTGTTCAGGAGCAAGGTGGGGGTGTGATCGCTCAACAACGCATGACCAGGTCGTGATGATGTGGGGTGGAAGTGAACAGCACAGACCCTGCCCGCCCATAGACCATCCGGTTAGCGCAAACTACATGCGCGCCATCCAGGATGAAGAAATTATATCACAAAATCATTGGGTTGGACGGTATCCGTCATGGCCTGATGGGCTTTAGACCGACACAGCCGCAACGCTTCAGGCAGCGGACCAGGCAATCCAGCCCGTATATCCTGTGGCCAGAATAATCAATCCGAAAATGATGCGGTACCAGGCGAATACGCTGAAGTCATGGCGGCTGATATAACGCAGCAGTCCACGCACAGCAAAAAACGCACTGACAAAAGCCGCCGCGGATCCGGCCGCAAACACCCCGAGATCGTCCACGTTCAGCAACGCACGGTTTTTATAAACATCGTAGAACACCGCTGCAAACATCGTTGGCACGGCGAGAAAAAATGAAAATTCGGTTGCGGCCTTGCGCGTCATGCCGAAATACAACCCGCCGATGATGGTCGCGCCCGCGCGCGACGTGCCCGGAATTAGCGCCAGCGCCTGGGCAAAACCCACCTTGAGTGCATCGCGCCAGCGCATATCATCGACTTCCCGTATCGTCACGGTGTGCGGCCTGCGCTCGACCCACAAAATCAGGACGCCGCCGACGATCAGCGCCAGCGCCACCGGCACCGGGTGAAACAGCACTCTCTTGATCGCGCTGTGAAACAGGAACCCAAGAATCGCGGCGGGCATGAATGCGATCGCCAGATTGTAAACGAAGCGCCGCGCCGGCTCCTCGGTGGCGTAGCCGCGTATCACCCCGGAAAAACGCGCCCGATACTCCCAGCACACCGCGAGTATCGCAGCAAGCTGAATGACGATCTCGAACACTTTGGCTTTATCGTCATTGAACCCGAGAAGGTCGCCGACGACGATCAGGTGACCGGTACTGGAAACAGGCAGGAATTCGGTGAGGCCCTCGACAACACCGAGAATCAGGGCCTTGAGGTATAGGGCTAGGTCCATGAGCAGGGGGCTATTCTATGCTTAAAAGACGGTGATTGAGTGATTTGGTGATTTGGTGATTTGGTGATTTGGTGATTTGGTGATTTGGTGAGCGCTGTCCGTGGCGCAGGGGTTTGGTTCAATCACTTAATCACTTAATCACTTAATCACTCAATCACTCAATCACGGGGTCATTCATAGCGCAGCGCCTCTATCGGCAGCAGCCGCGAGGCCTTGCGCGCAGGATAAAAGCCAAAGAAGACGCCTATGGCCGCCGCAAAACCGACGGCGAGCACCACTGCCTGGACATTGATCGCAATGCGCCACCCGGCAAAATGTCCGATGGCATAGGACCCCCCCACGCCGAGCACAGTCCCGCACAGACCGCCGATCAGTGCCAGCGTAACTGCTTCGACCAGGAACTGAGACAGGATATCGCTCCCGCGCGCACCGACCGCCATCCTCAGTCCGATCTCGCGCGTGCGTTCCGTGACCGAGACCAGCATGATGTTCATGATGCCTATGCCGCCCACCAGCAACGACACCGATGCCACGGCGGCAAGCAGCAGCGTCATGATCCGGCTCGACTCTTCTCGCGCACCCAGCACTTCCGAGAGATTGCGCAGCGTAAAGTCGTCCTCCTGGCTGGATTGAAGACGATGGCGCTGCCGCAACAGCCTTCTCATCTCACTTTCAGCCTCGGCCATGCTGGCACCCTCGCGTACCTTGATCGAGATCGATTGCACGGAACGCTGCTTCGCGGCATTGCCGCCGAGAATGCGATTGCGCGCAGTGGAAATCGGCATCAGGATCACGTCATCCTGGTCCTGGCCCATCAGGCTCTGGCCTTTGCGCTCAAGCGTGCCGATCACCCGCATAGGAACCTTGTGCACGCGCACCACCTGACCGACCGGATCGCTATCGCCAAACAAAGTGCGGGCCACCGTTTCTCCGAGCAGCACAACTTTGCCGGAGCCGGTGACATCGGCCGGATCGAAGCTTTTGCCGGAAGCGATCACCCAATTGCGCGCCTCGAAATACTCGGGTGTAATGCCGTAGAACGCAGTCGACCAGTTGTTGTTTCCCGCCACCACCTGACCGATTCCGCGCAGCGTGGGCGCGGCCGCCTGGACGTCTGTCACTTCGCGTTGAATAGCGTATGCGTCGTCTTCCGTCAGTGTAGAACGCGACCCCGCGCCCATGCGCCGCCCCCCGGAAGTCACCGACCCCGGCAACAGGATGATGAGATTGGAGCCGAGACTCTTGATTTGGTCTTCCACTTTTGCCTGCGCACCGGCGCCGACTGCAATCATGGTAATCACCGCCGCGACGCCGATGATGATGCCGAGCATGGTCAAGATGCTGCGCAGCTTGTTCACGCGCAGCGCCCGCAATGCGATGCGTATGCTGGCAAGCCACGGTCATGCCGCCGCCCTGTTCGCGCAGCATCGCCTGGGGCATCGGCCGGCTTGCGCGATCCGCTGATCGTTGACGACGACGCGCCATCGAGGAAACTCACTCATGCGGGAGGCAAATGCCGCCATGTCGCGTTCGTGGGTCACCAGCACCACCGTCATCCCTGCCGCGGTTCAGTTGTTGCAACAGCCCCATGACTTCGAAGCTGGTGCGGGAGTCGAGTGCCCCCGTAGGTTCGTCGGCGAGGATAAGCACCGGATCGTTGACCAATGCGCGCGCAATCGCCACCCTCTGCTGCTGCCCGCCGGAGAGCTGCGCCGGGTGATGGTCTGCGCGTTCGGCCAGGCCGACATCGGAGAGCCTGGCCAGCGCCCGGTTGCGTCGATCCTGCGCTGAAACGTGCGCATAAAGCAGCGGCAGCTCGACGTTTTCCAGCGCACTCGTGCGCGGCAGCAGATTGAAGTTCTGGAACACGAACCCGATTCTGCGATTGCGGATGGCCGCAAGCGCATCGCCCGAAAGCTCGGAGGCTTTCTCACCGGCAAGACTATAGTCGCCGCTGGTCGGCGTATCGAGGCAGCCCAGCAGATTCATGAAGGTCGATTTTCCCGATCCTGACGGGCCCATCACCGCCACGAATTCTCCGGCTCCGATCTCGACCGACACGCCCTGCAGCGCCGTCACGGTGTAGCTTTCCATGCGGTACACCTTGGCGAGATTGCGGGTGACGATGAGGGGTTCGGACATTTTTTAGTGATTAAGTGATTAAGTAATTTGGGTGATTAAAGCTCAATTCAACATCCCCCGCCGCTCTCCCCGCCGTCGCGGAGCAATAAAGCATTTTTGGGACACCCTTCACAAGATGTTCACGTATTTGCTGTTGCTTAATCACTCAATCACTCAATCACTAAATCACTCAATCACTGAATCACTTAATCACTAAATAACTCAATCACTGAATCACTGAATCACTAAATCACCGCCCTTAAAATCCAAACCGCGGTCCGCTCGTCGTTTGATTACGCCCCTTGCCGGCTTCCCCGGTGCCGATGATCACCTCCCTGCCCTCGGTGATGTCGCCGGACACGAGCTCTGCGAAAGTGCCGTCAGACAGGCCGACGCGCACGTTGACCGGCGTGGGCTCGCCTTTTTTGTCGAGCACCCACACGCTGCCGCTGGTGGTGCCGCCCGCGGCGCGGGAAGCGGTCATTTCCTCGTAGCGTTTGCGCTGCTCGGGATTCAGCACCTCTGCAATGCGCGGGCGCGATTCCGCGCGCAGCCGCCCGGCCTGCCGGCGGCGCTCGGTCTGGTCTTCGATATTGAGCGCTCTGATCTTGTCCTGCACCTCATTGAATATGGTTTCCACTTTAGCCTGCTGCTCGGCATTGAGACCGAGTTCCTTGATGAGTCTCTCGCGCGCCTGGGCAGCCTGCCCCCCGCCTTTGCCTGCCGATCCGGCAGCGGCGGCATTCTCGGAAGACCGGGTAACGGAAATACCGGCAGGCCTGAAACGCAAAGCAGCATTGGGAATCTTGAGCACTTTTTCGCGCGTATCCACTACGAGGCGAACGTTGGCCGTCATGCCCGGAAACAAACCCAGGTCTGGATTGGACGCGCCAATCACGGCAACATAGGTCACGACGTTCTGCACGACCAGCGCCGCTTTGCGCACCTGCGACACTGTTCCCCGAAAGGTCCGGCCCGGATACGAGTCGACGGTGAAGGTCGCCGCCTGCCCCGTTTTGACCCGGCCGATTTCCGACTCGTCGATCGACG
>CALOEN010000001.1:0-17689 GCA_942492335.1 uncultured beta proteobacterium | reverse complement strand
ATCAGCAACGATACTGCAGTGGTGTTTTACGGCGAGGGCGTGCAGTTTGGTATCTACGCCTGGTGGACGTTCAAGTATTGCGGGCATGACCAGGTTTATGTACTGGATGGTGCGCGCAGCCGCTGGGCAAATGAAGGGCGGCCGTTGTCCACCGACGTGCCCGCACCCGCACTGCCAGTGCCGTATCAACCGGTTGCGCGCAATGAAAACATGCGTATTCGCTACCAGGATGTGCTGGCCAATCTGGGGCGCCCGGATTCGGTGTTGCTCGATGGCCGCACCCCGGAGGAGTACCGGGGCGAGCGAGTCAATGGCCCGGGCGGCCCGGATGTCGGTGCGCTGCGTTACGGGCGCATTCCCGGCGCCAAACATCTTTTTTTCGACGATCTGCTGAATCCGGACAAGAGTTTCAAGCCGGCTGCAGAACTGCGTCAATTGGTGGAAGCCTGCGGCGCTGCAGCTGACCAGGATGTGGTGACTTATTGCCGCATGAGTCACCGCGCAACTCTGCTGTATTTCGCGCTGACGGAGCTGCTGGGTTATCGCAAAGTCAAAGTCTATGACGGCTCATGGACGGAATGGGGGAATCTGGTTGGCGTGCCGGTGGAGCGCTGACGCCGGTGATCTGTATCGTTTGCGTACCCGCAAAAAACGGCATCGGGATACAGACGTCAGAGGATGGGATTGCGGCGTACATCCCTAACAATGCACAAGTAATCCATGCGATTGACGAAAGGAAAGTAATGGCAAACATGAAACAACACAAAATCGGCTGGATCGGCATCGGCCGCATGGGTTATGCCATGGCGGAGCGTCTGGCCAAGGCCGGCTGCGACATTTCGGTGTGGAACCGCACCAAGTCCAAGGCCGAACCGCTGGCCAAGTCCGGCGCCAAAGTCGTGGACAACCTGACCGATCTCGCCGGCTGCGACATCGTGTTCACCATGGTGTCCACTGGCAAGGATGTGAAAGAAGTACTGTTCGGTGCCAATGGCGTGATGTCCAAGGGTGGTGCACCGAAAATCATCGTCGACAGCACGTCGATTTCGACGGAAGAGTCTGCGGAAATCCGCGCCAAGCTGGCCGACAAGAAAATCAAGATGCTGGCGGCACCGGTTTCCGGCAATGCCAAGGTGATCAAGGCGGGCAAGCTGACCGTGGTGGCTTCCGGTCCGCAGGATGCTTTTGATGCCGTCTCTCCCTACCTTGATGCAATCGGTCAGGGTGTGTCCTACGTGGGCGACGGCGAGTTGTCGCGCATCGCCAAGATCTGCCACAACGTGATGCTGGGTGTGGTGATTCAGAACCTGTGCGAGATCACGGTGCTGGCGGAAAAGGCCGGCATGAAGCGCCATGCTTTTCTCGATTTTCTCAACAAAAGCGTCATGGGTTCGATGTTTACCGCGTACAAGACTCCGGCACTGTCCAATCTCGATTTTCATGTGACGTTCACGCCGGAACTGCTGCGCAAGGACATCGACCTGGGGCTGGCTGCCGGTCGCACGCACGGTGTGCCGATGCCGACGACGGTGATCACGCGCGATATGGTGCAGACCCTGATCGGCCACGGCTATGCGTACCAGGATTTTTCGACATTGCTGCTGCTGCAGGCAAAAGCCTCGGGCATCGAACTCAAATCGGAAAACGTGGATGTAGTTGATGGTCTGTCGTAAACGGTAAATGCATGAAAGTGTTTATCTGTGCGGGAAATACAGTCTGATCGTTTGACTCCCGCCGGATGAACACCTAACCTGAAAAAAATAATATGACGTGCAACGCGGTAATGGCAGTTATGGCAGCACTGGAGGAGGTTGATTGGAAAGTAATACCAGGCAGGCGAATCCGCGCATTGCAGTAAAAGGCGCGGGCAAGCGCTACGATGCGCTGCAGGTTTTTCGCGACGTCGAGTTTTCGGTCGGCGAGAGCGAAGTGCTGGCGATCATCGGCCCTTCGGGCTGCGGTAAGACCACGCTGTTACGCTGCATCGACGGCCTGGTGCCGCTGACCGAGGTGACATCCAGGTGGAAGGCGAACGTATCGTCGAACCGCGTGCCGGTGTTGCGATGGTGTTTCAGCATTTCGGCCTGTTTCCGTGGAAGACCGTTTTCGATAATGTTGCCTACGGGCTGAAGCTGGCCGGAGCGACGCGCGCGCAGATTGACGAAAAAATACCCGAGTTCATCAAGCTGGTGGGCTTGTCGGGATTCGAACGTTATTACCCCTATCAGATTTCAGGCGGCATGCAGCAGCGCTGCGGCCTGGCGCGTGCGCTGGCGGTGCAGCCCCGCGTATTGCTGATGGACGAGCCGTTCGGGGCGGTGGATGCCCAGACCCGGGAAATTCTGCAGTTCGAGATGCTGCGTATCTGGGAGTCACGTCCCACGACCATGGTGTTTGTGACCCATGCAATCGACGAGGCCGTGCTGATGGGTGACCGGGTGCTGGTGCTCAAGGGTCGGCCCAGCAGCGTGCATGAAATCATCGAGGTGGATCTGCCACGGCCGCGTAATCGCGCCACCTTGCTGTTACCGCGTTTTGCCGAACTGCGTGAGCATGTCTGGAGTTCGCTGATGGAGGAAGCAAAGGAAGCTGAGTTCAACGTGTGAGCGGGAGCGGGTGGTGCCGCCTGGCATGGTCCGCCGGTAGCTGTATGCAACATAACAGGAGGATGTGATGAATAACTTTGGAATATCCCTGCGCAAGCTGTCGGTGCTGGTTGCCGGCACCCTGGTCCTAGCGGCCACCACGACCATGCAAGTGCGTGCCGACGATAAGGTATCCATTGGTGTCCCCGGCGTACCACCGGTGTTTGTCTCGGCCATGGTCTATACCGCAAAAGACGGCGGGTTTTACAAGAAGTACGGCCTTGATGTCACGGTGAAGCCGTTTGACTCCGGCGTGGGTGCGGCCAAGGCGGTACTCAGCGGCTCGGTTGATGCGTCGCTGTCACCGACGGCACCGGTGGCCCGCATGATTTCGAATGGCGATGTGCCCCTGGTGGCCATTGAAGGTTATCAAAAACCCGACTGGGTCCTGGGCTCGATGGATCCGGCCAAGAACAAGTGCGAGGACGTGAAGGGGCAGGCCGTGGGCGTGGATTCACCGCAGGGCGCGCGCTGGATTGCGCTGCAGAACATGATACGTGCCTGCGGACTGTCGCCTGACAAGGAGGTGCCCACCGTCAACCTGAGTTCCAACGTCGGCGCTGCCATGGTGGCCGGTCAATTGACCTTTGGCACGCTGCACCTTGATGACATTCCGGTGATTGAACGTGAGAGCGGCAAAAAACTGACCATCGTTCTGGAGATCGAAAAAACCGCACCTGGCACCCATTACCTCGCCATGGTCGTCAACTCGAAAAAGCTGGCTGCAAATCGCGACAAGATGGTCCGCGTGTTGGCCGCGCATATCGAGGCGGTTGCGTTCATGAACAACCCGGCCAATTTCGCCAAGGTGGGTGCCTATGCCAAACCAACCGGTCGCAATCTGCAGGACGCCACCAATGCGGTCAAGGAATTCATCGCATTCGAATACTGGCCCAACGGTCATTCCGGTCTGGACCAAAAGCGGATTGAAAAAACAGTGCAGATCCAGGCCATCGTGGGCAAAAAGACCAATGGCAAGAGCGGCATACAGCCGGGGAAAAAGCCGGTGACGTATGACCGCCTCACCGATCTGTCGATCTGGAACGATGCCATGGCGCTGGTGAAGAAATCCAAATAATGCTGCTGTTGCAGGTGCAGCACCGGTCAGGATACGGCCAGGGCAAGTGCCAGCCGCTTGCGCCCGGTTTGTCTGTTTTTTGAACACCCAGCCATGCCCTTGCTCAAACTGATCAACTCGGATGCGCCATGGGTTCGTTGGACCACCTATGCCGTGAGCCTGCTGCTGGGCGCCGCGGCGTGGGAACTCGCAGGTCGCAATGCCAATGCCGTATTCATGGCGCCGCTGATTGGCGATGTGCAGATACCGGGAGCGGCCCGGCGGTTGCTCGAGTTTGCCGGAGACAGCCATTTTCACGAAGCGCTGCTGAGTTCCCTGAAATTATTCGCGACAGGTTTTTGACTGGCTCTGGTCATCGGCGTGCCCCTGGGCATCGTTCTCGCCCGTCTTGTGCTGCTGCGCGTTGCGCTCGAGAGTTATCTGCTGATTTTATATGCCACACCGATGGTGGCTTTGATCCCGTTCATCCTGTCGATACTGGGATTCGGATTCTGGCCCAAAGTCGTGGTCGTGTTCCTTTTCGCGATTTTTCCGATTCTGTACAACACGCTGGAGGGTGCGCGCAGTGTCAAACCCGAACTGCTGGAGGTTGCGGGGGCGTTTCGCGCGGGCGAGTGGTCGATCTGGCGCGACATCCTGATTCCCTACACTTTACCCTTCGTTCTGACCGGAATCCGGCAGGCAACCGGCCGGGCCCTGGTTGGCATGATCGCCGCCGAATTTTTTCTGAGTACCAGCGGACTCGGCGAAGTCATCATGATTGCCTCGCGCACCCCGGATATGGCCAGCATGCTCGCAGCAATCGTCCTGATAACGGTTCTCGGTGTCATCCTCACGTGCAGGGCGCCCAGGTCCTTGAGCATAAGTATTCGGCATGGCGCGGGGTTGACGTATGAATATGCAGGCTACCGCTGCCGCTGTTGATATGAAGATGATAAGCCGCTGGTCGAACGCCTATCTCAGATCAGATGCCGGCGTGAAAATTATCGCCGGCCTGATCATCCTGGTCGCATGGCAGGTGGGTGTCGGCGCTTTTGCGCCCCGCTTCGTTGCCAAGCCGTTGGGCATAATCGCGGTCTTCCCGGCGGTTATTACCGATCCTGCCTTCCTGGCGGCGGTGGCCAGCACGCTGGGTGCGGTCATTCAGGGCCTTTTCATCGCCGTGGTGGTGGGCGTCATCGTCGGCATCGCCATGGGGCGGGTCAAAATCATTGACCGCATGCTTAACTTCTACATCAACGGTTTTTACGCGATGCCGATGGTGGCAGTACTACCGTTGCTGGCAATCTGGTTTGGATATGAAAACAATGCCCGCCTGGCGACGATCGTGTTCGCCGCATTTTTTTCGGTTGCCATGAATGCCCGGGACGGCGCCCGTTCGGTGCCGCCGGAATACCTGGATGTCGCCAAGTCGTATCGCGCCGGCCGTCGCTATGTCTGGTTCGACGACACGCTTCATTCGTCGCTGCCGTATCTTGTTGCCGGCATTCGTCTGGCGTCCGGGCGAGCCCTGGTGGGCGCGGTGATCGCCGAGTTCTTCATTTCCCTTGACGGAGTCGGTATGTATATTCTGTCCCATGCGCGGTCATTCAAACACAACGAAGCCGTCGTCGGCGTGCTGGCGCTGGTCGCCTTCGGGCTATTTGTAGATTGGCTTATGAATTGGGTGATGCGGCGCTATCTGCCATGGGCGAGGCGGAGCTGAAGTGAAATATCGCCGGCTTGGCCATAACGGTCCGCAGGTTTCCACCATCGGCCTGGGGCGCGGCACCCAGGCGATACAGTTTGGCGACCCGCTGGAAGCGGAATTCAACGCAACGATACGGCGTGCGCTTGAACTGGGCATCAATTTTTTCGACACCTCCGATGCGTACTGGGGCGGCCGCCACGAAACATTGCTAGGCCGGGCCCTCAAAAGCCAACGCAACCAGGCGGTGATTGCCAGCAAGTTCGGCAATATCGATCTGCCCGACGGCAAGAAGGGCACCAACGGCCGGCCTGGATACGTGGTCGAGTGCTGCGAGGCCAGCTTAAGGCGCCTCGGTGTCGAAGTCATCGACCTTTATTATCTGCACCGCGTCGATCCCGGCGTGCCGATAGAGGAGACCATAGGCGCGATGGCGCAGCTGATCAACCAGGGCAAGGTGCGTTTCCTGGGCATATGCGAAGCGGGCGCGCGCACGCTGAAGCGCGCGCATCGCGAGCATCCGATCACGGTGCTGCAGACCGAATATTCGCTGTGGTACCGCGAGATGGAGCGCGACATCCTTGCGGCTTGCCGCGAGCTCGGTGTCGGTTACATCGCCTACGCGCCGCTGGGTCGCGGTCTGCTCACCGGAACGATCAAGAGCGTGGATGATCTGCCGCCGGACGACAGAAGGCGCAATAACCCCCGGTTCAAACCCGAAAATCTGGCGCTTAACATCGACCTGGTGCGGGAACTGGAAGCCATGGCGGAACGCAATCACGCTTCTGCGGCCCAGGTGGCGCTGGCATGGATAATCGCGCAGGGTGAGGATATCGTGCCCATTCCCGGAACCAACCATGTGCGCAATCTGGAACAGAACGTCGCGGCGGTCGAATTGCAACTGAGCGCCGCTGATCTCGCGCATTTGAGCGAAGTCTTTGCAATTGGCGCCGGAGCAGGGGAGCGCTATCCGGTGCATGTGCTCAAGGGTGTGGGTATTTAATTTACAAGCAATGCCTGAACACGCCGACCGGGTGGAAAAGGAAGTCAAAGGACCGACCACTACCGTGGTGTACGAAGAAGGTGTGCATGACTGCAACAACGTGTAATACAAGGCCCGTCCCGTGATCGCGGACTGGCTGGCCACAACACTGAAATAACGAGGAAAGCACATGGCGCTGAAACCAAAGAAACGTATCTCTGCAAAAAAAACCGAAACCGTCGCGTCATCACGTGCGCGCGCCAAACCGGCCGCCGCGCAGGATTTCGTCAGTCTTCAGGAGATCATACTGGCGGCGCGCCGCAAGCTGCCGCAGCACCTGTGGGACCATCTGTCAGGCGGTGCCGATTCCGAAACGTCGCTGCTCAGGAACCGGACCGCACTCGACAGTCTGGCGCTGCGTCAGCGGGTGCTGGTCGATGTGCGGAAAATCGATATCACCACGACACTGCTCGGGCAGAAACTCGCGAGCCCGGTATTTCTTGCGCCGGTCGGTGGCTTCGTGGGGTTTGTGAATCCCAAGGAGGGCGTATGTCCGGTCGCACGCGCCGCCGTCGCGCATGGTACGACCGCTTTTATCAGCACCGCATCACTGCCCAGCCTTGAAGCGGCCGCGGCAGCAGTCAAGGAACCGCTGATTTTCCAGTTGTACGTCCGTGCTGACCGCAAGTGGGTGGAAGACATACTCGACCGGGTCAAAGCAGCCGGTTACCGCGCGCTGTGCGTGTGTGTGGACCGCAACTACTACGGGCGCCGCGAGCGCGACATCATCGGCCGCAACAACGTGCGCGAGGGTTTCGGCGATCCCAGCTTTCAGATGGGCCTGAAGTGGAGCGATCTCATCTGGATGAAGGAGCGCATCAAACTGCCGCTCATCGTCAAGGGCATTGCCACGGCGGAGGATGCGCAGCTGTCGGTCGAGCACGGCGCCGATGTCGTTTACGTTTCGAACCACGGCGGGCGCCAGCTCGATCACGGGCAGGGCACGATAGAAGTGCTGCCGGAGGTGGTGGCGGCAGTGGATGGCCGCGCCGAGATCCTGTGGGACGGCGGGGTGCTGCGCGGCACCGACGCCGCGAAAGGCGAATCAGCCTCGGCGCGCGCGCCGTCGGCGTGGGCAAGATGCTTGGCTGGGCGCTTGCGGCGGGCGGCGAGGCAGGATTAAAACGGATGCTCGAACTGATGGACATTGAGATACGCACGGCGATGGGGTTGATGGGCGTCACCTCTCTGGCGCAGCTCAACCCGTCGTGGGTGCGCCCGACGCATCCGGTGCGCCCGGCAAGCCAGACCAATGGTTATCCGTGGTTTGAAAAACAGCTGAAGAACAGTGATTAGGTGATTAGGTGATTAAGTGATTAAGTGATTAAGTGATTAAGTGATTAAGTGATTAAGTGATTAAGTGATTAGGCCCCCTGTCGCGCTGCAGTGCCATTATTCAATCACTAAATCACAGAATCATCAATGACCGATAAGGCCATCCTTCATTATTGACCCTCCCGGATCGGGAGGAATCACCGTCATCTCCTCTCTCTGGGGAATTTTAAATAAAATGACGATCGCACATGGATCCGGCAATCAGCGAGCAACGTGTATGCATCGAGTTTTCATGTTTCGCCAGTTCATCGCGCCTGCCCTGAGGGTGATCCTGTGCTTCGCATGCGCGTCGATATCAGGTTGTCTGTCGATGGGATACGAAGAAGATCGTTTTGCAACGGGTCATGTGCGTGTTGTTCATTCGGAGCGGCACTGCAAGGATGTTGATCAGTCGGCCGGATCCGAGGTTCCAAACGCAGATCTCGTGGTATCTGAGGTTAATGGATTAGGATATTTCGTGGCGACCAAGACTGCCTGGGAGGTTAGTGCACGTCAGCTTGCGGCAGAGCGTGATGGCGACATATCTCTGGTCAGACCGTGCGACGGCAAGAGAGGCGCCTTTCAGTATGCCCAAATAGAAGTGTGGCGTACGCAAGGGTTTAGTCCGATTGTCCAGGAGGAGCCTCCCCCACAGGTGGGCATGCTCGCGGCACCACCCCGGGCAACTTATGGTGCCCGGTTGCAAAACATCTTCGATTGCCTGGAACAACCCTGGGGAGGGGTCACCCCGCTATCGGCCGAAAACAAAGCGCGCCTGGGCAGTGTAGACGCGACGGAATTTCTCTCTTCGGGTCGTTACTTTCCTGGATACGCGAAGATTGACAGGTATTTTCGACCAACGCGCTCGGATGCACTTAGTCTATCTATGATTCTGTCTGATCGATCTAAAGCCGATCTGGAAGCGCGCAGGTACCGTGCTCTTTCGCCAAATAGCAGGTCGCGTTACGCTGAGCAATATCTAATTTGCCTTTTAGACCGCGGATACAGTTGGTAGGCTATTGATGGGGCCTAACTACTCGCTGAAGTCGTTCGCTTCAATATCATGATATTGCAGTGTTTCTCAAGATTGGTTACGCTGCTCGTCGTCTGAGCAATTCCTGCGCGAAGTTTTATTTTTTGTTCCAGGAAAATCGTCTGATATCATCCCCGATCCCGCACAGGGACCCGGCTGCGGGCGCACGACTAAATATCCTCACTTTACAAGTACTGAAGGAGTAGCCACATGCAGATTGCAAATCAACGTTGGGGCGCCTGGATGCGCAAACCGGCCGGTATCGTATTGGCGGTGGCAGCAGTCGCCTTGTCTGTCACTGCTGCGCATGCGCAGAAAGTCTACGGCACGCCGGGTTCTCCATCCGCGACGATGTCGCTCAGCGGCGAGCAACTGCCCGCGCCTGACCCGAAGTTCGGCGGCATCATCAAGAACGACGCCCTGCAGTCGAAGCCATGGTGGGCGCCCCGCATCGTGCCGCCCAAGGGCGCGCCCAATGTGCTCCTGATCATCACTGACGATGCCGGTTTTGCCGTGCCCAGCACCTTCGGCGGCGTCATTCCGACGCCGACGATGGACCGTCTCGCGAAAGAAGGCCTGCGCTACAACCGCATGTTTTCCACCGCACTGTGCTCGCCGACGCGCGCTGCGCTGATCACCGGGCGTAACCACCACTCGGCCGGCTTCGGCGTGATCTCCGAACAGTCGACGGGTTTTCCCGGCTACAACAGCATCATCGCCAAGGACAAGGCGACGATCGGTCGCATGCTGCTCGACAACGGCTATGCCACCTCGTGGTTCGGCAAGGACCACAACACGCCGGCCTTCGCGGCGAGCCAGGTC
Organism: uncultured beta proteobacterium; assembly: GCA_942492335.1. Lineage (GTDB taxonomy): Bacteria > Pseudomonadota > Gammaproteobacteria > Burkholderiales > SG8-41 > CAKKQX01. The sequence continues at coordinate 8,068 of CALOEN010000001.1, read as the reverse complement.
GGGCCGTTCGACCAGTGGCCGACCGGCATGGGCTTCGAATACTTCTACGGATTTGTCGGCGGCGATGCCAACCAGTGGGCGCCAAACCTGTTCCGCAACACGACGCAGATTTATCCGTTTGAAGGCAAGCCGGGCTGGAACCTCGTCACGGGCATGGCGGATGACGCGATCGACTACATGACCCGGATACACCAGATCCAGCCGGACAAGCCGATCTTCATCAAGTACGCGCCGGGCGCCACTCACGCGCCGCACCATCCGACCAAGGAATGGGTGGAAAAGATCGCCAAGATGAAGCTATTCGACGCGGGCTGGAACAAGGTGCGCGAACAGATTTTTGAAAACCAGAAGCGGCTCGGCGTGATTCCGAAGGACACCAAGCTGCCGCCATGGCCCAAGGAAGTGTTGCCGGAGTGGGATCAGTTGACGGCGGAGCAGAAGAAGCTCTACCTGCGGCAAGTCGAGGTCTTCGCCGCCTATGTGGCCTACAGCGACCATGAGATTGGCCGCGTGATCAAGAGCTTCGAGGACCTGGGCAAGCTCGACAATACGCTGATCATCTACATCAACGGCGACAACGGCACCAGCGCCGAGGGCGGGCCGCTCGGCACGCCGAACGAGGTCGCGTTCTTTAATGGCGTCAGCGTGCCGGTCGATGTGCAGATGAAGTTCTACGACGTCTGGGGCACTGAACAGACCTACAACCACATGTCGGCCGGCTGGTCGTGGATGTTCGACACGCCGTTCTCGTGGTTCAAGCAGAATGCCTCTCAGCTCGGCGGCACCAACCAGAACATGGTGGTGTCGTGGCCGGCGCGCATCAAGGACAAGGGCGGCCTGCGCGAGCAATTCATGCACGTCATCGACGTCGTGCCGACTATCCTCGAGGCTGCCGGCATCCGCGCACCCAAGGTCGTGGACGGCATCAAGCAGGCGCCAATCGAGGGCACGAGCTTCGCCTATACCTTTGACGCGAAGAACGCCAAGCTGGCCTCGCGGCACAAGACGCAGTATTTCGAGATGATGGGCCAGTGGGCGCTCTACGAAGACGGCTGGTTTCTCAGCACCAAGGTCGATCGCGCGCCTTGGGAAGCCTTCAGTGCGGCCAACCCGGACCCGCTGAACAACCAGGTATTCGAACTCTTCAACCTGAACAAGGATTTCAGTCAGAGCGACAACATTGCTGGGAAGCACCCGCAGAAGGTCAGGGAGATGAGGCAAAAGTTCATCGCCGAGGCCAAGAAATACCAGGTCTTTCCGATGGATGCATCGGTGGCGGCACGCATCATCGCACCGCGTCCGAACATTACCGCCGGACGCTCGGAGTTCGTCTATACGCGGCCGATGGTCGGCCTGCCGCAGGGCGATTCGCCGCTGCTGCTGAACACCTCGTACACGATCACGGCTGATATCGAGGTACCACAGAGCGGCGCCGAGGGCATGATGCTGACTTCGGGCGGGCGTTTCGCCGGCTACGGCTTTTACCTGCTCAAGGGCAAACCGGTGTTCCTGTGGAACATGGTCGATCTCGAGCGCATCAAGTGGGAAGGCAAGGATGCGCTGACTCCGGGCCGGCACACGGTCGAGTTCGACTTCAAATATGACGGCATCGGTGTGGGCACCCTCGTATACAACAGCTTCAGCGGACTTGCACGGCCCGGCACCGGCACGCTGAAAGTCGACGGCAAAGTGGTCGATACCAAGCCGATGAAGAAGACGCTGCCGATGATCCTGCAGTGGGACGAGAGCTTCGACATCGGCTCGGACACGCTGACCGGCGTGAACGATGCCGACTACAAGCCGCCGTTCCGGCTGACCGCCAAACTCCACAAACTGACGGTCAAGGTCGACCGCCCGCAGCTGTCGCCTGCCGACATCAAGAAACTGCAGGCGGCGATGCTGGAGAAGGCAAAGCGCGACTGATCCCGCGGACGGCGAGGGGACGGGTGTAACCAGCCCGACCCCTTGAAGCGCAATCTAAGCGCCCCCTCCTGTCGGGGGCGTTTTTTATTGGCGATGCCGGATCGCACTGCCTAATCGGAGGCGTCTTGCTATTCGGATGCGTTAAGTTGTGTCGTGCACACATTTTGCAGGAACGTTGTACAACAATCACACCCTGCGGGGTGTAAAATAGAGACTGACCCAGCGGACCTTTGCCGCGCAACCTTACGTTGAGAAATACGCTACCCAATTGAAATTCCTGTCGTTTACGCGAACCAGTGCTTCCCGATATGCCGCGCAATCTCGGGAATGTCTCGTCCTCGATGGTTGTGACGAAGCCGATCGTGACTGGATCAAAAGTCAAAGTGGTCTCGAGGAGGCGACGAAGGAACTTGTCGCCCCTCCATCTCCATGAGCAACGCCGGTTCCAAAATCAACGGCCTGCGCGCTATTGCCACATCCAGGCTGGCGATTGCCGGTGTGGTCCTGCTGCTCATCTATACGATTAGCGGATTCCTGTTTGCGCCGTGGCTTCTCCGGCAGCAGTTGCCGTCACTGATCGATAAGCAACTGGGTGCACAAGGGGCTGTGTCCGCGGTACGCATAAATCCCTTTCTTCTGACCTTCGAGGCCAGCGACCTGACGATTACCGAGAAAAATGGTACGCCGGCTTTGCGGGTAGGCCGCATATTCGTCGATTTTGAGGCGAGCAGCGTGCTGCGCCGCGCATGGACCTTCCGCCAGATCCAGATTGACCGCCCGGTCATCAATGCCGAACTTGATGCCAAAGAAAGTTTGAATCTGGCGCGATTGCTGAAATCTGCGCTTACAGATGCGGCCGGGGCCACCGAACCCAAAGCTGACTCCTCGCAACTGCCTCGAATGCTGTTGCAGCACTTCGTGATCTCTGATGGTGCCTTCAGCTACACCGATAATACGGTGCAGCCCACGGCACGCGCACAGTTCAATACGGTGAACTTTGAAATGCGCGACGTGTCGACTCTGCCCGACCATCGCGGTGAGCAAGTCTTGATGGCGCAACTGCCCGGTGGCGGCAGTCTGCAATGGCAGGGCAAGTTCACGCTGGCACCGATAGACTTCAGCGGGTCAATCACGCTGAAAGACGCCAAGTTGGCTACGCCCTGGCAATTTGTGCGCGATCATCTGGCGATCGCCGAGCCCGCCGGTTCGTATGAACTGGAGTTGCGCTACCGGCTGGGCTACAGCAACGGCGTGCTGGACCTGCTGGCTGACGACATTGGTTTCCGGATGAAAAATGTCGCTATTGCGAAGCGAACGAGTGATGCAGAACTTGCCAAGCTCGAAATGATCGCCTTCGAGGGCGGCAGCTTCGATTTGCGGCAGCGCAGCCTCGCCTTCAAGGCAGCGCATATTGCCGGCGGCGCGCTCAACGTCACCATCGATGTGGAAGGCATGCCGGACTGGGCCAAGCTGGTCAGCACAACCGACGATGCCAGGCCGGTTGAGGCAGCGGCCGTGCCGCCTGTTGGCGAAAATGCAGCTGGAAAGCCGGCATGGAAGATATCGCTGCCCAAAGTCAACATGGGCCCGTTGGCGCTCGCCATGACGGACCATAGCCGCGTCAAACCGCTGCATATGACCATCGCCGGTGCGCAAGCCGGTTTCGGCATTGCCGCCACGATCGGCGACCAATCTCAGGTCATCATCAATAACGGCGCGCTGAATATCAATGATGTCAGCTTGCGCTCAATCGATGACAAGGAAGCGCCGATCACCCTGGCCACCGGCGAACTTGCGGACATCGCGTTCGACCTGCAACAGAAAACCGTGCATGCCGGGCTGCTGCGGCTGGTGAACGGCAAAACGCGGATCGTGCGCGAGGCCGACGGCAGCTTCCAGCTGGTCGGGCTGTTTGCCGCGCGGCGCTACAAGCCGCTGCAGGATGCCGGTTTCGACATTACGCTGGACCGTGCCGAAATCTCCGGTTACGCAGTGGCATTGATGGACCGAACCTTCCAGCCGGCCACGGCCTTCGATCTGGAAAATGTGCGCGGTTCGGCATCGAATATCGCGGTGCCGTACCGCAACACCAGCCCGGTCGAGCTCGCGCTGCAGATCAAGCAGGGCGGCGCCCTGCAGGCCAAGGGCACTGTCGATTTGCAGCACCAGACGGCGGATATACGCTTCGAGGCAACCGATGTCGCGCTGTCGCCGCTCGAGAGCGTGCTGAATCACCACACCACACTGACGCTGGCATCGGGCAAAGCCGGAGCCAGCGGGCGCGTGATCTGGAACGGCAAAAGCAACCCGGCGGCGATTCGCTACACCGGTTCGGCGGCAATTACCGATATCGATCTCAAAACCGAAGGCTCCGGCGAACGGCTGTTCAGCTGGCGGCGCCTGGCCGCCTCGAGCATCGATTTCAACAGCGCAGACAACCGGCTGAGCATTGCGCAGATCAACCTTGCCCAGCCTTACGCCAGACTGATCGTCAACAAGGACCGCTCCACCAACCTTGGGGGCATCATGCGTCAGCGGGAAGCGTCGGCTGCCGCGGCAACCCCGGCAGCCGACACCGGCGTGCCACTGGCGAGCAGTCTGAATCGCGTCAGCGTCGATCGCGGCACCATGGATTTTTCCGACTTAAGCTTGGTGCTGCCTTTCACAACCCACATCAAGACGCTGGGCGGCTCGGCCAACGGGCTGTCCTCGGCTCCCGGTTCGCGCGCCAGCCTGAAATTCGAAGGTCGTATCGAGGATTACGGGCTGGCGCGCGCCGAAGGCACGCTTCAGGCTTTTGCGCCAAAAAAATTCACCGATATCGCCGTCACGTTCCGCAATATTGAGCTGACACCGCTCAGCCCCTATACGGCAACGTTCGCCGGCCGCAAGATCGCCTCGGGCAAGCTGTCTCTGGATCTGCAATACAAACTCAACAACAGCCAGTTGGCCGGCGAAAACAAGGTGATGCTGGAGCAGTTCAAGCTGGGCGAGCGCGTGGAAAGCCCCTCGGCAGTCGATCTACCGCTGGACCTGGCGATTGCGCTGCTCACCGACAGCGACGGCAAGATCGACCTCGCCATCCCGGTGTCCGGCAATGTCGACAATCCGGAATTCAGCTATGGCCCGTTAATCATGCAGGCGATCAGTTCCGTGATCACGCGCATCATCACGGCGCCGTTCCGGGCGCTGGGTGCATTGTTCGGTGGCAGCAATACCGAAGAGTCTGGCAACATCGTGTTTGACCCGGGCAGCATGCGCATCCTGCCCACCGAATACGAGAAATTACGGCGCATTGTCGATGGCCTGCAGAAACGCCCGCAGCTCAAGCTGATGGTGCAGGGTCTGTATGACAAGGATGGCGACAGCCGCGCGCTGCGCACACAAGCCGTGCGCGCCGAGCTTGCCGCGCGCGAGGGACTCAAGTTGGCCAAGGGCGAAGACCCGGGCCCCGTTGACTTTGACAGCGCGAAGACACAGCGCGCTCTGGAAAACATGCTCACCGAGAGCGCCGGCGACGACGCCGTCGCGCAGTTTTTCGACGCTTTCCGTAAAACCGCGGGACACGAAGTCAGCCGAGTTAATCCGGCGCTGGCCCTGATTGGCCGCGGTGCCGGCGACCGTGCGCTGTACGAAGCCATCTATAAGCGCTTGATCGAATTGCGCGTGTTGCCGGCCTCGGCACTTTCGGATCTTGCCACTGCACGCGCCGACGCGATTATCAACGCGTTTACCAATCGTCTCAAATTCGATCCGGCGCGGCTGGGCAAAAAACCAGCGGAAGCGGTGGGCGAAGTTACAAGCAACGGCGTGCCGGTGAAGCTATCGTTTGAGGCAATCAAATAACAGAATGCAGCGGCACGCGGAGAATTTCATGATATTTCCAAATTCTTTCATGCTGCCGCAATCGTCGCGATATTCTCGAGACTCTTCCGGGTCAATCCTATGCTGAACCAACTCTCAGAACTGGAGCAAGCCAAGAGCACAGTCATCGACCTCACCATCAAGTTTGGCCCGAAGGTGCTCGTTGCGATCTTGATCCTTGTGGCCGGCTCCTACGTCGCGCGCTGGATCAGCGCGATCTTCGACCGCTGGCTTGACAAGCTCCACCTCGAACCACCGGTGCGGCTGCTGCTCGCGCGCCTTGCCCACCTGCTGGTCATGGGAATCTTCCTGATCATGGCGCTGCAGAATCTCGGCATCGACCTGCTGCCGCTGATCGCCGGCCTGGGCGTGGCCGGTGCCGGCATAGCGCTTGCAATGCAGGGGGTCTTGGGCAATCTCGCGGCCGGCCTTACGATCATCTTCACGCGTCCGTTCCGCGTGGGCGATTACATTTCTATCGTGGGGGCTGAGGGTAAAATCGAGGCTATCGACCTTTTTTCCACCACACTCAGTCATATGGACTACTCGGTGGTTGTAGTTCCCAACCGCAAGATTGTCGGGGAGATCCTGCACAACTACGGCCAGGTCAGGCAACTTGACCTGAGTGTAAGCATTACGCGAGCTGATGATTTGGGCCGCACGCTCGCGGCAATCAGCGAAGTAGTGAAAGCCAATTCTCGGGTCCTTGAGGAGCCCGCGCCAATTATCGGAGTGAGCGTACTCGCTGATACATCGATCAGGATCGCTGTCAAACCCTGGGTCAAGATACCTGATTACGTGCCCGCAGGTGCAGAGATTCAGCAAGCCATTGTCAAACAATTTGGCGATGCTGGCGTTTACTACCCCGCGCTCCCGTTCGCGGTTCGTGTCGGCAGCGACGCACAAGCACCTCGTTAGGGACCTCATGAGACTCTTGTCGTTTCCGAGAACCAGTTCTTCCCGAGATGACGCGCAATCTCTGGAGTGTCTCGTCCTCGATGGCCGGGACGAAGCCGATCGTGACTGGATCAAAAGTCAAAGCGGTCTCGAGGAGGCGACGAAGGAACTTGTCGCCACTGCGCCGACCCACAGCGGGCGCACCCAGTCGGGTTCGTCGATCGTAATCAGCCTGGTTAGAGCCGGGGATGCGAACCACGACGAGCTGATCGGTGTGAATGTTTTGATAGAGGAGAACCGGCTGGTGACCGTATGCTACGGCACCGGATCGCTCGTTGAGGGCGCGCTCGCTCGTTACGCCGGGCAGAATGGGGGCGGCGGCGTCTCGCGCTTGTTGCCGATTATCGTCACTGCCCTGGTGAGACCGCTCGAATCGGAAATCGCGCGGCTATCAGAGACAATGGATGACCTCGAGGACAAGGCGATGGTGGCCGGGGAAGAAGGCCTCGATGATGCCGTCCTGCTGGTTGCGCGGCGGGTGCTCGCGTTGCGTCGCCATCTCGTTCCACTGCGCAACGAGCTATCGCTCCTCGCATTCAATCCCGACGATGTGCCCGGCCTTACTGAAGCCAGCCGTCTGCGACGGGCGGCAGAGTACCCGGAACGCCTCATCAGCACGCTCGATTACTCTCATCAACGCGTCACCCTGATTCTCGACCAGCTTCGCAAGCGCCATGACCTACGGCTGGGCCGCACCATGCACAAGCTGACCCTCGTGAGCACGGTCTTTCTGCCGCTCGGCTTCATCACCGGCCTGCTCGGCATCAACGTGGCAGGCATACCCGACTCACACAATCCGGTGGGGTTCTGGCTGGTCTGCGGTTTTCTGATCCTGGTGGCCATCGGTGCGATTGCGCTCATCCGGTGGCGCAAATGGTTGTAGTGGCCGGCCGGGTCGCGGCACTCGATTCATTGATATCATTCGTCGTGGTGCATATGACCTCAATTACATTTTCAAGCGGAGAGTGCATGAAAGCGGGAAAGTTCTTGTGCGGAAGCATCCTGCTACTGGTGGCGACTGCTGCGATGGCACAGCAGCCCGAGAGCCGGGACATGAAACTCACGGGCTATCACGATTTGCAGGGGCGCGGCGCCTATCAGCCGGTGATCCAGGAACAGGGCGGGCGCTGGATCGCCTATATCGGCCATCATGGTGGCACGGCACGCAATTCTGCTGACCGGCGCCAACGAACCCAGCGGCACATCGATCATCGATGTGACCGACATTGCGCATCCGCGTTATCTGCATCACATTCCCGGTGACGGCGGTGGCGCGCAAATGGTGCGCGTGTGCATGGGCAGCGATCTTCCGAGGGCAGACCGC